>NZ_LMKU01000025.1:0-18433 GCF_001421635.1 Sphingomonas sp. Leaf25
CCCTACGCCGCAACCAGTGCGAACGGTGCGCCCGTCATACCCGTCAAGCTGCTCGACGAAGGGAGTCCCTTTTGCACGCCGATAGGGGGTCCTTTTTGGACGCCGATTGACAGAAACCATGCGCCGCTTCTATGCCAGCAACCCGGCATGGGCCGGTTCGCCTCCGCTGCCGACCGGCTTCCACTATAAATGGTATTTCGCCTTTCATCAGAATGGCGACGAAAGCGTGGCACTGCGGGTGGAGGCCTACCGCAACGGGCTCGAACAGCGTGCGGCGACCGCGAACGCGCTCGGTTGGGTCCTGCCCTCCGTCGGCGCGCAGGTACTGCTGACGCGGCTCGCCCGGACCGATCTCGCCGCCCAGTTCGCCTATCAAGACCGCATCCGCGCTTTTCACCGTCGGCTACGTCTTTTTTACTACGGTTACATGTTTCGTGATCGACCTTTTACAAAATCGAACTTCTCTCAGGCGCCTACTTACAATGGTGCAATTTAATTCAGAAGTTGACGTTCAGACGATCCTTTATGTTTCCTAACTTCGGGCGCTCGTTCATCGGGGCGATCGATGCGCTGTTCACCGCCTTTGACCGATCCCTGTGCGAGCGAGGGTATCTGCCGATGGGTGGACATATCGTCGATGCCACGCTGGTGGCTGCGCCCAAGCAGCGCAACACCGCGACCGAACGGGAAGCGATCCAGGCGGGCAGGAGTGCTGCGGAGATCTGGCCGGACGAGCCGGCCAAGGCGGCACAGAAGGATACCAATGCGCGCTGGACGCTGAGGTTCGCCAAGGCCCGCACGCTGCCCGATGGGCCCCCGGGGGTCGGCATCGCCCGCGTCGGGGTGAAGGTCGGGCTCGCCAATCTCGCCTACAACATCGACCGCCTCATCTTCCACGAACGCCGTGCCGCCATGGGATAGCGGCGCCTGGCGCGGACGTTTCACGGCAGGCAACAGCCGAAAACGGCTCGCTCAAACCGCCAGCGACGTACCCCGTGCTGCCGTCAGCCCGCCGTCATCGCCGTGCGACACGTTGATAGGGGTGCCCAGGTGACTCGTTTCCTACGAATACATCGTCAAGATCGGGGCGTCAGAGCTAGACCGGTTCATCGTCAAACCGATCCGGGAGATGCCAGGGCCCAAACACCGGGCGACGCTGATCGGCGGAACGGCCCGGGTGCAGCATAATCCTAGTCGCGCGACATTTCCCGTGCTCACCGCCAGCGATAGTCGGGCACTGCGGTCACCTCCGGCACGGGCGCGGTCCGCAGGGCGCCGCGGGCGGGATCGTTTCCGTCGGTCTGGAGGATCATCCCGTAATAGACGCCGGTCGCGAAGCCGGTGAAGAGCGGCGCCCCGATCTGTCGGTTGTCCCCGTAGATCTGGACATCGCCCAGCAACTGGGCGGACCCGGACAGCGCGAACCCGTTGCCCGTGATCGTATCGAACACGCCGCCGATCCGGGCGGTGCCGGTCACCGTCGCCGTGCCGCCCAGAGTCGTCAACGCGGCCAGTTGTGCCCGGTCGCCGACCGCACCGGACATCAGGATCGCATGATCCTCGATCCGCGCATTCCCGGTCACCGTGCCGCCATAGACGCGCGCATAGGGGCCGACATAGACCGACGGATCGACCCGTGCCGCCGGTCCGACCCAGCCATTGCCGTTGGGATGCCGTACGCCGCCGGCGATCCGGTCCGGCACGTCGCGCTGGTAGCCCCATGGCATGGCACCATCGACCTGCACCATCCACGGGTAACGGTAGACGGAATAATAGACCTGGTCGTCGTCGAGATGCTGGAGCGCGACCGGGGTCGCCATGACCATCAGATAAGCGGCGCGATCGTCGGCCCGGATCGCCACCGACTGGCTTTCGTCGCCCCCCTGAAGGACGGGAGCGTAGCGCGGTGCGCCCTGTGCGTCGACGATCACCACCGACCAGCGCCAGCCCGATCCGGGGGGCGGCACCTGCAGCGGCTCGTTGGCGCCGCCGGGCAATGCCGGTGTCGCGGACGCGGCCTGGGTCACGCCGCGGAACGCCACGGTGATCGTGGAGGCTCCGGGATCCGGCACCAGCCGCACCAGATTATAGCCCCAGCGCTGCGGCGCCCATGCCGCCGGCACCGCAAAGCGGCGGGCAGCAAGATCGATCGGCTCCAGCGTGGTCAGCCGCCGCGCCCGGAAGGCGACCGGCGTGTCGGGCTCGTAGCCACCGTACGCACTCCGGAACACGGCGCCGCGGTCGTATCCGTCGCGATTGACATAATCCCATGTCACGTTGCGGATCGCCCAGTCGCCGAATTCGTCGTTCAGCTGCGCGGCGGACCAGCCGCGCGTGGCGGCCAGGGTGGCATATTGGTCGCCCGCCATGCCCGTCGCGGTCCACACGGCGTTGACCGGGTCATAGCCGTATTTCTGCGCGATGCGATCCCAGAACTGCCAGCCGCAGTAGCGCGTCCGTGCGTTGCCATGCGCCAGATAGGCGGCGTTGACGGCATCTTCCGAACAATCGACGTCGCCGCGGAAATCGGGCAATTGCGCGACCATGTAATTGGCGTGCGTTTCCCAGAACGACCGCGGCAGGTGGGTCCAGCCCGGGGTCGCGCTCTGGAAGACATGGACCAGTTCGTGGGCCACGGTTCGCGGCGTCGCGAACCCCAGCGCGTTGGCATCAATGTAGCCGGTCCCGTTCCGGCTGCCGGCCACGTTGATGCCGTTGTCCCCGGCGATGTTGATGTTGATCTTCATCTTGTCCGACGATTCGCACTGCGGCGGCTTCAAGCCGATCGTCGTGGCGTAGACGCGATAGACGTTTTCCAGCGCCTGGCCGACCTTGACCGCATCCGCCTGGGCGACGACGTCGCCGGTCCAGTGGAACGCGAAATGATCGGTCTGGTATCGGGTTTCCGCCGGCACGCCACCCGCCACCCGCCATTCCCCGGTGATGCAGCCAAACGCATCCCGCGTGACGACCGGCGGCGGTGACGGCGGCGGCGTGACCGAACCGCCGCCGGCGCTGCCGCCGCCGCACGCCGCGAGCATGGTCAGGATCGTCATCGGGAGCAGCCCTGCGAAAGGCCTGACCGCATCGCGTATCGTTCCGTTGGTCATCGTTCGCTCCCCCTCAATCCGTCGATCGTCCGCCCGCGTGGACGGCATCATGCGTCCCGGAACAGCGCCGTGCAGCGATCCGCCAGCAGCGGTGCCGCCCCGTGCAGGGCGTCCCTCACCCGGCGGAGATTGCGGTTCGACCGGCGTGCGAGTGCGGGATCGGACGCCTCGAACAATGCCGCGAGATCGACCTCGCCACCGTCGGCGGCCGGCGCATGGGCGTACCACAGCGCCTTCATCTTCGCCTCTTTCCGGCATTCGTCCTCGCGGCTCCATTCCGGGTCGTCGACGATCGCCTGCAATTGCCGCCAGGCGTTGAAGGTGGCGACCAGTGTCGAGCGGCCCCGCGCCGCGGGCCACGCCGCCACTTCCCACAGCCCGACCACAAAGGCGGTAGCGCGGGGATCGGCATCCTGCTTCGCGGCGAGGATGGATCGCCGGACCGACGACCACTCGCCCCGGTCGCCCGGACTGCCGTCCAGATCGCGACAGTGCAGACCCACCAGCCGATCCGCCAATGCGTCGTCGATCCCGCGCAGCCGGGGATCATCGAGCATGTACAGCATCAGCCGGGTCGGCACCCCCGACAGGTCCGCGCCGGGCGTGACCGTCGACACCCATGATCGCACGAACGCCGGGGCGTCTCCGGCCTCCGACAGATCGCGCGCGAGCGGATCGAGCAAGGCCGCCAGCGGCAGCGGATAGCCGAAGGCCGCGGCATAGGTGGCGGGATCGATGCCCGCGATCGACACGCCCAAGGCGCTGCCGCCGTCGCCGGTCCACGCACTGTCGCCGAACGTCATGGTCCCGTCCGCGACGTGCCGGTCGATGCGCGCGAGCAGGGCCGCCTTGACGTTCGGGTCGCCGCCGAACGCTCCGGTGTCCGTCACAGATTTTCGTCCAGCAGCGCCGCCAGTTGCGTGCGCGACTTGTTGCCGATCACGCGCGCGATCTCGGCACCGTCACGAAAAAGGACCAGCGTCGGCAGGCTGCCGATGTTGAACTGTTTACCGAGGTCGGGATGCGCCTCGATATCCACCTTGATGATCGCGCAATCCCCGGCGTAATCGGCGGCGAGATCCTCGAGCGCAGGCGCCATCGCGCGGCATGGTCCGCACCAGGGCGCCCAGAAATCGACGAGTCCCAATCCTTGCGCGGACAGGACGAGGCGGTTGAAGTCGTCGGCGCCGGCCGACTGTATTGTAGTGGTCATGCCATTCTTTCCTGTTATCCGTTGCGGCCGCCGACCATCATCGCATCGATGCGGATCGTCGGCTGACCGACCCCGACGTCGAGCGATTGCCCCTGCTTGCCGCAGCTCGCCTCGCCGTCGTCGAGCGCGAGATCGTGGCCGATCATGGAAATGCCGTTGAGTGCGTCGGTCCCGACACCGATCAGCGTCGCGCCGTCGACCGGCGCGGTAAGCCGGCCATCCTCGATCAGCCACGCTTCGGTGGTGGTGAAGTTGAAGCGGCCGCTGGTGATGTCGACCTGCCCGCCGCCGAACTCCACCGCGTAGATGCCGTGTTTCACCGAGGCGAGGATGTCCGCGGGATCTTCCCGGCCGGGGGCCAGGAACGTGTTGGTCATCCGCGGCATCGGCAGATGGGCATAGGATTGGCGCCGCCCGTTGCCGGTAGAGCGCGTGTTCATCAACCCGGCATTGAGCCGGTCGTGCATCAATCCCGTCAATACGCCATCCTCGATCAGCACGGTGCGCGCGTGCGGCGTGCCCTCGTCGTCGATCCCCAGCGATCCGACGCGCCCCGGAAGCCCTCCGTCATCGATCACGGTCACCCCCGGCGGAGCGATCCGTTCGCCGATCCGGTCGGTGAAGACGGACAGGCGCTTGCGATGGTGATCGCTTTCCAGCCCGTGCCCGACCGCCTCGTGGAACAGCACGCCGGGATAGCCGGGCGCGAGCACCACGGGCATCTCCCCGGCCGGTGCCGCGCGGGCATCGAGGTTGGTCGTCGCGATCCGCACCGCACGCGCCACGCTGCGCGCGATCGCGGCGTCGTCCAGCCCGGTGACGTCGTGCCGTCCGCCCAGCCCGGCCCGCCCGCTGGCGCGACGGCCGTTCGCCTCCGCGACGACGGCGATGGTGATCCGCACCACCGGGCGGACGTCCGCCGCGATGCGTCCGTCCAGATCGGCGACCAGCATGACGTGATCCGTCGCCATCACGCTGGCATCGACCCGCACGATGCGGGGATCGGCCGCCCGGGCAAGCGCATCGACCCGGTCGAGCAGCGCGATCCAGCGCGCCGCATCGACATCGCCGACGGGATCGATCATCGGATAGCGATCATGCCCGGCCGCGGCGTGCCCGAACGGGACGGCCGTCACCGGCCGCTCGATCCCGTCGAACTGCAGCGATCGAACGGTCTGCGCGAGGGCGGCGAGCGCGGGCGGACGCAGATCGGCGGAATGGGCGAAGGCGACATGCCCGCCCCGCGCGGCGCGGGCGCCGACGCCCTGTTCGATCCCGAACCCGCCCGCGACCGCGCGCCCGTCCTGCAGACGCCAGTGCCGTACCGTCGCGGTTTCCAGATACAGATCGGCGAGATCCGCCCCGCGCGACGCCAGCACGCCGAGCGCGCGCGACAGATGCGCGGGATCGAGATCGGCAGGTTCGAGAATCCGCGCCGTCGCGATGTCCATCGCCGAAGGCAGGACGGTCATGAGGAACCTCCGATGTGCATGGTCTCGACGAGGATCGAGCCGCACCGGATCGCGCCGTTGCGATAGACGTCGTCGCCCACGGCGACGATCCCCGCCATCATGTCGCGCATGGTGCCGCCCAGCGTGATGTCCGCGACGGGGTGGATCACGACGCCGTTCTCGACCCACAGGCCCTCGACCGCGCGGGTCCAGGTGCCGGACACCGGATCGGTCGCGCCCCCCAGCAGCTGCGTGACGACCAGTCCCGTGTGCAGCAGCCCGCGCATCGCCGCGGCGTCGCCACCGGGCGCGTTGCTGGCAAGGCGCAGGTTCCATGGCCCGTCGGCATTGCCGGTCGATCGCATCCCCAGCCGCCGGGCGGAGGCGGTGGCCAGCAGATAGCCCTGCACGACCCCGCCGGCGATGATCGACCGCGCCCGGCCCGCCACGCCCTCGCCGTCGAAGCCGCCGCTGGCCATGCCCCATGGCTCGAACGGGTCTTCGGTCAGATCGAGATGCACCGGCGCGACCGGCCGGTCGAGCGTATCGAGCAGGAAGCTCGCGCGGCGATGCTGCGGCCCGCCCGACAGCGCGCCGACGATGTCCTCCACCAGCGTCGCGGCGATCCGCGCATCGAACAGCACCGGTGCGGCGCGGCCGGGAATGCGCCGTCCGCCCAGCCGGGCGACGGCCCGCGCGACCGCGCCGGCCGCGACCGTGGCCGCATCGTCGAGCGCATCGAAGCGGCGGTCGCTTGTCTGTCCAACGTCCTGGACGGCACTGTCCGGCCCCTGCGCCAGCACCATCGCCCAGCGCCGGTGGATCGACGTCGCGGCGCTCCGGCAGAAACCGGCGGAGGTCGCCAGCGCCGTCACCGTGTCGCTCGATGCCGCCCCTGCTTCGGTCACGCGCAGATCGACGCCCGCCGGGGCGGGGCAGGACCGCGCCAGCGCCTCACCCCCCACCGCCATGTCGCGCAACGCCGAAGCATCGAGGCCGGACGGTGCCAGCATCGGCGGCATCGGGCCGTCCAGCGCCAGCGTATCCGGATCGGCAAGGCCCGCCATCGGGTCCGATCCGACATGGCCGGCGATCGCGAACGCCTCGTCGGCGGCGCGCCGGATCGAACCCGCGTCGAGCGCGGAGGACGAGGCCGATCCGCTCCGCCCGCCGCGGAACACGGTCAGCCACAAGCTCTGGTGACTGTCGCGCAGCGCGGTGTCGGCGATCCCGTCGCGCACGACGATGCGAAGGCCGCCGCCCGCCCGCGCGCCCGCCGTGACGCCGTCCGCTCCCAATCCCACGGCGTGGTCGACCGCGATCGACACCGCGTCGCGCATCGCCGCCTCGGTCTGGCCGGCATAGGGCCGGGTCATGCCTCGTCCCCCGCAAGGACGGCCGGCACCGCATGGCCATCGGCGATCGCCAGCCGGTGCGTATGGAAATGCCGCAGCCGTTCGTCGTGGATGACGCCGATGATCGTCGCGTCGGGCAGGTCGTCGCGCAGAAGCCGGTAGAAATGCCGGGCGTTGTCCGCATCGAGCGCACTGGTCGTCTCGTCGAGCACGATCAGCGTCGGGCGTTGGAGCAGGATGCGCGCCAGTGCGATGCGCTGCTGCTCGCCGGGCGAAAGCGCTTCCTGCCAGATCCCGACCGTGTCGAGCTGCGCGGCATGGACGCCCAGCCGGACGCGATCGAGCAACGCCGCGATCGCGGCATCCGTGTGTCGCTCCGGCGGGTCGGGGAAGCAGATCGCGGCCTTCAGACTGCCCAGCGGCAGATACAGCCGCTGCGGCACGATCATGACCAGTTGATCGCGGGCGAGCGCGATCCGCCCCTGCCCGTCGGGCCACAGCCCGGCGATGGCGCGGAGCAGCGTGCTCTTGCCCGAACCGGATGCGCCCTGCACCATCCAGCGCTCGCCCGGCCGGACCGTCCAGTCCGCGACGGTCAGCATCGCGCCGCCTTCCAGTCGCTGGATGGACAATCCGGTGGTCGCCAGCACCGCAGCCGGAAGCGCGACGACATCGACCGCGATCCCCGACGGGCGCGTCGCGTCGAGCGCATCGTCGAGCGCCTTCAGCCGGTTGATGTTGGCGATCTGCGTCGCGATCGCGTTATAGGCATGGACGAAGTAGGACAGGCTCCCGGCCAGCGTCTGAAAGGCATCGCGGGCGCCCATCAACTGTCCGAAGCCGATCCCGCCGGACAAATAGCGCGGCGCCATCAGGAACAACGGCAGCACGCTGCCGATCCGTTCGTAGATGCCCTGCCCGACATTGATCCCGAGAACGCTGTAGATGACGGTGCGATAGTTGCGGCGCACCTCTCCAAAACTCCGGCGGAGGCCCTCGCGCTCGGTCGGGACCGCCCCGGCCGATCCGATCTGTGCGGCATTGCGGCGCACGTGGATCAGATTGGCCCGGAAATCGGCCTCGACATGCTGCTGTCGCATCGTCGCCCGGATATACGGGCTGCCGATCTTCGCGATGACGACGCTGCCGACGAAGGCGTAGAGCAGCGCATACCAGATCGTGCTGCCCGGGATCGACAACGTCGCGCCGAACAGCGACAGCCGCAGCGGCTCCGCGGTTTCGAGCAGGATCGCCATAAAGCTTATCGACGTCGCGATACTGCCGATGACACCGACGCAGAGCGGTACGATGCCGTCGACGCCCCCCATGCCCGTGATCGCCGCAATATCGACCGCGATCCGCTGGTCGGGGTTGTCGATCATCCGCAACCGTTCGATTTCCGCGAACCGGTTGCGCCCCATCCAGCGATCGACATAGCGTTCGGTCAGAAACGCGCGCCAGCGGATCGCCAGCACCATCCGCACCGCGCTGGTGAACATCTGGACACCGACCTGCAACGTCATCACCCCGATGAAGGCGAGGACGAGTCCGGCGAACTCGGCGACGCGCCGTTGCTCGACGCTGTCGAAAAAATCCTGTTGCCAGCGATTGGTAGCGATAAAGACATAGACGGTGCCGAACTGGAGCCCGATCAACGTGGCCAGCGCGCCCCAGGCGAACTTCCAGTCGGCCGAACCCCAATATTGGCCGATCAGGACGAAGGCGTGCCGCCACCGCTCCCGGGCGGGCTGGGGCGGGACGGCCCCCGCCTCGCGCCGGACCTCCCCGCCCGTCGGCACCGGCAACGTCATGTCCGCTCCGCGCCCGTCCACCTAGCGGAACCGGTAGCCGACCGTCAGCCGCCAGTTGCGCGGCTCCGCCACCGGCAGATAGGTCGAGCTGTAGGTGACGTTGTAGTTGCGGCGGTCGAAGAGGTTGCGCAGCCCCAGATTGACGTCGATCGCGCCCGATTTCAGAAAGACGTTGAGATCGATCTGGCGCGCGGGGGGCACGTAGTAACTGCCCGTCATATCGACCGACGCGCTCGACCGCCCGAACAGCCCCGCGCCGACGCCCCCGCTCAACGCGGTGTCGAAGCTGTGCCGGTAGGACGTGTAGAGACTGTAATTATCCTTCGGCTGGGCGACCACGACGTTGCCGAAATCGGACGGAGTCAGATATTTATAGTCCGTGCGGGTATAGGCCCCCTGCATCGTCCAGCCGCGCAGGATCTCGCCGCTCAGGTTGAGGTCGATACCGGTGCTTTGCAGTCCGGGCACGGCGATCGGGAACAGGAAATCGGTCGGATCGGTGATGATGAGGTTGCTCTGCCGCAACCGGAAGTACGAGGCGTTGATGAGCATCCGGTCACCGAACAGCGTGATCTTGACGCCGGCCTCGGCATTGCGCGACTTGATGTCGGGCAATTTACGGCGGTCCCGCCCGATCGACGATGTGGGCGCATATCCGTAGGCGAGCGATCCGAACAACGCGATGTCGTCGGTCACGTCGAACACCAGGCCGAAATTCGGGGTGGTGGCGACGCTGTGATTGCTCGCCGTCTCCCTCCAGACCAGGAATTGCGAGGCGGTGTCGACGACGTTGTGGCGCACCCCGGCGAGGAGCGAGAGCTTCCACGCCTTCATCAGATACTGCGCATAATATCCGTTCTGCGTGCTCGAACTGATCGAATCGGTGCGATTGATCGGCGCGAAGTCGCGGGGCGGCTGCGTGGCGGTCAGGAAATTGTAGGTAAGTACGGTGCTTGTCGACGAGCTGAAGGCCGTCGTGTCGTTGTCGACATAGGTATATCCGGCGACGAGCAGATGGTCGAGCGGACCGGTGGCGACCTTGAACCGGGCGTAGACATCGACGGCGTCCGAGTTCAGGCCCTGCGCCGAGCGCGAATTGCTGATCGCCATCCGGCCATCGCCCGACGGAAAGACGCCGAAGGGCGAATATTGCTGGACGTTGACATAGGTCTTCTGGTGCTGCCCCCTCGCCACGACGGTCAGCCAGTCGGTGACCTTCTGGGTCATGTCCGCCGCGAACTGCGTCGTATTGATTTCGATACCCTGATCCTTACGCCGGAACAGCGGCTGTGTCGTCGTGACATCGAAGGGGCGATTGGTCCTCGGGTTCAGCGGTACGAACGGGGTCGGACCGAATTTCTGTTCGCCGACGCTCGCGCTGACGATCAGGTCGGTCGTCGCGTTCTTGAACCGCAGGCCGGGCGCGAAGAGAAAGTCCTTGTTGCCCCGATAGCCACCATAATTCCGGTCCGCGGTAGATGCCGCGCCGATCACGCGCGCGCTGACGGTCCCGTCCGCGTCGATCGCGCGGTTGGCATCGATCGTGAGCCGCCCCTGGCCGTAGGATCCGGTTTCCGCCGCCATCGCGAGCCGCGTTTCGGCACTGGGCTTCTTGGTGACGATATTGATCGTTCCGCCCAGGCTTTCGATACCGGCCAGCAACGCATCCGGGCCTTTCAGCACCTCGATCCGCTCGATGTTCGCGATCGGCTGCGTCGTGCCCGCTATCCCGCTGCCATCGCTGCCCGCGGCCGGAAGCCCGTTGACCAGTCCACCGGCCCCGAAACCGCGCACCGAGTAACCGACCCCGCCCTGCACGGTCGCGGTGTTGACGGTCACGCCCGCGTTGCGCAGCGCGTCCGTCATCGTCTGCGCCTGCTGCTCCTCGAGCAGGCGGCTTGAAATCACCTGGGTGTTGCGCGGTTGGTCGCGCAGGGCCTGTCCGGTGCGGCTCGACGTCGTCGTGGCGCGGACCAGCAGCCCCGTCTCGGCTTCGTCCCGCCGCGCGGTCACCACGATGTCGCCGGCGCCGGTGACGATGATCCGCCCCGTCTCGTCCGCCCGGACGCTGACCGCCAGCCTGCCCGTCGCCTGCCGCACGGCGTCGAGGGCGGTAGTGGCATCGATCACGGGCATCGACATGCTGTCGCCGATCGCAGTGCCGTCATACACCACCGTGGCGCCGGTCGCGGTTTCGATCCGCTGGAGTGCCTCGGCAAGCGGCAGGGCCGGAACGGTGATGCGCGTCGCCTGCGCCTGCGCCGGGGCGTAAGGCAGCGACGCCATAACCGGCGCCGTCGCGACCAGCGCAGCCAGATGCGGGACGCCCCGCGCGAACAGTGTCTTCATGATACCAATCCCCCTGAAGCGGCCATGCGGCCGATTTCCCGTGGCCGGACATCATCACGCGCGACAGCAGTGGCCGCTTGCCGGCCGTTCCGTGCCGAACGCTGCGTGTATCTCCGGCGTCTCGCTGCCCGCCATTGTGATGGCTGGGCGATCTTCCTGCGCGTAGCGGGGGGAGTCGTCTACCGCCGGAGTTCCGGCCGGTGCGATGGGTTGCCGCTACCCGGATGTAGTGGCGCAGCCCGTCGGCGATGACAAATCACAAGTCGTGATGGCAGCCATCAACGCCGTTGATAGCGCGGCAACGGGGCATTGAGCCAATCGATCCGGTCGACGATCCGGTCGAGCAGCCAGTGGATGAGCGGGTCGTTGGACCGGTGCTCGGGCCATGCGGCGACCATCCGCATCAGTTCGCCCGGTACGGGCAGGTCCACCAGCCGGACCGGCAGGATCGACGCGAAATACTGGGTCAGCCAGTTGCTCGCGGTCACGATCAGGTCGGTGCCGATCACCAGATGCGGCAGCATCGCGCAATGGCCGGTCCGCACGACGATCCTGCGGTCGCTGAAGGGCGGCGTGTCCGATTGCGCGAAGGACGCGATCCGTTCGGCATCCTCGACCAGCGCGGCGTGGCGTCCGTCGCGGTACTCGCGAAGCGACAGGCTGTCGCCGAACGTCGGATGGCGATCGCAGATCATGCCGACCAGCCCATGGTCGAACAGCGGCAGGATGTTCGTCGTCGGACCCGCCATCATTTCCGGGACGATCGCGATATCGACGCCCTCGTCGAACATGCGATCGACCGACCCGTAATGAAAGGGCGCCAGCCTCACGTCGAGCCCCGGACCGGCGCGCAGGATGTCGGGGACGACCGACCTGAGGAACATCAGCTCGATCGCCTCGTCCGCCGCGATCGAGATCGAACGGCGGGCGGCCAGCGGGTCGAAATCGAGACTGAGGCCGAAAGCCTGCGTCACGTCGCGCATCACCCGCGCGATGTGCGGACGCAACGCCTCGCCGAGTGCCGTCAACTGGCGATCCGCACCCCGGTACAGCACCAGCTCGTCACGGAAATGATCGCGCAGGCGACGCAGCGACATGCTCATCGCAGGCTGGCTGAGCGAGACGGATCGCCCGGCCTCGGTCAGCGTTCGCGAACGAAGGATCGCGTCGAGCGCATACAGGAGATTCAGGTTCAATCGTCGGATCGGTCGCGCGTCGACGCCATCATCATAGTGATCGACCTTCATCGGACCGTCTTATAGCTGATTTCCGTGGCGCCGCCCATCGATGTTGGAGGCCGGCCCGCGCTGCTGCCGATCTCATGCACACCGGATCGTGCCGACATTCACTGGAGCCAGGAATCTCCGCCTGTCGGTGATCGTGGTCGTCGCCAAGGCCACCGCCTTCAGGAGCAACCCGTTCAAGGCGAAGATCCGCAAGGAGGCGGGTGGTCTGGCAGATGGCATCGTGCTCACCCGCGGTATCGCTGGTCACACCCCTCCCGATCTGAACCGGCTGTCGAAGCACGATAGCGAAGCCGCTCACCGCGTGAGCGACGGCCCCGACCGTTGCCGGCAGGGACCAGCGACGTGATCGGCGTGTTGCCGATGACGAAGCCCGCCAGACACGGCGTCAATGGTGCGAACAGGGCGGCGGGCAAGCCAACCTGCTTCCGTGCGCCGAACAGACGCCATGCCATCAGAACGATCGTACCGACAGCACCCGCCCGGATCGCGGCGTCAAGTTGGCCTATGTTCATCCCGGCACGATACGGAAAGGTCCGGGATCAGACCACCTTCGGTGCCAGTCGCTCGGGCCACGGCAGCGTCAGCGCGCGTAGCGGAGCGACGAACGTTGCCGTCGCGCCCGCGACACCCACCCAGTCCCGGGAAAGGCAATCTGCCAAGTGCCATTCAACGATCATCCTGGCGGTGGAAACTACATTTGACTCCATGTTAAAAATGCATGACACAGAGTCATACTTAATCAACTTTGGAGATGGGTATGGCATGGCGTGAAAAGCAGGCGTGGTTGGCGCTGTCGGTGATGGTGGTGGCATACGGTGCCTATTTCTCCTTGGTGGCGGCATCGCAGCGATCGATGCTCGACATGTTGCTGCTGTTCGGTGGGGTTGCGACCGCGCAGGCGGTTATCATGATCGTCGGAAGTATCCTGCTGGCGGTCCGGGCAGGCAAGGAAGCCCGAGCCAAAGCCGACGAGCGGGATCGGGCGATCGATCGACGCGGCACCCGCATTGCCTATTTCGTCCTGCTGACCGGCATGATCTTCGTCGGCGTCGTCATGCCGTTCAGCAAGCAGGGATGGCAGATCAGCAACGCGGCCCTACTGGCTTTGGTCGCTGCCGAGATCGTCCGGTACGGCGTCGTGGTGGCGAGCTATCGGCGGGGCTGGCATGGTTGAGGGCAGGATTACCAACCAGCTTCGCACCTTGCGCTTCCTCGCCGGCGAAATGACCCAAGCGGAATTAGGCGAGCGTATCGGAGTAACCCGTCAGACCATCGCTGCGATCGAGCAGGGTAAGTACTCGCCGTCTCTCGAAGCTGCCTTTCGCATAGCCAAGGTCCTCGAAAAACCTCTCGACGAAGTATTCCAGTGGAAAGATTAGAGTATCCGTGATGGTTCGGGGCGGTCACGGTTTCTGAGCGGCCGTTTTCCCGATTGGGAACCGGGACTGTCCGAAGGCTGATCGTTCAGCTTACCACGACGACCGCCCGCATCAGCGCGGTATCCCGGCCGGCTTGAATATCGGCAATACGGGTCGGCACGATTATATCGGGCATGATTCCAGCATCCGGCTGCGGCGTCTCGGGCCAATAGGCGATCAGCGGCAGATCGACCTCGATGCCCGAACCCGGCAACCCGACGAAGAAGAACGCACCGCCGTTGATACCACGGCGGTTGCCGCCGGTCTGCTCGCCGACCAGCGTTCCCAGCCGGTGACGCCGTATGAGGCCTGCGAAGCCGAAAGTGGCTGAAGCGTTCTTCGGGCCGACGAGAACGGCGACCCTGCCGGCGAACCGGCGACCCTTGGGCTGGATAATGTCGGTGTCGGACGCCTCGGCGGGACGGGTCAGGGTGTAGAAGCTGGCCGCGTCCGGACCGACCGCCGACGCTCCCCAATCCTTGAAGCTGGGGTCCCAGGTTTTGAGGTACGGAGCCAGCCGGTCGGGTATCTTGCGATACCGCACATGGCGGGAATAGCTGTCTGCGGTGAGGGGCGCTTCGATCAGTCGGGCGACGATCGCCGCCCCGCAATCGAGCCCTCCGCCGTTGTTGCGCACGTCGATGACGATGCCCGAAAGCTGGCGATCGACCGCGGTGTCAAGGCTGGCGTCGATGAAGCCCTGCCAATCCCATTTTTCCTGGAAGACCGCCCAGGTTGGCATGGTCAGGATGCCGACCGCGCCGCGCACCTCGAACGTCCAGCCATAGGGGGAATCCCTGGAGGAATGGCGCAACGCCGCGTCGCGCGCCGTGGCGGCCAGCAAGGGGCAAGCGATCGTCTCGGCCCTGCCGGCGATCCGCACCATAACACGGGCCGAAG
Source organism: Sphingomonas sp. Leaf25 (assembly GCF_001421635.1). Lineage (NCBI taxonomy): Bacteria > Pseudomonadati > Pseudomonadota > Alphaproteobacteria > Sphingomonadales > Sphingomonadaceae > Sphingomonas > Sphingomonas sp. Leaf25. The sequence goes on from NZ_LMKU01000025.1 coordinate 14,855, forward strand.
GACCGGACGACGGGAACAGCAGCGCCCGCAGCACGTCGAATGTCGGCTGACCGGCATCGCCGGTTATGCCGAGGTCGGCCACCTTTCGCGCATCATTGCTGCCGTCCGTGCGGGCATAGGGAAGCATCTTCGCCAGCATGTCGCGTGCGCTGATACCATCGATCGCGACGACCTCGCTTCCGATCGGCAGATGATACCCGCTGCCGAGATCGGCGGTGACGATCATGCGCCGGTCCAGCCATCTGAAGGCGAACGGTAGCCGATCGGGCTTGCGGAACAGCGCCGACGCGACGGCCTGTGCCTGGTTGGTGGGATTGGGAAAGCTGTGACCGCACCGGACGCCGGCGGTGAAGGCCGATAGCGCGAGGTAGAAGTCCCCCAGGGTGCGAGGCGTGCCGGCGAAGCGATCGAGCCGCTGGCGTTCCTGTTGGAACTCCGCCGGGGTCAGATAGCGGTAGAGGCCGGGATGCAGACTGACATAGGCATCGGACAGGATGCCAACGTCCACCCGCATCGCCGCAGGTGACAGCAGCTCGCCAGTCGCCTTGGCTGGGACGGGCAGGAAAGCGGTGGCGATCAGGCCCGACGCTCCCGTCAGAAGGTGCCGGCGATCGAAATGTGTCATGGTGTTGCTCCGAGCGGATGTGCCCCGAGCCGATGCCGATGCACGTCAGGGGGTGCGCTGCAAATCCGGGCGTTCCGCGTTGTTTTTGTCGGTTGAGACGCGGCGATAGGCCGAGGGCGTGATGCCGAACCGGTCCTTGAAGACGCGGTTGAAGGTCGCCTTCGATCCAAAGCCGGCATCGATCGCGAACGTCAGAATATCACCATCGGCGCCGTCCCGCAGCCGGGCGGCAACATACTCGACGCGCAGCCCGTTGATCGCTTCCGCGAATCCCAACCCCAGCCCCTCGTTGAGACCACGCGACAGATAGGCGGTGTTGGTCCCCAGCCTGCGCGCGAGTCCAGCAAGATCGAGGTCCGGGTCGCGCCACCATCCATGCGCTTCGATCCGGTCCATCCACCCGGACGCGACCGGCCGCCAGTCGCGCTCGGTCGGCTCCACGATCGGCTGCGGTCGGGCGTCCGCCTGCCGCCAGCCCTCGATCGCCAGATAATTGCCGACGACCGCCAGCACGACGTAGAAACCGAACATATCGAAGTAGGAGAGCGGCGCGATCAACGCCTCCGCGATCAGGTATCCCGTCCGCACCGTCACGATCGCGGCATAGGCGATCAGCACCGCTCGCACGCGCCTTGCCGCGGCGAGGTTTGATCGGCGCGCCAGCAACCAGCCTCGATGGCGGCGCAGGACGCGCAAGCCCGCAACGGCATATCCGGTCATCGATGCCAGCAGCAGCGCCGCTAGGATCGGATCGAGCCACGGGCGTTGCACCTCCCGGTCGAACGCTCCCCGCAGATCGAGCGGCAGGCAGAAGGCGATGGCCTGATACACGAACTGGGCCACCGGCAATGCGGCGTGCCAACGCGGTATCGGTCGATCGAAGATCAAGGCGTTCAGGTGCGCGTACAGCAATGGCCCCATCGCCAGAGGAACGGCGAACGGTGCGAACGAAAGCCACGGCCAGCGATCGTAAAAGCCTGCATAGCCGATCGCGAACGGCGTCAGCATACCGCACAGGACGATCAGCAGCCCACCGAGAGAGCGTCGCGCCATCCCGTTTCGCCCGATGATGATGGCAGCCGCCAGCACCAGCATCTGCGCCTCGAACAGACCGAGGATGAGGGACATGGAACCGATGTTCACGCGCCCATCAGCCTCGCTACATCAGCAACGTCAATGGGCGATCGAACTGGTTATGCGCGGGCGCTTGGGAGTTTTCAAAATATGATGTCGGACGGGTTTCGAGAATGCTCGTGTTTCCCCAGAACCCGATCCCAACGCGAAGCCTTGGTGCGCTATTTGCCGGCAGCGCTCCGTTGCTCTGCAGGCGTCGCGGCGCGATGGCCGTAGCTCAGGACGCTGGTGATCCGCCAGGTGCCATCCTGTTTCGCCCAGACCATCACGAATTTGGCGATCCCCTCGCATCGCCCCGTCGCCAGTTCACAGAAGTGGTGTTCGCCTTCCTCGATCGCGCCATAGTCCTTGATCGGATAGACGCGGAATGTCGCCGGGATCAGCTCGCGCCTCACCTTCCCGCAAATATATTTGCGAACGCCATCCACCATCGCATCACGCTCGAACGTCGCGCCGCCAGTGTCGTGATAGAAGGCGACTTTCGGATCGAAATAACCGGAGAAGGTCGGCAGGTCGCAGCGATTGTAGGCGTCGAACACCTTCGCATCGAGCGCGCCGATTTCCGTCGTCAGCGGATCGGCGGGGGGCGGCACGGGCGTCGCGAGCAGCGCTACGGCAACGGCGATGGCGGTCATCCTGGCTTTGGTCCCGTCAGTTCATCTGGCCGCGTAAGAAAGCGATCAGCTTCGGATCGCTGCCGGTGCGTTCGAGGATGGGCAGGATGATCCGCCACCCGTTGTCGCTGTTGGTCAGGATGACGATCCCGTCGCCGCTCGCACGATCGATCGCGGCAAAGGTGAACGCCCCGGCATCCTTGCCGGTGTGGAGCATCGTCGTGCCCCCGGGAAAGCCGAGGAGCTGCCAGCCGAGGCCAAAGCCGGTCCAGGGTGGACAGGTGGTTGCCTTCGCTCCGGCGCAGATGTCGGGCTTCAGGTCGGCCTGCGATTTGCTGCGCTCCGCCGCGACAGATGCGACCAGATCCCGATCGTTGCGGGCATCGATGAGGAAGCGCGCATAGTCACGCGCCGTTGCGTGTGCCAGATCGGCAGCGTTGTACCGCGTCACCCGCTCGACCGGCAGCGGCTTTCCCACGTCGTCGTATGGCACGGCGATCGGGACCGTCTCGCCTTGCGCCGACACATAGCCCGAGGCGCGCATGTGGGCGGGGGCGAACAGCCAGCGGCCAGCAAGTGTCTCGAACGATTGCCCGGTGCGGTGCTCGGCGTAGCGCGCCGCATATTGATACCCCTCGCCCGAATAGCCGGTGGTCGTGCCGGGCTCATGATCGAACGCCAGCCCCTTCGCATCGCGCCAGTTCGGCAACCCGGTGCGATGGCTCAGCGCCATGCGGACGGTCAGCTTCATCCGCCGCGTATCGCGCGACAGATCGGGGTCGCTCCAGTAGCGATCCATCGGCGCATCGAGCGACAGCTTGCCGGCCGACACCAGTCGCAGGATGACCTCTGCCGTGAGCGGCTTCGTCAGCGAGGCGAGATTATAGGGCGTGGAGATAGTCGCCGCGCGGTTCGGCCCCGCCATGCCCCAAGCCCCGGTCGAGACGATCCGTCCGTTGCGGATCACGGCAATCGACGCGCTCTCCACGCGCTGTTCGCGCAGGATTGTGGTCATATCCGGCAGCGCGGAGTTCGTTCCGGCGTCCGCCACAGAGGTGCAAGTCACCAGCGCGACCAAACCGCCGTAAACCGCCTGCCTCAGCACACCGACTGTGTTATTCATATGCAACAGCTAACAGCGTCTAGGCCGCGTCTGCATTTATCGTAGCCAGATCGTGGCGCAGGCGAGATGTACGAAGCCCATGA
>NZ_LMKU01000026.1:0-40694 GCF_001421635.1 Sphingomonas sp. Leaf25
CCGTGTCGTTCGCTGTTCGTTCGGGCCTGGCGTACGCAAAGCGCACTTTCGTGCAGTGACCCCGGAGAGCATTGCCCCGGCAACGCCGGGGCTTCCCCGTTTCTGTTTTGGGGTTTGCCGTTTGTAACCGTCGGCACTTTTGCTTCCATCGTTCAAGATAATCCGGCGACCGGTACGGTCGACGTCCGAACTTCCCCTATCAATAGATTTCGAGAGTGGTTCAGGATGGAAATGAGACTCGCACTCGGCACGATCGACTGCCGCACCTAATCGGGCGAGCATCGCACCCAGCTCACCGCCGACACTCGCTTCGGCCAGTTCCCGACAAGTAAGCGTCGCCAGCATCGACACATGGTCGGCCCCGCGCTCGGCTTGGTGTTGCCCGACATCGTCGGGAAGCGGCACGGCCTGAAACCAGCGCGGCAGCAGCCGCAACAGTGCCGCTGGCAGCAGCGCGCGGTAGATATTCGAGGTCTGGCGATAGCGCGCCTCGCCATCGACGCCGCGACAGAAACGCCGTTGCCGCTGGAGGAAACCGGCCGCTTCGAGCAGGTTCAGCGCCCGCGCCACCGTCGCCCGGCCGAGCGCGGTCGCCTTCGCCAGATGGTCGTAGCTGGGGAACACCTTGCCGGCGTTCAGCCGGGCGAGGGTGCAGATTTCCTCGAACACCCGCACCGCACCGGCGGTGAGCGCGGCGATCGCGCGTTCGGGAGCGCTCAGCTCGCGCGGCTCGCTGCGCACCTCGCGCCGCAACCGCCGCCCGGCGTCGAGCGCGGCGCGCGCCATCGCCAGCAGCCGGTCGGTCTCGCCCTTGCCCGGCACCGCGAAGAAGCGCGCCTCGACCGTTCCCGCCTCGACGCTGCCGCGCCGCACCGGACAGCGAGGCCGGGCAGGGGCGAACGCCCGCGCCGCCACGTCACGCAATGACAATGCCATCGTTTCCCCACCCCCTGTGTCGGGCCGGGACCAAAAAATGCAAAAAGGGGCGTGGCGCGAAACGCGCGTCCTTGATCCGGTAGGGAATCGGGGGTATTTGAAAACCACCTTGAGAGTGGATGCGACGTTTGGCGACGTCGTTTCAAAACCCTGGGACGCCCGGCCTTCGTGCCGGGCTTTCCTTTATGTGGTCACGGCTATTCCCTCATCCGCCAACCCCATTGCCGGCTTCTCGGGCCGACTGTTGCAGATGATTTCCAACAACGGAAGCGTTCCCGGTTCGTGCTTTCGCGGATGATGCACGAAAATCGTTCGTGCTATCGCGGATGAACCCCGCCGGATTCGTGCTTTCGCGGATGCCAAAGCGTGCCGGATTCGTGCTTTCGCGGATGCGTGCGACGTTTGACCGCTATTCGTCGCTCGCCGAGTCGGGGGCCTCCGCCGTCACCTCCGCACCCGATTCGCCGGCGTCGTCCTGCTCGATCTCGGGCAGGCGCGGTTCGATCCGCACCTGGGTGTACCCCGGCGTCCGCGGGCCCTTCGTGCCGCTCGGCGGGGCGTTGGTCGCCCCGATCAGCACCAGGCGATAGTCGGGGATCGCATCGGCCTCGACGATGGCTTTGAGGGCATGGCGGAAGTGCGGCAGCGAATTCTGATAGCCCAGTTGCCGCCGCAGCTCGTCGAGTTCCATTTCGCACGGGCCATCGCTGCACGATGACCTTGCGATCTCGTACAGCCGCCGCTCGACCGGCCCCAGTTGGAAGTACCCGCTGGCGTAATCGAGGATCTGTCCGTCGTGCAGGATTGCGCGGTACAACCAGTCGCACAGTCGAACGCGGATCGCCTTCAGTCGCCGCGTGTCGCCGCCGGCATCCTTGGACCGGGTATAGTAGAGCTTGGCTTCGGACAGCCACGAGAAATAGCCTTCCTCGCCCTCACCGCCCGCCTCGATATTGGTCTTGATCTGCGTGCCCTGCAATCGCTCCAGCGCCTGCGACAACCGGCCATAGGAGCGCGCGGAGGGGTTGTTGCCGGTAACGCAGAACAGGTCGTGCGCGGTGAAGTGGAACTCCTGGTTCACCTCTTCTCCGGCTTCGAGGCGGGCGATCATCAGGCTGGCGATATAGAGCACGATCTCCTTGTCGTAGATCGTGGCCGCCCCCTTGGCGGTCGGCACGATCTCAATCGAGACGGTGCCGTTGTCGTACGACAGCGGCCGCGTCCATTTGCCCTTGCTGAGCGCAAAGAACGGAAACGCCATCAACGACCGCTCGCCGCGCACATCGGCAAGGAGGGGACTGTCGAGCACGAACAGGTCGCGCTGTGGGCGGGGCACGATCATGCTCGAACCCCGATCATGGCATCATCCGCGAAAGCACGAATTATAGAGCGACCATCATCCGCGAAAGCACGAATCCGCAGGGGAGAGGAGCTGGAAAGGCAGGTTTTGGGCGTCTTGGCCGCCACCAATTCGTGCTTTCGCGGATGATGCCGGATTGCCGGTTCGATCGTGAAAAATTGCTGCGACAAAATCATGCCTGTCAATCTAGCAGCCTAGCGTCTCCTCCTCAAACATGTGGCGGTAGAGAGGCGGTTTTGGAACACCGAACATGTTTGATCCCGGCATGCAGCCGCCGCGCTCAGGTCGGCCTCGACAACGGCGAGGCGCACCACGCGCTGAAGAACCGCTCTGCGCATCGGTCGGCAAGGCGAGATCCGTGATCGCACCGCTAACGGTGCATAGAGCAGGCGCATCGTCTGGTCGGAAAACCGCTCTACCGCCGTAGCCGCGCCAGCAGCAATCGCACCTCCTCGAAGATCGGGTGCTCACGCCGCCACAATAGCAGCGCCCAGCCCGCCCCACCCAGCGCGGTCGACGCCACGATCCATGCGATCGGCACGTCGGGCGACCAGCGCTGCGACAGCATCGTCACCGCGACCGGGAGCGTCGCGGTGATCGTGAGCAGCAGGCTCTCGCGATAGATGCCGCCGATCTCACCTTGGGGCGTACCCGCGAGCCGATCGATATGGGGGCGATAGAGGAGATAGCCGACCACCGCCTCGCCGATGCGGCCTAGCGCGGCAGCCGCGATGCTGAAGAGGCAGCCGATCGCGAAGATCGCGGTGCCCACCACCGCGCGGATGATCTCGATCCGGGTCTGGCGGGCGGTTTCCTTGCGCAGCACGAACAATTCCCAGTTCATGCCGAACCCTAGCACCACGAACTGCGCGATCATCAGCAGCGACAGCGGCGTGGCGGCGGGCAGCCAGCGGCGGCCGTAGAGCAACTGCACCACCGGCCCCGCCACGATGGCAAGGCCGATCAGCAGCGGCCACATCACCCCGGTGATCATGCGCAGCGCGCGCACGAAGCTGTGATGGATCTCACCCGTCTCGCGCAGGTCGCGCGACAGCTTGGCGAAGATCACCCCGGTCGCGAGGCCATAGACGTTGACGAAGATCAGCGCCGACAGGCTGGAGGCCCGCGCATAGAGACCGAGCGCCGCCAGCCCCAGCATGCTGCCGAGCAGGATGTCCGACCCGCGCGAGGCGACCTGCGCGACGCCGCTGATCGACAGCATCTGTACCCCGAACACCGCGATCGCGCGGAACTGGTACAACCCGGGGCGGAATATCAGGTCACGCGGGCGCAGCGCCATGTAGAGCAGCGCGCACACCAGATTGGCGACCACCGGTCCTGCGGCCAGCCCCGGCACCCCCGCCCCGCCGAACACGAGGCCAAGCGTGACGCCCGCGGTGACCAGCACGCGCACCACCGTGACGGACGAGATGACGCCGTAGCGCATCTCGCGCATGAACAACGTGGCGGGCACGAATTCGAGCGCCGAGAGCAGCGGCCCGAACCCCATGATGAGGAACACGGTGGCGAGCGCCTGCTGGTCCAGCCACAACTCGATCGCTCCGGCAGCGAACAGGCACAGCGCCAGCGCCGCGCTGAGCACCAGGTTGACGGTGAACGCCGAGCGGACGACGCGCGGGTCCAAGTCGGCCTCGCGCACCAGATAGGCCTGCGTCCCGAACGACAGGAAGACGCCGAGCACCCCCGATATCGCCAGCGCCAGCGCATAGATACCCATATCTACCGGTGAGAGCAGGCGGGTGACGATGACCGAGGTGGCGAAGGTGACGCCGAGGGTGACGGCCTGGCTGCCGTAGGACCAGAGCAGGGATTTGCGAACCGACGCCATTCAGTCGCGCTTCCCTGCACGCATCGGGGTGAACCACACTGTCTCTGTCTCCACAACGCCGCTCCGGCCCCGATCGTCGGGCGCCCTAGCAGATACGCCAGGCAATGGCGCAAGGATTGTGCGGCGATACTGATGGTGCCGCCAGTGCCGCCAGTGCCGGCGTCCGTTCCGGGTGCGGGCGGAACGATGCCCCGGCATCCCGGTGCCGCTCGCGCTGTTCGCACTCGCCGCGCTGATTGCCGGGACCAAACATCTAGACCGAGCGGTTCAGCTCCGCTGTCGCCAGTAAAAGGGCTGCATCGACAGGCGCTGCTTCCATGCGTTGGACAGCCGCTTTTCGCGACTCCCCATCTTGTACCCGGCATATTTTGCAAAGGTCCGTGCGACAGCCGATGGCAATTGCGTCGGATCGTTGCGAACAAGATAGGACAGTTCCGAACGAATGAAGCGCAGTCCCTCACCTTCCGCTCTGCCAAAGGTGTCGGTCAGCCAGGGATTGCGGCCATGAAATACGCCGACATCAAAATAGCGCCGGAATTCCTCGGCAATGGTATAGCCATGGCTGTGTTCGACCTCGGCATCGCCTCGATACGCGATTCTCCAGCCTTTCATCAGCATCTGCCCGGCGACAAGCTGATCTTCCGCGAAGAAAGCATCTTCGGGAAAGCCTCCTACGGCCTGCAGGGCGGTGGCACGATAGGCAGCAAAAGAGTCCGAGCAGAATACCGTCTTTACGCCGACACGTTTGCGATCATCAAAGCCGCGTGTTTCGGATTGCGGCGGGTAATTGGTCAAACGGGCATGACGTTCGATCCCACGAGCGATCCGGCGGGGTAGTTGGCGGCCATATGCCATACCGATAGCGGGATCGGCAAAGGCGTCGACCAACCGTCGGATTGAGTCTGCATGCTGTGGGATGGCGTCTTGCGTCAACATGACCACGACCTCAGCCTCGGGACGCATCTCGACAGCGCGCTGGCGTGTGCCGCCGTGATTGAAAGTCTTGGGATCAATGCCGACGACCCGTGCGCCGAATGACTCGAACGCGGCACGACTGTTGTCGGTGGATTTGGAATCGATGACCAGAAACTGGTCATTGGGCAATCCCTGCTGAGCAAGAGCCGGCAGCAATGCACCGAGATACGGCTCCGCATTCAGGATGGGAATGACCACCGAAACACGTGCCGGGTCGACGGACCAACCGGTGGTATCACGGAGACGGGGGTGTTCGGGCAATGCTACTTCCTCAGAATGCGTTGTCGTGGCGTAGTACAAAGATCGTACGGAACAGGATCCACAGATCCTTGCGCATCGACCATTCCTGCAAATATTCCAGATCCGCCGACACGCGATTGGTCAGGTCCGTCGCAAGTACGGTGGCACCGCGAAATCCGCGAATTTGGGCAAGGCCGGTTACCCCTGGCTTTACGGCATGACGATGGCGATAGCGTGCATCGACGTCCCAATACAGCTGTTCGGCAGCTTTTGCGGACAGCGCATGTGGGCGCGGACCCACCAAGCTCATACTGCCAAATAGGACGTTTATAAATTGTGGAAGTTCGTCGATGCTGTTCGCGCGGATGAACTTCCCGACGCGGGTAACCCGGCTGTCGGAACGTGCTGTTAATACCGACGCATCGGCATCGCTACGGTCATTGTACATGCTACGGAACTTCAGCATCATGAACAGAGTGTTGTCGCGCCCGATCCGTTGCTGACGGAATAGGACAGGGCCGCGGGACTCGATCTTGATCGCGATCGCCACTGTGATCAGCACGGGCAAAAGAAGGAAGAGCGCGGTGGCCGATGCGACAATGTCGAAAAGGCGTTTAACCGCACGGTCACGCAGATGCAGCGGGCCCGCCGAAACGACCATCGTACGGGCATCTCGATATCTTCCAACGCCAATTATGCCGATGCGATCGACTTCGGGAGCGAGGATTTCCCCATCTACTGCCATGGATTTCAGCACATTCGCCCAAGCGGCCACATGATCGTCGTGGCAGGCGATCAGAACGCGGTCGGCATGAGCAATCCGCTTTGCCAGTTCGTGATAGGCAAGTGGGTCGTCTGTGCGCGGATTGAAACCGAGTTGTCGAGCATCCAGCATGATGTGATCCGCCGTCGCTTCCCACGGCACGCCATCGACGACGACCACCGTGCTGAAGGGTGCCCCGTCGAACACGCGCAACAGTAACTGCCCGATCAACAACCGTCCCGCCGTGAGTAGGACGATCACGAACATCATCCCGATCCAGAAGACGACGCGCGAAAATACCGCACCGATCTTGAATGAATAAGCGATGATGAGCATCGTCGCTGCGGCAAAGGCGATTGCCCGGACCGCCCGAAACGCACCAATTCGCGGATCGCGAAGCGTGGCGGCATTGTACAAGTCATTGATGGCGGCGGACCAGAGATAGATCGGCAGCATGACCGAGATCATCGTGATTCCGTGCGATGCCGACCATTGGCCGAGATAGACGAAGTTGGCGAGCAAGAAGCTGCTCACGATCGCAGCAGCGTCGCAACCGGCCAGGGCAGCATAGCAGCGTATCCGCTGCCGCTCCATGTTTTCGATCCGCACCGGTTCCGCAACGGCAGAAAATGGACCGATGTCTTCTCGGTTATGGATGTTCATCGACTTATTTCCGCAATGCGATCGGGAAAGGAAATGACATTATCATGCGACTGCACTATCAAATGATCCAAAAATATCGCCGTATCGGGACGATAGCGGTCCTATAACGGCGCGTTTCTAATGCACAAAGCCGTGATGGCCTATAGCCCGGTAAAGCAGGCTACGTACAGAAAGCGGGCGATCGATCCTGGCGACGGGTGGCCGTCCTGATACCGGCAGGTTGTAGCGTCATGGACATTTCAACGCGATCCATAGTGGGTCTAATGATCCGTTCCCGAATAGGCTTTGCCGGAAATGAAAGATCCGTTGCAATGCCTGACGCTCGATCCGGCCCTGCCGCTTGCCGGTTTCCCGCTTGCCCATGGGTCCGCGGCCGTACCCCCGCACATGCCGGGGAACGGCGCATCCGCCGCCCCGTCCCGTGCGATCAAAGAATTAGCGGTGGCGCGGCCGGTAGGATAAGGGGCGGCGGACCGGCTGTACCAGGGGATCGATCGACGGGATGAAGGGCAGGAATATTTCGAACGTGGCGACGATGCGCCAGTATCTGTTCGGCGCGCTGCTGGTGACGTGCGCGCTGCTTGGGGGATCGTCGCGCGCGACGGTGCCGGGCCTGCTCGTGCTGCGCCCGGTCATCGTGCTGTTCCTGGGGGCCTTCCTGCTGCTCCCAGGCGCGATCGCCTGGCGGTCGGTACGCGTGCCGCTGGCGCTGCTCGGCGCATTCGCCGCGACGATGCTGATCCAGCTCGTTCCGCTGCCGCCGTCGTGGTGGGTCGCGTTGCCGGGCCATGCGCCGCTTGCCCCCTCGCTGGCGCTGGCGGGCGATGCACTGACGTGGCGGCCGATCTCGCTCGACCCCGACATGACGCTCAACGCGCTGGTGGCGCTGCTCCCCGCATTCACGGTCATCGTCGGCTATGCCGGGCTCGACCCCGCGCGCCGCCGCGCGTTGCCGGTGTGGCTGGCGGGGATCGCGATCGGCAGCGCGCTGCTCGGCCTCGCCCAGATCGCCTCGGGCGGGCAGGGCGCGGCCTATTTCTTCCGCAACACCTCGTTCGGGCTGCCGGTCGGGCTGTTCGCCAACCGCAACCACCAGGCGGTGTTCCTCGCGCTCGCCGTGCCCGTGCTGTGGTTTTGGGCGCGCACCGCATCGGCCCCCGCGCCGGTGCTGCGTCTCAGCGTCGCGCTCGGCGCCACGCTGCTGTTCGTGCCGATGATCCTGATGACCGGGTCGCGCGCGGGGATCATGGCGCTCGCCGCCGCGCTGCTGCTGACGCCGTGGCTGGCGCGGCTGCGGCTGCCGCGCGGGATGCCGCGCGCCCGGCGACGGCTGCTGCTCACCGCGCTCGCCGCGGGCGCGCTGCTGGTCGCCGGGCTGATCGCCTATACCGTGGTGGCGGGGCAGGCGCTCTCGCTCGACCGGCTGAACGACATGGACGGCCTGTCTGGCGAGAAGCGGCTGCGCGCGCTGCCGGTGCTGCTGCGGATGCTTTCCGACTTCTTTCCCTTCGGACTGGGACACGGCGCGTTCGAACCCGCCTTCCGCATGTACGAACCCGATGCATTGTTGATGGCGACCTATTTCAACCGCGCGCACAACGATCCGCTCGAAGTGGCGATGTCGGGCGGGCTGCCTGCGATTGCGGTGATGGGCGCGCTGCTCATCTGGCTTGCGACGCGGCTGCTGTCGGCATGGCGCGGCAGCGCATCCGATCCGACGAACGCGCTGGCACGTTTGGGCGGAGCGGTGGCGACGGGCTGGCTGCTGGCCAGCATCGCCGACTATCCGCTGCGGACCCCGCTTGCCGCCGCCATGTTCATGCTGTGCTGCCTGTGGCTGGAGGACGGCTTCCAGGCGCGCCGCGCCACGGCCGCCTGAGGACACAGGCAACCATTAGGTTTACAATCGAACACCCGCTGGGGTAGGCGCAGACCAAGCGGCTTCCTGCCATCAAGGACCCTTATGCATTCCAAGTTCGCCCGCCGGGCGGCAATCCTGCTGACGATCACGCTGACCGGCTGCTATTCCACCGACCGCATGGTTGGCAGGCCCGACCTGAGCGTCGTCCAGCAGGGCGATCTGCCCGCTCCGCTCGGATCGGACCAGATATTGCAGCAGCGCCCCTATCTGATCGGTCCGCTCGACAAGGTCGTGATCGAGGTCTACCAGGTGCCTGAGCTGACCCGCACGCTGCAGGTCGATGCCAACGGCCAGATCTCGCTGCCGCTGCTCGGCACCGTGTCGGCGGCGGGCAAATCGCCCGCGGAACTCGCAACCTATATCACCGAAAACTTGCGCGGGCGCTATGTCCGCAACCCGCAGGTGACGGTCAACGCCGACACGATCAACCAGACCTTCACCGTCGACGGACAGGTCAAGGAGCCGGGGCTCTACCCGGTGCTGGGCAAGATGACGCTGCAACGCGCCGTCGCCTCGGCCAAGGGGCTGTCCGAATATGCGAACACCAATTACGTCGTCATCTTCCGCCAAGTCGGCGACCGGCAGATGGCGGGCATCTACGACCTGCGCGCCATCCGGCAGGGCCAGTATCCCGATCCTGAGGTGTTCACCAACGACATCGTGCTGGTCGGTGAATCCGGCGGTCGCCGCGCGATCCAGAACATCATTGCCAGCGGCGCCCTGTTGACGGGCCCGCTGATCGCCATCCTTCAATAAGCGTATCCAGACAGGCCCGCCCAGTGAGCAGCACCCTCGACCCGACCATGGATCTGCCCGGCGCAGTTCCCCATGTTCCCGCGCGCGAACCGCACGGGAGGCCGTCGATCGTGGCGGAAATCCTGTCGATCGTCCGCCGCCGCCGGCTGCTGATCGCGGCGATCGTCGCCGCGATGCTGACCATCGGACTCGTCTACACGCTGCTTGCTCCGCGCAAGTATACCGCCGCCGCACTGATCGAAATCCAGCGCGAGCGTGGCAGTTTCATCGAGGTCGAGGGCGCACAGAAAAGTGACAGCCTTGCCGACCAGGAATTCTACCAGACGCAATACGGCCTGTTGCAGTCGCAGTCGCTGGCCGAGCGCGTGGCCAACGACCTGCGCCTGTATGACAATGTAGAGTTCCTGACCACCGCCAAGATTCTCGACACCGATGCCGCCAACCAGTCGCGCCGCGCATTGTCGAGCGAGGAGCGCCGCAGCCGGACGACGGCGGCAGCGAGCTATCTGCTGCGCAATTTCGAGATCGAGCCCGAACGTTTCTCGCGGCTCGTCACGATCCGCTTCACGGGACGCGACCCGGCGCTGGCCAAGCGCGTGATCGATGCGTGGAGCGCCGATTTCGTGCGCATGACGCTGGCGCGCCGCTACGAGGCGACCGCCTATGCCCGCAGCTTCCTTGAACAGCGGTTGCAGCAGTTGCGCGGCCGCATCAACGAAAGCGAGCGGCAACTCGTCGCCTATGCCTCGCAACAGGGGATCGTGAACCTGCCCGCCAACAGCGGCGGGGCGGGGGGGCAGGCGGAGGGCGAACGCTCGCTGATCGCCGACGATCTCGCCAGCCTGAACCAGGAACTCAGCCGCGCCGTCGCCGATCGCGTCAAGGCGCAGAGCCGCACCGGATCGTCCGATGGCGCGGTGAGCGAGGCGATCGCTAACCCGGCGATCTCGACACTGCGCAACAAGCGCGCCGAACTGGCAGCGGATTATGCCAAGATGATGGTGCAGTTCGAACCCGGCTACCCCCCGGCACGCGCGCTGCAACGCCAGATCCAACAGCTCGACCAGTCGATCAACCGCGAGGAACGGCGCGTCCAGCAGACGCTGAGCGAGGAATATCGCGCCGCCGCCTCGCGCGAGGAAGCGCTCCAGAGCCGGATCACTGGTCTCAAGACCGGGCTGCTCGATTTCCGCCGGCGCAGCATCCAGTACAACATCCTCCAGCGCGAGGTCGACACCAACCGGCAGCTCTATGACGCTCTGCTCCAGCGCTACAAGGAAATCGGTGTCGCCGGCGGCGTAGGTGTGAACAACATTTCGGTAGTGGACGGTGCGCAGCTCCCGACCCGCCCGTCCAGTCCCAAGCTGCTGCTCACGATGGCGGCTGCGCTGCTGGCCGGACTCATCGTCGCGGGCGGCGTGGTGTTCGTGCTGGAGCAGATGAACCACGGCATCAACGATCCCGAACAGGTAGAGGAAGTCCTGGGCGTACCCCTGCTTGGAACGGTGCCGACGGTGCCGGGAAGCAACATGACCGAAATGCTCGCCGACCGAAAGACGCCGATCAGCGAAGCCTATCTGTCGATCCAGACCAATTTGCGCTTTGCGACTGACCAAGGTTTTCCCCAGATACTGGCGATCACCAGCACTCGCGCTGCCGAGGGCAAATCTACCACTGCCTTCGCGCTGGCGCATGCCATGGCGCGTCTGGGCGGACGGGTGCTGCTGATCGATGCCGATATGCGTTCGCCATCGGTGCATCATCTGATCGACTGCACCAATGCCTATGGTCTCAGCGACTTCCTTGCTGGTCGGGACGACATCGACGCGCTGATCCATCGGTTCGCCGATGCTCCGGCGGTCATGACCGCCGGTCCGCAGCCGCCCAGCGCAGCCGAACTGCTTTCGGGCAGTGGTCTGAAGCGCCTGGTGCAGGTGTTGCGTGAACGGTTCGATCATGTCGTGTTCGACATGCCGCCGGTCATGGGGCTGGCCGATGCGCCATTGGTCGCCAGCGCGGTCGATGGGGTGGTGTTCGTGATGCAGGCCGGCGAAACGCACAGCACCATGGCGAAAGCCGCGATCGGGCGACTGTCCGATGCCCATGCCCGCGTGTTCGGCGCGGTGCTGACCAAGTTCGATCCCAAGCGGGCCACCTTCGGCTATGGCTATGATTATGGCTATGGCTATGGCTATGGGAATACGGCCGATGCCAAGGGCGGTTGATCCAAGACGTTCGCCCGGCCAGGGACCGGTCCGCGTCGGGCTGATCATTGCGCTGCTGTTGCTGTTGGGCTGGCTCTCGCTGGCGGTGACCGTGGATCAGGTGCTGGGACGCAGCGTGCCCGGGATCGCCGCACGCTGGGCGCCGTGGGCAGCGGGCTGGCGGATACAGAGCGCGACACACAAGCTGATCGACGGCAATCCGACCCCCGCGCTGCGCGCGCAGGCCGCGGCAGAATCGCGCGCTGCAATCAATCGCGCCCCGCTGCGTGCCGCCGCCGCGCGTTTGCTGGGCACGACGCAGTTGCTGGAAGGCAGCCAGGCCGTCGGCGCTTACCGCTATGCGCATCGGCTATCGCGCCGCGACCTGCCGACCCAACTCTATCTGATCGAGACGAAGGTCGCCGCCAACGACGTGGCCGGGGCGCTGCGCCATTACGACATCGCGATGCGCACCAATGTCACGAGCCGGGCGATGCTGGGCGACATTCTCATCAACGCATCGGACACGCCCGAGATCGCCCAGGCGCTCGGCCGGCTGCTCGCTACCCGCCCGGCATGGCTGCCCGAATTTTATCAGCGCTTTGCGGCGCAGGCGAAAAATCCGGCCGCAATCCTGATTGTCGCCGGCGCGCTGGACTTTCGCGGCGACCGCGACGAGGATGCCGAGTTCATCACCATGGCACTGGAACGCCTGGTGCAACTGGGGGCGGTCGGCGATGCCGAACATTATTATCAGCGCGTCACGCGCACGACCGATCGCATAGCCCTGATCCGCAATGGCGGATTCGAACGCCCCAACCGTTTCCAGCCCTTCGACTGGATCATCGCCAGTGAACCGACCCACAGCGGGATCGTCGAACGGCGCCCCAATGCACGGGGTGTCGCCCTGACCCTCACCGGCAACGAAAGTCACGCGATCGCCCGGCAATTGCTGGTCCTGCATCCGGGACGCTACCGGATAACGGCTACCGTAGGCAACGTGCCGCAGGCGGTGGAGGAACGTCCGAAGCTGGTGCTGTCTTGCCAGTCGGGTGCGGCGATCGCCACGCTTCCCTTCGCCGCAGTGGGTGAGAAACCGCGCCGTTTGGAGGCTGGCTTCACCGTTCCTCAGGGGTGCGAGGCGCAGTGGCTGGACATCGTCAACACGCCCGCGTTCGACGGAGAGCCGGCCGACCCGTGGATCGACGACATCGGTATCGCCGCCGGGGCACCATGACCCATGCCGCTGTATCCGGGCGATGGAGCTACCGCGCCTTCCTGATGCGGACGCCCTTCGCCTTCGCCTTTCTGGCGATGATGCTATGCATGCCTTCGGCCGTCGCCTTTCTGGCGCAGGGAGGGTCGCATTCGCCGGGCCTGACCGTCGCCGCGGTCCTTGTCCTGCTGGCGTTGGTGCCGGTGCTGCGCGTCCATCTGCGCTACGACATTCTCGGCGGATTCCTGCTGTTCCTCGTGATTCATTTCTTCGTTGCCCGCCAGATCGCATTGACATCGACCGGACGGTTCGCAGGGTCGCTGATGGTGATCGTGCTGCTGTTCGTCGCCGCGACCTATTATGCCCAGTGGCTGATCCGGCTGACGCCGCAGGTCATGGACCGGGCCGTGCGCTACCTCGCGTGGTTCCTGGTCGCGGTGACGATCCTTGCCGTTGTGCGCTTGCAGCCGCTGGGCGGCGGCATCTGGGAAAAGCCGACCTTCCCGTTTACCGAACCCTCGCATTTCGCTGCGGTCTTTACCCCGGTCCTGCTGGCATTGTGCTCGCGACCGGGCGGGCGGCAACGCTTCGTGTGGCTGGGCGTGGGTCTGCTGACCGGGGCGCTGCTCCAGAACCTGACGGTGCTGGTCGGGGTCATGCTGGTCGTCGTCATCACCGCGCCCATATGGCAGTTCTGTATCGTGCTGGTGGTGGTGGTGGCGGCTGCGACCCAGATCGACCTTACCTATTATCTTTCCCGGCTCGATTTTTCGGTACAGACCCAAAATCTCTCGTCACTGGTCTATCTTCAGGGACTGGACTTCATTCAACAGAGTTTCGCGCGGACGTGGGGCTGGGGTGTAGGGTTCCAGCAACTTGGTTTCACCCCGCTCCACAGCCCGGCGACACTAGTCATATATTCGCTCAATAGCGGGTCGTTCCTTAACCTCCAGGATGGCGGGTTCGTTGCCGCCAAGGCGTTGAGCGAACTGGGCGTGTTCGGCGCGGTGCTGATCGGCGTCATGACGATCGCGGCGGTGCGCGCCGCGCTGATCCTGCGTCGCTCGGCGCTGACCGGCAATCCGATCGATCCGCGTCGCCGCTTCTGCCTCGCGATCACCGCGGGATATCTGATCGATATCTACGTGCGCGGTGTGGGATATTTCAGCGCGACGACCATGTTTCTGGGCATTGCGATCTTTGCGTTGAGCGCCATGCGCAAGGCAAACGTCGTCGACACATGGCAATCGCCGGGTACGGCCCGATCGCCGAAATCATAATCGGGACAACAACGCTCCGGCACTACCGCGTTGCACTGCGATCATCGTCGATTCCCGCACCCCCGATCCGGTCGTCGACGGTGTCCGCTCGATCGAACACATCGCTGCCGAATGACCCGACGTGCATCTGCTGCGTACCGAGAACAACGGCTTTGGGGACGGCGTCAACCTGGGCGTTCGGGCAACCGACAGCGAACGGGTGCGCCTCGCGTCGTTATGCTCCGGCGTTGCCGGATCAGCCCCGCAGCCGCAGCAGCACGCCAAATGCACGCGCGGCGACCCAGCGGGGGCCGCGCGTCAGGGCGGTCACCACGCGGAACAGCGTCAGGTAGCGCGCGGCATGCCGCCCGCCGCTGCGATGATCGGCCAGCACGATGCCGCGGACCTCCGGCCAATAGACGTCGCGGTCGCGGCTGATCGCCAGCTGGCCCGGCGGCGGCACCGTGCCCCGCTGCGCGAGATCGGCCTCGATCGGCGGCACCATGTCGGGGGCATGCGCCCCCACCACCGCGCGCCAGCGTGCGGTGGTGCTCACCCGCATCCGGTTGAGCCGCAGCAGTTCTACCTTGAGGAACGGTACGCCGCTCTCAATCATCTCGCGCCACAGCAGATGTGCGGGGTTGTAGGGAACGGCGCGTGCGATCCCCCCACAATCGGCAAGAGTGAAGGCGGCATGATAGCGATAGCCCGCCCGCGCCAGCGCCTGGGTCAGCCCCACCTCGTAGCGCGTGACCAGTTCGAGCTTGCTGCCGGTCGGGGCCATGGGTTGCAGCATCAGCGCCGCGAACGCATCGGAGCGATAGGCGGAAGGGCGCAACAGCACGAACCAGCTTTGCAGATGCGGCGCGATCTCGAACGTCTCCAGTGCGCCGTAGAAATCAGCGTCGACGCCGGTCAGCCGGTCGACGAAGGCGGTGAGGTCGCCCAAGGGCGCATAGACGCTGTCGTTGGCCAGCAGCAGCAGCTCGGCCTGGATCGGGAACAGCGCGCGGCATGCCTCGATCCATCCGCCGAAGTCCATGCCGTGGTTGGCGCGCAGCACCAGTTCGGCACCCGTGGCGCGGACCTTCGCGCATTCCCCTTCGCTCAGCGGCGAGGTGGAAAGTACCAGCACAGCGAACCCCGCATCGGCCAGCGCGCGCAGATAGCGCACGACATGATCGGCGACGATCGCGTCCTGATGATACTGGGCGAACAGGCAGAGCCGCCGCGCGCCGCGCAGCCGGGTGAGGTCCACCCCGTGCATCGTCACCGTGCCGCCGGGCGCAACGCGGCGAGGACCGGGGCGAAGCTCGTCGCCCAGTCGCGCAGCAGCCGGTCGTCGCGCAGCGCCGCCTCGCGCACGCCCGTGTCGCGCGCGCGCGCCGCGCCTTCGCGCAGCGCCGCGACCAAGGCATCGATCGACAGCGGGGCATAGAGGATATTGTCGCTGTAATGCCGTTCGGTCCCCTTGGGACCGAAGCGGTTGGTCACCACCACCGCGCCGCAGGCGGCAAGATCGAGCGGGGGATAGCTGGGATGCGGGGTGTACATCAGCGACAGGCCGAGATCGGCTTGGCGGACCAGTTCGGCATAGGCCGCCCAGGGGACGGTGTCGTGATATTCGATCGCGCGGTCGCCGAAGTCGATGTGCGGCACGTCGACGCCGAAGAAATGGACGTTCCATTCCGCCGCCGGGAACAGCCCCTCGGCAAAGGCGCGCTCCAGCACCGCGATGCCGCGCAGGAACAGGTTCCGCGCATGGTTGGGCCGGGCATAGAAGAACAGGTTGCTCCGCCCGTCGTGCGGGGCGGGGTGGTAGATCGACGCGGGAAAGGCGGGTTCGAACGCGATGCCGTTCGCGGCGGGGCCCGTCGTGCCGGTCTGGCGGAAATGGTCGAGCAGCAGAGCGGTGTTGATGACGTAGCGGATGCCGGTGTCTGCCAACACCTCGTCGCACAGCAGTTGCTGGTCGCCGCCGGCATAGAACATCCGCTCGTCCTCCTGGAGCAGATAGACGATCTGGTGCGGCGGCACCGCGTGACGCGCCGACCAGGTACTCCACCACGAGGTGGTCAGCACGATGTCGTCCGGCCCCAGCGGGACGGCCGCATCGGTGGCCGCGCCGGTGAAGTGCAGCACCTCGATCGTACCGGTGAAGGCCACGCCCTGAAGCTTGAGCAGGCCGTGCAGCGCGGCGATATCGTGGCGCTGCTGGCGGGTGACGATGCGCAGCGGGCGACCCCACGCCTCGGCCATGGTCGCGGCGAGCAGCAGCGCGGTGCCGACCCCGCCCATCAGTTGTTCGGGCACGATACTGTCGGTCACCATCGTGATCCGCGCCGCATCCCCCGGGCGCGCCACGATGCGCAGCGGGTTCAGGTTGCCGAGCGCGCGGGTAGTCAGTGCGGCGACGCTCACCGGGCGGGTATTGCGCTTGCGGCGGCGCAGCGCGGCGACGACCGGGTCTTGCACCGCGACGGGCAGACGCGCGAAGGCACGCCGGAGAATGGACATCGGGGCAACTCCTGGGACAGATCGTCGGCCCGTCCCTAGGCAAAGCAGGCCGCAAACTCAATCGCACGGGGCCATGCGGAGTATGGGGCGCCGATTGTCCGCAGGCGGCGCGCGGTCTATGGACGCGCTTTCCCAGGGCCAACGGAGACGCATCATTCCATCCCCGCCTCCCGCCCCCGACCGACAGATGCTGCCCAGCCTGCAACTTGGGCGATTCCTCGCCGCGCTGGCGGTGGTGTGCTTCCATGCGAACCTGACGCTGGCGCTGCCCAAATATTACGGGTCCGAAGTGCTGCCGCTGGCCCGCGCCGGCTATGCCGGGGTCGAATATTTCTTCGTACTCAGCGGCTTCATCATCGTCGTCGCCCATTGGCGCGACCTGACCGGCACCCCGCGCCCCGCCGCCTTCGCGTGGAAGCGGTTCCGGCGCATCTTCCCGCCGCTATGGGTGGTGCTGTTGCCGCTGGCGGTGCTGGTGCTGGCGAAGCCGGAGTTCAGCCCGCTGCCCGGCGTCGGCCCGGTCGATATCCTATGGTCGTTCGCGCTGCTGCCGCCGCGCGACGCCTATCAGCACGAACCGCTGCTGTCGGTGCTGTGGACGCTGCGCTTCGAGATGCTGTTCTACGCGCTGTTCCTGCTGTTCCTGCTCCGGCGCGGCGCGGCGATCGTGGTGGGAGCAGCGTGGCTGCTGGCGTCGGCCGCCAGCCTTGCCGGTGAAGGGGAATCGCTCCACCCCTTCTGGATTGCGCCCTTTCCGCTGCTGTTCGCGATCGGCGCGGGAGCGGGGTGGCTGCACGCACGGCAGGTGCGCCTCGCATGGCCGCCGCTGCTGGGGGCGGGGGGCGTGCTGCTGGCGCTCGCCGCCACGATCGCGATGCGCGCGCCCGGCGGTTTCCATGCGGCATGGCTGGTGCTGCTGTTCGGGGCCGGGGCGGGGCTGTGCATCGTGGGTGCCGCCGCGCGCGACCGCGCCCGCGGCGGGCAGGGCGGATCGCGGATCGCCACCTTCCTCGGCGATGCCTCCTATGCGATCTACCTCGTGCATTTCCCGCTGCTCTCGATCCTGTGCAAGCTCGCGGTGCGGCTGATGCCGGGGGTGCCCGCGAGCGCGGTGTTCGCGGGGGCGGTCGCCGCTTCGGTCGCGGCGGGGGTAGCGTTCCATGTCGCGGTCGAGCGCCCGCTGCTGCGCTGGATCCCGGCGCGGTTGCCCGGCCAGTGACGGTCGGGCGCCGCGCCGCTCTGGGCGGGGGGTTGCTGCTGGGCGGTGGGGCGCTGCTCGGCCTGCCCCGCCCACCGTCCGCGCCGCCGCCCGCCGGCCCGGAGGATGCGGCGCTCGTCGCGCGTTCGGCGCGGATCGCACGGGGTGGGCAGGTCGCGCATCTCCAGACGCCCGTCACCGGGCTGAACGTGCAGATGACCGACGGCCAGTCGCTGGCCGACGGGCAGGAGACCTGGCCTGCGCTGTCGACCGGAAATTACGACGGCAATCTCATGCTGGGCGATGCGGTGTGGTACGCCAACCGCGACCCCGCAGACCGCAAGGGGCAGTTCGTGCCCTTCGGCGCGGAGGCGTTGCGACCGTTACGCGCGGTGACGCTGGATGCGGCGCATACCGCGATCCTCGACCCTGCCAGGGTCGCGGCGCTGCCGCCGGGCGACGCCGCGTTCGGCGAGCCGCCCGCGATCGGCCTCGCCAACGGCCTCAAGCGGCTGATGAACCGCCGCCGCCGCATCGCCGCCGACCCTGCGCGGCGGATCGTCGCGGTCGATACCGCCTATTCGGGGCAGGACATCGCCCGGCTGCTGCCCGGCGCGCCGTTCGGCTTCTTCGAACGATCGGTCGATGCGGTTCGCCGCGTCCATGCGCTGCGCCGGGCGGAGGCGTGCGTCGTGCTGCTCAATCTGCTGATGGTGGGCGAGTTCAACTATTACGACCCCGACGGGCGCGGGGTGGACACGACCCATGCCCATTTCGTGCGTGCGCTGAACGCCTATATCGATGCCAAACAGCGCCATTTCGCCGCGATCACCGGCCAGTCGCGCCCGTTCGCGACCTTTCTACACCAGGCAGGCGGGGTCTATACCCGCGACCGCGACGCGACCGGACGCCCCGGCCTTGCCGTCGGGCAGGCGCAGGTCGACGTGTCGCTGGCGCGTCGCGATACCTTTCTCGTCGGGCCGGTCTATCCGGTGACCGACAAGAACGGGCATCTCGACAGCAACGGATCGCGCTGGTTCGGCAATCAGGTCGCGAAGGTCGCGTACCGGGTGCTGGTCGAGGGGCGCGACTGGGAACCGCTCCATCCGCTCTGGATCGACCGGGAAGGCCGGGTGATCCGCATCGGCTTCCACGTGCCCGCCCCGCCGCTGCGCTTCGCCGCACCGTGGATCGGCAGCGTGGCGCAGCCGGTGGCGCACCACGGCTTTCGTATCAGCGACGATGCGGGCGACGTGCCGATTGCCGACGTGGCGCTGGCCGGGCAGGCGATCGTGCGCATCGACCTGGCGCGCGATGTCCGGGGGCAGGCGCAGGTCTGGTTCGCGCACGAGGGCGTCGGCGGCAACGGCGGCTTGTGCGACAGCGACGATGTCGTGCTGCCCGATCGCTATGTCGATCGCCCCGGCATGTATCCCGCGGCACGGATAGCGGCGTTGCTGGATCGGTCCTATCCGGCGGCGAACTGGTGCGTCGCCTTCTGGCGCCCGGTCGGTTTCCGCGATCCGCGCGGGATCGGGTAAGCGGGAAATAGCTTGCTGCCGCCTGCGACACTACTTCCCCCTTGGAACGGAGGGGAGAAGCCAAACGCCCGATCCGTCCCGCCGTAACGGACGCCAGGTTTTCACCCCACTGTTCGGCGCGCCGATTGCAGTCCGCCCCCCGCTGGTCCAAAGGGCCACGCATGCACAGCCTCGCGCCGACCGCCCGTCCGGTTCCCGGCACCATCTCCCCCTGGCCGTTCCGTGCGTCGCGCCGCGCGCCGCGCGCGCTGGCCGGGCGGGTGCGGGGCATGCTCCGCAGCCTGCGTGGCGCACCCGCGAGCCTCGAGATCAAGCCGGTAACGCAGCGTCCGCGCTGGTCGCTGTATTTCGTCTGGGCTCCGGACGGAAGGATCGAGGATTGCCACCGCTTCACGCTTGCCCGGCTGCGCGAACGCGACGCCGGGGTGCTGGTGGTGGTGGCGACGCCGACCCCGGCGGACATCCCGCGCGAGCTCTACGATGCCGCCGATGCGCTGTGGTGGAAGGCCCTCTCGGGCTACGATTTCTCCGCCTATGCGATCGGACTGCACGCGATCGCCGCCGCGTCACCGGCGGCGGACGTGTTCGTAATGAACGATTCAGTGTTCGGCCCGCTGCTCCCCCTCGAACCGCTGCTCGACACGCCATGGGATCTTACGGCCATGACCGCATCGTCGCTGTTCGAGAATCATGTGCAGAGCTATGCCTTCCACCTGCGCGGGGTGACGCCTGCGCGGATGCGCGCGCTGGCGTCGGTATTCTCCCGCCGTTGGAGCGTCGGGCAGTTCCAGGACGTGGTGTTCCTGCAGGAGACGCGCTTCGCCCGCGTCGCGGCGCGGACCATGTCGGTCGGCGCATGGTGGTGGGCGGCGCAGGGCACCGGCAGCGACCTGATGGTGCGCGAAACCGGCGCGCTGGTCGATGCGGGCATGCCCTTCGTCAAGCGATCGCTGTTCGGCAAGAAGCGCGAGGAGGCGGATGCCCCCGCCGTCGCTGCCGCCCTCGCGCTGCTGGCGCGCCATCATCACCCTATAGCCGGACTGGACCCCGCCGCATGACCCCGCCCCCCCCGGCATCTTCCGCTCCCCCGCGCATCGCAATCGTCACCGTGCTGTATAACAGCGCCGAGGTGCTCCCCGATTTCCTCGCCTCGCTCGACCGGCAAACGGCGCGCGACTGGCTGCTGATCGCGGTCGACAATGCATCGAGCGACACGTGCGTCGCGATGGTCCAGGGCTGGGCCGGCCCCGCCGACATCATCCGCAACACCGCCAATGTCGGCTTCGCCGTTGCGACCAATCAGGGGATCGAGCGGGCGCGGACGCTGGGCTATGACTCGGTGCTGCTGCTGAACAACGACACCGCGTTCGACGGCGACTTCATGGGCGGGCTCGCCGAACAGGCGACGCAGGTGCCCGCGCCGATCCTCGCCCCGGTGGTGCTGTATCACGCGACGCCCGACCGGGCGTGGTTCGCGGGCGGCGGCTTCACCTGGGCGCGCGGCGCATACATGGCTCATGCCAGCGAGAAGATCCCGTCGGGCGATGCGCCGTGGTGGCCGGCCGATTTCGCGCCGGGCTGCGCGCTGCTCGTGCCGATGGCGGTGTTCGACCGCATCGGGCTGCTCGACGAACGCTTTTTCGTCTATTGGGAGGATGCCGATTTCTGCATGCGCTGCCGGAAGGCGGGGGTGGCGATCGCGGTGCTACGCACGCCGACCATCCTGCACAAGGTCAGCGTGCTGACCGAGGGGGTGAATTCGCCCTTTTCGATCCGCATGTACCAGCAGAACCAGATCCGGTTCCTGTACAAGCATCTGGGGCGCGCCGCGACGCTGGCGCAGACCCCGCTGCTGGTGGTCAAGGCATTGCAGCGCTTCGTGCGGCGGTGCGAGCCTTGGTCCGCCACCCGCCTGCGGCTGCGCACGATCGCTGCCGCGCTGGCGGAACGCGAGGGATAGGGAGCCTCCTCCCACCGTTCGTGCCGACACCTCCCGCCTGCGCGGAAATGACGGAAAGCGGGCGACATCGTGAACCGTGTCGCCCGCCCCTTCACCGCAACAGCAGTTCGATCGATTCGATCTCGATCGTCGTCGCCCCGCCCGAACGTTCCAGGTAGAAGCCGCGCCGCGCGCGGGCCGATTGCGGGGAGAAGGCGAGCGGGCAGTCGAACCGCTGGAACCGCGGGGACAGGCGCAGGGGCACCGCCGCGCTGCCGGCATCGTCCTCCATCTGCCCGATCGTCAGCACCTCCGTGCCTCCGGGGCTGCGCGCGACGATGCGCAGGACATAGGCCTGCCCCGCCTCCAGCAGTGCATTTTCGGGGCCGAAGGTCAGACGCGCCTGTGCCGCGAAACCGGGCAGCAGCAGCAGCGTATCGCCGCGCACCGCCAGATACCGGTCGGCGTGGTTGGCGAACAGCATCGGCGCGTCGAACATGCCGATCGTGCGCCCGTCGATCCGCCGCCCCGGCACTGACGACGAACGAAAGCCGTTCCAGATGCCGAACTCCGGCGAGCGGAAGTCGAAGGCGCAGGCATTGGTCTGACTGAAGATCACCGGCACCCGGTCGGTGATCGCGCCGTCGCCGTCGACCAGCGCCAGATAGCGCGCACCCTTGCGCGGCCAGCCCCCGGTGGTGCCGGGATCGATGATCTCGCCATAGGTCTGCCCGCCGGGCTGGTAGCGATAGACGAAGCCAGTGACACGGCTCGCGCCGTCGATCCGGTTGTCGCGCAGGATGGTGGTGAGGCGCTCACCCCCCGGATTGCGCCCGATGCGCGGCGCGCCCACCGCCGATGCGTCGATGAACCCGGTCAGGGTGATGGTTACATCGTCCTCACCATGTTCGAGGTAATTGTCGCGGATGCGGGCGTGGCGTGCGGTCGTCTTGATGAAGATGCATTCGGGGCTGCCCGCCGCCAGTATGTCGTTGTGCTCGATCAGGTTCTGCGACCCGAAGGTGCCGACCGACAGCTCAAGAACCTGGAAGCGGGTGGCCAAGGTGATGCGGTTGCGGCGCACCGCATTCAGGTCGCAGCCCACCAGCAGCACATTGATGCCGAAGCCGATGATCTCGCACCCCTCGATCACCCCGTCGAACATCTTGGTCCAGGCGATGCCGACGCCGGTGCCGCGTTCGCGCGCCACCACCTCGCAGTCGCGCACCGCAGGCCGCGTGCCATAGGGCATGTCGGATCTGGCGCCATCGTCCACGTGGCCGCGCTCGGGATCGTTGAAGCGGATCGGATGGTCGGCGGTCAGGCGCAGGTTGGCGATCACCGGCATGCCGCGCCGCGCGGTGTCATGATCGCGGCTGTACCACAGGCAGCCGCTGCCCGGCACGTCGTTGACGATCCACGCGACGCGCGCGCCCGCATTGACCGATACCGCGCCCGATACCGATTGTCCGACGGCCAGCTCGATCGGACGGGTGATGCGGTAGCGGCCGGGCGGCAGCACGATTGGCCGCCCGCTGTCGGCCGCCGCCTGCAATGCGGCGCTGTCGTCGTGGCTACCGTCGCCCTTCGCGCCGAACTGCATCGGCGAGACGGGGCCGCCCCCGTCGTTCCCGGCCTGTGCCGCCGCGACCGGCGCGGCGGTGAGCGCCGCCCCCCCGGCGACGACGGCACCGAGCGCGGAGCGGCGCGAAACGATGTGGGGATCGGACATGATATTCGGGTCTCCTGATCGATCCGCCGGGGATGGTCCGACAGGGATCGGGGCGGGCGGCATGATGAAAGATTGCCCGCGCATAATATTCTAGCTATCGGGGCACAGCTTTTGCACAGGATGGGGCAATCGGATGGAATGAGCCGTCGCCGGGTTGTTCTTTGTCGTACCGGCAGCGTTGATAGGTGGTTTCGCTGTCCATAGCAGTCTCTATCAGCGCCGCCACGTGAAACTGGTGACCCGTTCCAAACGCCTCCGAACGTCCGACTGAAAACGCGCTGAACGTATTTCGGGGGGTGCGGCACTACCTTGAAAAACGTCTTCCCGCGCGTTTCCCATAGGGCCACGCAACCCGCGCAGAGTATCCCTGTTGCCCCGCAGCAAGGGCCTGTCTAAAGGCGGATCCCATGCCTGTTCAACTCATCCGCCCCAAGCGCTTCGGCGACAGCCGTGGCTGGTTCACCGAAGTCTATTCGGTTCCCGCCTTTACCAGCCTCGGGATCGACTGCACCTTCGTGCAGGACAACCATTCCTACTCTGCGCCCGCCTT
Organism: Sphingomonas sp. Leaf25; assembly: GCF_001421635.1. Classification (NCBI taxonomy): domain Bacteria; kingdom Pseudomonadati; phylum Pseudomonadota; class Alphaproteobacteria; order Sphingomonadales; family Sphingomonadaceae; genus Sphingomonas; species Sphingomonas sp. Leaf25. The sequence goes on from NZ_LMKU01000026.1 coordinate 23,620, forward strand.
CACGCTGCGCGGACTGCATTTCCAGACGCCGGACCGGGGCCAGGACAAGCTGGTGCGCTGCATCCGTGGGCGCATTTTCGACGTTGCGGTCGACGTTCGCAAGGGCTCGCCGACCTATGGTCAGTGGGTCGGAGCCGAGCTCAGCGCCGAGAACGGGCATCAGCTCTTCATTCCGATCGGGTTCGCGCACGGCTTCGTGACGCTCGAGCCCGATTGCGAAGTCACCTACAAATGTTCGGACACCTATGCTCCGGCGAACGACGGCGGCATCCGTTGGGACAGCGTCGGGATCGACTGGCCGATGCCCGAGGGCACGATCCCCGAGCTGAGCGACAAGGACAAGGTGCAGCCCGCCCTCGCCGCGTTCGACAGCCCGTTCGCCTATGACGGCCGTCCGCTGGCCCCGCTTTCCTAAAAGGACTTAACCCATGCGCATTTTCGTCACCGGCGGTGCCGGCTTCATCGGTTCGGCCCTCGTGCGCCACCTGATCGAGAACACCAACCACGAAGTTCTGAACTTCGACAAGCTGACCTATGCCGGCACGCTGACCACGGTCGAGCGCGTCGCCGACAGCGATCGCTATCAGTTCGTGCAGGGCGACATCTGCGACGCCGACGCCGTCCGCGAAGCGATCACGGCGTTCAAGCCCGACGTCGTCACGCACCTTGCCGCCGAGAGCCATGTCGACCGTTCGATCGACGGCCCCGGCGCGTTCATCCAGACGAATGTCGTCGGCACCTTCGTGATGCTGTCCGAAGCGCGCGCCTATTGGCTGGGGCTGGACGCGGACGCCAAGGCAGCGTTCCGCTTCCACCATATCTCGACCGACGAAGTGTACGGGACGCTGGGCGACACCGGTCTGTTCACCGAGGAAACGCCGTACGATCCGCGTTCGCCCTATTCGGCGTCGAAGGCCGGGTCGGACCACCTCGTCAGCGCATGGGGCCACACCTTCGGCCTGCCGGTGCTCATCACCAACTGCTCGAACAACTACGGTCCCTATCACTTCCCCGAGAAGCTGGTCCCGCTGATGATCGCCAAGGCACTGGATGGCGAGCCGCTGCCGATCTACGGCAAGGGCGATCAGGTCCGCGACTGGCTCTATGTCGAGGATCACGTCCGCGCGCTGCAGGCGGTGTTCGAGCGGGGCGAGGTCGGCCGCACCTACAATGTCGGTGGCCATAACGAGCGGCAGAACATCGAGGTCGTCCAGACACTGTGCGCGATCCTCGACGAGCTGCGCCCGCGTGCCGATGGCAAGCCCTATGCCAAGCAGATGACCGAGGTCGCCGACCGTCCCGGCCACGACAAGCGCTATGCGATCGACGCCGCGCGCATCGGCGAGGAGCTTGGCTGGCATCCGGCCGAGACGTTCGAGACCGGCATCCGCAAGACCGTCGAATGGTATCTGGCGAACGAGGCATGGTGGCGTCCGCTGGTCGCGGCCAAGGCATCGCAGCGTCGCGGTGTCGCAGCGTAAGATTGTCGACGTGTCGACATGTCGGAGAATGATGTGACCAAGACGATCCTTGTCACCGGAGCGGGCGGCCAGCTCGGGACCGAACTGCAACGCTGCGCATGGCCCGAGGGGTACGAGGTCGTCGCGATCGATCACGACACGCTCGACCTGACCGATACGGCGGCGATCACCGCCAAGGTCGCCGAACAGGAATGGGCGGCGGTCATCAACGGTGCCGCCTATACCGCGGTCGACAAGGCCGAGAGTGATCTCGTCACCGCATGGGGCGTCAACGCCATGGCCCCGGCCGCCTTCGCCGAAGCCTGTGTGAAGGCGGGCATTCCGCTGGTGCAGGTGTCGACCGACTATGTCTTCGCCGGCGACAAGCAGGGCGCGTGGGAGGTGAACGATCCGGTCGCACCGCTCGGTGTCTATGGTGCCTCCAAGCTCGGCGGCGAGCTGGCAGTGCGGACCAGCGGCGTGCGCCATGCGATCGTGCGCACCGCCTGGGTCGTGTCGGCGCATGGCAATAACTTCGTCAAGACGATGCTGCGCGTCGGGGCCACCCGTGACCAGCTCTCGGTCGTTGCCGACCAGCATGGCTCGCCGACCAGCGCCGCCGATCTGGCGCAGGCGCTGATGACGATCACGCTGCGGCTGATCGAGGACGAGGCGGCCCCGACCGGCACCTTCCACTTCAGCAACGCCGGGGAAGTGAGCTGGGCGGGCTTCGCCACCGAAATCTTTGCGCAGAGCGCAGCACGCGGCGGGGCCACGGCAGAGGTCGTGCCGATCCCGAGCAGCGACTATCCCACCCCGGCCAAGCGTCCGGCCAATTCCCTGCTGAGCCACGACGCGATCCGCGCCGCCTATGGCATTGAGCCGCGCGACTGGCAGGCAGCACTCAGCGACATTCTCGACGAACTGATCGGAGCACGCACATGAAGGGCATCATCCTCGCCGGCGGTTCGGGCACCCGCCTCCACCCGGCTACCCTCGCCGTCAACAAGCAGTTGCTGCCGGTCTACGACAAGCCGATGATCTATTATCCGCTGTCGGTGCTGATGCTGGCCGGCATCCGCGACATCCTCATCATCTCGTCGCCGGAGTTCATCGACAACTACCGCCGCCTGTTCGGCGACGGATCGGCGCTCGGCCTCACCATGACCTATGCCGAGCAGCCGAGCCCCGATGGTCTCGCGCAGGCGTTCACCATCGGCGCGGACTTCATCGGCGACGACAATGTCGCGCTGGTGTTGGGCGACAACATCTTCTTCGGCGCGCACCTGACCGACCTGCTGGCGAGCGCCGTCGCGCGGCCGACTGGCGCCACCGTGTTCAGCTACCGCGTCGAGGACCCCGAACGCTACGGCGTGGTCGAGTTCGGCGAAGGCGGCCGCGCGATCAGCCTCGAGGAAAAGCCCGAGGCGCCGAAGTCGAACCATGCGGTGACCGGCCTGTACTTCTACGACAACCGCGTCGTCGAGTTCGCCCGCAACCTCAAGCCTTCCCCGCGCGGCGAGCTCGAGATCACCGACCTCAACCGGCTCTACATGGAGGCGGGCGACCTCTATGTCGAACAGATGGGCCGCGGCTATGCGTGGCTCGACACCGGCACCCACGACAGCCTGCTCGAAGCCGGCGAGTTCGTCCGCACGCTCCAGCACCGCCAGGGCGTGCAGGTCGCGTGTCTCGAGGAGATCGCGTTCGAGATGGGGTTCATCTCGGCCGATCAGGCTCGTGCGGCGGGTGAGCGGTTCAAGAAGACCAATTACGGCCGCGCGATCCTGAACGCGGTGAACGCGGCCGGGGTATGATGCCTCAGCCACGGGCGGACGCGCGATGAGGTTCCTGCTCAACCTGTCGAGCATCGCCGCTCATCCGACCGGCCTCGGCAGCTACGCCATGCGGATCGGCGAGCATGTCGTCGACCGTTATGCGGCGACGGTGCTGGCTCCGGCCTATCTGTCGCTTCCGCCGCACGTCGACCGGATCGAGACGCCCGCGCATATCGCCATTGCTGCTGCGCCCAAGTCGCAATTCGCCCGGCTGCGCGTGCTGGCGCAGCGGCAGTTGTTCCATCTGCGCGGACCGATCGGGCGCGACGATTTCGTCTATACCCCGACGCACCATGGTTTCTTCAACACCCGGCAACAGATCGTGACGATCCACGATCTGATCTCGCTGCACTACCCTGAGAATTTTCCCCGCCAGGCGCAGTTCTTCCGCAAGGTGATGCCGCGGATCATCGCCCGCTCGCGCGCGGTGTTCACCGTGTCGGAGGCGACACGGCAGGAAGTGATCGACGTCTTCCGGCTTGAGCCCGAGCGGGTGTTCGTCGTGTCGAACATGATCGAGCCGCGGGTGCCGACTGCGCCCGTGCCGGTGCCGGACGACAAGGAAGATTATCTCCTCGTGGTGGGGTGCCACCTACCACACAAGAACATCGAAGAGATATTGCGCGTCGCACCGCTCTGGACGCCGCACTACCGCCTCAAGATCGTCGGCGCGACCGGCGACTATGGCCGCCGCATCCGTGCGCTGGTCAACGACATGCGGCTCGGGTCCCATGTCGAGTTCGTGCCCTTTGTCGCCGATGCCGAGCTGGACCGGCTGTACCGTAGCGCTGCGGCATTGCTCTACCCATCGCTGGTCGAGGGATTCGGACTGCCACCGCTCGAGGCGCTGACCCGCGGTACCCGTGCGATCGTGTCCGACATCGCGGTCCACCGTGAGGTGATGGGCGAGGCTGCGACCTTCGTGACGCTTGGCGACGAGACAAGCTGGGCACACGCCTTCGCGACGCTCGCCGCCGAACGCGGCGTACCGATCGATGCGGCGGCGCGGGCGGCGGTGCTGGATCGCTACGGCACGCAGGCGGTGGCCGAGCAGTTCGACCGGGCGCTGGCGGCGGCCGCTCCCGACGTGGAGCGCATCGCCCGCCGATTGCACGGGTAGCACGGCGCGGCCAGAACATCAGGCAACGCACCAGAGCTTCGATCCGGCAAAGCCGGGTCAGGCCCTAGCGTGTCCGTACGTCGTTTCCCGGCCGAGCGGCGGCAATGGCGGCATACCCGCCGCAGTGGCGCTTGCCCCCCGCCGCATCCGCCACCGCCTGCCCGCAATAGCCCTGTGCTTCCATCGCCACATTGCGCAACACCAGCGCGCGCCCGTCGTGCAGTTCGATCGTCAGGAGGCCGTCGGGACCCACGCGGACAAAAGCGCTCGACAGGATCCGGCGGCCCAGCGCCGCAGCCGGGGTATCGCGGTCCTTGGCGGGACGGGCGGCGTGCGCGGTACTGCGCGCACCCGCCGGAGCCTGATCGTAAATCGGCATGGCGGCATTCCAGTGCGGGAGGGAAGCGGCGACCAGCATCGCGCAGCAAGAGAACAGGACAGGATGCATCACGTGTCCATGCTATGCGCACGGCAGCGCCAAGTCATGCGGCAACTGCACCCCGCCCCGGCGGCGCGGCATGCGCTCGGCCAGCGGCTTCCTCCGGTCAGCTTCGGTAAATACGAAGTAAAACCGTCATTTGACCTTAATTCCATAAAGTACGGAATGCACTGGAAGGGCTGCTTGACGCGCTCGGGGGGAACATGGATAAATTGTAATAATAGCCGGTTTGGCGGTCCGGGCCGTCCCGTTTCGGGAAGTGGATCGCACGTCCGGTGGTTCAAAGGGGATTATGATGAGCACGTCCGAACTCGGCTTTGGTGCATCTAACGGCGACATGGGCACCGGCACCGTCGACCTGCTAACGGACATTCCCCATGAAACCGTCGTGGCGGGCTGCGGCTGCGCGATCTGTCAGGGGATGCGCGACGGCGTCGACAAGACCCAGTCCGGCGTCACCGATGCCAACCCGGAAGGGAACAACATCGGCACGCTGTTGACCCTGGTTACCAATCCCGATGGCAGCCGCTCGTTCACCGGCAACCGCAACGTCGATGCCACGCTGATCGGTTCCAAATGGGGTACCCAAAACCTCACCTACAGCTTTCCGCTGACCGGATCGAACTACAACGGCAACGGCTATGACAGCAACGGCGTCAGCCTGTACCATATCGACCTCGGCGGATTGCAGCAGGCCGCGGCACGCGCATCCTTCGCGCAGATTTCGGCGGCGACCAACCTGACCTTCCGCGAGATCGTCGAAACCGATACCGAACACGCCAACATCCGCATCTCACAGAGCGCGGATCAAGACGTAGGCTCCGCCTATGGCGGCTTCCCGTCGGATACGCGCGGCGTTGCAGGGGATATCTGGTTCGGTCGCACCAACCAACCCTTCTACGATCTCTCGGTCAAGGGTACATGGGGCTATTCCACCATGATGCACGAGATCGGCCACACCATGGGGCTGAAGCACGGGCATCAGGACTATACCAATTCCGACCTGTCCTTCTATTTCGGCACTGCGCCGCGCTTCGGCACCCAGTCGCTGACTCCCGACCGCGATGGCCAGGCATGGTCGCTGATGACCTATACTCCCGCCCCCGGCACCAGCGGCTTCGCGGGCGAGAAGGTCAACCAGCCCCAGACCTACATGCAGTATGACCTGGCGGCGCTGCAGTATATGTACGGTGCCAACTACACCACTAACGCCAGCGACACGACCTACACCTTCAGCCAAACGACCGGCGAGATGTTCGTCAACGGCATCAGCCAGGGCATCCCCTCGGGCAACAAGATCTTCCTGACCATCTGGGACGGCGGCGGCAACGACACGATCGATGCCAGCAATTATGCGAACGGCGTGACGATCGACCTGCGGCCCGGCGAGTATTCGACGGTCGACCAGGCACAGTTGGCTAACAGCCTCGCCTATCAGAACGGGGTCGCGCTGGCTCCGGGCAACATCGCCATGTCGCTGCTCTACAACAACGACGCACGCTCGCTGATCGAGAATGCGAAGGGCGGCGCGGGCAACGACGTGTTTGTTGGCAACATGGCCAACAACATCCTCGACGGCGGCGCGGGCAGCGACACGGTGGTGTTCACCAACACTACCGGCGTCACCGTCACGCTGAACGACACCGGCGCCGATGTCGTCGTCACCCATGATGGCGAAACCGACATCCTGCGCAGCATCGAGAACATCCAGGGCACCGCCGGCAACGACGTGCTGACTGGCAACAGCCAGAACAACACGCTGAGCGGCGGGCGCAGCGGCAGCGATGTGCTCTCGGGCGGGGCGGGCGATGACCGTCTGATCGGCGGCGGCTTTACGGTCGTGAACAACGCGCTGATCACCAAGGCGCAGTCGGATTCCAATCTGAGCATCGCGACCGCAATCAACCCGCAGGCGCGGAATGCCTATACGCTGACGAGCGACGCGAACGTCACCAGTTCGACCACGCTGCCGCACGCGACGATCAACGCGACCGCGACCGGCGGCGGGCTGGAATATTACCGCGTCGATGCGACGGCGGGATCGAGCGCAATCTTCGACATCGACTTCAGCAGCATCGACACCTGGATCGAACTGGTCGACGCGGCCGGAACCATTCTCGCCTCGAACGACGATAACGGCAATGATCCGGGCAGCTCGGCTACCAACAGCCTCATCGGCTATACCTTCGCCACAGCGGGCACCTATTATCTGCGCGTCGGACGCTGGACCGCGAACGAGGATGCACAGGCGCAGCCGCTGGCGGCGGGCACCACCTATACGCTGCACATCTCGCTCAGCTCGGCGGCGGTGAACTCCTCGCCCTTCTCGGCAATCAACAACAGCAGCGCGGTGCTTGACGGCGGCGAGGGCAACGACTTACTCCAGGGCACGCTGGGCAACGACACGATCGCCGGCGGCGCGGGCACCGACACCGCATCGTTCGCCACCGCGTTCAGCAACACCGCGACCGGCGTGATGGTCGACCTGGCACTTCAGGGCACGGCGCAGAACACCGGGGCTGCGGGCAGCGACACGCTCAGCGGCATCGAGAATCTGGTCGGCTCGTCATATAACGACACGCTGCTCGGCGACGCTGGAGCCAACGTCATCGAGGGTGGCGGCGGCAACGACACGCTGGTCGGCGGCGCGGGTGACGATACCGCCTCCTATGCGGGCGCGGCGGCGGGCGTGAACGTCAGCCTCGGACTCCAGGGCCAGGCACAGAACACGGGCGCGGCGGGCAACGACACGCTCAGCGGCTTCCAGAACCTGCTCGGCTCGGCGTTCAACGACACGCTGACCGGCGATGCGGGCGAGAATGTGCTGACCGGCGGCGCGGGCGACGACACGCTCGCCACCGGCGGCAATGCGGCGGGAACCGTCGACCTGCTCGATGGCGGCACCGGCAGCGACACCGCATCGTTCGCGGGCTATACCACCGGCGTCACGGCCACGCTGCGCGGGAGTGCCGATGGCAGCGCCGCGATCGGCGGCGCGGCGATCGCGGCGCTGCGCGGCATCGAGAACCTCGTCGGCGGCACGGGCAGCGACATGCTGACCGGCGACGCGGGCGACAACGTTCTCGAAGGCGGCCTTGGCGACGACATGCTCGACGGTGGCGCGGGCAGCGACACCGCATCGTTCGTCGGCACGACGGCAGTGACGCTCGATCTGCGCGTTACCACTGCGCAGGCCACCGGGGCCGGCAATGACACCCTCGTCAACATCGAGAACGTCCGCACCGGATCGGGCAACGACACCATCACCGGCAGTGCCAGCGACAACGTGTTCTACGAGGGTGGCGGCAACGACAGCTACAACGGTAGCGGCGGCGTCGACACAATCGACTATTCGCGGGTGAGTGGATCGGTGACGGTCAACCTGAACCTCACGACCGCGCAGAACACCGTGGGTACCGGCGGGACCGACACGATCACCGACATCGAGAACGTGGTCGGGGCAGCGTTCGGCGTCAACACTCTGACCGGCGGCAACACCTCGGCCAACCGCCTGACCGGCGGCGCGAGCAACGACTATCTGATCGGCGGCGGCCTGAACGACGTGCTGATCGGCGGCGCGGGCAGCGACGTGCTGTTCGGCGACTATGTCAATACGTTCAGCACCGGGGCGACGAACGCCGACGGCGACGACGTGCTGGAAGGCGGCGCAAGCAACGATTCGCTGGTCGGCGGCATGGGCAACGACATCCTGCGCGGCGGCGACGGCGACGATACGCTGATCGGCGGCATCGCCAACGGCAGCTCGGCCGGGGTCAGCACCATCTACACCAACGACGGTGGCGACGACGTCTATGACGGCGGCGAGGGCAGCGACACTGCCTATGCCTATTACACCGACCGCGCCGCCGGCATCAGCTTCAACCTCGCCAATGTGGCGGGCAACAGCGCGATCCTGGTCGATGGCGTCGCGCGCGGATCGTTCACCAGCATCGAACGGGTGATCTTCCGCGGCGGTACCGGCAACGACAATGTCGTCGGCACCGCCGGCGTCGACACGCTGCTCGGCAACCAGGGCGACGACGTACTTGATGGCTGGTACGGCAACGATGTGCTCTTAGGCGGGCTTGGCAACGACACGCTGAACGGCGGCGAGGGCCTCGACACCGCGTCCTTCGTCAACGCGACCGCCGGGGTCACCGTCGACCTGCGCATCGCGGGCCAGGCGCAGGATACCGGCGAGGGTCTCGATACCTTCAACGGCATCGAATATCTGACCGGCTCGGGCTTTGGCGACACGCTGCGCGGCAACGACGACTTCAACCTGATCGTCGACAACGCGGTCGCTGCAACGACCGCGCTCAGCCAGACCGACGCGCTGTACGGCTATGGCGGCAACGACAGCATCCTGGTCACCCGCGCGGCCAACAGCGTGGCGACCACCATCGTCATGGACGGCGGCGATGGCAGCGACTTCATCGAACTGCGCAGTGGCACGCTCATCGGCGGCGGACTGGCAAGCCTAGGCAATGGCCTGTCCACCGCGACCTATCTGGCGCTCGGCGCGGTCTCGACCGATCGCAACCTAGACGTGGTGAACGTCGACGGCGGCGCGGGCGACGACCGCATCGTGCTGAGCGGCGTCGCGCGGGCGACGATCGATGCCGGATCGGGCAACGACTTCGTCAGCATCAGCATGCGCGGCGCGGCGGGCGTCAACAATCATCGGATCACGCTGGGATCGGGGGCCGACACCATCCAGCTGGGCATCGGGGGACTGGTGGCCGAAGCGACCAGCACCTTCCGCCAGAACGTGGTGACCGATTTCGAACGCGGCGACAGCGGCGACCGGTTCGAGCTGACCACCTATCTGAACCAGGGGCTGACGAACTACACCGCCAACAGCAACGCATTCACCAGCGGCCATCTGCGGCTGTTCCAGTCGGGCACCTCGCTGGAACTCCAGGTCGATCGTGACGGCACGACTGGGACCGCCAACGGCTTCGTGACGATCTTCAGCCTAGCCAACGCCTATACCGGCGGGCTGACCGCGTTCAATTTCGATGGCTTTATCGGCAATCTGTCGCTCAGCGGCTTTGCTGGTGACGAGACGATCACCGGCGCCACCGGTAGCGACATCCTGAGCGGCGGCGGCGGCAACGACGTGCTCATCGGCCTTGCGGGCAACGACATGCTCATGGGTGACGATGGTGACGACGTGCTGATCGGCGGGGCGGGCGACGACCGGCTGTTCGGCGGGGCGGGCAGCGACACGGCTAGCTATGCCGATGCGGCGGTGGGCGTCACCGTCAGCCTCGCGATCGCCGGAGCGCAGGCGACCGGCGACGGTTCGGACACGCTCGAGGGGATCGAGAACCTGATCGGGTCGCGCTTCAACGACATCCTGACCGGCGATGCCGGGGCAAACCGCCTCGAGGGGGGCGCGGGTAGCGACAGGCTGGACGGTGGCGAGGGTGATGATACCGTCAGCTATGCCGGCGCGATGGCGGGCGTCACCGTCAACCTGATGCAGGGCAGCACGATAAAGACGGCGGGCGGTGCCGACATCCTGATCGGGATCGAGAATGTCGTCGGATCGGCGTTCGGCGACACGCTGACTGGCGGTGCGGGCAGAAACTACATCGAAGCCGGGGCGGGCGACGACACCGTATCGGGCGGGCTCGGCGATGATATGCTGTTCGGCGGCGATGGTTTCGACACGTTGTCCTACGCCGATTCCACCCAGCGGGTTTCTGTCAATCTCGCCAATAACGAAGCCACCGAATTCGAGGGTGGCAATGACCGGATGTACGGGTTCGAGCGCTTGGTGTTGGGGGCCGGCGACGACTACGTCAACGGCAGCATACTCGGCGACATCGTCGAGGGCGGCGCTGGCAATGATGAAATCTTCGGCGATAGCGGCGACGACCGGTTGTTCGGCGATAGCGGCGACGACCGGCTAATCGGCGGCGACGGCAACGACCTGCTCGATGGTGGCGTCGGCGCTGATCTCATGTACGGCGGCGACGCAGGCGATACCTATGTCGTCGATAACATCGGCGATCAGGTGATTGAGAATGCCGGCTTTGGCGGCGACACGGTCTTGGCAAGCATCAGCTACACCTTGGGCAGCAATCTGGAGCGCCTGGTCCTGACCGGCACGTCGGCGATCAACGCCACCGGCAACGACGCCGACAACTATCTGCTGGGCAATGCCGGCCGCAACATCCTGTCGGGTGGTGCCGGCGGCGACATCATCGCAACCGTGGCGGGCAACGCCGCGATCAAGGTTGGCGGCGGATCGGACCAGGTGATCGGCGGCAGCGGCTTCGACACGGTAATGCTGGGTGGCGCCCAGTCCGACTATCGCCTGCTGAGCAGCGGCGGGCGCAACTTCCTCGTGTCCTCGAGTGGCGCGACTGAAGTGTCCGAGGTCGAGCAGGCAGGCTTCTTCAGCCCCGGCTTCCAGTCGTGGTCGAACGTGCTGGCGACCACTACCGCCTTCGACGCGATGAGCTACATCGCCGGTTATAGCGACCTGCGAGCCGCCTTCGGCACCAACGCGGCGGCCGGTGCGCAGCATTTCATCGACTATGGCTTCGCCGAGGGCCGCAGTCTTGCGTTCAACGCGCTCGACTATATCGCATCGCACAGCGACCTGCGTGCCGCCTTCGGTACCGATGTGACCGCGGGTGCGAAGCACTTCATCGAATATGGCGCCGCCGAGGGGCGGACGACCGATTTCGATGGCTGGGCGTATCTGGCATCCTATGGTGACCTGATCCAGTTCTACGGTGCCGACGAGGCCGGGGCGGCGAAGCATTTCATCCAGTACGGCGCGGCCGAGGGACGCATGGCGAGCTTTGACGCGCTGGCCTATGCCGCGACCTATGCCGATGTTGCCGCCGCGTTCGGGACCGACAAGGAAGCGCTCGCCCGCCACTATGTGCTCTACGGCTATGCCGAGGGTCGTTCGCCGGGCGTGGCGGCGACCGGTGCGGTGACGGCGACGACCGCCGGTGCAGTCGATGCCGGCGGGCACGACACCGTGCCGGCATCCGCGTTCGCCGATGCGACGGCGGGCCATGTCGATGGGGTGAAGTTCACCGGCGAAAGCTGGTTCGGCGAAATCGGTGTCCCCTACAACGACATGATGGTAATCGCCTGAAGCAAGGCTCCCCGGACCCGTTCTCCACGGGTCCGGGGATGCCATGTTGTGTTTTGCGCGACGATGGTGCTTTGCTTCCCCTTCCATGCAACGTCAGTCAGCCATCCGCGCCATGATCGTATCGACCACCGGCGGGTGCCGTACCCCACGCATCGGCCGTGCCGTCCTCCTCGGCACGATCGCGCTGGCCGCAGTGCCGGCATCGGCGAGGCAGGCGGTGCCCACCCCTTCAGGATCGCTGGTGATGGATCCGCAGCAAGGTGCCACGCCGCGCCCGCTGCCCCAGACACCCACCACGCCGCCGGCAGCTAGCCCTGCCCCGGTTTCCGGGCCGAGTGCTCCGGTTTCCGGACCGTTGCTGTCGCTGCCCCCGGCCACCCCCGCCGCCGCTACGCCCGGAACGGTGACGCCGGCCGAACCGCTGCCTGTGCCGCGCACCCGGATCGAAGGCGGGCTGCCTGTACCTGTCACCGATCCACTGCGCATTGATCCCGCCGCCGACCCGATACTACGTCTAGCGCGGGCATCGGCCGACCCGGTGCCATTCCGCACCGCCGTAGCCGATGCGGTACGCCGCAATCCGGCGCTGGACGAGGCGACGGCTCAGGTCGACGAAGCCGAAGCGGTGCGCGACGAGGCCGAGGCCCGCGCGCTGCCGAGCGCCGACCTGACCTTTTCCAGCTTCGAGGTGCTCAGTCGCGCCTTTTCCAACGATCCGCGCAACGTGCTCGAACGCTCGCGACCGCGCAACCGCACCGATGCGCTGCTGCGCGTCCAGCAGCCGATGGTGGACTGGGGGGCCAGTCTCAGCCGAATCCGTGCCGGCCGCGCCCGGTTGGAAGCGGCCCGGGCCGGGGTCGAGGATACAGGCACGCAGGTCGCGCTGCGTGCGGTATCGTCCTGGTATCAGGTCTATGGCTATCGGGTACTCGTCCGCTTGGCAGAGGTGTTCGCCACCGGGCAGCGCGACCTGCGCACCGCGCTGGAGCGCCGCATTACGCAAGGAGCGGCGGCAGCGGGCGACGTGGCGCAGGTGGACGGCTACATCGCCGCGGCCGATACCCAAGTCGCCGACTTCCGCCGCCTGCTGCGCGGTGCCGAGGCGCAATACGTCGCAGTGATCGGCGCTGCGCCGCCCGCCAACCTCGGCCGCGCACCCGAGCCGGCGCTGGCCGGGGTTAGCACTGCGGGCATTGCGGGCGACGTCGATCGCCTGCCCACAGTCCGGATCGCACAGGCCGGGGCCGATGCCGCGCGGCTCGATGCGCGGGCGTCACGCGCCGACTTGTTGCCGCAGTTAGGGGTCGGCATCGATGCCGGGCGCTACGGCGTCTTCGAAACCGAGCGCGATTATGACATCCGCGGCAGCGTGACCGTATCGATGCGGATCGGCGGCGGCGGAGAGCAGCGCGCGCGCCAGGCGGCAGCGCGCGCGAGCGGGGCCGACGCCCGGCTGCGCCGCACCCGGATCGACGCCCGGCGCGACGCCGAGATCGCGCTGTCCGACGTCGCCGCGCTGGAGGCGGCGCGGACGGCGATCGAAACCAACTATGTCGCCGCCAGGCGCGCGCGCGACGTACTCGCCGAACGTTTCCGGGTGGCACGCGGCACCTTGTTCGACCTGCTGGGTGCCGAGAACAATTATTTCGGCGTGGCGTCACGCTATATCCAGACCGTCATCGAACTCGACAGTGCCCGCTACGCCCTGCTTGCCCGTACCGGCCGGTTGCTGCCGGCGCTCGGCATCGCCCCTGCAACGCTGGACCCATAATGAGCCATTCTCCCGATCTGGTCGAGCTGCCCCGGCCGCGCTTCGCGCCGTGGCTGATGGAGCCGATGTTCCGCAACAAGCGCGCATATATGAAGGTCGCGCTAGCTGCCGCGATGATCAACGTCTTCGGCCTCATCACCTCGCTTTTCACCATGACGGTGTACGACCGGGTGGTGCCCAACAACGCCTTCACCTCGCTGACTGCACTCTCGATCGGGTTGCTGGTGGTGGTGGTGTTCGATTTCCTGCTGCGAATCCTGCGCGCCTATTTCACCGACCTTGCCGGGGCGGACATCGACTATGACATCGGCGGGCGGGTGTTCCGCCGGCTCGTCGCGATCCGGCTCGATCAGAAGAAGGGGTCGACCGGGGCATTGACCGGCATGATGCGCGAGTTGGAGACGCTGCGCGATTTCTTCGCCTCAGCCACCATGACCGCGCTGGTCGACGTGCCGTTCATCGTCGTCACGCTGGTGTTCATAGCGGTCCTGGGCGGGCCGCTGGTCTGGGTACCGCTCGCCGCGATCCCGCTGGTGATTGGGGCCGGTTGGCTGACCCGTCCCGCGCTCGATCGTCTATCGGCGAAATCGATGCGCGAGGGGCTGTCCAAGCAAAGCGTGCTGGTTGAGACGGTCGGCGCGCTCGAGATGGTCAAGACGTCAGGCGCCGGACGGCTGTTGGGACGGCGCTGGAGCCGGGCCAATGTGGCGCATGGCGACAGTTCCACACGGCAGCGACTGGTTTCGACGATCGCGACGACGGTTGCCGCCTCGGCCAACACGCTCGCTTATGCGGGCACCGTGGTGGTGGGCGTGTTCCTGATTGCCGACCATCGCCTCACCACAGGCGCGTTGGTCGCCTGCTCGATCCTGTCGGGCCGCGCGGTACAACCGCTGGCGACCATCGCCTCGCTGCTCTCGCGCATTTCGGCGACCCGCACCGCCTATCGCCAGATCGACACCATGATGGAAACCGCTTCGGAAGAGCCGGGCGAAGGCGCGCTGCGTCCGGCGCGGTTCGAGGGCCGGATCGAGCTGCGCGGTGTCGCGTTCCACTATCCCGGTGCGGCGGAAAAGACGCTCGACGGGTTCGACCTCGTCGTGCCGGCCGGACAGCGTGTCGCGCTGCTGGGCCGGGTCGGGTCGGGCAAATCGACGATCGCGCGGCTCGTCCTGGGGCTATATCCGCCGCAGGAAGGGCTGGTAATGATCGACGGCAGCGACATCCGCCAATATGATCCCGAAACGATGCGCGGCCTGATCGGCACTGCGCTTCAGGAACCCGTGCTCCTGTCGGGCAGCGTGCGCGAGAACATCGTGCTCGACCGTGCGGGAATCGACGATACTGAAATGCTGCGCGTCGCCGAGCTGTCGGGCACCCATGCGTTCATGGGGCGGATCGCCAATGGCTACGACCGGCAACTCGCTGATCGCGGTGAAGGACTGTCGGGCGGTCAGCGCCAAGCCATCTCGCTTGCCCGCGCGCTGGCCGGGCATCCGCAGATTTTGATCTTCGACGAACCCACCAGCGCGATGGACCAGGCAACCGAAGCACAACTGATCGCCCGCCTCGAAACCGAGCTTCGGGGGCGTACCTTCCTGCTCGTCACCCACCGCCCCGCGTTGCTGCGGCTCGTCGAACGGATCGTGGTTGTTGAGAATGGCCGTGTCGTGCAGGACGGACCACGTGATGCCGTGCTCAAGGAACTCCAGCGCCCCCGTGCAGCGGCCTGAAACCCGAACATGACCAATACCCGCACCGCCCCCGCCCATCTCGAGGATCTGGCCGACCGGATCAAACCCCGGGCAGTTTCCAACCTGCTGCTGTGGCTGATCCTGGGCTTCGTCGTTGTCTTTGCGATCTGGGCCAGCGTCGTGAAGCTAGACCGCACCGTGCATGCCTTCGGACGGGTGGTCCCGTCGAGCCGTTTGCAGGTGCTCAGCAACCTCGAAGGCGGGATCGTCGCGCAGATCCTCGTGCGGGCGGGCGATGTCGTGCGCCGTGGCCAGCCCCTCGTCCGGCTCGATCGGACGCAGGCCGGGGCCGAACTCGGCAGCTCGGAGGCGACGGTCGCCGCGCTGACCGCAAAAATCGCGCGATTGCAAGCAGAAATCGCCGGGCGCGATCCGGCCTATCCCGCCGCGACCACACCCGAGATCGCCGAGCAGATCGGGATCGAGCGTTCGCTTCACGCGGCACGGATGAGCGATCTCGCGAGCCTGAGCGCGGCGGCGAGCGCACGGCAGACACAGGCGGTGCGCACCGTCGCCGAAGCGCAGGCCGCCTATCAGTCGCGGGTTTCGGCCCGGGATTCCGCCCGACGCCAGCTCGAACTGATCCGACCGCTGGTACAGCGCGGGATCGAGCCGCAACTGACGCTCATCCAGCTCGAGAACAGCGCAGCGGTCGCCACCACCGATGCGGCCCAGGCGGCGGCCGCGATCGCCCGGGCGCAGGCTGCGGTTTCTGAGGCACAAGCATCGCTGATGCAGGTGCGCGGGGGCTGGCGGGCGCAGGCAGGCACCGAACTGGCCGCAGCGCAGGCCGAACTGGCCGCCCGCCGCCAGGCAGTACCAGCACTGGCCGCCCGGCTTGACCGGTCGACGCTTACCGCCCCGGTCCACGGGCGGATCAACCGGGTATTGGTATCCACCGTCGGTGCCAGCATCGGTCCGGGACAGCCGATCGTCGAGGTGGTTCCCTCCGCCGATGCACTGACTGTCGAGGCGATGGTCAATCCCAAGGACATCGCCTCGGTCCGGATCGGGCAGCCCGCCCGGATCAATGTGACGGCATATGAATCCGGTGTTTATGGCGGCATGGAAGGCCGGGTCGTCACCATATCGCCCGATGCCACCGTCGACGAGCGTACCGGCGAAAGTCATTACCTGGTCCGCGTTCGCGCCGATGCGCAGAATTTCCGGGGACCGGACGGACGACGGTTGCCGATCGGGCCGGGGATGACCGCCGATGTGAATCTCATCGGCGAGAAGCGTTCGGTGATGGCCTATATCCTCTCGCCCTTCACACGGCTTCGTGAGGATGCGTTCCGGGAATAGAAGGCGCATCACCACAACATGCCCGCCGAATGATTGCCGACGATGTCGGATGGATCCCCACAGTCGAAATCGGACTCGTCCATCGCCGGTTCCGAGTTGATCTACCATGTGCGGGCGAGGCAGCGAACGTCATCAGCCGCCCGTCGAAGCGCGCGCCATCGGTGACCTTCCCGCGTCGGATGAAGCCGTAGCGCCGGCAGATTGAAGCGTCCCGGGTTTCCTGGAGGCTCCCACTTGTGAGTAGGAGCATCGGTAATGAGCA
>NZ_LMKU01000027.1:0-54273 GCF_001421635.1 Sphingomonas sp. Leaf25
GGAACTCGATATGGCCGCATGACCCAAACCTAAATGCCTCCAGGAAACCCGGGACGCTTCAGTCTTGCCGGCGGCGGCGGCCTTGAGCTCGGCGGCGACGCGCGGGGCGGCATAGCCCTTACCGGCGATGAGCGCGGCGCGATCGACGAGCCGGGCGCGGGTGTCCGGATCCTCGACCAAAGGTGCCAGGTCGATCCACTGGCTGAGGCTGATCTGGCGACGATCAGCGAACGCGTCCAAGATGGCGTCGGGTGCCTTGCGGAACGCGAGCCCACGGCTGAGCGTCCCCTTGTCGATACCGACCGACTGGGCAAGATCGGTGTCGGTCTTGAACGTGCGCTGGTCGGTCAGCGCGGCCCAGCCACCGGCGAGGTCCCAGAAGCAGGGCGTCACTGCCTCGCGGTCGTCGCGATAGGCGATGGCAATCGCCTCGGCGCGCGACAGCTCGGCATGCACGCGGATGCGGATCGGCAGACCGGCAACCACGCAGGCGGCGCAGCGGCGCGAGCCGGCGAGCAGTTCGATGATACCGTCCTGCGCGGCTTCGCCGTGGCCGTCGTTGATCTGACCGACCGCCTTGATCTCGGCGGCGAGGCGCGCGATCCCGTCGGCGTCGTGCGGGGTGTGGACGCGGGGGTTGAGCGGCGAGATGCGCACCGAGGTCGGGTCGACCTGGATCACGCGGGTGGTGCCCTTGCGGGGCTGGAGCGGCAATTGTTCGGTCATGCCGATGTTTCCTTTCGTTCGACACGACCTTCATGCTCGGTCCAAATGCGCGTCAGCCATGTCGGTCGTTCGCATCAGCGGACATGCGCGTGATCCGAGGTGACGGTGGCGAGGCCCGTCCAGAGCGGCACCAGGATGCGCCGGCGCAGTGCAGGCGCAACCGGCATCCCGAACAGCAGCGGCATCGCCTTCGCTACCGCCTGCACTTCGCGCGCGACGAGTCCGCCATGGACGACGTTGCCGAGCGCCAGCGGCTGCCACATCGGGGCAGTATCAGCGATCCAGTCGTGGATCGGCGTGTCGATGCCGGGGAAGAACCACAGCGCAGGGACGCTCGTTTGCGCAACCGGCGTCAGAACGCCCAGACGGCTTCGCCCCGATAACACCGCGACGAGTGGCCGGTCGTCGCTATAGCCGCCGGCAATCCAGCTGCGTGCGCGAGCGACCAGGTTCCGCAATGATTTGCCGGGGTCGCCGTGCGATTTGCGCATCTCCGAAGCGCGGCGACGAACGGCACTGCCGTTGCTGATCCTGTGACCGTTGTGTGCTTCATGACGATCGTCGAAACGGCGGAGTTCAAGGTCGTTGGGATAACGGTTCACTGTCGCGCCAGATCGCCAGTCGTCATCGATGCCGTCGGTCGGGGTGTCGAGCGACTTGAGCATGGAGCGCAGCAGCTCGCGACTGGCAGCGCTGAAATTCTCGCCCGAGAAAGGGTTGGTCTGAACATCGACAGCCTCGCGCCGATCGTCCGCGCGCCTGGTAAAGGCGTTGCATCCGGGACCGCGGAGCTCGCCGGGAAAGGCGTCGATCAGGAGGGCGGCCAGCAGATCAGCCGTTCCCAACCCCATGTAGACAGCGAGATCGCGGCGATAGCCGCTCGAAGCGTAGATCGGCTTGGCCAATTCGGTACGGGTGACATCGGCCATCGTCGCCGGATCGTGCATCGCTCGCTCGAACGACCAGTCGAGGCGACCCGCTTGCAGCGTTGGCAGCGGGTGGGCGGGATCGAACCTTTTACCGGCGAGAAATGCCTGTACCATGTGATGCGACAACGCGCTGGTCGCGAGCCAGAACCCGGCGCGGGTGCCAAGGCGCAGCGCGCGACGGACCTTGGCCGGGTCACGATATTCGCGCTTGCCGCGGTGGGTATCGAGCCGCGGGCCAGAAGCGCTGTCGAAGGTACGGTTGGTCAGCTCGAGCGCGACTTCTTTATGCCGGGCGATCTCGAACAGGCTGCCGACCGCACCCAGCGGACCGCCATAGGTCTGCCGGAATGCGCCGGACGGTGCCGCCATCCACGGCAGCGCCTCGAAGAGGCGGTCGAGCCGACGGGTGACGACGAGCTTGTAGACCAGATCGGTCCGCACCGGTGCCAGCACCGCGTGGCGTGCCTGCGGATCGGCATCGCACAACCGGCTGAGATCGCCGGTGGCCTCCTCGCACCAGCTTGCCGGGGTGACCGGCACATGCCCGGCGGCGATCACTGCTTCGAGTTGCGTGGCGGCGTCGTTCAGGGCGGCAGCGAACGGGCTGCCGAGCGGTGGGGGCATGCGACCCTTGGTCGGTAGCGCCTCGGTGATGCGGACGACACGCTCCCCGATCGGATCGCTGACCGCGGTGAACAGCCCGATGCTGTCGACGATATCGCGGGCATGATCGAGTGCCCGTCCGGCCTTGCGGTGGCGGTCGCAGGCCAGTGTCGGTCCGGTTGCGGCCTGTTCGATCGCTTTGACGCATGCGCGTAGCCGCTGCAGGATGGCGGCATGCGCCTCGTCGATCGCGTGCCGCTTTGCGCGAACCGCACGATCGCACAGCGCCTCGTCGATCGCGCGTTGAAAAGCGGCGAGCATGTCGACCACCGCGCGTGCGGCGAGCAGGATGCCGGTATCGACGAGCGGTGCGTCGAGCGTACGACGATCCTGATGGGCAATCCACGCGGCGCGCACCGCCGCCGCCGCCTGGCGCTCGGCAACGATCAGTTCGCCCATCGTGCCACCGGTGAACAGGCGGTCGAGCCAGTTTGCGACCCAACCGATCTCCCAGCCAGCGACCCGCCAGAAGGCGGCCGGCGCATAGCGAACGCCGGTGATGTCGTAGAGCCAGGCGAGGATGGCGTCACGGCTCTGGGGGCGAGTGATGTGGCGATGACGAGCGTCGTCGGACACGACGGTTCCAGACCCTGGGAGATAGGGCGTGATCTCAGGCTGGCGCGTGCCAACGATCGCTGCACCCGGCCCGGTTGTCGGGGGGCCTGCCAACTCGCGATGCGGCAGGAACGCCCTGGCGAGGTCGACCCCCGGCGGCACGATCGCCACCTGGTCGGGCGAGGCGGTGCCGTCGGGCAGGATAACGGCGGGCAGGATGATCCGGCCGCGATGCGCCAACGCCTCGATGTCCTCGCGGTGGTCGCGGTGGAGCGCACGATCGGGGGTCATGCGTCGTCCCCCTTGAACGCCTTGACCAGTTCCCACACGGCGAGGACGTTGTTGCGCCTGGTCTCGGCCTCGTCCCAGCGTTCGACGATCTCGCGAAGCCGCTCGGCGTTGTTGGCGAGTTCGACGATCTCGGCTTCGCGCGCGAGCAGCAGTTCGGGCCGCGCCGGGTTGAACGCCGCGTAGATGGTGGCGAGCCGCGCCCGCGTCGCGGTCAGCTGCGCACGGTAGGGCGTGACGTCGGTAACCGTGACGCCGGCGACGGTGATGGTGGTGCCGGCCATGGTCACGACTCCTCCTTCGCGAAGCGCAAATTGGCGTCGTGGTCGCCGAGCCAGGCGGCGGCGTGGCCGCGCGTGCGCGCTTCGGGCAGGTCGACCGCCTTTGCCTGCGCGGTGGTGACGGCGAGATGGCCCTGGCGCGACAGCGGCGGTTTCCAGCGCCAGCGTCGATCACAGTGGCGGCGCTGATGCGCATCGAAGCGCGCGCAATCGGCAAGGTAGCGCGCCTCCGCATCGCGGTGGAACGCCGCCTGGCCGATACGCGCGAGCCGTTCGCCACCTGCCTCGATGACCGGCACCAGCATGGCGCCGAACTGCTGGTCACGCTGGTTGACGGCAACGTCCTCGAGCCCGCGGCGCAGGACGGCGAGCGGCAGGGCATACAGTCCGCGATATCCATCGGCGTGGCGCGGCTCGAGACCGAACACCATCGCCGCCTGACCAAGTCCGAATTTCGGGCGCTTCAGCCAGAATGGATCGATGCGGCCGTGCTTGAGCAGATCGCGTTCGTCCGCGAGGCGTTCGCCGATGACTTCCAGCATCGGGTCCGTCTCGCAGACGACGCGTAGCGGCAGCATCAGGTCGGCGGCGTCGTCATCGACCGAAGCGTCGGCAAGCCGGGCGAGCATATCGCGCCAGTCGAGTGCGTGTACGCCGAGGACCGCGAGGAGATGGCCGGCGTTGAACCCGCGCTCATGGAGCATGCCCCCGACGATGTAGCCGGGGTAGTGGGGGTGATGTTCGAGTGCGGCCTGCCTGGCGTTGAGTGTCGTGATCTGATCTGCCGCGCGCTGGCGTGCGGTGTCGGCTTCGGCGAGCAGGTTGTCGATCGATGCGACGAGTGCTGCGTCGTCGACAGGCGGGTGGGGGTCGAACATCATGGCGTCTCCTTCGAGACAGCCTGACCACCATTGCATGCGCGTCAGCCATGTCGGTCGCGGCCGCAAACTGACGCGGACCGGCGCGTGTCGGGACTGCGGCGAAGGGGTGGTCGGGGCAGGGGGCATCGGCGGACTCCGGCAATCTGCCGGGCGGGTGCTCAGCCCCGAGCTTATGTGTTGGACATCGGCGCAAGCATAGGCGTTTTTCCACCGGGCCAATTTCCTGGCGACAGATGCGCCGGCAACGCCTGGATCCCGCCGGACCGCCATGGCTGGCACGCATCATGATCGGCGATGCTTCGATCCATGGTCCTGTCCCGCATCCGCCAATCCGATTGCCCGATCCGGACGAAGTATATTGGTGTGTCAGGTCATCAACACAGCTCAATCAGGTTTGGAGGTAGCAGGACGACGACAAACGGGAGGCATTTTGGTTTGGAAGGTGGGGGGCGCATTAAATGAATTGTCCTTCGGCCAATTCGGGCGGCTCCGCCGGCCCTGTCTCCCCCCCACCCCCCCTCGAGTTCTTTCTCGTCCTGCCCGATGGCAGTTGTATCCCTTCAACGCCCGGGAACTGCCGGATCGTCATGCGCCAGGCGCGTTCCGAAGCGCGCAAGCAGGCGAAGATCAAGCGTCAAGAGAAGGCGGTCGAGCTGCAGATGGCACTCGAGGATCGCGCCGCAGCACGCTCCGTGCAGCAGGAGCTGGCCGAGCTTCATCGCGGCTCGATCCGCTGGGCGGCGCGGTTCAAGGTGCAGGTCGAGCCGGACAGGCCGCAAACCCGCACATCGCCGGTTACAAAGCGCGTGATCAGCAGGTCGATCAGGGCTGTACCCCGGGGCATCGACACCGCCCTGCCGGCGTCGTCGTGGGTGACCGATGCAATGGGCATGAAGGGGGTCATCTGGCAGCAGAGCTATGTTGGTCGCAAGTCGCCGCGGTTCTACCGCGGTGTTGCCCGCGACAACTGGCAATATGACGTACGCGACGAAGCGGTCCTGCTAGGTGCAGACGGCGAACCGGTCATCATCAGCAACATGGGCGACGACTGGGTCGAGATCGGTGCTGCATGGCAGGCGGTCGAGGACGCAAGCACCCGCGCCAATGCCAAGATCCAAATCCGCTGCATTGCGCCCTTCGACAGCGACATGAGCGAGGCGGAGATGATCGCTGCGCTGACGCACTTCTGCACGACCGTGCTGGGTCCGCTCGACCTGCCCTATTCGGCTGTGATCCATAGGCCGCCAGCGCATGGCGACGCGCGCAACTTCCATCCGCATCTCGCCTTTTCGCTGCGGCCGACGCGCCGGGTCGAGCCCTATTGCTGGGACATCGCCGATGAGGTCTGCGGCGAGTTGGACGGTCGCGATGGCGTCCAGATGCTTCGGCATATGTGGGCACATTCGATGTCGACTGCGGCCGAGCAGGCCGGCAGCAACCGGCGCTATACCGGGCTTGGCTACGGCGCCCGCCGTCTCGATCTCGAAGCGGGCGAACATTTGGGGGAGGGGCGCTCGGCGATCGTGGCGCGCGGCGGGGATGTCCGGGCCGAGCGACGCAACCAGATCAAGAACGCCCGTAACGCCGCACGCCGGGCGATCCGCGATGCGGACCAGAAGATTGCGGCGCTCACCGCGGTGCGTGATGCGGCGTTGAAGCGGCTCGAGCCGGACGTTGAGCGTACGGTCCCGGAACGCGTGGTCCGTGCCGCCTTGCCGGTCGAGCCCGCCGCTGTTCGGTCAAGCGCCGGTTCCCGGCTTCCAACCGTTGCATTGACGGCGACGAAGCCGCACGCGCCGGCAGTCATCGTTGAGTCCATCCAGACCGACGTCACTACCCGGCAATCCGAGATGGTGCCGGCTGCGGCGGCCCATGCTGCCACAACGCTGACGTCATCCGAGGCGAACAGCGCTACGGCTTCGGTATCCACTCCGGCCAATTCGGTGTCCCCGGCATCGTGGAGCCACTCCGGGCGGAAGATCGTGCAGGCCTCGTTCTTGCGCGCGGGCAAACCGTCGGTATCGGCAGAAGTTCTCGAAACCGCCCATCGTCCTCGCGTTGCTGGTCCGCCCGCTGCGCTGGTCACACCGGTCGTTTCGGCGCAATTGCGTGCAGGCAGCCGCCGACCGCGTCCGTCCGTCGAGATCGTGCCCGCAAAGCGTACACCCGCGCCGCCGGGCGCGGACCAGACGGTTCGGCTGTTGGACACGCTCGCCGCGGTTCGGCGAGCGCGATTGCGGCGGCGCAGGCGTGACACGACCACCGCAGGTCGGGGCCTCGACACGATGCCCACGCTGGATACCATCCCCTTGCTCGTGGCCGTGCCTGCGCTTGCTCAGCTTGCTGCTGACGCGGGATCTCGCCCGCCGGCGGATGCCGCCGTGCTTGACGCCGAAGATCGCGCCCGCATCGCCCGGCTTGCAACCATCGACGCGTATGTTGCCGACTATCGCGGTCCGGAACGACAGGTCGAGATCGACTATCCGGCGCTGAAGGCAATCGGGGTCGGATGGGACTGGTTGAACGCGGCGGGAGTACAGCAGGCGCTGCGAGCCTTGCGTGCGGATCAGCAGCAGGTCGTCGCCGAGCTGGCGCGCGAGGCGGCGGCGCGGCCGCTCGCGTTCGCGAAACATGGCACCCGGTTCTGGCCGCGTGATCTGTCTGCCGACCTTGTCCGTCGGCTCGACCGCTGGGCCACCGATCCCGGGTTCCAGCGCGACGTGTTCGAGATGGGGCAGGCAATCGCCAAAGCGCATGACGCCGACGATGCAAGCCGTCGCGAGGCGCGTGTCACCCACCGTACCGTCGGGGCGAACCTCGCGGCTCCAGTCCCGGACGGTTTCGGTGGCTGGCGGCAGGAGTCCGCCCCGGTGTTCCGCGACGAGAGCGTCTATGCCCATGTCGCCGCATTCGATCCGGTCGGCGGCCAACCGTCCGATCCGCTGCTGCTGCTGTTGCTGCTCGCTGGCCGACATCCCCGCCAGATCGTGTTCGCCGACGATGGCCGGCTGATGGCATTGCCCGGTCCACCGGCGCTGCTCGCGCCGCTGCTGCACCCCTGGCGTCAGGACGAGCGCGTCGCCGCGCTGGTGGCCGAGACGGTGCGCGCAAGCCGCGAGGCCGGGGCACCGACATGGCCCCGGCCTGTCGCTAACGCCGTCCAGGCGTTTGCCGCCCGCACCGGCGACCCATCGGCGGCGAATGTCCGCCCACCCCCGGACCTGGCACGCGGTCCGACGAGGTGACCGGATCCGCGCGGAACTTGCGGCACCCCACGGACCGACCCGTCTGGGAGCGGGTCCGGAAAAGCCGCCGTGGGCGGCCAAGCGGCGCCGGCAGCGCCGGAACCTGCGTGGACGCGAATGAAAGTGATCGGGAAGGGAAGAGGGAAAAAAAAGCTGAAGTTCAGCTCGTCCTCGAACCTTCTCGGTCGCAACCCACGTGAAAGGTCAATCATGCGACACGAACCCATCCGCCGCCCCAGCGACGATCATGCCACCGAGAATGTGGTCGTTTTCGACATCGAAACCGTCGTCGATACCGAAATGGAAGACGGCAGCTTCCCGCCCTGGCCGCGCCACAAGCCGGTAGCCGCCGCGTTCCTGCGCGCCGACTGGAGCACGACCGGCTATCGTTTCGACTTCCAGACGCTGATCTGCCTGCCCGGCGAGGAAGCGAAGTTCTATGCCGAGGTCGACCGCCTGCTTTCCAAGGGGGTGACCAGCGTCTCGTACAATGGTCGCGGGTTCGATCTGCCGGTCCTCCAGATCCAGGCGATGGCCACGCAGCAATTCGAACTTCAGGGACTTGGCCACCACGCCCGTGCCCATCGCTACGGCGCGGACCATTGCGATCTGGCGGATCAGTTCAGCGGCTATGGCGGCACCCGCAAGGTCCCGCTCATCGAACTGTGCAACGCGCTCGCCATCCCGGTCAAAACCAGCGTTCATGGGTCCGACGTCGGCACACTGTGGCACGAAGGCGATATCGCATCGATCGCGGATTACGTGCGTGAGGATGTAGTCGCGACTTACATCCTGTGGCTCCACTGGTGTGCGGCGCGTACGAACGATGAACGCAAGATCGCCGAGCCGCTCGCCGACCTCGCCGGCTATCTCGAAACCACGTCCGAGCTGGCGCACCTCGCCACGTTTGCGACCTGTCCGCCCGCGTTGTGGGCGCGGCCGCGCGCGCTGGCTCACCGGGTTGAGGCAGCCCTCCGCGATGCCGAGCGGCGCGTGATCCAGCACGCCGACGAACGCGCCTTCGCCAGCGGTCGCATCGTCAACTGACCAAGGCGACCACGCCCGCCGGCTGACCGCCGGCACTTCCCCAGACAACTTCCCGTGCCTCGTCGCGCTGCCGGTCCA
This sequence comes from Sphingomonas sp. Leaf25, assembly GCF_001421635.1. Lineage (NCBI taxonomy): Bacteria > Pseudomonadati > Pseudomonadota > Alphaproteobacteria > Sphingomonadales > Sphingomonadaceae > Sphingomonas > Sphingomonas sp. Leaf25. Next base: position 8,694 of record NZ_LMKU01000027.1, read on the forward strand.
CCGGCGGTGCGACGAGGCGCGTCCATGAAAGTCACGACCATGACCATCGTTTCCCGTTTCGTGTCGCTCGCCATTGCCGCCGTCGAAGTGCCAGTGTCGCGCACGCCGCCGCCGCTCACGTCGCATCTGGCGGCGATCGGCATGCTCATCGCCCAGCGCAATGCCAGTGGCGACTGGCGCTTCTCGCTGCGCTCGCACGCCATTGGCGCAGGTGAGAGCGAAGATGTCCTCATCGCCTGGGCAAGCGAAGCGATGCCGCCGGTCGGCATCGTGATCGGGTGGCAACTCGCCCAGCGGATCGTGCCGCCGTTGCTGGACGCAGGTGCCAGCGGCGATCCCGAGATCTGCCGCGCATTCCTCAACCGGTTGTCGCGACTGGTGACGATGCCGAGCGTCGACCTCGCCGTGCATCACGGCGGTGCCGGAGCAGGCCCGCTGATCGCCGTTGCCGAACGGCACGGCATCGCGGTTCCGGAACTCACCGTGCTCGACATCGAAAGCGCCTGGGCGTTCGGCAACCGGTCGCTGCTGACGTCGCATGTCGATGGGCTGGCGATCGCAAGCTGGCGGCTTTGGCTGGCCGAAGCCAACGGTGCCGCCGGTGCTGTCACCGCAGCGTTCGAGCAATGGATGAGCCGTTCGCAGGACGGGCAGGCGGATCGGTGATCGCCGGCTTGCTCCAGCACCGTCCCCGCGGCCCGCCCGTGTCTCCGACCAATCAGCAAAACTTCTGAACCTGCCGCACCATGCCGCCGGAACCACGGCCGCGGCCACATCAATGAAGGAACCAGCTATGACCAGCCTCTACACCGACCGTCCGTTCCACACCCGCTATGCCGTCCAGCAGCACGGTGCCCGCTACACGCCCGAACTGCTGCGGACCCACCGTACGGCCAAGGCGAGCTGGCTCTATATCCACCGCCAGCACGGGATCGATGATTTCGGCCCGACGCCCGACTGGTCGCGGCGCACCGATCTCGTCGCCACCGGACGCTGCGCGCCGCGCCGCGCCGATGATCCGTCGCTGGACGGGATCAAGCTGTGGATCGAGGCGGATCGCCATGCTGCGCGCTACCGGCCCGACGAGCCGGTGTGCGCGCACAGCGTTGCCTCGCTGCCGCTTCACGAAGGTGTCACAGGCTGGCGCAACCTGATCGAAGGATTCTGCGAAGATCACCTGACCGTCCAGGGAATGGTCGTCGACTGGTCGATCCACCATCAGCCGGACGGTACCGGGGATCGCGAGATTCTGCCGCATGTTCACATGCTCATTACGATGCGCGTGTTCGATGCCGCTCATGTCGATGTCGGCCGCATCCGCCAAACCTGGATTCGCACCGAGCGTGCCCGCAAGGCGCTCGCGGAGAAATGGTGGGCGCATAGCGGATTGTTTCCGCCAAGCTACGCGCTTGCGGCTTAAAAGGCGGATTGTCCGGGGCGTGCTCATGAGCACGCCCCGGACAAATGCAGCCGAGGAGACGATGGTCCGCGCCGGACATGGAGTTCACGTGGACGTGGTCGCGCTTGAGGGTATTCTTGGTTGGTCCGGGTTACGCGCTGGCCGCGGCGGGGGAGCAGAGCGTGTCGCACAAGTTGCAGCTCGTCGAAGCCGAGGTGCGGGTCGCGATGGCTCTAACCTCGTGTCGTTCCGTTCGAGATCGGGAGAAACACCTTGGCAGACTTCGATCGATAATGTCGTCGGGGTGGCGAACAAACAGGGTATACCCACGTTAAATCCTAGGCCGGATCGACATTCATCGTAGCCAGATCATAGCGGCGGCGAGATGGACGAAGCCGGTGAAGTGGACGACACGGCGGTCGTAGCGAGTGGCGAAACGGCGGAAATGCTTGAGGCGACTGAAGCACCGTTCGATCTGGTTGCGATGTTTGTAGATGCCGGCATCGTGCGGGATGGCGATCTTGCGGTTGCGCTTGGACGGGATCACCGCCTCGGCGTGCATCGCTGCGATCTGGCTGCGCAAGTCGTTGCCATCATACGCCTTGTCGGCGAGTACCGCTTTGCCACGCTGTCCTTCGAGCAGGCCGGGCGCCGAGGCGATGTCGCTGGCTTGTCCAGGCGTGATGCGGAACCGCAAGGGTCGGCCAAACGTGTCGGCGAGCATGTGAACCTTGGTCGTCAGTCCACCTCGGGAACGCCCCGGCGCCTGATCCTTGGCCCCCCTTTTCCGCTCGCCGACTGCTGGTGGGCGCGAACGATCGTGCTGTCGATCATCAGATACTGATTATCCCGGTCGGTCGTCAGTGCTTCGAACACCCGTTCCCAGACGCCGGCATGGCACCAACGGCTGAAACGCCGGTGCACCGTCTTCCACTTGCCGTAGCGTTCCGGCAGGTCACACCAGTGCGCGCCAGAGCGCAATACCCACAAACATCCGTTTACGAACAGGCGGTTATCCGTACCCGTTCGGCCAGGATCAGCCGCCTTGCCTGGAACCAACAACGCAATCCGCGACCACTGCGCCTCATTCAACTCGTACCGCTTGATCCCCATCACTCGCTCCGCGCCTCGACACGGATGCCTATCAATCAGCCTTCAACTCCTTTGGGAATCCTGAATGTCGATCCGGCCTAGCAGGTGCACAGATTGTGTGGGTTGAGATGCGATGTCCAGCCAACAGGCGCTCACAGGGGTTATCCGCGTGAAAGCACGAGGATTGCCAAGGCATTCCATCACGCCCCCTGATTTCCAGGGTGCTGATCTAACCGTGCAGCGTAATCGCGCCTGCATCAAGCTAGCTGGCGATAAGAGCTGCGCGTCAGCGGCGCGCGCCGGCTTTGGGCAAAGCAAAGGCGATTATTAGGTCACCTCGATCGGGAGATTGGCGTGCTCCCCCTGCCGTGACCACGACATACTGGCGCTTCGTGCGTGGCGAGACGAAGGTCATCGGCGTCGCCTGGCCACCGACCGGCATACGCTTCGCCAGCAGCTCCTTGCCTGTCCGCACATCCATGGCGCGCAGGTAGTAATCGGTCGTGCCCGTGTAGAATATGAGCCCCGATCTCGTCGTAAGCGCCCCGGAAAGCGTCGGCGTGCCGATCGGTACGCGCAAATGTGTCTTGAAGCCGAGCGGCCCGGTATCCTGCGTGGTGCCAAGCGGGCGCTGCCATACGATCTGACGGGTCTTGAGATCGATGGCGGTCATCGTCCCGAACGGAGGATTCTGGCAAGGCACCCCAAGCGGGGACATGAAGCCCGATAGAAGCGCGCCGTAGGGCGTGCCCCCCTGCGGGTTGATGCCATCATGTCCGGCGCCGCCGCTGCCTTTTGCGGAGGCGATGATGCGATCGGTCTCGCCGCGAGGCACCAATCGCAGGACCTGCGCCAACCGGATGTCGTTGACGATCAGATAGTCGTTGGTGCGGTTGACGCTGGCGGACCCCCAGTTCATTCCGCCGTAGAAGCCCGGCCATTCGAGCGTTCCCTGAATGGAGGGCGGCGTCATGTCCCCGTCGTAGCGCAGCTTCCTGAACGCCACGCGGCACCAGAGCTGATCGAACATGCTCATGCCCCACATCCGCCGTTCGGAGAGCGGATCGGCGCCTATTGCAGGCATGCCGACGGAAAAAGGCTGAGTGGCCGAATAGCGCTCGCCCGGAACGTCTCCCTTGGGCACTTTGCGCTCTTCGACACGAGCGATCGGTTTGCCGCTGCGCCGGTCGAGCATGAAGATCTGGCCGCGTTTCGTGACCTGTATCAGCGCGGGCAGTGTACCGCCCTTGCCGTCAGGAACGTCGTAGAGCGTAGGCTGGGCCGGCACGTCGTAATCCCACAGGTCATGATGGGTCGTCTGGAAAACCCAGCGTTCGCGCCCGGTCCGGTAGTCCAGGGCGACGACGGACGAGGAATGGCTGTCCTCTGCCGGCGTGCGCTCGGCTCCCCAGAAATCCGGGGTGCTGTTACCGGTCGGAAGGTAGATCAGACCGAGTTTCTCATCGACGGCCGGCGCTGCCCAGACGTTCGGCGTACCGCGCGTATAGGTCTGGCCTTCGGCTGGCTCGCCCGTCAGACTCGAGTTTCCGATGTCATAGGCCCAGGCCAGCTTGCCGGTGCGTGCGTCGAATGCGCGCACGACGCCCGATGGCTCACCGACGGAAATATTGTCGTACACGCGCCCGCCGACGACAATCAGGTCTCCGGCGATCGTCGGCGCGGACGTCTGGGAGTAGACACCGGGCTCGGCCGTCCCCATTCCGCGCTTCAGATCGACGGTGCCGCTCGCGCCGAAGTCGTTGCAGAGCTTGCCGGTCTCCGCGTCGATCGCGAAGAGACGCGCGTCGTTCGTCGCCATGTAGATCCGTTTGCTGCACATCTGGCCGCTGCTCACGCTCGCCGCGTGGTAAGCCAGCCCGCGGCATCGCTGCCAGACCGGAGATTCCGAGTGCGGGTTGAAGCGCCACGTCTCGGTTCCCTGGTCGGCGTCAAGGGCGATGACCTGGTTCCGGGGCGTGCAGACATAGAGTTTGTCGCCGATCTGCAGCGGCGTGTTCTGGTCTTCGGCGCCATCCTTGGCGACTTCGCCGGTGTGGAATGTCCATGCGACCTGCAGCTTGCCGACATTCGCAGGCGTGATCTGGTTTGCCGGAGCATATCGCGTGCCGTCCGGCGTGCGGCCGTAGGCGGCCCAGTCCTTGTCGTCCTGCTGCGCGGAGCGCAGCGGCGATCCGGACGTGCTTGGCGCCACCAGCGGCAACGGTACGAAGGCCAGGCAGATGCCTCCCACGAGACCCACCGCCAGCAACCCTGCCACCCAGCGCGCGGGCACCTTGGCCGGTGCGTTGGAAGGCCGGATGCGAGGTGTGACGAGCGCCAATCCGATCGCAAGCACCAATGGGATGCCGATGCGCGGAACCCACTGCCAGAAGTCGAAACCGGCTTCGACAAAGCTCCATGCGACCGCAAGCACGAACGCGACGGCGCCGATAATGACACCGTAATTGTGGCGGCGGAAAAGGAAGCTGGCGGACAACACGAGCAGCAGACCGTAAGCGGCATAGAACATCGACCCGCCGAGAGTAATTAGCCGCCCTCCGCCAACGAGCAGCGCGATGCCGATCAGCCCTTCGATCATGGCATATGCCATCACTACGGCCGGTGCTCGGCCGATGTCTTTTTCTGTCTTCATCGCGTTGAACCTGGTTGGAGGAAGGGTGCCGGCCGCTCGTCGGTGGGCAGTGTGCTTTTCATGGTCGCCACCAGCACGAGGCCCAGGATGGCGAGAACCGATATGATGCTGGTCATCGCAAGCACGCCGAAGTGCGGGAACAGGAGGGACACGAGCGAGCTTGCCAGCGCCCCCGACAGCATCTGCAGCGAGGTGAGGACGCCGCCGGCGACGCCAGCCTGGTCGGGCACCGGTTCCAAGGCTCCATGCGCCGCACTGGGCGCGACCATCCCGAAGGCACCGGTCACGATCACAAGCAGAGGTAGCACGCCGAGCACGCTGATCCGGTCGGTGACGGCCAGGACGGTGAGCGCAAGGCCTGCCAGCGTCGCGGCGATCACGCCTGCTTCAAGAAGGGCCTGCGACCTGACGCCGATAGTAGCGAGCCGTCCATTCAGGATCGCCCCGATGACGATGCCCGCGCCCGTGCACGCAAACGCACCCGCATAATAGCCGCCGCTCAGCCCCAGGACGTCCATGAACAGGAGCGACGAGCCGGAAACGTAGGCGAACATCCATCCGAAGCCCAAAGCATTCAGGACGATGTGGGAGACCACGCCGCGATGGGACAAGACGGTCCTGTAGTCCGCCATGAGTTTGCGGACGAGCGGGGGAAGCTTGCCTGTGGTGGGGCGCAGCGTCTCGGCCAGGCTCAGGGAGACCACCAGCAAAAGCAGGAGGCCGCAAAGCGCCGTCACGCCGTAGATCCCGCGCCATCCTATCGGTATCATGAGACCAGCGCCGATCGCCGGCGCCAGGATCGGTGCGACATTGGCAACGATGGTGATGACCGCAAGCCGGGTTTGCGCCGCGCGACCTTTGAAGAGATCGCGGACGATAGCCATGGCGATCGTCATGCCGGCCCCGGCTCCGGCGCCCTGGACAAGGCGTGCGGCCAGCAGCAATGGCATGGACGACGCGATGGTCGCGGCAAAACCGCCAATGACGAACAACACGAGCCCGACCATGAGCATGGGTCGCCGCCCCTTGCGGTCGGCCAGCGGTCCATAAACGATGGGGCTGAAGGCGAACCCCGCCATGAAGACGCTGAGCGTTAGGCCCGCACGCCCCTGAGCGGCGCCGAGATCACGCTCCATGGTGCCAAGCGCGGGAAGCACCATGTCGATCGCGATCGGAGGCAGTGCGGCCAGGGCGCCAAGAAAGATCGCGAACGACGCCCCTTGTGTCCTCATCGTCACCGGATCACTCCTGCAGTCTCCGTGCAAGCGCCGCCAGCGCCTCGATCTGTCCGGAGATGAATGCGCGGGTGCCATCATCCGTGAGCCTGGCGACTTCGATCTTCGACGCCGCCTGGCCGACCATGACCTCAGGCTTGTTGAGAACATAGGCATCGAGGAAAACGAGGACCTGGCGCAGATGATATTGCATGCGCGCACCGCCCAGAGCACCCGGCGACGCCGACTGGATTGCCACCGGCTTGCCGGCGAACGGCTGCGGCGACACGCGCGAAAGCCAGTCCAGTGCGTTCTTGAGCGCGCCGGGCACCGAGTAGTTGTATTCGGGGCTGACGATCACGACGCCGTCGGCCGCGGCGATCTGCTCCGCCATCGCCAGGACGGCGGGGGGAAAGCCTTCGGCCTGGAGATCGGCGTCGTAGTGCGGCAGGTCGCGGACCGATCCGAGCAGGGATATCGTGACGCCGTCCGGCGCAAGTTCGCCGAGACTGTTGGCGATCGCCGCGTTCAAGGAGCCCTGGCGGAGGCTGCCCAGCAGGCACACGAAGTGGAGTGGTTTCGTACCGGTCATGATGATCTCCGAATTTGCGGGAGCCAGGAGCGTCGGGTGCTCGTCCGGGGAAGCATCCCCTCGAGCACGCCGTCCTTGTCGGCGAAGTAATGTTTGAGGGCGATCAGGATATGGCCCCCAACCATGGCACCCATGCTCCATGCGAGCGTCACATGGACCAGCTTCGCCGTGCCATAGGACCCAAGGCTAGGCGTCGTCAGCGGCGGAAGATGCAGCAGCCAGAGGGTCATGACGGGTTTATCGGCGACAGAGCTCCAGACCCAGCCTGAAACAGGCAAGGCGATCAACGCGAGCGCGTAGAGCGCGATGTGGCCCGCATGTGCCGCAAGTCTCATCCTCCTGCTCATGGACGACGGGAGTTCGGGCGGGCGGTGCGTCAGGCGCCAGGCCACGCGAAGCACGACGAGGAAGAGGATCGTGCTGGCGATCGCCTTGTGCGCGATCGTGACGGCGTGATGAGGATTGAGTTCGTCGCGGCAGTAGACTGCTGTGATCCCGAGAACCCAGGCCGTGATCCAGATCGCCGCCATGAGCCAATGCAGCGACTTGGCAACGCCCGTATAGTGCCCCGCTTGGACGGGCAGGCCTGGATCAGTGTCATTGCGCATGGTAGCCACACGGTTGAGCTTGCGATCACGCATCCGCGTTGCCCCGCACGGAAGGGAAATGCGGCAGGACGAATTCGGCGAGTTCGTCGAGCACTTCGCTGGAGGGACGGCGCGAGGGGCGCAAATTGATGGCCAGGTGACACACGCCTTCGCGTTGCTGGCGGTGTAGCAGTTCGACAAAGGCATGGCGGCCGATGCGGATGCCGTGCGCATATTGCAGCGGCGTATCGGGATCTTCGGCCAGCTCGAAGAACGTGCTGTAGCCGTAAGGCTTGTAGGCAAGACCCTGCGCTTCGCCAACGGCATGCCATTGCCCGATGACGTCGGGCAGCTTGGCGAAATCGCTCAGGTGCCAGATCCAGGCGTCCATGTTCGCATAGAGCCATGCGAAATCCTGACCGCCGCGCCCGATCGCCACCGTGGGCAGGCGTGGCCCTACCGGCTTGGGAACAAGGTCGAGGCCCCCATCGAAGGTTCCATAATGGCGCGTGGTGAAGCTCGGGAAGCTGGTGGTCGTCAACCTGTCGATGATCTGGCGTGCCTCGCGGAAGCGATCGGCCCGGTCATCGAATTCCCGGCCCATGGCGGGGTATTCCGTCGGACGATCGCCGGAGGACAGCCCAAGGATGAAGCGGCCGCCCAGAAGCTGATCGACGCTGGCGGCCTGTTTGGCGACCAGCACGGGGTCGCGCAGCGGCAGGACGATCCCTGCGGTACCAATGGCGATCTCTCGCGTATGAGCCGCCAGCCAGCCCAGGTAGATCATCGGATCGAGGATCTGTCCCACGTCGCCGAACCGTGGATCGTAGAAGGGGACATCCCGCGCCCAGATCGCGGCGAACCCAAGTCGATCGGCCTGCCGGACAAGCGCGGCATGATCGTGAAGCGTCGGCCCCGGACGGCCCGGATAGCCTTCGATCGGCGCCATCAGGCCAAGCGTGAGCCGCCCGCGTTCGAACACGCGGGCGTAACCAGGCAGGCTGGCGATATCGGCAGGGAGCTCACGTGTCATAGAAACTCTCGACAGGCTCCGGCCCGCGCGAAGCGAGCCGGAAGCGTGATCAGTCCTTGAATTGCGCGGCCGTGGCGTCGAACGCCTTCTGAGCCATCACATCGAGGGGAAGCTTGCGGAACGTGTCCGACAGGATTTCCACACCCCAGGCCTTGTCGAAGCCGGTCGACCGGACCGCGGCGATGAACGACTTCATGTCCAGCTCGCCTTCGCCGGGGAGGCGGCGCTTGTAGATGGTATCGTCCCAGAGGGTTTCGGACTCCATCACCAGCGGCGCATCGTCGAGTTCGATCGAGCCGATAAACTCGCCTGGGATGTCGCGAATGAGATCGAAGTCCTGGTTGCCACGAGCGAGGTGCCAGATATCGAGAAGAATGCCACCGTTAGGCTGATTGGCGCCTTCGACGATCTTGCGGGCATTCGCGATCGTGTTGACGTTGCCGAACGGCATGATTTCCATGACGATCCCGGTCCCATGCTCGGCCGCGTCCTTGCAGACCTGAGCGAAGGCTTCGGTCATCTGATCGATCGGTGGGGTCAGCTCATCAGCGCTCGGATGGCCGATATCGCGGCCCAGACCCGGCGCGATCTTGACGTCACGGGCGCCGAGCGCCTCGGCCATCGCAAGGATTTCCCGGCGGAACTTGTCGGACGCTTCGCGGCGGTCATCCGTGCGGAACCAGTCCGGCAGGAACTCGAGTTCGACATGTTTCATGTCGTTCTGCTCGAGGATATTGCGCATCTCCTTCATGCCGATCTTGGCATCGGTAACCTGGATGTCTTCGTGGATCAGACCGAGACCCTTCCAACCCGCCCGCGCCGCCGCTTCGACGCGATCCTTGAAGGAGAACGGGCTCACTTCGGTCGGACCGAATGGATAAACGTCGCCAGCCAGCGTGAAGTAGGCTGCGTAAAGGTCAGGAATATTGGCCACGGGCTTCGTCCTTTTCGATCGTGCTGGACCAAATATATAGTAGCAAGGAGCTACGATTAGCCGGGGCAATGTCGCTTCTGCGTAGCCATAAGGTTTACAATGACGGGTTTGGAATCACTGAGCGGCGTCGTCGCGTTTGTGGAGGCGGCCCGGGCAGGCAGTTTCACGGCCGCCGGCAAGCGACTGGGGATCAGCAAATCCGCCGTGGGGAAGAGCGTGTCCCGGCTCGAGGAACGCCTCGGCACCAAGCTGTTCCATCGCAGCACCCGGAAGCTGACGCTGACATCCGATGGCCAGGCCTATCTCGCCAGCTGTGGCGCGGCGCTGGACGGCATCGCGGAGGCCGAGGCCGTGATCGGCGGGACGAGTGGAGGACCCAGCGGTCGCTTGCACATCGATCTTGCCGCTGCCTTTGGACGGCATAAGCTAGTCCCCCTGCTCACTCGTATCGTCAGGGAGCATATTGCCCTGCACCTGACGCTCAGCTTCAACGATCGGGTCATCGATCCCACGGAAGAGGGCGTCGATCTGGTCATCAGGTTTGGAGAAAGCCCGGATAGCTCGGGCCTGATCGCAAGGAAGCTGACCGAGCAGCGCCGGATGATCTGTGCTGCCCCCAGCTATATCGCCGAGCGCGGGGTTCCTGCGGACCCAGACGCTCTTGCCGATCATGCGTGTATCGTGGGCTACCGGCTTGGCTCCCCCCTTCAGTGGGTCGTCACTCGCAATGGCAAGGCGGTGCGCTTTGCGCCGCCAGCGAGCCACCAGATCGGCGACGGAGACGCCATCGTGTCCATGACGTTGGGAGGAGCCGGAATTTCGGAGATGCCGGAGTCACTGGTCCGCCATCATATCGAGACCGGGAATCTGGTGCGCGTCCTCGACGATTTCGAAGGGCCGCCGATACCGGTATACGCCGTCTGGCCGGGCAATCGTCATCTCAGCCCGAAGCTGCGGTTCATCGTCGATGTCCTGAAGGCCGAGGCGCAAGCCGGTACGTTCGACTGACAGGCTCGTCCTCCAACGAAGAGCCGCTCCGCCATCCACAGGGCGCCCATTGGAGGCTCGCATCGAGATCAGGTTTCGGAGGCGAGCGCCATCGCCGACATCCGACCTTTCACCTTCGGCGGCAGGGGCTTGGAGTATTTCCAGCCGTACAGTGCCACCATCGCGTAGCACAGCGTGACGAGCAGGTAGGAGGGCGCCACGCCCCAGCGCTCCGCGGTCATGCCCATGATGGGCGGCAGGATCGCGCCGCCCGAGACGGCCGCGACCATCGCGGCGCCTGCGCGCTTCGTCTGCGCGCCCAGCCCCTTCACGCCCAACGAGAAGATGGTCGGGAAGGTGGCGGAGGCGAAGAAGAACGTCGCGGTGAGCGCTACCGATGAGACCTTGGGGATGTCGGCTGTGACGATCAGCGTCAGGACGACGTTGGCGCAACCATAGAAAGTTAGGATCGAGCGCGGCGAGAACCTGCCCATCAGGCTGGTCGCGACGATCCGGCCGAGCAGGAACAACGCCATGCCGACGGAGAGCAGATAGGCCGCGTCGGCCGACGTGAACCCCTGCCAGTTCTCGACCACGAGGTTGATGAAGAACGCACCGATCGCGACCTGGCCCGCGATGTTCACCCACTGGGTGAAGACCCCGATGGTGAAATGGCGCTGGTGGAGCAGCGACGTCGCAGGCTCGTCGTCATGGACCAGCGTATCGGCCTCGTGGATCTCAGGAAGCCACATGCGGCTGACGATCACCGCGATCACGAGCACCAGGATGCCGATGCCGGCATAGACGATCTGGACGCCGCCCAGACCCGCTTGCGGACCTTCGGCGATGTTGAAGAACAGCATGGCGCCCAGCAGCGGCGCGATGAAGCTGCCGACGCCGTTGAACGTCTGGGCGAGGTTGAGGCGACGCTCCGACGTCTCGGGCGGCCCCAGTACCGTGACGTACGGATTTGCCGCCGTCTCGATGCAGGTCAGGCCGCTCGCCAGCACGAAAAGGCTGCCGACGAAGAACGGGAAGCTGCGCATCCAGGCGGCCGGGATGAACAGGAACGCGCCCAGTGCATACAGGCCCAGTCCGATGAGGATGCCGCGCTTGTAGCCAAGCTTCGTCATGATCTGGCCGGCCGGCCAGGATACGACGAAGTAGGCCCCGAAATAGGCGACCTGAAGCCACGCACTCTCCGCCTTGCCGACGTGCAGCGCCTCCTGGAAATGCTTGTTGAGCACATCGAGGAGGCCATAGGCGAGCCCCCACAGGAGAAAGAGGCTGGTGACGATGACGAACGGCATCCGCAGGCTCCGTCCTCCCGTGTCGATGTGGCTGAACTGCGGACTGCCGGACGCGAGCGCCATTCGTATATCCTCTCTCAGATGCGCCGCGATCGCGGGCGTGGGGTGCGGGGTGAACCCGTCGGTTTTCTTGGCCTGTTCGGCGTGCGCTCATGCGCTCAGCCGATCGTCAGTCGACCCCGACGAGGATCTTCATACTGGCACCTTCGGGATCGGTGAGCCGGTTGAAGCCACCTTCGACGATGTCCTTCATCGGGATGATGTCATCCATCAGCTTCTCGGCCGGGAGCAGACCGCTGCGCATCATCTCGAAGATGCGCGGCCACATGCTGAGTTCGTAGTTGAGCGACCCGCGCAGCGTGATGTCGCGCATCGTCAGGTCGAACGTGTTGATCGTGAACGGCTCGCCGGACAGGCCGACCTGCACCATGATGCCCTGGGGGCGGAGCTGGTCGAGGCAGTTCTGGAACGCGGCGCGGTTGCCCGAACATTCGATGGCGGCGTCGACCCCGACGCCTTCCTGCGTGAACGACCGTACGGTTTCGCCAAAATCGGGCGAGCGCGGATCGAGGACCGCCGTGGCGATGGCGAGCTGCTCGATGCGCCGACGCCGGTTCGGGTTGACTTCGCTGACGATGATCCGGGTCGCACCCGCCGCCTTCGCCGCCATCGTGGCGAGCGCACCGATCGAACCGGCCCCGGTAATGAGGACGCTGCTTCCCGGACGGACGCTGGCACGATCGATCGCGTGGACCGCGCACGCCGTCGGCTCGACCATCGCACCCTGCACGTCGGTCACGTCGTCCGGCATCGGGATGCAGCAATAATCCGGCACGATGGCGCGTTCGGCCATGCCGCCCCATTTCCACGTCAGGCCGACGACGGCGGATTGCTTGCCGAGGAAACAGAGGTCGCGCGAGCCGAAATAGTCGTTTTTCGCACCGAGCTGCGGCTGGATGGAAACCCGCTGGCCTTCCCTAAGTCCGACAACGCCCGGCCCGCACCGCACCACCTTGGCACTGAATTCGTGACCGATGATCTGCGGAAGTTGGGCACCGCCATAGGGATGGGGCGTGCGCGGAATGAAGATGGGGCCGGACTCGAACTCGTGGAGATCGGTCCCGCATATGCCGATGAGGGTAGGGGCAATCAGCACTTCGCCAGAACCCGGGTCAAGATCGCCATCGATCTCGTCCAACCGTACATCGTGCTGCCCGTAAAAGCGGATGGCCTTCACAATCACTCTCCTAAAACGCCGGTTGGATCCGGTTTGATCGTTTGGATGGCTCCGGTCGTACCAAGCGACCGTCACTACCTATCGACATGCAGGCTAGATTGAACGAGTGTGCGGGAAAAGCCGGGCTAGCGGGAAACACTGTCCCGCCGCGCGGCATGATCATGGTGCGCCGCAGCAATTTCGGTGAGTTTGGACAGGAGGACTCTTGGATCGTTGGGCTGAACTGCAATTGTTCGTGCATGCGGCCGACCTTAAAAGTCTGACCCAGGCGGCTGAGCGGATGGGCATGTCGACGTCTGCGGCGAGCCGTCATCTTGCGTCGCTGGAAGATCGACTGGATGCGCGACTGATCAACCGGACGACCCGCCGCTTGGCTTTGACCGAGGCGGGGCAACGCTTTCACGCCCGTGCACAGGAACTGCTCGCGGGCCTGTCGGAGGCCGAGGCCTCGATCCGCGAGATTGTGCTCAAGCCGACCGGCAACCTCAGGATCAGCGCATCTCTTTCATTCTGTCTGGAACATCTCGAGCCGATCTTGCCGAGGTTCACCGCGATGTACCCGGAACTGACCGTCGAGTTGGTGGCGTCGAACCGATACTACGACATCATCGAAAACGACGTCGACATCGCGATACGGACGCGTCGCGTCGAAGCGGATTCATCGGTTACCATTCGCCGACTTGCGGAGACGCGCCGCCTGCTGGCGGCGTCCCCGGCCTATCTCGAGAAACATGGCACACCGAGGGAGCCGCTCGATCTCCGAAACCACAAGATGCTGATCTACAATCTTGCCGACCGGCCCAACGAATTTCGGCTGCGGCGAAACGGGGAAGCGAGCACCGTCACGGTGAACGCTTTCCTGACGTCGAATGATGGTCAGATTATCAAGCGTGCCGCACTCCACGACATGGGGATATTGGCGCAGCCAACCTACATCATCGAGACTGAACTCGCCGAGGGGCGTCTCGTCCGGGTGCTCGACGATTGGGATCTTCCCAGATTGACGGTGAATATCGCCTATCCGGCACGTGCCCACCTTCCTGCGAAGGTACGACTTTTCATCGACTATCTCGCGGCGGATTTCCAGGATCGGAATTACGAAGCGCGCTGGACGCGCTGAGCCCGATCGCGGGAATTGATCGAACCTGAAAGATCCAATGCTGCGATTGCGTAACTCCTGTGCAGATGCAGCAAAATGGCGTGTCGCATGGCAATGCGGGAAAGTGTTTCCCGCTCAAGTGGCTTAATCCGTTCCGGACGACCGCTACGCTTCTGGCCAGAACCACGAGCAACAGGCGGATTCGGGAATGAGCGCTTTCGAGCATGACGGCGAAGAGTCCACGCTGGTGCAGCCAGCAGGGATGTCGGCGATCCGATCCAGGGAATCCGCGACGATCACGTCGCTTCGCGTCAAGCATATCGTCATGTGGAACGTGCGTTCGGACACGCCCGACGAGCGACGCCGGTCGATCGCCTTGGTCAAGAATGGCTTCGAGTCGCTGCAGGGGCGGATCCCCGGCCTGATCGTGGTCGAGGTCGGCGTGGACCACAGCCGGATCGACTATGCCTGCGACGTCGTGCTCTATACCGAGTTCGAGGATCAGGCATCGCTCGACGCCTATACGGTGCACCCCGCGCATCTGTCGCTGCGGGACCAGTTGGCCGGCGTTCGCACGGCGCGTCATCAAGTCGACTACCACCATAGTTGAATAAAGCGACCCGCGATCTCGATGCGCAATAGTGTCTCGCGCAGTATATCCGTCGCGAAACGACGGTTGATCATGCTGCACTGAGCGTCCTGCACGCCGCGAAATATTGAAGACACCCATTGGGAACGCCCGATAGAGGCGGAATCTGGAGAGAGACATGAGAAAGACCGTGTTGTGGTCGCTGCCGGCAATCGTCCTGATACAGGTTGCGTCCGCCTCCGCGCAGACGAACGCGCCGCAGGCATCGACGCCCGATCCCGCACCCTCGCAATCCAATCCCGTTCCCGCCTCTGTGGAGCCGGGGATGACGCAAGGGGTTCTGGGCGACTGGGGCGGTGTACGGCTCGATCTCTACCGGCAGGGCATCGATCTCCAAATCGGCTATGGCAACCAGACGGCAACCAACCTGGCAGGGGGAACGGGCCATAGCCTGACCACCATCGGCCAAGCCTATTTCGGCGCCGGTCTTGACCTCTATCGGCTGGCGGGGCTCTCCGGTGGCAAGTTCCAGCTGACGATCACCAAGCGGCACGGCGTCAATCTGACCGCGAAGGAGAACCTCGGTCTGTATCAGCAGGTCCAGGAAGCCACCGGTCGCGGCAATGTCTTTCGACTGACACAGGCATCGTACGAACAGACGCTCCTGAACGGAGCCTTGACCATGAAGGCCGGGCGATTGCCTGTCGGGAATGACTTCGGCGCGTTCGGCTGCGACTTCATGAACCTGAGCTTCTGCAACGCGCCGCAAGGCACGCTGCCCTATGGCTATACCTATTTCTACGATGGACCGGTGAGTACCTGGGCGGGGCTTGGCCGGGTGAACCTCAATGGCAAATCGTTGCGTGGCTACATCCAGGCGGGTGTCTATCAGACCAACCCGCGTACGACCGATCCCACGAACGGCTTCCGGCTCGGGTTCGCCGGCGGGACCGGCGTGCTCCTTCCCGTCGAAGCCGCGATCTTCCCCGATCTGGGCGGAGACCGCCCCGGCTCGTACAAGATCGGGGCATGGTACGAGACGTCGAGGACGACGGACGTCGCCTACGACGGCGAAGGTCAACCAATCCTCGCGACCGGGCAGGCCGGCCGTGCGGTTCGGGGCCGATATGGCTTTCATGTCCAGATCGAGCAACAGATCACGCCGTCGCCCGAAGGCCTCGGCCGGAATGGGCTTTCGGTGTTCTTCAATATCGTGCAGTTCGATCGTCGGACCAGCCTCGTCGACAGTCAGATCGCGACCGGCGCAACCTGGACAGGCCCGTTCGCGTCGAGGCCCAACGATCAGTTCGCGGTCGCCGTTGCGAGAACCCAGACCAATCCCAGGTACAGTGCCGTGGAACGTCGGGTCGCTGGCCCGGCGACCCTCGGGCTCGGCTCTGAGTACGTGATCGAACTCGACTACCGGATTGTGCCGGCTCCTGGTCTCAAATTCTCGCCGAACGTGCAGTGGGGTATTTCCCCAGGCGGCAGATCGGACCGCCACAACGTCGTGGCGATCGGAATGAAGACGTCCCTGTCGCTTTGAGCAGGGGCTGGTCCGGTCGATCACGAAGCCTTCGAGTCCGCGGTATATTGTCCCGATCAATCAAATGCGCTTTCCCGCCCATCGGGACAATACATCGCAATTGCCCTGTTGACCCTATGAAGCTGCAATGGTCAGATGCTTCGAAACAATGCCGCGCCCGACGCGGTGATGTGCGCCTGGATGCGTGCGGATGGAGCAGGACGATGCCGGCAATCACGAGCTTTACCTACACCGCAAACCCGAGCCGGGTAGTGTTCGGGTCGGGTACGCTCCGACAGGTGGCGTCGGAGGCGGAGCGCCTGTCGCTGAGCAGGCTCCTCGTTCTGTCCACTGCCCCGCAGAAAGATTCGGCGGAGAGAGTCGCGCAATTGCTCGCGGGGCGAACCGCCGGGATCTTCAGCGGCGCGGTCATGCACACGCCGGTCGACATCACCCAACAGGCGCTCGAGATCATGTCCACGAGCGGGGCGGACGGTATCGTAGCGATCGGCGGAGGGTCCACGATCGGACTGAGCAAGGCCATCGCGCTGCGCACCGATCTTCCGCAAATCGTGATCCCGACGACCTATGCCGGGTCGGAGATGACGCCGATCCTGGGGGAAACGAAGGATGGCGGCAAGGTCACGCAGTCCAGCCCGCGGATCCTGCCCGAGGTCGTGATCTACGACGTCGACCTGACCATGACCCTGCCACCGGCTCTGTCGGGGACGAGCGGCATCAACGCGATCGCGCACGCCGTCGAGGCGCTCTATGCCGAGGATCGCAATCCCATCGTCACGATGATGGCGCTCGAGGCGATCCGTGCGCTCTACGAAGCGCTGCCCGCCATCACGATCGACCCGTCGGATCGCGCGGCTCGGTCGGCCGCGCTGTATGGGGCATGGTTGTGCGGCACCTGTCTTGGCTCGGTGGGCATGTCGATCCATCACAAGCTGTGTCATACGCTGGGAGGGACGTTCGACCTGCCGCATGCCGAGACGCACACCGTAGTCCTGCCCCATGCGCTGGCGTACAACGCCTCGGTGGTGCCGGACGTCATCGCGCAGTTGCGATCGACGCTCCAGACCGAAGACCCCGCCGCCGCGCTCTACGACCTTGCTGGCAAGGTGGGGGCCAAGCGCTCGCTGTCAGACCTCGGTATGGCCGAAAGCGCCATCGACGAGGCGACGACCCGCGCTCTGGCCAACCCCTACTGGAATCCCCGTCCGCTCGAGCAGGCTGCAATCCGAGACCTGATCGCGCGTGCCTGGCGGGGCGATCGCCCGTCCGCAGACGACAACGGCGGTCGGTCGAACATCAAGGATGCATGAGATGACCGTGGAGCCCGCAACGCAGGACAAAGCGTCGACTTATTTCGAGGAGGCGCGATCCGCCGAGGTCGTCAACGCCCGCATGGGCGCCGATGTCGATCCGCGCATTAAGACGGTGATGGCATCGCTCGTCACGCATCTTCACGATTTCGTGAAGGACGTGTCGCTGACCTCCGAAGAGTGGTTCGAAGGGATCAGGTTCCTGACCGCCGTTGGGCATACCTGCACGGATTGGCGGCAGGAGTTCATCCTGCTGTCCGATACCCTGGGCGTCTCCATGCTGGTCGACGCGATCAATCATCATCGCCCGGAAGGGTCGACAGAGAATACGGTTCTTGGCCCTTTCCACGTCGCGGGTGCGCCGCGCTATATGAACGGTGCGAACATCTGTCTCGACGGCAAAGGTGAACCGCTCGTCGTCCGCGGCAAGGTCGTCGATCACCGCGGGAATCCGGTCGCGGGCGTGACACTCGACACATGGCAGGCGAACGATGAAGGTTTCTACGACGTCCAGCAGCGGGACAAGCAGCCGGCGTTCAATCTGCGTGGCGTCTTCGAAAGCGACGAAGACGGACGCTATTGGTTCCGGTCGATCAAGCCGCGCTACTATCCGATCCCGTATGACGGTCCCGTAGGCGAGATGCTGAAAACGCTGGGACGGCATCCCAACCGGGCGGCGCATTTGCACTTTATCGTGATGAAACCGGGCTACGACACCGTAGTCACGCACATCTTCACACCCGACTGCACCTATCTGCCCGACGATGCCGTCTTCGGCGTCAAGGACTCGCTGATCGCCGATTTTCGGCATGTCGACGATGCCGCGCAAGCGGAGCGCTTCGGTGTCGCCAATCCGTTCTGGCTAGTGGAATGGGACTTCGTTCTGGCTCCGAAAGCGGCTGGGAGCGACGCAGACTGGTCGATCGAGACAGCCGAGGAGGATCGGACATGAACACGGGACTGGCTGGAAAGATCGCGTTTGTCACTGGTGCGGCCAACGGGATTGGCCGGGCGACGGCAGTAGCGTTTGCGAAGGAGGGCGTGGCACTCGCGCTGCTCGATATCGACGAGGCCGGGCTTCGTGGACTGGCGGGCGAGCTTGGGGACGTGCCTATGCGCTATGCAGTCGCCGACCTCAGCGATGCGCAGAGCATGCAGGACGGCATCGGCCAACTTCTGTCGCATTACGGTGGCACCGCGGACATTCTAGTCAACAACGTTGGTTCGGGATCGATCCGCACCTTCGATCAGCTCACCGACGACGACTGGGACAGGACGTTCCAGCTCAACTTCATGAGCTACGTCCGGGCGACCCGCCAGCTGCTCCCGGCCTTGCGGGAAAGCGGTGGCGCGATCGTCAACAACGCCTCGGACCTTGCGCGGCAGCCCGAGCCGGTACCGTCCGACTATTCGGCGCTGAAGGCGGCGGTGCTGGCGCTCACCAAGTCGCTGGCCCGTGCAGAAGGGCCGCGCGTGCGGGTCAACGCGGTGTCGCCGGGACCGATCTGGACACCGTTCTGGACCAAGCCCGGCGGATTTGCCGAAACCCTCGGCCAGCATCACGGCATGGAACCGCAGGCCGCCGTCGAGCATGAGATGAAGCGGCGCGAACTGCCGCTGCAACGGCTGGGCACCGCGCAAGAGGTCGCCAACGTCATCGTCTTTCTGGCGTCCGGCCTTGCGAGTTTCGTCACCTCATCCGTGTGGGGCGTCGATGGCGGCAGCGTTCGGGGCATCTAGGGCCGGAACCGCACGCGCGATGCGCACACCATTCGCAAACCTCTGCATGCAGAGCAGGAGATTTTCATGATCGACAAGGGCATGGCCGACGTCGCGGCGGCCGTCGCTGGCATCGAGGACGGCGCGTCCGTGATGATCGGCGGCTTCGGCACCGCGGGGATGCCCGATCAGCTCGTCGATGCGCTGATCGCGCGCGGGGTGGGCGACCTCACCATCATCAACAACAATGCGGGCAACGGTGAACGCGGCGTCGCGGCGTTGATCCGTGAGGGGCGCGTGCGCCGGATCATCTGCTCGTTTCCGCGCCAGAACGACTCCCATCACTTCGACGCCGCTTATCGCGCCGGCAAAATCGAACTCGAACTCGTGCCGCAGGGCAATCTGGCGGCGCGCATCCAGGCGGCCGGGGCGGGACTCGGAGCCATCTTCACGCCCACCGGCTACGGCACGTCGCTGGCGGAGGGCAAGGAGGTCCGCGAGATCGACGGCCGGCACCACGTCCTGGAATATCCGATCCGCGCCGACTTCGCATTGGTGAAGGCGCTGCGCGGGGATCGCTGGGGCAATCTCGTCTACCGCAAGACCGCGCGCAATTTCGGTCCGATCATGGCCATGGCCGCCAGAACGACGATCGCGCAGGTCGCGGAGATCGTTCCCTTGGGCGAACTCGATCCCGAAGCGATCGTGACACCCGGCATTTTCGTCCAGCGCGTCGTCGCCGTCGCGCCCGACAGCGCCAGCGACACCCGGTCCGGAGACACCATATGAACCGTTTGACCCGCGACCAGATGGCGGCGCGCGTCGCCCGCGACATTCCCGAAGGCACGTACGTCAACCTCGGGATCGGCCTGCCGACCAAGGTCGCGAACTATCTTCCGGCCGATCGCGAGATCCTGTTGCAGAGCGAGAACGGCCTGCTCGGCATGGGGCCGGCTCCGGCGTTTGGAGAGGAGGACTGGGACCTCATCAACGCCGGCAAGCAGGCCGTGACGTTGCTTGCAGGGGGCAGCTACTTCCACCACGCCGACAGTTTCGCGATGATGCGCGGCGGCCACCTCGACATCTGCGTCCTGGGCGCGTTCCAGGTATCGGTGACCGGCGATCTGGCCAATTGGCACACCGGTGAGCCCGACGCGATCCCCGCCGTGGGTGGCGCGATGGATCTGGCGATCGGTGCGAAGCAGACGTTCGTCATGATGGAGCTGCTGACCCGCAACGGGGACAGCAAGCTGGTCGAAACCTGCACCTATCCGTTGACCGGGCTGGGCTGCGTATCGCGCGTCTACACCGATCTGGCCGTCTTCGACGTCGGTGCCGGGGGCACGCAGGTTGTCGAACTGGTCGAGGGCGTGACCATCGACGACCTGCGCAAGCTTACGGGCGTGACCCTGTCCGTCCGACCATCGAAGTAGAGGATCACGACATGACCGAAGCCTTCATCTGCGATGCGGTACGCACGCCCGTCGGCCGCTACGGCGGCATTCTCGCCGGCATCCGCGCCGACGATCTGGGCGCGGTGCCGATGCGTGCTCTGGCCACCCGCAATCCGGGCCTCGACCCGGCGGCCATCGACGAGGTCATCTACGGCTGTGCCAACCAGTCGGGCGAAGACAACCGCAACGTCGCGCGCATGAGTCTGCTGCTGGCGGGTCTGCCGCATACCGTTCCGGGCGTCACGCTCAACCGGCTGTGCGCATCGGGGCTGGAAGCGGTCGGCGCAGCCGCGCGCGCGATCCGGAGTGACGAGATGGCGCTTGCGATCGCCGGCGGGGTCGAGAGCATGACCCGCGCGCCCTTCGTAATGGGGAAGGCGGACGCCGCCTTCGGGCGAGGGCAAACGCTCGAGGACACCACGTTGGGCTGGCGCTTCGTCAACCCGGCGCTCGATGCGCTCTACGGCACCGAAACCATGCCGCGGACCGGCGAGAACGTCGCCGGGGATCATGGCATCAGCCGTGCCGATCAGGACGCATTCGCACTGCGCAGCCAGCAGCGCGCGACGACCGGTCAGCGCGACGGCTTCTTCGCCGAAGAGATCGTCGCGGTCACGGTGCCGGGCAGGAAGCGCGGCGAGACGCGGGAGGTCTCCGTCGACGAACATCCGCGGGCGGAAACGACGCTGGAGATCCTGAGCGGATTGAAGCCGCTGTTCGGCCCGCAGGGAACGGTCACCGCCGGTAACGCATCCGGCATCAACGATGGTGCCGCCGCGATGTTCGTGGCGAGCGAGGAAGCCGCCAAGGCACATGGTCTGACGCCCCGGGCAAGAATCCTGGGCCTCGCATCGGCGGGGGTCGAGCCTCGGGTCATGGGCATCGGTCCCGTCCCTGCGACCCGCAAGCTGCTGGCGCGTCTGGGGCTCACCATCGAGGATTTCGACGCGATCGAACTCAACGAAGCGTTCGCCAGCCAGAGCCTTGCGGTCCTTCGCACCCTGGGGCTGCCCGACGACGCCGCGCACGTGAACGCCAATGGCGGGGCGATCGCGCTGGGTCATCCGCTCGGCATGTCGGGTGCCCGGCTTGCCATGACGCTGGTCCATCAGCTCGAGAAGACCGGTGGCCGCCGCGGCCTGGCGACCTTGTGCATCGGCGTCGGTATGGGGCTCGCATTGGCTGTCGAGCGGGTTTGAGCGCGTTGCGCTCTACGTTCCGATCATCAGGTTCATGGAAAGGTTGATAGGATGGCCGGAAGGCTCGACGGAAAAGTAGCGATCGTCACCGGTGCCTCGCAAGGCATCGGCGCGGCCGTTGCACGACGCTTCGCCGCCGAGGGATGTCGCGTCCTCGCCGGCGACATTCAACCCGTCGCCTTCGACGGTGTCACGGGCGTCCGGCTCGACGTATCGGACGAGTCGGACTGGGCCGCTGTCGCGCAGCAGGCGTTGCAGACATGGGGCCGCATCGACATTCTGGTGAACAATGCCGGGATCATCGGCAGCTACGATGGCGTGGCCGATATCGATCTCGCCATCTGGCGCCGGGTGATCGACGTCAATCAGACCGGGCCGTTGCTGGGGATGCGCGCCGTGTTACCCGCCATGCGTGCGGCCGGGCGCGGCTCCATCGTCAACGTTAGCTCGATCTGGGGGAGCGTCGGAGCACCCGGCCTCGCGGCCTACACCGCCACCGAGGGGGCGATCCGGAACCTGACCAAGAGCGCCGCGCTGTTCCATGCGCGCGAAGGCATCCGGGTGAACTCGGTTCATCCCGGCCTGATCGCGACGCCGCTCACCGCGGCACAGTCGGAGGAGCAAAACGATGCAATCACCGCCGATACGCCGATGGGGCGGTTCGGAACGCCCGAGGAGATCGCCGCGGGTTGCCTCTTCCTCGCCAGCGACGATGCGTCCTTCGTCACCGGTTCGGAACTCGTCATCGATGGCGGCTATCTGGCTCGCTGATCTTTCCGGCCTCGCCATCGCCCCTACCAACGAAGGAGACTGACATGTCCGCTCTGACCCTGGCATCGCTGCCAGCCCCGCTGCGATCGATCGCGACGCAGCCGCTTTTCGCGATGCGGTTCGACGTACGCGGGCCGGAAAATGTCGGCGCGACGCCTGGCGCGGACCGTCGCATCGGCGTCATCACCGGCGGCCGTTTCGAAGGCGAGCGTCTACGCGGCGAGGTGCTGGATGGCGGCAGCGACTGGCAAAGTGTCCGCCGTGACGGAAGCTGGACACTTGACGTACGAGTGGTGCTTCGAACCGACGACGGCGCGCTGATCGGCATGACCTATGGCGGTGTGCGGCGGGGACCGCCAGAGATTCTTGCCGCTCTCGCCCGAGGCGAGGACGTCGATCCGGCCAGCTACTATTTTCGCAGCAACCCGGTGTTCGAGACCGCCTCCGAGAAATATGCCTGGCTGAACGGAATCCTCGCGATCGGCACCGGTCACCGCTTTCCGGACGGTCCGCTCTACAGCATCTTCGAGGTCTTGTGACGGCATGCCCGCCAAGTGCGGACACGGCGGTCATCGCAGGCGCATCGCCGCTTGCGATGACGGTGCCGAGACGTGCTCGTCAGTCTTTGAAACTGAAGAAGACGGCCGCCATGTCGTCCTTGTTTCGGCCGGACGCGGCGACTTCGCGGTAACCGGCATTGAGCGCCTGCATCAGCGCGGGGTCGGTCTTGCTTTCGGTCATGGCCTGCGCGACCAGCGCGGTGTCTTTGACGGCACCCTCGACGGTGAAGGCGGGATCGAACTGGCCCTTCATGATCGCCTCGCCCTTGATGTGGGCATACCCGCAGTCCTGCGAGCCGCCTTTGATTGCACCAAGAAAGCCGTTCGGATCGATACCCAGATTGGACGCCAGAGCGACCGCCTGTCCCGTCGCGCTGGTGACCGACATCGCCCAGGATTGAACGACCATCTTCAGGCGTTGCGCCTCGCCGGGCTGCGTACCGCAGTCGATCACGCGGTCGCCGATGGCGTCGAACACCGGCTGCAACCGTGCCTTGCCGGCGGCATTGCCCGCCGATACGACGATGAGCGTGCCGCCCTCCGCCGCGTCCTTGCTGCCGAGGACGGGAGTATCGACATAGGCGATCGAGCGGTCGACCTTCGCCGACAGCTCCCGAACGCCGGCAAGGCCGACGGTCGCGCTCTGCATCCAGACCGCGTCCGGCCGCATGGCGGGAAGGGCCCGTGCCATCACCTGCTCGACCGCTGCCGTATCGAACACCATCGTGATGACGATGTCGGCCTCGGCCACCGCTTCTTCCGGCGTCTGTGCGACGCTCGCTCCAGACGCGCGCAGCGCGTCGGCCTTCGCGGCCGTCCGGTTCCACACTGTGACGGGCAGGCCGGCCTTACGCAGGCTGCGCACCATGCCAGAGCCCATGATGCCGGTGCCCAGCAACGCGACCTTCGGGTGCGTCTCGCTGCGCTCGCGTGCCTCGGCGATACCGGCAGCGGCGGTCAGGCCGACCGCCGCGGCACCGGCGCCAATCAGGATTTCGCGTCGGGTCGTCATGATCGTATCTCCATTCGCTCGACAGTGGCCAAGTCACACGTCGAAGATGGATGTCGCGCCTCGCTTGGATTAGATCGTCCGTATTCAACTGTGCGTTCGCGTGCGTTCACCCTCACGGTGGTTTCTCGAAATCCACCCGCGATTGGGGCATCGCGATTTTCATCAACGACGGACGAGCCGGTATGACGGATCATTTCAACGGCATCGCCGTCTTCGTCGAAGTCGCCGGCGCTGGCAGCTTCACCCGCGCCGCCGAACGGCTAGGCCTCACTAAGTCCGCGGTCAGCAAGGCCATCACGCGGCTGGAGGAACGGCTTGGGGAAATCCTGTTCACCCGTTCCACGCGCAACCTGACGCTTACCGTCAGCGGCGAGGCGTATCTGGCGAGCTGCGTCTCCGCGATCGACATCCTGCGCGACACGGAAGACGCGCTGGGCGGCCGTGGCGATGCCCCGCGCGGCCGCCTCCGGATCGACATGCCCGCCGCCTTCGGCCGCCGCGTGCTGGTCCCGTTGCTGACGGAGATCTGCGAGGCGACCCCCGACTTGCAATTGTCGCTCAGCTTCACCGATCGGGTGATCGATCCGATCGAGGAAGGGGTGGATCTGGTCGTCCGCTTCGGGCGAAGTCGGGATGCGGCTGGGCTGATGGCCAAGACGTTGGTGGAACAGCCCCAGCATATCTGCGCGTCGCCGGCTTATCTCGCACGGTACGGGACGCCCGCCACTCTCGACGATCTGGCCCGGCATGTGTGCCTGGTCGGTTTCAGGCGTGGCGTGCCGGGGCGATGGTCGGTTCGCATCGACGGGGTAGGGCAGCAGATCGACCCCCCGCCTGTCCATCAGATCGGCGATGGCGACGCGATCATCGCCATGGCGATCGCCGGCATGGGACTATGCCAGATGCCCTCCGTGCTGGTCCGCGAAAAAATCGCGGACGGGCGGCTCGTACCGGTGCTGGAGGAATTGCGCGGGCCCGACGTGCCGGTGCAGCTGATCTGGCCCGGCACGCGCCAAGCCAGCCCGCGCGTCCGCTACATGATCGATCGTCTGGTCGATCTCGGGCACGCGGGTCGGCTCGGCTGACGGGTTATGGGCGCCAGCGGCGCAGGGGCGTGCCCTTTTCATACGGCATCGGCGACGGGATGGAGAGCATCTCGATTACCGACCCCCACGGGGTGCGGCCATAGCAGAAATAATTGCCGTCGCCTTCCTCGGGACCGAACATGAACGCCTGCGGCTCGCTGAACATCGTGCCGCCCGCCGCCTCGAACTGCGCGACGGCCGCCTTGATGTCGTCGGTATAGACCGCAAAGTGCTGTAGCCCGTAGTCGGACGGGCGCACGGGCTCGCGCTGCTCCGGGCTCTCCATCTGGAAGAGTTCCAGTCCGGGCCCGTTGCGCAGCTTGACCATCCGCACAGCAGCAACCTTCGTGCCGGGGAACAGGTTGAGCATTTGCTCGGTCTCCGCGCCCTCGTCGGGTGCGTCCGATAGGGTCTTCGAGTCGTAGATTACCTCGGCGTCGAACGCCGCTGTGAAGAAGCGGGTCGCCGCCTCGATATCTGGAACCGTGATGCCGACATGGTCCATGCCGTGGACGGGAGATGCGCGCATGATCTTGTCTCCTTGGGTCAGGGTGGGGGTCAGACTGCTGTCAGTTTGGAGGTCAAGGCGGGATAATCGGTGTAGCCGGTCGATCCGCCGCCATACCAAGTGTCGCGATCGGGCGTCGCCAGCGGAGCGTCGTCACGCAGGCGTGCGACGAGATCGGGATTGGCGATGAACGGCTGCCCGAACGCCGGCAGGTCGATCAACCCGTCGTTGACGAGGCGTCGCGCCCGTTCAATCGTCATCGATCCCGCCAGGATCAGCGTGCCGTCGAACGCGTCGCGGAACCGGCGAAGAAACGCATCGTCGATCACCGAGCGCCCGGCCGCCCAATTGTCGTTGAGATGGACATAGGCGATCTGCCGCTTCGCCAACTCGCGCGCAAGGAACAGGTACGTCTCGCCGCCGTCGTCATAGACAGGCATGTCGAACTGCTGGTTGAACGGCGCCAGCCGGATACCGACCCGCTCCGAGCCAATCGCCGCGATCATCGCGTCGATCGATTCGAGCACGATCCGCGTGCGGTTCTCGACCGACCCGCCGTACCGGTCGGTGCGGTCGTTCAGCACCGGGTTAAGGAATTGCTCGAACAGATAGCCATTGGCCGCATGCAATTCGATGCCGTCGAAGCCCGCCTCCCGGGCATTGCGCGCGCCGCGGACAAAATCCTCAACCACCCGCGCCACCTCGCCGGTTTCCAGCGGGCGCGGCACGCTGGGTTCGACCATCCCGGTCGAGCCGTCGTCGAGGAACACGAATGCCTGGCTCCTGGGATCACGCGCCGGCTTGGCTGTCGAACTGACCGGCTGTCCACCGTTCGGCTGGAGTGAGACATGCGACATGCGACCTACGTGCCAGAGCTGCGCGAATATTGCGCCGCCCTCCTCGTGAACCGCATCGGTTACCAGCCTCCAGCCCGCGACCTGATCACCTGACCAGATGCCGGGCACGTTGATATAGCCCTGGCCTTCCGGCGAAACGGGCGTCCCTTCCGAGACGATAAGTCCCGCGCTTGCGCGCTGGCGATAATAGAATGCCGTCTCTGCATCGGCGACATAGTCGGGCCGGCGGGCACGCGTCATCGGCGCCATGACGATCCGGTTACCGAGCCGATGCCCGGCGAATTCGTAGGGTTGAAATAGGTCGATCATCTGCTCTCTCGCTGTTCGAGAAGAAGATGGTGATGCTCGCCGGGCCGACAATGGCGCATTAGAGCGCTTCTGTGTTTCCAAGAGGGAAACCTTAAAGTAATGCAGCTCGGCCAAGGCTATTGAAAACTTTCCACCCAGCAGAATCACCGTGAGGTTCTATGTCATGAGACTTTGCAAAGACGACGGATGGTATAGCAATTAAACTACCCAGAGATTATAAATTATCCTGGAGCTGCACAGCGGCAGCGGCGCTAGCCTAATAGCGGAAGTCCATCCATTATCGCAGTCAACGCAAGCGCGGTCTGTAGCTCCATCGCGCTATGCCCGGCATTCGTGACCAGATAGGTCGCTGGAGGGGTGCCAGCTGCGGTCAATGCTTCCTTGAGTCGCGATGCTTGCGTAAGCGGGCTGGCTTGGTCGAAACGACCATGCACGATATGAGTCTGAATGTAGGCGATCCGGTCAATCCTGCTAAGAATATAATCATGTTCGAGAAACAGATCATTAGCGAAAAAATGTGCCTCGATCTGAGCAAATGATAACGCGAATGCTGCTTCGCCAAATTTTCCCGGATGCTGTTCAGGAATAAGGTTCGATATTGCGGCTTCCCAAACGGACCAGGCGAGTGCAGCGCGCAGTTGCAGCGCGCGCTCGGCGTCAGTTGTAGGATTCATATCGAAGATCGCCTTGTAGGCAGCCATCATGTCGCGACGCTGGTCAATGGGAATGATCTCTACAAATGCCTTCCACTCTTCGGGATAAGAGACATAGCTGCCGGGTCTCGTAAGTGCGAAGGGCGCATCGGCAAAGCTTTCGGCATTTCCCTGATACATATAGAGCAGGTCGTCGCGACATCCGAGGAAGATGCCTCGCAGGATTAGCGTAGCAACGTGCTGCGGGTATCGAATAGCGTAGACCAGGGCCAGCGTACTGCCCCAGCTCCCTCCGAACACATGCATCTTGCTAGTAATGCCGAG
Organism: Sphingomonas sp. Leaf25; assembly: GCF_001421635.1. Taxonomy (NCBI): domain Bacteria; kingdom Pseudomonadati; phylum Pseudomonadota; class Alphaproteobacteria; order Sphingomonadales; family Sphingomonadaceae; genus Sphingomonas; species Sphingomonas sp. Leaf25. Next base: position 36,727 of record NZ_LMKU01000027.1, read on the forward strand.
AGCACCCCGTAGCTTGTTGATGTCTTCAACCAAGCAGTCCGTGGTGTTACCGTTAAGGGCAACCGCCGGCCCCGCGTCGGCAACAGTCGGCTCGCTCTTGCCACATCCGCGTTGGTCGAAAATAATGACGCGGTAGCGCGTAGGATCGAAAAAGCGCACCATAATTGGAGCGCATGCTCCCCCTGGCCCTCCGTGCAAGAACATTACAGGTTCGCCTGTTCGGCTACCATATTCCTCCCAATAGAGCCTGTGATTTGGCTCTGAGGCGACCTGCAGCAGCCCGCTGCGACCGGCCCCCGCTTCGGGATACTTCCATTCGTCTGTGATTGTGCTTGTCGATTGCAATTCTGAAAAATCGATCATTGTTTTTCGTCACTTTGCCAAGAACAGGTAGATGTATGTGGCACAGCCGGTAAGCTCAATGTCACGATATCTGCAGGAGCAAGCTCATTGCACGCCGAATCGAACGGTTTCACATCAAATACATTACAGCAGCTTGTCCAATGTTATTGGCAGGTCACGTATACGGCGACCGGTCGCATTGAAGATAGCGTTTGCAACAGCCGCACCCACGCCCGTGATGCCGATCTCGCCGATGCCGCGTGCGCCCATCGGTGTGTGCGGATCAGGGATGTCGGTCCAGATGACGTCGATCTCGGGCACGTCCATGTGCACCGGCACGTAATATTCAGCGAGGCTCGGGTTCATGATGCGCCCCAGCCGTTCATCGAACTGCGTCTCCTCCATCAACGCTAGGCCAAGCCCCATGATGATACCGCCACGGAACTGGCTGGCCGCAGTCTTGGGATTGAGAATACGACCACAGTCGAACGAGCCAAGGAAGCGACGTACGCGAACCTCCCCGGTTACGGCGTTGACTCCCACTTCGCAGAACATGGCGCCGTGGCTGTGCATCGACCAATGCTGCGTTTCGAGTGGTGGCGGAGCGGTGCCAACAACCACCAGGTCGTCCCGCTGGGTACGTGCTAAGATCGAAGCGTAGCTTTCGTGCCGGCCTGGCTCGTCGAGCTTGGCAAGGCCGCCATCGATGCCGCCCACTTCGTCTACTGTCAGCCCAGCGATTGGTGAATCGTTGCCCGCAAGCTTGAGCAGTTCTCCCACCAGCTCGCGGTGCGCGGCAATCACCGAGGCTCCAATCGAGGCGGTCTGTTGCGCTCCGGCGCCGCGGACCACACCGGGCTGGAAGCTGTCGCCATATTCGAAGTGCACCTTGTCGAGCGGCAATCCAAGGCGATCGGCAATCACCTGGGTGTGCGCCGTCATGGTCCCCATGCCCATCTCGTGTGCAGCAATCTCGACTGTCACAGCGCCGTCGCGTGACAGCGTCATACGTGCCGCGCCACCTGGCTCGCGGTAATAGGGGTAGGTCGCCGTGGCGACGCCCATGCCGATCTGCCACTCGCCCTCGCGCCGAGCGCCCGGCCCGGCCCGCTCCGACCAGCCAAACCGCTCCGCGCCGTCGCGGTAGGCTTTCTCCGTATCACGTTGCGAGAACGGCGCGCCCGTCAGCGGATCCTTCTCAGGCTCGTTCTTCAGGCGCAGGTCGATGGGATCCATATCCATCTGCACGGCGAGCTCGTCGATCGCGCTTTCGAGCGCAAAGCTGCCGACTGCTTCGCCAGGAGCGCGCATGAAAGTGTTGGGCAGCGTGTCGACATAGGCGATCTGGAGATCGAACTTGAGACTGCCGCTGGAATAGACGCTCATGACCGGCAGGATGAACGGCTCCGGCATGGGGTTGTGCGGGCTGACCGCCGCCGTTCCGGTATGAACCAGCGCGTCGAACGTGCCGTCCGCCTGTGCCGCGATCGCGACACGCTGCTCGGTCTGACCCCGGCCGCCGATGACGCGGTAGACACCTTCACGCGAGAGCATCAGGCGCACCGGCCGCCCGGACAGCCTGGAGGCCGCGGCGGCGAGGACCTGATGCCACCACAGGCACTTGCCACCGAAGCCGCCGCCGACGAACGGAGATGTCACACGAACCTGATCTTCCTCAACCCCGAACACCTGGGCGAGGCTCCAGGCTGTGTGTGCGACAAGCTGCGAGGCATCATGAACGCGCAGCGTGTCCCCGTCCCATGCAACGGTGCAGGCGTGGAGCTCGATCGCGTTGTGGTTCTGCCGCGGGGTTGTGTAGGTGACGTCGACCGTGTACGGCGCGGTGGCCAACGCCTTGTCCGTATCCCCGCTCTCCATTTTGAGCGGCATACCCCTCATCACGCCGGTATCAGTGCCGTTGGCCTTGGCTTCGATAAAGGTAGTGACCGCGGCCTCGGTGTCATACTCGAAGCGGAGCAGCGACGTGGCGTGATCGGCCTGTTCCTGCGTTTGAGCGAGCACAATCGCGATTGGCTGTCCGTTCCAGTGCACGCGGTCGTCCTGCATGATCGGCAGGTCGATGTTGCCTGCCGCCTTTGGCTTGGAGTTGAGCAGCGGAGTGCTCGCCATCTTTGGCGCGTTGAGGTGCGTCATCACCAGAGTCACGCCGGGCGCGGCTTCCGCTGCCGCCACATCGATCCGACTGATGCGCCCCTTGACCACGTTGCTGAACGCGACCGATGCGTAGAGCATTCCATCGATCGGGAACTCGGCCGCGAACGTCGCCGCTCCGCGCACCTTGAGCGGACCATCGAGCCGAGAGAGCGGCTTGCCGATATTGCCGTGCTGTTCGCGGATCAGGGGATCAGACCTGCCACCCGGGATGAAGCTATCTGGGGCGAGCTGAACCGCCTTCATCATCGCCATCTGCGCAACGGCCTGCACCGTGTTCTTGGCTTCTTTGAAGACGTTGCTCATGCTTCTGCTCCCGCGAGTTCCGAGAGCACGGCAACAATCGTGCGCGCCGCCAGCTCGATCTTGAAACCATTGTCGTTGAGCGGCCTGGCATCGGCCAACTCTGCCTCTGCCGCCGCGCGGAAGGACGTCGCATTTGCCGGGCCGCCTTTCAGCAGCATCTCCGCCTTAACCGCGCGCCACGGCTTGTGGGCCACCCCGCCAAGCGCGAGCCGCACGTCCTTGATCATGCCATCTTCGATCTCGAGCGCCGCAGCCACGGACACCAAGGCGAAGGCGTAGCTCGCCCGGTCGCGCACCTTGCGGTAGTTGGAATGTGCTGCAATCGGCGACGCCGGCAGTTCGACAGCGGTGATCATGTCGCCAGCCTCGAGCACCGTCTCGATGTCCGGTCGGACGCCTGGCAGGCGATGGAAGTCGTTCAGGGCCACGCTGCGGTTGCCCCCAGTGCCGCTGATGTGGACCACCGCGTCAAGTGCGGTGAGCGCTACGCACATGTCGGATGGATGCGTTGCTACGCACGCGTCTGATGCGCCTAGAATGGCATGGATGCGGTTGAAGCCATCGATCGCGTCGCAACCCTGCCCTGGTGTACGCTTGTTACAGCGCGCACCTTCATTGTCGTAGAAATAGGTACACCGCGTGCGCTGAAGCAAGTTGCCGCCGACCGTCGCCATGTTGCGGATTTGCGCGCTGGCGCCTGCCGAGATCGCGCGAGACAGCACTGGATAGCGGGTACGCACCGCCGGGTGTGCGGCGAGAGCACTGTTCTTCACGCCCGCGCCGATCAGCAGGCCGCCGTCCTTGCGCTCCTCAATCATCTCGGCGAGCCCGGTTACGTCGACAAGCGCGGTTGGTTTCTCGACCGTTTCGCGCATCAGGTCGACAAGGTTGGTGCCGCCACCCAGGAACTTGGCACCCGGCGCGGACGCCAGTGCGAGCGCCTGGTCCGCATCTTCCGCACGCGAATAGCTGAACGGGATCATTGCGCTACCTCCTTGACGAGCGCGGCGTCGTCCTGTGCAGCGTGGGCGCTCCCGTAGACCTCGCTGATCGCATCGATGATGCCGTTGTGCGCGCCGCATCGGCACAGATTGCCGCTCATCCGCTCTTGGAACTCGGCACGGCTGATGGCGATAGTCTCGGCCGCGAGGTCTTCAGTTACATGGCTCGGGATGCCTCGGGCGATCTCGCCTGCCATGCCGATGGCAGAGCATATCTGGCCCGGTGTACAGTAGCCACACTGAAAGCCATCATGTTCAATGAAGGCAGCTTGGAGCGGGTGCAGGCTTCCGTCGTTGCCTTCGGCCAGACCTTCGACGGTCGTGATCGCGCGGCCATCATATTGCACGGCGAGCGCCAGACACGAGACGATCCGCTCGCCATCGACCAGGACCGTGCAGGCGCCGCAAGCGCCTTGGTTGCAGCCAATCTTGGTGCCAGTAAGGTGCGATTGCTCACGTAACAGATCGAGCAGCGAAGTGCGTGGGTCATCGGGAATGGAGACCATTGAGCCGTTCACTTGGATGGGCATATCTGGCCTCCTTCCGGGCTGTTGTCAGACACTCTGCAATGTGTTCGCCCACGACATGTGTTAGTAGCGCCCACAATGATTGCTGATCCAGGTCGCTATCGGCGTTTGATAGCGTCCGCAATTAAAATTGCGATCGGACGTTTGGAGTTAGCGATGAAGGTTTCGAAAGAGAAAGCCGCAGAAAACCGAACGGCGCTGCTAAGTGCGGCTAGCCGGCTGTTCCGGCTTCGTGGCGTCGATCGGGTCGGCGTGAAGGATATTGCAAAGGAGGCCGGGCTTACCCAAGGTGCGCTGTACGCTCACTTTGATTCCAAGGAAGCGCTGGTTGCCGAAGCCTTCTCACACGGCTTTGCGGGAGCAATGGTCGATAGAGTCGCTTGGGCCGGAGACCGGGAGCCCGCATTTGAAGAGTATCTTGCCGCGTTCCTTTCGATCCAGTCGCGAGAGGACATGGGCACAGGTTGCCCAATGGTTGCCTCTTTCAGCGAGGTGGCGCGCCAAGGGGATGCAGTCAGCGCGAGCTTTGCGTCGGCCTTCAAACATTGGGTAGGAGTGCTTGAAAAAACTCTCGACAGTTCGATCGACGCGCCAACCAAGCGTAGAATCGCAATAGCCGCGTTCGCCTCGCAGGTAGGAGCGGTTGCCGTTTCGCGGGCAATGACCAAAGCCGATCCTTTGCTCGCGGATGAGGTCCTAGATTCCGTGTCTGAAGCCTTCAGAACGGTGCATTCCGATGCCAAAGCGCGCTTGGCAGCAATATAGGTTTGAATTTATTTTGCATACAAATCAATACTTATCTATCATAAACAATATTCTTAGTTATCTATTTAGACTATTTGAGCATCCTGTCGAGCTCCCGCATCATGTGGGCGCAAAGTTCTCGCGAGGCTTTTTCAAGTCGGAAGTGGTCCGACTCCAGCCCATCCACGCATTCACTATTAAGTAGTCCGCGTGCTGCATCCTCGAAATCGACTCTTCCACCCATTCGCACTGTAAGGTTGTGCACAAGCTCCATTGCACATTGCGCAAGGCGTAAGGCAGCATCGGCCCTGACCTTGGTGTCCCAGGCATCATTCTCGTCCACAATCATTATATGTCGACGTTGATCAAGGGTGATATGGACATGCAGCGGTATCTCCAAAACGCGCTAAATTTACCCATTGAGCCCGTCACTCCAATGCACACTATTTCATTTCCTTTTTGATTGACGTCAGCGATCCAACACCAGCGTGCATAGAAACCTGTTGACACCGATCACAACGATTGTGGGAATGGGTAGTTCCCATTGATAGTGACCACCACGAAAACGCGATCAGACGTCGGGAGATAGCGGTGTCTGCGGGTCGACGGATCCGACCGGGATACTTCTGATTACCAACCAAGCTGGATGTCCGGTTTTGCAGCCGTCGGAACGCCTTTTCGCGACGCGCGATCGGTTCATCCATTGATGTCAATACCGCCCGCCTTTGGCTCAGCTATTTTCGCCATCGTGCTGCAAGGGTCGCCTGCAACAGATCAACATAGGTCCATCCTGCTGCACGGGCCGCAATGGAGGACAAGCTATCTTGGTCGTCCCGACTTGGTCGACCAGGACCGGTGAGGTTTGGCTTCATGTTCAAGTCGAATAGCTTGAACATACCATCTCGCGCACCACGGCAATCGATCCGTATTATAGTTCGCGCATCGACTAAAGCAGCTGCGGTTTCGCACGCCCGCACCATCGCTACTATGGCTGGATCCTCTTGCCGTGTCGCATCGATCGCGATTGAATTTGCGGTAACCGGCACGTCGCCGTTATACGGTGCCACGCCGGCAGCTTGGTCAAAGCGGTATACTGCCGGCAATGCCCAGTGCGTACCGGCTATCGTGCCGTCTGGACGCGGAGCGTGAGGCGGCAGGACGGTGACGGTCATCTCGTCACCGTCCAGATATTCCTCGACCATCAGCACGTTGCCGAAGGTCGCCGCCTCGATGAGCGCTTCCGCAGCGGTATGCAGCTCGTCCAAATCTGCGACCCTCGTCACGCCCTGACTGCCCCGCCCGCGAACCGGCTTAACAATCATAGGGAACGTCAGGCCGATATCTGAACAGACACGGCTGACGTTTTCTAGGGCATGAACACCATCGCGGGCTTCCCGGGAGACAAGGAATGAGGCGGCAACGGGCAAGCCCGCAGCAATCATGATCCGGTTCGTCTCGAACTTGTCGTCGTAGATGTGGATAGCAGCCGGCAATTGCCCGACGATGTCGAAGTCGTGCAGCACCGTCTCGAGCGGGTGACCGGCAAACAACACCGTATTTGCCCACAGGGTGGATGCACCTGCCTTCGCTGCCGCACATATGCCTTCGATCGTGTCGGGAAACACCCAATCCAGCGGCACGGCGGGGTCGGGTGACGGGGACGGCGTAACTACCGCCTGACCGGCCGTTCGCAGCGCGAACGCGATATCTGCACCGCCATCGGAGTAGCCGCCGGGCTTTGCATCCTTGCGCAAGCCATCGATTACCGGGGGTGGTAGCGCCTGATACAACACCGCCACAACCGTAGGCTTCGTCATGTTCATGCCTTCATTTCGGGACGGCGACCGATGCGGGCACCACTCAACCAGAGCAGCGTCACCACACCCGCGACGATCAGTGCTACAAGGGTGAGTAGCGCGATCGGAAAGCTGTCGGTCGCACCGCGCACGACACCGATCAGCCACGTAACGCCCCCGGTACCAAGGTGAGCGATGGTGTTGATAGCAGCGATACCCCCCGCTGCCTGGGCAGGGCTCATGCGTTCCGTCGCGAAGGCCCAGAATGGACCCTTCACCGCAAAGTTACCGATCAGCGTCAGGCTAAGCAGCCCTAGGGTGATCGGTAGCGAGCTGGTGAAGTTCGTCAGAATGAGGCAAGTCGCCGACATCAAGAGCGGAAGCGCGGTTGCCCAGACCCGTTCGTTCGCCCGATCGGCGCGGATCGCCCACACGATCATGAAAACGGACCCGAGGCCGAACGGGATCATATTGATAAGTCCGGTTTCGAAGTTCGAGAGACCAAATTCCTTCAGGATCTGAGGCTGCCACAGCGACAACGAGTTGCTGGTCGCAGAAATGCCTGCGTAAACCAACGCGAGTGCCAACACGCGGGGATGGAGCAGCCCGGCGAGCACCGATCCATGCTTCTCATCAGGCTGAGCGCCGCGCTCGTCGGCCAACGTCCGTTCGAGCCATGCGGTCTGCTCTGGGTGTAGCCATGTCGCATCAGACGGCCGGTTAGGCAGGTAGCGCAGCACCAAGACCGCCAGAACGATCGCTGGGAACGACTCGGCCAGGAAAACCCATTGCCAGCCGCTGAAGCCCATCGCTCCATCAAGCGACAGCAAAGCGGCCGACAATGGCGATCCAAGGAAGCTGGAGAACGGCACGGCGATCATGAACGAAGCCACGATTCTGGCGCGATAGGCCTTGGGAAACCACTGCGTGATGTAGAGGATTACACCGGGAAAGAAGCCTGCCTCAGCCGCGCCCAACAGGAAGCGTAGCACGTAATAGCCCATTGGCCCCGAGACGAAGGCCGTGGCCATGCCGACGACACCCCATGTGACCATAATCCGGGCAATCCATGCGCGTGCCCCGAAGCGGGTCATCGCAAGATTGCTTGGTATTTCGAACATAACATATGCCACGAAGAACAGGCCGGCGCCCAACCCGAACGCGGCGTCACTCAGGCCAATGTCGGCCTTCATTGTCAACGCGGCAAAGCCGACGTTCACGCGGTCCACGTAAGCGATAAAATAGCAGACCATCAGCAATGGTATCAGCCTTAAGCCGACGGTTTTCATCGTGCTGGCTTGCACGTCTTCACTCATTGGCTGATCCGGCATCGGCCTGCTCCTTGATGCTCACGGGTATGCGTCATCACGCATCCCAGTTGCTGTAGGCGACTTGCTACGGCTGGTTCTTTGTGTTGTAAAGGACCATATGCAGATGCAGGTTTGCGTTGGAGATGAAGCGCGCTGTGGCCTTTGGTGCATGCGGGCGTCTCTCGGCGGATTGTAGAAGGCTCACGGAAATGATGTCGACGATCGATGCGGTGTTCATGCGCGGCGGGACGAGCAAGGCGCTGATGATTCACCGTGATGCGATGCCCGCAGATGTCGCCGATTGGGGACCACCGCTCATGGCCGCGATGGGAAGCCCGGACCCTTATGGGCGTCAATTGAACGGCATGGGCGGAGGCGTCTCGTCCGTATCCAAAGCGTGCATCGTCCAGCCGTCAGAGCGCGATGACGCCGACGTCGATTACAGCTTCGTCCAGGTCGTAGTGAACGGTGCCCGTGTTGATATGTCCGGCAACTGCGGAAACATGCTGTCCGCCGTGGCGCCATTCGCGGTCGATGAGCAACTGATCACGCCACCCGATGGTGAGGCCGTCGTCCGGGTCTACAATACGAACACCAAGAAGATCATTCATGCGACTTTTGCAGTTGCCGATGGTCGGACGGTCTACGCCGGCGATCTCGCTATTCCAGGAGTCTCCGGGACCGGTGCGCCGATCCGCCTCGATTTTATCGAACCCGGCGGGGCCAGCACTGGCAGGTTGCTGCCGACCGGGGCTGTTCGTCAGACGCTGGATGTGCCGGGCCTCGGCGCATTCGACGTCTCGATGGTGGATGCCGCCAACGCGTGCGTGTTCATAGCGGCCGAAGCGATTGGGCTGAGCGGTACGGAACTGCCGACCGAGATTGAAAGTGTGCCCGGGCTCCTTGGTCGTTTGGCGCAGATCCGCATCGCAGCCTCGGTCGCGATGGGTATTGGCCGCGACGCGGAACACGCGGCCACTGTCATCCATGTGCCCTTCGTCTGCATCATCTCCGCGCCACAGAATGCCGTCGACATGTCCGGCCAAGCTCACCGCGCGGATGAGATGGACCTGACCGCGCGCGTCATTTCGAACGGGGTGCCGCATCAGGCTCTCCCGCTGACCGCAACGCTCTGCACTGCGGTTGCGGCAAAGTTGCCGGGCAGTCTGGTGGCTGAAACCGTGCGGACCGGAGGGGACGGGACGCTTCGTGTCGGCATGCCTTCAGGCATTCTCACCGCGGACGCATCGGTTGAATGCCATGACGGCACGTGGTTCGCGAAGCGCGGTTCCTTCTTTAGAACCGCGCGTCCTCTGATGAAGGGGACGGTATTCGTCCATGCCTGACATCGACGCTATCGATGATGCCATCCGGACCGCGTTCGCGCCGTCCGGAACGCTACGCGTGACAATCAACCATGGCAACGCAGTAATCGCCAAGTGCGATGCGGATGGCGTTCTGAGCGGTGTCTCCGTCGATCTGGCGCGCGCGCTGGCGGAGCGGCTTGGCTTACCAGTCACCTTGCTTCCGTTTCCGTCCGCAGGACAGGCTGTTGCCGCAGTCGAAAGCGGCGCAGCCGATGTCGGATTCTTCGCCCGCGATCCGCAGCGAGCACGCGATATCGCATTCACAATGCCGGAGGTGCTTATCGAAGGCAGCTATCTCGTCCGCCATGACGCACCGTTCCTCTGGAACGAGGACGTAGACCGGCCGGGCGTCCGCATTACGGTCGGGCTGGGCAGCGCGTATGATCTTCACCTCTCGCGCACTATCCGCCACGCGACGATCGAACGTGCGCCCACGTCGCCGGCAGTCGTCGGCGTGTTCCTGGAGAGCGGGTCAGATGTAGCAGCCGGCGTGCGCCAGCAACTTGAGGCTGATGCACTGACACGAAGCGACCTGCGCCTGTTGCCTTGGTGCTTCATGACAATCGAGCAAGCGATGGGCATTCACCGTTCGCGTGGCCCGGCAGCAGCGCGCGTTCTGGCTCGCTTCATCGAGGATGCCAAAGCCGACGGCAGCGTCGATTCGGCGCTCGCACGACATGGGATCACCGACGTCCGGGTTGCCCCGCTGATAGCGGCAGATGGTCGCTGATCTGAATATCTGAATCTCGGCCGCACCAGTCGCGAAAGACGACAGGGCCGGCCTGCTGAATGTTGGAGAGGGCAATGAAAAAGTCGTATTCGATGGCCATGGCAGCGCTGACGATGGCAGTCGTGCCGTTTTCAGCAAATGCGCAGGAGCGGCAGAGCGTGCCGTTCGAAAAGTTTAAGACGCTCGTCGATCTTCTCGTCAGCCAAGGATCGATCTCTCAGCAGCAGGCGGATGCACTTATCGCGGACAGCACCACGCCCGTTTCACCAACTATTGAGATCACACAAGCTCCTGCTTCCGCAACCAATGCAACGGCTGTGGCCCAAGGGATCGGGCGACGCCCAACGGACGATCCGCCACTCGCCTTGGCTGCAACCGCAACGCCGCAACGCCAGGGCCGCCGGCCCAGCTACTCTGCGCCGCCCGCTGCCACCCCAGAGGCCATTCAGCAAGCAAAGGACAGCGGCACGGTTTCGGTTGATTGGTCCGAAGGCGCACCGCGGTTCACGTCGCCGGGCGGCTTCACCTTCCGACCGCGCGGACGCGCATTGATGGATGTGCAAAGCACAGGAGGCTCGCGCTTCGCCGGTCGCAACATCACGACGACCGGTGCGCGTGGCATCCGGATCGGCTTCGAGGGGACGTTCGGGCCGCACCTGTTCTATCAGGCGGAGGCCGACTTCAGTGACGGAACGTCCGAAATCCAAAGCGCATATGTTGGCTGGCGAACAAAGCTGCGTGACGACATCACGACGGAATTCAACTTCGGTTCTCGTCTTCTGGAGCGGGCGGTGGAAGGCTCAACCAGCTCGGACCAGATCCCATTCATGGAACGCAACGCAGTGGCCTTGGCAATGTCACCGGTTGCCGGCTCGTTCGGGGTCGGATTGACGTCCAAAACCTTCGGACCGGGCTGGCACGTCACCGCCCAGGTGGTTGGTGAGCCGGTCAATGGCGATGCCGCCTCGGACGATACGTTGACCCTGCTCGCCCGCGCTCACGTTAATCCGCTCCGCACGGACCGCCTGACTTTCCATGTTGGCGGCTGGATCTATCACGAGCGCTTCTCGGACTCACTGGACGCCCTGCAGATCAACCTTCGCGTGGCCAACCGTTTCAACGACAATCTGCGCATTGCCAGCGGACCGCTGGGCAACCCGCGATCGTCGCTGGCTTATGGCGGAGAGCTTGGCCTCATTTCTGAGGGACGCTGGCTATTTGGCGAGTATGGGCGCCGCAACATCCGTAGCGACGCATTGGCGTCTCCGATCGCCCTGAGCGCCTGGAGCGTGTCCGGTGGCTGGATGCTGACGGGCGAAGACGCGCCTTATTCACGCCGTGGCGGCGTATTTGCGACGCCCAATGTCCGCCATCCTGTCAACGACGGTGGTTGGGGCGCGATCGGGGCCTTGGCGCGCTACGAGGGCACGGACTTTGCCGACGCACCGCGTGGCGGAACGAGCAATGCGCTGACGCTTGGCGTTAATTGGTATCTGAACAACATTGCTCAGGTGATGGTGAACTACATCCATTCCACGACAAACAATCGTACCGGCGATTATCAAGGCCGTGATACCGCCGACACGATATCCACTCGTTTTCAAGTGTCGTTCTGAACGAGATCAAAGTCGAAGGCGGTCGGTAACGCGTTCTTTCGGAGACTCGCATCGTCCGTTTTGGCGCTGCGAACATCGGAGAGGTGGCGACTCATGTAGAATGAAGCCGCCTCCCGATCTCCTGCAAGCAGGAGATCGGCTAGCTGGACATGTTCGCGGCACAACTCGAGAGCGCGGTTACGGTCGACCGCGCGGCGGTATTCGATCAGCCGTCGCAAGCGATTGATGCGCCGCAAACTGTCGATGAAAAAGCTGTTGCGGCTACACTCGATGACCGCCTCGTGAAACGCGCTATTGATGTTGAATAGCTCGCGCGAAGAGATTGACCAGATGTCGCCATTTATCAGCGTCATCTGCTTGTCTCGGCAGTTTTGGATCAGTGCCCGATCCAGGACAAAACTTTCTTCAAGGATCGCGGCCGGCTCGATCACCATGCGGAAGCGAAAGCTGTCTTTGTAGGCAGCCATCGAATTAAGAATTGGCAGGAAAGTCCAGCCATGACCTGGCAACCGTTCGATCCAGCCTTCGCCAGCAGCGCGGTGCAGGACGTGCGACAGTTCGCTGCGGCCGACGTCGTATCGCCGCATCAGCTCATTCTCAGTGACGCGATCGTCCAGTTTGCCTGACATGCGATCTTCGGCAAGTAGGCTGTAAAGGTGTTCGTCGTTACGGTGCACCGCGTGAAGATTGGCGGGTGCCTCGGGTCGATCGGCTCGCACGACATACCCGCCCCTTGCCTCTTTGCCGACAACACCCTCTGCCTCCAGCAGGCGAAGGGCCGCGCGTACCGGTGACCGGGATACCCGGAATTGCTCGGCAATGCGCCGTTCCGCCAGCCGCTCCCCAACCTCGATACCCTCGGACGCAATCCACTGTGTCAGCTGGACAGCGATGGTTGCCGCGAGGGAGGAAGGACTGTTCTCTTGAAGCATGTGAAGTCGGGGGGCCCGCAGCCTTATTCAGTTATAATCAGTTTGGTGCCCGCTGGTGGAGATGACAAGCGGTTTAGGCAGGTTGAGAGCCGGCCTCTCATCGGCAGTGACGGCCAAGCGTCCGGAAGCCCGATTAATATCGTCTTCGTGCCTAAGGCTGACCGCGCTCGTCAGCACGACAACCATTCGCGCAGAAGCGAGGCAGTCTCAAGCGGACTTTCCATGGCCGGCAGATGCCCGCAGCCCTTGAACACGTGCAGCCGCGAGCCTTGTACGGCCTGATGCATCTCGTTCGCGCATGCGGGCGGCGTTGTAACGTCGCCATCGCCTACTGCGACCAGGGTGGGGACGGCGATGCGGCTCAACGTCGAACGTGCATCGCGACGGGTCATGATGGCCTCTTGCTGGCGAATGAAGGCCGTCTTGCCGATCCGGACCGCCATGGTGCGAAGATCAGCAGCGACGTGTCCGTCAAAATGCTGCGGATGAACGAGTTGTTTAAGCAGGCCGTGAGTGACCCCGACGAAGCGCCCTCGACGCAAGGACGCAATCCCGCGAAGGCGTTCATCTCGGCGCTCGGCCGTTTCAGGACGTGCGCTCGTACTCAGGAGCGCAAGCCTTGTCACCCGTTCGGGTGCCAGTCGCATGATCTCGAGTGCGACGTACCCACCCATGGACAGGCCTGCGAGCGAGAAGCGAGACGGCGCGCTTGCGAGCACTCGGCGTGCCATTCCCTCAACCGTATCGTCGAGCGTCAGATCGGCCACGACAGGCGCGGCGATGTCGGCAAGCGCCTCGACCTGCGAACGCCAAAGGTGCTGGTCGCAGAGCAGCCCCGGCAACAGAATCAGCGGTTGATGCGTGACAAACTGAGTACGCGCCGAAGGGTGCGCGAGACTGGTCGCGTTAGCACCGTTTGGGTGACTGGTCTGAGAATATGCAACGGCAAGGTTCGTCATGACGCCTCCTGCAGCAAGTGATAAGCGAGCCAACAGCTATCTGTACAATACATAGAAAAGCCATTTTCGATCGCTTTTGGAAATATCATGGAACTCCGTCACATCCGCTATTTTCTAGCGGTCGCCGAGGCGCGCAACTTTACCCGGGCGGCGTTCTCGCTCGGGATTGGTCAGCCGCCACTCAGCCAACAGATCAAAAATCTTGAAGCTGAGGTAGATGCCGTTCTGTTTCGACGTACCGGAAGCGGGGCCGAACTCACCGCCGCAGGCCACGCCTTCCTCAGGGAGGTTCGAGACATGCCCAACCAAGCCCATCTTGCCGCAGAGTCTGCCCGACGGGCGGCCCGCGGCGAAACGGGTTCAATACGCTTGGGCTATACCGGCTCGGCAGCCTTCAATCCGCATGTCCCGACCAGCATCCGAGCGTTCCGGAGGCGGTTTCCCGAGGTCGAACTCTCTCTACAGGAGTCCAATTCTAACGGTCTGGTCGAAGGCTTGGTCGACGGCACTCTCGATGCAGCGTTCCTGCGATCCGAAGCGGCCGGGGGCGAGGAGTTGACGATCTACGAATTCGAACGCGAGCCGATGATCGCTGCTCTTCCTACCACGAGGATGGAACACGGCCTGCCGATTTCGCTGGCCGACCTGCGCGATGATCCGTTCATCATGACCCCGCGTCCGTTGGGCCCGACCCTTTACGACGCCACGATGACGGCGTGTCACGCAGCTGGTTTCGATCCTGTCCTTGGTCAGACGGCGCCGCAGATCGCATCGGTTATCGCCCTCGTCGCGGCAGAGATGGGAGTCGCGCTGGTGCCCGCATCGATGCGGGATGTCGCCATGCGTGGCATCAGCTATCATGACCTCGTCGATCACGTGCCGTTTGCATCGCTCGGCATTGCGCACCGTCGCGGCGATCACTCACCGACGGTGGCGGCGTTCATCACAGAGGTTCGTTTCGCTTCCTCGGATTCCAAATAGCACCGGCGTCACGGCAAGACTTCATTAACGCTGGCTCGAGTCATCTGGAACTGAAGTAAGCGTCATTATAGGATGGGCGTGGGCGGCGGAAGGTTCCTCTGGTTCTTGAACCGGAGGAACGTGAGTATCTGGAGCGGCAGTTCCGCCGGCGGCGGGTGGTGCGCTCGATGTCCAAGCGGTGCCGGATCATCCTGCGATATAGGGAGGGCATCCAGAGCAAGGTCGTTGCCGCCGAGTTGGGCGTCCATGAGCATACCGTCGGCAAGTGGCGGCGGCGCTTCCTGAAGGATCGTGTCGAGGGGCTGCTGGACGCTGGACGAGGCCCGACCCGGTCGGCTGCGGACGATCGATGACGATCAGGTTGCCGCGGTGATCGAGCAGACGCTGCGTTCGACGCCTGCCGATGCGACCCATTGGTCGATCCGCTCGATGGCGGGCGTCACCGCCTTCTCCCATACCACGATCCGGCGCATCTGGACGGCATTCGGGTTGCAGCTGCATCGCGCCGAGACGTCCGAGCTGTCGAGCGACCCGTTGTTCGTCGACAAGGTGCACGACATCGTCGGGCTCTAGGTTGCGTCGATCATGACCGTCTGTGGCTCCGCGCCAGTTGCAGCCAAACCTTCCATCATCCGCGTGAACACGCCAGCCTCGCCCCAACGCTTCCACCGATTGTACAGCGTCTTGTGCGGGCCGTACTCGCGGGGTGCATCTCGCCAGCGCAGCCCATTGCGGTTGACGAATACGATGCCACTCGGCACCCGCCGGTCGTCTACCCTCGGCCTGCCGTGGCTCTTGGGAAAGAACGGCCGCAGCCGCTCGATCTGCTCATCCGTCAGCTAAAACGGGTCACTCATCCCGGTCTACTTGCGGAGCCTGAATCAGATCGCGACGCTCATATCAATGGGTCCCGACCCAGGCTTACCGGCAACAGGCTTGACGCCGGTCCATCCAAAGCGAAGTAGAGCCACTGGACATCGATCCTGACCCGATATCGCGAGGATTTGAATGCAACCGGCTGAAAGTGGCGGTAAACTGTACCGCAGAATCGTACAAGCGCTCATCACCGACATCACCAACGGTGTGTTCATGGTCGGCGAACGCCTTCCGGCCGAGAGAGATCTCACTGAACGATTTCAAGTCAGTCGGCCAACCATTCGCGAGGCGATGATCGCCCTTGAAATGAAAGGTATCGTCGAGGCTCGTAAGGGTTCGGGCGTTTTTGTGCTCGCTTCCTCCTCTATCGAAGCGGATCAGGAACTTGACATCGGTGCGTTCGAGATTACCGAAGCGCGTCGCATGCTGGAAGGCGAGGTCGCGGCCGTTGCCGCAACCGAGATCACCGAACCCCAATTGATGGAACTTCGCGGCCTGCTGGCCGAAATGGAGCAGGACGACAACGATGCAGCCGAAGATGCCGATCGCCGCTTCCACATCGCAATCGCCGAAGCGACCGGCAATGCCGTAATTATTTCAGCGGTAAAGGATTTTTGGGATCTGCGGTTTCGCTCGCCGCTCGCGCGTGAAGTTTTGGCGAAAGCCGGTAGTCTGGGCACCGAGAGCCGCATGGCAGAACACGGCCGCATTCTGACTGCACTTGAATCGCATTCGCCAACTGATGCCCGCCTAGCCATGCGCGACCACCTTTCCCGCGTAATTGACCATCTCTTGCACGTCACCGAAACCGAAGCGGTCGAGCGCGCTCGCGCCGTAACCAACGAGCGGCGCCGCGCGTTAGCCCGTCGTTTCGCCTGACCGACCTGCCGGTTGGAGGGGCTCGGTACCTACAATGCGGGCCGTCATGCCCGGTCGGACCAACTTTAAGCAGAACAGCGCACAAGGCGCCGTATCGCCTAACGACATGATTGCCATCCGCTCCGGTCTTGAACTGCCGGGTGCGGTTTACAACGATAGCAGTCCGCAACTCCGTAAAAATTCTCCGGCGCGATCGATATTTTCGTCCGATTCCTCACCGAGTGCCATCTTTTACCCAAGGACTGCATAAGGCGCATCGTTTGAAGGCAGGGGGATCCCGCCGCGCTTGGTTATGACATAGCCTGCCAAAGTGTGTCCCGCAGTCGCGCTGTCCTTGATCGAACGCCCGCTTACCCGGGCATGCAAATAGCCTGCGTTAAAGGCGTCGCCCGCACCAGTCGTGTCGATCGGCGCGACTGGTGCGGGTACCGGATGGATTGCACCGTTCGCGAAACAACCTCCGCTACCCAACTTCACGACGACCTCGCTGACGCCTCGTTCACGCCAAGACCGATCGATGGCCACAGGATCGTCGAGGCCGGTGAGCGACAGTTCGTCCTCCCGGGTAGGCAGTCCAATATCCACAAGGGTGATAGCCCGTGCATGGACTGCGCGGGCGGCCTTTTCGCTGTCCCACAAGGCCGATCGATAATTGCTGTCGAACGCGACGCGTCCACCGCCATCGCGCACCCGCACGCACAGATCGAACACTATCTCGCGTCCTTCAGGCGGCAGGATCGCCAAGCTAATCATCGAAAAATAGAGGACGTCTACCTTATCACCGGCTGCGAGAACGTCGGCATTGTCGGCTAACGCAAACATTTGCCGCGCGGCGCTGTCTTTGCGCCAATAGGTGAAGGTTCGTTCGCCATCAGAATCCGTGGTGATCGCATATAGCGCCGGTCCCCGCGTAGGATCGACCCGGGCGAGCGACAGGTCCAGCCCGGAGAGGTGGCTCGGCAAATCTGGACAGGCTGCTAAGTGGAGTTTCTGCCTGAAGGCGGCCAGC
>NZ_LMKU01000028.1:0-184 GCF_001421635.1 Sphingomonas sp. Leaf25
CCGGCGATTGAAAATCCTGCAAATGCAGACACCGCCTAGTGTAAACTTTGTAAACTTTGGGCGAAATTGGACCACCGGAACTAGGACCGATCGACATTCAGCCGGACGGTGCCTCAGGCGCCTCCCCTCCCTGACAAGAGTTTCGGGTCGGTCATGCCCCCGGCATGACCTGAACAGTGCGGGG
>NZ_LMKU01000028.1:200-82677 GCF_001421635.1 Sphingomonas sp. Leaf25
AAAACTGGGCTGGGGGTGGGTTGGCCCGAGAGGAAACAGTAAGCGCTCCACAACCGGCCTACCCACCCCCAACCCCTCCCTTCCAGGGAGGGGAGCAGATTGGGAAGCCATTTCGTTGAATGTCGATCCGCCCTTGGGGGCGGGTCGATGCCCGCCGCGTCGCCGGACGGTGCTACCCGCCCCGCTGGCCCCGCGCGCCCTGTTCGGCTGCAAGCAGCGTCGCCACGGCGCGCGCCACAACCGCCTCCGCCGCCCAGCCGATCACCGCGCCGACCACGACGTCGATCGGGAAATGCTTGCCCCGCGGAATCTGGATCGCGGCGATCGCCCCCGCCCCGGCATAGGCGGGACCGGCAGCCTGCGGATATTCGCGCGCCACCGCCCGCGCGACCGCGACCGCGCCGGCGGTATGGCCCGAGGGAAAGGAATTATGCGGCCCCTCGTCGCGCTCGCCTGGCGTCGGTCGATGCGCCTCGCGGCTGGCGAACAGATACGGCCGCGCCCGGTCGATATTGTGCTTCATCACCGCCTTCACCGCCGTCGCCAGCCCATGCCCCGCCAGCATCCGCGCACCGGTCCGCGTCAGCCGGCCATTGCCCGACAACAACCCGGCGGTGATGACTGACAGGTTGATTGCGACGGTCGGCGGCTGGTCGGCCACCTCGCTCAGCCAGCCGGCGACCTTTACCACCGGATGGTCGGACAGTTCGCGCGCCACCGCCTGCCCCGCCTCGGTATCGGCATCGACCAGCGCTTTCGCTTGGTCCTTCGCCTGCTGCTTCCTGCCCACGACCATGTTCCTCTCGCCCCCTCGAACCCCTCACAACGGCCATGGGTCCGTGGCAAAGTGTTGCCGTTTGGCCGGACCCCGCCTACGTGCCCGCCCCATGAACGATCCCACCACCATCCGCCGCCTCTATGGCCGTCGTCAGGGGCACAAGCTGCGCACCGGCCAGGCCGCGCTGGTCGAGGAACTGCTGCCCCGCGTCTCGGTCCCCGAAACCGGCGCGCTGGATGCCGCCACGCTGTTCGGCGACGACCGCCCGCTCGAAATCGAGATCGGCTTCGGCGCGGGCGAACATCTGGCCGGACAGGCGGCGATGCGGCCGACCCACGGCTTCATCGGCTGCGAACCGTTCCTGAACGGCGTGGTCGGCGCGCTCAACCACATCCGCGACGACGATCTCGCCAACGTCCGGCTGCACATGGGCGACGCGCTGGAGGTGATCGAACGCTTCGCCGACGCCTCGCTGGAACGGGCCTATCTGCTCCACCCCGATCCATGGCCCAAGGCGCGCCATGCCAAGCGGCGGATGATGAACCACGGGCCGATGGACCTGATCGCGCGCAAGCTGCGCCCCGGCGGCGAATTCCGCCTCGGCACCGACGATCCGACCTATTGCCGCTGGGCAATGATGGTGATGGACCAGCGCCCGGACTTCGCATGGCAGGCCGCGACCGCCGCCGACTTCCTCACCCGCCCCGCCGACTGGCCGGAAACCCGCTACGAACGCAAGGCCCGCCGGCAGGGGCATGAAGTCTGGTATTTCAGGTATATTCGACAGTAAGCCGCCATTTCTCCCGCATATCCCGCCCTTTACCTCTGTAGCGCCATCACGTAGCATCATCGTTAGCAATCACGGATCACGCGAGCGTGATTGCTAGGTGATTGCCAGCGGAGGCGCGGAGTATGGCGACAGGCAAGGTCAACAAGCGGAGTGTGGACGCTCTCAAGCCGGGGACCGGGGTCTCGTTCCTATGGGACGACGACCTAAAGGGGTTCGGCGTGAAGGTGACGCCAGCCGGCGCGCTGTCCTATGTCCTGCAATACCGGATGGGCGGGCGCGAGGCGAAGACGCAGCGCTATTCGATCGGCGCACACGGTTCGCCATGGACGCCCGCCACAGCGCGCACAGAGGCCGAACGCCTGCTGATGCTCGTGGCGCAGGGGATCGACCCTAGCGAGGCCGACAGGAAGCGTCGCGACGATGCGGTCAACCTTGCCTTCTCTGCCTATGCCGATCGCTTCCATGCCGCCTGCAAGGGCGACGGCTGGCGAGCGCTGGTCGCGCGCTGCTTGCGCCTCCACGTCAAGCCAGTGCTTGCCAGCAAGGCCCTGCCAGCAATCACCAAAGCCGATGTGGTCGCGGTGTTCGACGCCATGCCAGCCGACCAGCAGGCGAACCGGCGCAACGTGTTCGCTGTCCTACGCAGGCTGTTCCGTTGGGCGATCGGTCGCGGCGATATTGAGCGAACCCCGATGGAAGGCATGGAGACGCCTCCAGCCGTTCGCGCGCGGGATCGGTGGTTGTCCGACGACGAGCTGGTGCGCGTCTGGAACGCTGCCCCGGCCTGCCACCGCTGCTTTGGCCCCATCGTCCGCCTGTTGATCGCGACCGGCCAGCGACGCGAGGAAGTCAGTGGGCTGGACTGGTCCGAACTGAACCGCGCCGATCGCCTGTGGCGCATTCCTGGCACCCGCACGAAGAACGGAGAGCCGACGACCGTTCCGCTCAACGACTTGGCGGTTGCTGAACTGGACGCGGTGGCACGGGGCGACAAGTGGCCGAAGCGCGGGCGCACGTTCACCACGTCCAGCGGCGAAGGCTTCACCGCCTATTCCAAGGGCAAGGACAAGCTGGACGCAACGGTAGCGGCGGCTGGTGATCCCCTGCCCGCTTGGCGGCTTCACGATCTGCGGCGCACGCTTGCCACCGGCCTGCAACGGCTGGGGGTGCGGTTCGAGGTGACAGAGGCGGTCCTAAACCACGTTGGCGGATCGCGGGCGGGTGTGGCCGGCGTCTATCAACGTCACGACTGGAAACAGGAGAAGCGCGACGCCCTCGACGCCTGGGGGCGGCACGTTGCGGCCTGCCTGACGGGTGTCGATGATGAGACGAACGTGGTCGCCTTACGCGTCAGAACGCCCGCTTAGGAACACGCCGTTCGCGAGATATTCTCGCAAAGGCCTACTATTGGTCGTCTTACGCCCCGGCCATGTTCACCCCACACCACGCTCAATCATGGGCTGGTGTGGAGGAACATCATGGAAAACCTTCTCACCACAAACCAAGCTGCGCCGCGCGTCGGCGTGTCTCCCGGAACGCTGGCGAATTGGCGCGTTCAGGGCGTCGGCCCGAAGTTCATCCGCGCAGGCGCGCGCATCGCTTACGATCCCGCCGATATTGAGGCTTGGAAGGCAACTCGCCGTGTTGGCTCGACTTCCGAGAGGGTCGCGTGACGCATGGCGGTTGCAACGTCGCGGGTAACGCAGCCCGCTAAGCGAAAGGGCCGCGCGGTGGCAGCCGCACGACCCTTCCTGAACATTCCTAGCAACAGCACTAACACAGATAGCATCACCGCCCTTCGTCGGCAACGGCTCGCGTTGTTTGGCCTGTCGAGTATCCGTGCCGATTTGGTCGCATCTCTGGCATGGGGGTGCGGTCGATGATGACGCCACGACAGGCCGCGCTCGCGCTGCTGAATGACCATGCCGCAACACTGACGCCGAAGGCCGGGCAGTTCCTCGGTCAACTCGCCGTGAGCGGCAATCCCATGACCGATAGGCAAGCCGGATGGCTTGCCAAGCTGCTGGAGCGTGCAGGCTTGCCTGCACTCTCGCAGGGAGACGAAGCATGACCTACCCAAATGAAGCCGGATCGAAGGGGCTGGCAGAAACCGGCGCGGATGCCGCCGCGGACATCGACTGCGGCCGGCTACAGCGCATGGTGTTGCGATCGATCCGCCACGCTAAGAAGGCTGGCCGGACAGCGGAGGAATGCGCCATTGCGCTGCGCCTGCCCCGCGTTTCCGCTCAACCAAGAACCTCGGAATTGAAGGCCAAGGGCCTCATCCTCGATAACGGCCAGCGTTGCACGAACCGGAGTAGCGGCAAGCGCGCGGTGGTCTGGGTCGCTTGCGAGTTTGCGAAGCCGGTTCCCCAGCCTGACGCCTTGGCGAACGTGGGAGGCTGGGCATGACGGACCTTCAGAAAGTGTCCGCGTCCGACTTCCTTGGACTGTTCGCCGGCCAAGCTGACACCATGCCCGCGGCTCTGAAAACCGCCCAAGGGTGGAGAGAACACGCGGAGGACTTGGCAGCCTTCATGGACGGGCACGAAGGCTGCTTGCCGAACAACGATGCTTTCATGCTCATGCTGCGCATCGGGGGCATGTTGCTCGAAATGTCAGAAGCCCTCGCACATGCGGAGGCGCAGCCATGAACGCCACAACCGAACTGCGTATGACCAGCGAAAAAATGCCGGTGGGCAAGGGCTTCGCGGTCGTGTTCACCATGGCCGGCGGGCAACTGGACGTGGAGTGGCTCCCCCGGATGCCGGGGCCGCGTCGTGGGCGGCAATGCCTCCCCTCCTACCGGCTGGCGCGCAACGAGTTCTTGCGCCGCGTCGCCCTGAAAACCGGCCTCAACGTCATGGTGGTGGAAGCATGACCGCCAACATCATCAATCTGGCCGATCGCCAGACGCCAGCCGTTCGTCGGCGTGCGTGCGATGCTGCCACCGCGCAGCGTGCGGAGCAATCACGGCGGCTCAGCCTCGGCGAAGTCATGAACGATCCGCCTGCCTGCGGGTATCGCGGAACCGTCCATGTCATGCCAGCCGAACACGGCGGGTTCACCGTCAGCCACGAAAGCGAAAACGGCAATAGCTGGGGCGAGATGCTTGGCCCGTTCGATCAGGCTGCGAACGCCGTTGGTATCGCTCACCGCCTGAACGCTGTGCAGTACGCTGGCCAATGCGCCGTCGTCGTCTGCGCTGGCGCGCTTGCTGAAATTGAATGGGAACGGCCATGACCCGCTACAACAGCGGTACGTCGCTGCCGCCTGAACTGCGGACGGCTATCGACCGCATCCGCGCCGAATTTTCCCTGTCCACGATCGCCGATCGAATGGGCGTGAAGCTCCACCGGGCTGGGAACGAGCTAAAGGGGTGCTGCCCGTTTCACACGGAAAAGACGCCCTCGTTCTATATCTTCAACAACCGGTTCATCTGCTTTGGCTGCGGCGCGCAAGGCGACGTTCTCGACTTCGTGCGGCTGGCAAGCGGCGGGACCGTCGTTGACGCAATCCGCGCGCTAGACGCGGGCGCGCTGGGGCCGATCGCGCCACCGGCACCGATGAAGCCTAAGCGTGACCTGTCGCGGCTGGTGGCCCGTATTTGGAGCGATGCGGCACCGATCGCGGGCACCCCAGCCGAACGCTACTTGCGCGGGCGCGGCATCGACATGGACTTGCCCGACTGCCTGCGGTTCGCGCGGCTGGCACCGCCCACGATCGAGGGTAACGGGTTGCTGGCGGCGAATGGACCCGGCCCCCTGCCGGTGATGCTGGCGCTCGTAACTGGGCCGGACGGCGGGCACCCGGCGTTGCAGCGGACCTATCTCACGGAGGATGGGCGCAAGGCGGCGGTGGTCGCCACCGAACAGGACCGCAAGCCCAAGGTCAAATACAGCCTGGGGAACGTCCGTGGCGGTGCGATCCGGCTGGGGCCGGCATCGGGCAGTATCGTTGTGACAGAGGGCTTGGAGGATGGCGCCACGATCGCGCAGGCGCTCGGGCGTTCGGTATGGGTCGCGGCTGGAACGTCGATGTTGCCGCACATGCTGTTCCCCGATGACGTGCGTGCGGTCGTGATCGGCGCGGATGGCGACGCACCTGGGCGGGTGGCGGCTGAGAAGGCCGCAACCGCCTATGTCGAACGCGGGTTGTCCGTTCGGATCACGCCGCCGCCGCCGCCGCACAAGGACTGGAACGAGTGGTTGCAGACGCAGCGTAGCGGGGTGGCAGCATGAGCGCCGCCGCTGACATGCAGGCGCGTTTTGATGATACGCCGCCTTTCGAGGCTCCGCCGTTCGCTGGTCGGGATATGGGGCGGGCCACCGATGTCGAATGGCCCCAGCCGGATATGTCGATGGTATCGGCCGGGCGCTACACCGCCCCCACGATGCCGGCAGCTATGTTCGGCGATCTGTGGCCGCTGGTCGCCGATCTGGCGGAAGGTGCGGGCGCTCCGGTCGATTATGTCGCCATCGGCGTTCTTGCGACTGCCGCATCCTTGATCGGTGCAAAGCGGCGCATCCAGCCGTTTGAATCCTCGCCGCAATGGCAGGAACCGTGCGTACTGTGGGTCGCCCCGGTCGGTGATCCATCGTCCAACAAGTCGCCCGCGCTCGACGCCGCGACCGAGCCGTTGCGCGGTATTGAGCAGGACAAGGCGGAAGCGCACAAGAACCAGTTGATCTACTGGCAGACCCAAACAGAGCGCGCCAAGGCCGAACGTGCGCAATGGCAGGCGCAGGTGAAGGAGGCGACGAAGGTAGGGGAGGCAACGCCTGCCATGCCTCTAGCCGCCGTTGAGCCGGAAAAGCCGCAGCGCCCACGCCTGATAGTACAGGACGGCACCCCGGAGGCGGTGGTTGAGATACTATCGGGCAACCCGAACGGCGTCCTGCATCTGCGCGACGAGCTGGCCGGATGGCTGACAAGTTTCGATCGCTATTCGCCGGGCGGGCGGGAGTTCTGGTTAGAGGCGTATGGCGGCCGTCGCCACCGATCCGACCGCAAGAGCAACCCCAATGGGCCGGTTTCAGTGTCCTTTACTGGTGTATCGGTGCTTGGAGGCATCCAGCCGGAAAAGCTGTCGGATTGCCTGTTAGGGACTGTCGATGACGGCTTGGTCGCCCGCTTCCTGTGGGCATGGCCCGAACCCCGACGGTATCAACGTCCGCAGAACATCGCGGACATGGGGTTGCTCGAAACCGTCTATCGTCGCCTTTCCGACCTGAGAGCGGAAATGGATGAAAGCGGCGCGATTGTGCCGGACGTGCTGTTGCTGGATGATGCAGCCGGACAGATTTTCGAGGAATGGATACGAAGCAACGACGAAGCCGGCACGGAGGCGGCGGGGCTGTTCAAGGGTTTCCTCGGCAAGCTGCGCGGTATGGTGCTGCGCCTCGCGCTGGTCGCCGAGTTGCTGGCATGGGCAAAGTGCGGGGGACGGGAGCCGGAAGCCGTTTCGGCTCGGACGTTGGTAGCGGTGATCCAGTTCATCGACCTGTACGCCAAGCCTTCCGCCCTCCGCGTGTTCGGCGATGCGGCGTTACCGGTCGATCGGCGCAACGCGGCGCAGTTGGCGAAGCTGATCGTCAAGAACGGCTGGGAGCGGGTCAACGCACGTGACCTGTTGAAAGGCGGGAAGATCGCGAAGGCAAAGACGGCGGCGGACGTCGAAGCCGCTACCGATCTGCTGATTGATGCCGACTGGCTGCGCCCCGCTCCGGCAAAGATCGGTCCCGCGAACGGCCGGCCCCGGAAGGACTTTCTTGTCAATCCTTCGGTCCACGGGGGTAGCAATGCCTAGTTGGCAAGAGGTCGCGGCATCGCTGCTAGAACCAGACGTAGCAGCTTCGTTGCTGGGGCCGGGGTGGGATGGCGCCCAACCCGGTCCAGCGCCGGCCCAGCCGCCGCGCCGGTACAGTGATCTACCGTCTGACATAGCGGCAGGGCTGGTACGGCTACAGCGCACGCCTACGGGCCGTTTTCGGGGCGATGCGGCAGCATGGGCGCGGGTTGTCGATGATGCGCACGCGCTGGCGATTGGCGGATGGGCGGGAAAAGCGCTGGCGCTCGGCTGGACCCCGCATGACGTGTTCGGGATCGGGAAGCGCGATAGCCTCGACTTTGCCGGGCTGGCGGTATGGTTAGGCGGTCGGGAGGTCGTGGTGATGAACGCGGACCGGGCCTTGGCGCGATCGGTGGACGGCATGGCGTGCTTCGAGCGTGGCGGCTGGGGGCATGGTCGGGACGCCAGCGCCGAAACGGTAATGTTGTGGCAGTTCGGGCGATGATGGGGGGTTTCGTCGGTTTTGTCCCTTTTGTCCGAGCGTCCGCGTGTCTCTCTGCCCCTGCCTTCGCGCGGCGTAGGCTAGAAAAGAACCTATCTATCTATCTACCTGCATGGAGGCGGGTAGCGGGTGGGAGGAAGCCCGCCGGACAAAAGGGACAAAAGGGACAAAAGGTATGGGAGGCACGGTGATGGCGTTTGATCCAGACTTCGGAAAGGTGGGTTTCGCCCGCGATCTGTTCCGGCTTCGCTTCCGCCGGCTGCGGATCGATCAACCGACGTTCGCCGAACGGTTCGGGCTGTCCTTCGGGTCGGTGAAGGATCAGGAGCAGGCGCGGCACAAACCGAGCAAGGCAATGCGGGTGCTGGTGGCTGCGATCGATCTGGACCCGGAGTTCATGGCGAAGGCCGCAAAGGTGGCGGCAGAGCGGTGGCCAGACTGACGATCCTGCCCGGTCTATTTCTAAAGTAGATGCCAAGTAGACAGCCCGAACCGGACGCATCGCGCACATGCGCGCGTATATGCGGCGGGTCGTCAGCGTCGCCGGACTGGGAATGTCGCCGCTACCGCGCGAGCGCGTGAAGTCTATGCGGCGGGGCGTCCGCAGTTTCGGGACAAATTCGCGCCCGCGTGTGTGCAGGCGCGTATATATATGCGGCGGAGACTCCGTATCGTCAGCCGGTGCCGGCAACGGTTGTACCCGTTAGCGGGGTACGCACACCGCGGTCGTCGAAGGTTGACCATAAATTACCCCAGGTCGGTTTGGCGGAGGCGCGACCTGCCTTCGCACCGAGTCTCGCGCCCTTTGGCAACCCGGTCCGCTCGTATAATCCATGCGGGTCATCCCAGTGCTGGATGATATAACCAGCGTATGCGGTCCCGGCCCTAGCCGTTCGGGTGGTATCAGATCGTCGAAGGCATCAAACGGGTTCGCTGGGTGTTTGCCCGACGGCGCAGCTTGCAAAGGAGCCGAGCGACCGCCACGCAGGATCACACGCTCCGCCGTCGTAGGGTTGGTCGCCGTTTGCCCACCCGTCGCAGTCGGCGCCTGTAGTGCTAATATCAACGCCAACGCTATCATCCCAACCTCTCCCGTCCTGGTGCTCTCACCGACGGTACTAGCTGCGGACAATATCCGATAGACTCGCCTCGGATCGAGCGAGACTATACGAGGTCACATGGGGTGCAGGATTTGCGGCGATGACCGGACGGTGCGCAGTGCCGGAATCTCCTCATGGTATGATGGTGCATCACGCGCCACGCTAGAGCAATGTCCTGCCCTATGCCCCAGCGCCCATTCCGCCAAAACGACATAACGAAAGCCATCAAGGGCATGCAGGCGGCTGGCATCCGCGTCCACAGCGTCATCATCGAAGCGGACGGGCGGATCATCGTATCGACCGACAAAGCGGACGTGTCGGTCGTTAGGAAGCCAAGTTCTTGGGACCGGGTTTTGGACCAGCCGCTGTAGGCTCCGTGCAGCTACCACGGAGCCGCAGCCGAAAACGCGGCGACCTACTCAGTTCTTCATTGCAGTCGTGACGTTGTTAAAGGTCGTCTTGAGCTGACCACCCAAGCCCTTCATCGCCGTGATGGCGGCAACGGCGATCAGCGCAGCGATCAAGCCGTACTCGATTGCGGTCGCGCCCTTGCTGTTCTGGGCCAAGTTACGAATTTTCTGCATATCGTCCCCGCAGTTTACCGCGCTTGCGCGTTCCGGCACGCCGCCAGAATAGTTATGCGTATCGCGCGTTACCGGATTACCGTTGACGATATACTAAGAGGCTAACCGCCGGCGGCTGATACAGGGAGGCTGCAAGCCCACCGCCGGCGGACGGACAAAGCCCGCGCAGGCGATATAGACCGAAGCTATGCGTGTTGAAATAACCGCCGGCCGAGCAGAAAGGGGCAAGGGCTGGCGGACATCGTTGGCCGAACTGAAAGCCCTTTCTCGCGCTTGGTCGATTAGCGCGGCGGATGTACGCTATATCGACATGGCGCCACCGGTCGTGCAGCCATTGGAGAACGCGACAATGTGGGACCGAGCGAAGCAGGCGATAGGCATCATCACCGCCATCCCCATGATGCTGCTGATTCCAGTCCTTCTCCTGCTGATGTGGGCCTCATCCGACAAGGATACGTCACGAGCCTACGACCGGTAACGACTCGCCCTCAGTGCGGGATCAGGCCCCAGAGGCCGGATAGCAGCGAGGCGGCCAGGAGCAGCCCAAGGACGCCCGCCTCCACATAGAACAGCCAGCGTCGCCACGGCTTCACTGCCGGGTTCCGTCCCGCAGCGCGTCCAGCCGCGTTGCCATACCCATGAACCGGACGACCCCGCGCTCGTCACCAGCCATGGCCAGCGCGGCGATTCGCTCCGCGATCCAGTCGGGTGCGCGGTCGCCGTGGATGCGGAGCGCGAGTAGAGCCTCGGCCCATCGTTCCTCTTCCGCCGTCATATCATCTGCCGCTGAACACTACTGCCGACCAAGTCGTAGTGGCAGCCGGCAAGATTTAGAACCGAATCATTGCTGGATCTCTGCGGGCAGCCATACTGTCGAACGCCCATACGGGCTGTGGAGGGTTGCCATGCTCAAGTCAGTATTGCTCGCGTTCTCGCTCGCTTCGCTTGCCGCTGTTCCTGCCAACGCCGCCCCGTGCCAGGACGCCAAAGGCAAGTTCATCAAATGCCCAGCCGCGCCTACCAAGCCGGTGAAGTGCAAAGACGCAAAGGGCAAATTCGCGAAATGCGGCACGCCGGGCGCAACGCCGGTCAAGTGATCGCAGGCGGTGCCGTCGCTGAGGCGGCACCGCTACTATGGGCCTAGCGCCTATACGGTTCGCAAGCGATTCCGTCACCGTCACCATCCATATGCGCGCCATAGCCCGGCTGACCGCGACGGAGCGGCGCTGCACCAGCACGGCGCGCTTCTGCACAGTTCCGATAGCTCCAACTGTTAGCCGGTACGCGTGGCGCAGGCCGTTGAACCGCTCGACCGGTTGTCCGGTTCACGGGCTTAGCGGCCGATGATGGAACGGCCCCACATTCCGAACCGACCAACATGAACTGATCCCAATCGGGTCGATAAATCGCATGGCCCTTGCTGAGTTGCAGGCACGACAGATCGACGCCGTTCACGCGGACGCGGGCAAGGGTCCGAGCGTATAAATCTTGGCCGATGCGCTCGATCGTTGCGCTTCCTTGAACGGCCTTCTCCAACGCCGCTTTCGCCGCGATGGGATCGCCGGGCGCGCATTCACGGCCCTCGCGGCAGTGACCCGGCATCTCTGGCGCATCGATGCCTAGCAGCCGTATTCGTTCCTCGCCGCAGCGGAGGGTATCGCCATCAACGGCCATAAGAGCGCAAGCTAGAACGATAAACGACATACCCATCGCCATCGCTACTGGGGGTGAAGAAGTTCTTACCGAGGAATAGGGCGCTCGGTTCGGAGCCCCTTGCGGATGAACGGCGTTCCGCGAAACCGGGTGGACAAAAGCGCGACGAGGGATTGGGGCTCGATGGCCATATTGACTTACCACATCAACCAATACGAACAGAATGTTTGTGATGGCATAGCGCCAAACCATCAGCTATTCCCCCGATCTAACATTGGAAATTGCCGCGATGGTACTAGACGAACCACGTCCGCTCACCGAGCGTGGACCGATCATGCCCGAGCGTTTCAACCAAGACGTCTTTGATCGATATGAGCCAGTCGTACTGCGCGGACAGGTTAGAGAATGGCCTGCCGTAGCTGCTGCCAATGCCGGTCGCGACGCGATGGCACACTACATCGCAGGCTTCGATACCGGTCAGCAGGTGGACCTGATGGTGGGCCAAGCCGCGATCGAAGGCCGCTTTTTCTACAGCGACGACCTGAGGGGCTTTAACTTTCGTCGCCTGCCGGCCGCAATCACCGTGCTGCTGGGCGAACTTCTCCGGCTTGCTGCTGAGACGCGCCCTCCTGCCTTATACGCGGGTGCCGCCGCTGCTGCTGAATGCCTTCCCGGTTGGACGGATGCCAATCCTATAGGCCTTCCGCTGGGTGGCACGACGCCGCGCGTCTGGATCGGCAACGCGACGCATATCTCGACCCACTTCGACACCTCACCCAATCTTGCGTGTGTGGTGGCGGGAGAACGCCGTTTCCTGTTGTTCCCGCCGGACCAGATCGCCAATCTCTATGTCGGTCCGATTGACGCGACGATGGCGGGTCAGCCCACGAGCATGGTCGATCCGTATGCGCCCGACCTTGATCGCTTTCCGCGCTTTGCTGAGGCGATGCGCCACGCGCGTGTTGCAGTACTGCGACCCGGTGATGCGATATTCATGCCTGCATTGTGGTGGCACAATATCCGGTCGTTCAGCCCGCTCAACGTCCTGGTCAATTACTGGTGGGATACGGAAACCAAGGCTTCACCGATGGGCGCGTTGGCGTACGCTCTGCTCGCAATCCGCGATCTGCCGCCGGGCGAGCGTGCGGCATGGCGCGGCTGGTTCGACCATTACATTTTCGCGGACGATGCCGCTCACGTTGCGGATCATCTGCCAGATACATTCCGAGGTGTGTTGGGCTCGCCCACGCCGGCGCGAGATGGCCGGTTGCGCGGCTTCCTCAAGAATGCGCTGTCCGGGTAACGCTGGGCCGCGTTGGAAAGACCGGCCCCCGTATCGTCATCTGCGACGCATCGTACGGGCGTTGCAGCGCCACGACATCGTCATAGCTGCCCAGCAACCATGTATCGACGTCCTCCGGCCGCAGGATCGTAATCATCGCCTTGGGGTGGATCGGCGCGACCAACTCGTTCGGATCGCACGTCACCATCGTGAACCCGCTGCCCTCGACGGTCTGTTGCCAGAATCCGGCAACGGCGAACGTCGGCTGGTCGGTCACGCTGAACCACATTTCGCCTTTCAGCGCGGGCTTACCATCTCCCAGTTCGTGCTTGTCCGGCGTCCATTCGCAAAACTCGGTCAGCGGGATCAGGCAGCGGTTCGCCGGGTCCGCCGCCAGCTTGCGCCACTGGGGCAGCTTCAGGTTGCGGACGTTCGTCATCGGCCATCCTGCCTGACCGCCCAGCACGTCCCAGCTCATGATGTCCCAGCCGCGTTCGCCGCTCTGTTCGCGGATGATATAGGCGCGCCCCTTCGGTCGCAGCTCTTGCGGATTGAACCGGTTGTCCCGTGGGCGTTCCGGAAACAACTTCTTGGCTGATCCGAACAGATCGGCTGGTTCGCCAGAGAATCGAGCGCGGTTGCACATTGGGTTTGAACTCAGCAGTCGAAGAGGCGCAGATTGGCAATCACTACCAATTTGGATCGAGTTCGATCCGGTATTGTCGCATTCGGAACGCTTGCGTAACTTACGTATTTTTCGATGGTCGGTAGCCGACCTGTAGATTTGATATGGGGTGCCCGGGGGTCATCGGAAGGGAATACGTCGACCTCTATCTGCCGTCGCATGTACCTGGAATTACGTGCCACTCTACGCCCAAGATTGCGGCCCGAAAGTCCTCAGCGCTGAGGAGTCCAGGCATACCGATTGCGCTGGGGCATTCGGCCGCAATCAATGAACCGGCGTTAGACCGCAAAGCGCGCAGACACGCCAACCGGAAAGTCGGCAGCGGCTTTATCCGTGACCGTTTGCACAAATCGGACACACGAAATTTGGTTTCGCTTCCGTTCTTGACGGAAACACTAGCTCGTAGATGATCCGCGCTTCGGTCCGGGGGGACCGACTCGAAGGGGGTTCCAATTATGAAGGCAATTCTGTTCGCACTTTCTTGTGCGTCCATTTCGCTCGTCTCTGCCGCATCAGCTCAAACCGCGCCTACTGCCGGACCGGCAACGACCGCATCTGCAACGCTGCGCCCGGCTGGTAGTGAAAACGTCCTGCGCAGTGGAACGCGTGTATCCCTCAAGATGTCAGAAATGCTGACGACCAAGGGCAAGAAGCTGAAGGTCGGGCAGCGTTTCAACATGGAGGTTGCAGAAGCGGTTGAAGTGAACGGCGTGGTTGTTATCCCGGTTGGTAGCCCGGCGATCGGCGAAGTGACCGATGTCCGTAACAAGGGCATGTGGGGCAAGTCGGGTTACATTCAGGCCCGCCCGCTATCGGTTCGTGCTAACGGCCGGCTGATCCGGTTGACGGGCTCGGTCGACGATAAGGGTGTGGCGGCCGGCGGCGGCGCTGCTGCCGTTTCCGCTGTTGTGTTCCTACCCGCAGGGTTCTTCATGACCGGGACAAGCGCCGTAATCCCAGTAGGAGCGCCGGTTAGCGGGTTTATCGATGAGGACGTGCCGTTCGTACCGGGCGAAGCTCCCGCACCGATGTCGGTGACGCCAACCGCATCTAAGTAACGATTTAGAGAGGGGGCAAGCCCCCTCTCGCTTTCGCATGCTATTAACGCCAGTTCGAATATGGTTACGACGCTACCTTGGCTCGCCGAACACGAGAATGTCGAGCGGGTTCACCCGGCTACGATCCTCCATCGGCTCCATTCCCGCATCGATGACGATGTTGCCGAGCGGATCAATGCTGATCCGTATCCGAGTGAAGCCAGCCTTGCGCACGCCCTTCGCAGCGCGGGTCACCTCACCTTCGGTGAAGCGTGCCGGAGTACCCATGACCGTATGTTACGTGGCCAAGCCTCGACATGGAAAGGGCGACACTACCAAGTAACGCCGCCCTAGATTATCAGTTGATCCGCGGCGGCGGTGGCGGCGGCGGTGGCGGTGGCGGGGTAGGCCCGAACGCGGTTCCTCCTTCACTACCGCCTTCTTCCGGATCGCCGACAACGTCACAGTTGTCCTCAGGCAAAGGTGCGTCGGGGTTGGATACTTCCTCCATACACTCTTGCCCTGCCCGTGCTGGCTGAGTTCCGATTATGGACACCCCGGCTAAAGTGATTGCCGCTACGGCAGCACCAATGGAAAGCTTACGCATATGCTCTTCCCCGTCTTATCTCGATGATTCGAGACGCCAACAGACTGGTACGACTAGCAATTTATATATACAGTACTTTTGTAACTTTTAGTTTCTATGCTTTTAAATATGTTTATATTAATATTGCGCACGGATTCCAATATTTTACCGGTATATTGACAAAAATAACTCCATTACTTTAGCTTATATGCAATATGAAGATAGCTTGATTGATCCACAAAGGACAATTCTGCGAAGTAACTCCGACCCGTCACGACGATCATCCAGCCGGTTGCGCCTATGCCGCGCGAGAACATGCCTAGGAGGTCGCCGAGGGCATGGGACGCGCCCAAGCCCCCGACGATCAGCGACAGCGCCTTAAGGGTGGCGGCGGCGCGGGTCATGCCCGGCCCGCCATGGTCGTATAGACCGAACCCCCGAGCGACAGCACCGGGCCGTCAGCCGCTAGGGCGTCCTGATAGTCGCGGTAGGCCATCTGCAAGCCGGAGAGGATGACAGCGCATTCCAGCCGGCAGTTAGCGCAGCGTTCGGTACAGGCGGGGTTGCACAGGACCGTTCCGACTGGCGGGTCTGCTCGGGCGCGATCGAACGCCGCCCATGCGATCCCCAGCAGTTCGTGCGCCCATTCGAGGGGAACGGTGTGGTTGATGTGGCGCGCTGCCCCGTCGAGGCTGTCAGGCGGTACGCGGCTGGGATCGAACGGCGGGGTCATGCCTTGCCCCCGATCCGAGCGGCGTCCGCCTTGACATGCGCCATCCATTCAACGGTAGCGGCGAGGAATGCGTCGCGGCTGGTGGATAGCGCGATTACGCCGCGCGCCGCGCGGATCATAACGCGGCGTTCCTTTGCGTCGCTCTTGCCCATGAGAGGCGACGCCATGAACCGCGCGAAGGCCGCAAGCATGGTCCGACAGGCCGCGTCGTGCGTGGTCTGTAGGGCGTGTCGCTCGGGCATATCGATTGCGCGGGCCATCATGGCGCGTAGTTCGGCTGCGGCGGCATCGTGGTATGCCGCCCTTGCTCCCATCCATAGCGAGTAGCGCTCAATCTTCGCCTTCGACTTGGCGGATCGTCGGGCATCCTCGGCCAGCCGTTGCCGTTCGGCTGGGGGCATCTGGTCGGTTGCGGTGAGAGCGGCAAGGAAGGCGGCGCGCTGTTTCGTGTTCGCCATGTCAGCGCGCCTCCCCGGCCATGCGGTCGATAAACGATGCGGTACGCAGGATGCCGACGACGCGGCCAACCAGCTTCTCGGCAAGCTTGGTCGGATCGGTGTAGGGTCCGTCACTGGCGACGAACGCCCCCGACTTGCCGGATCGCAGCCCTCCCACATACCAACCGCGCGGCGTTTCCCGCGTTTGCACGATGCGAACATGCCGCTTCTCAAAGTCGTGGACCGTCGCGGGGGCAGACACGTACTCGACAAGGAACAGCCCGCCATCGACCGGCATCCAGCCGCGCCCGCGTTCGGCAACGACGACTTCGCCGGATCGGATCAACGGGGCGTTGTGTTCGTCGGCGGCGGCGTGGACGATCGCCCAGCCGGGCACGCTGTCGAACGTCTGCAACGCGATCGGCTGGGGCTGTTGGGCCTCCTGCCGCTCCTGCGGCGACAGCGCGTTGTTACCGGCCAACAGGGCCATAAGGCTCGGCTTCGGATTGGTAGCCATGTCAGAAGCCCTCCGCATGAAGCCGGCGCGCATCGGCTGCAATGGCGGCGCCCCAGCCGGGCGCGAGCGGAATGTCGTCGGACGTGGCCAGCTCAACCTTGATCGCCAGCGCCTTGCCGTTCGGCGCGGGCGTGTCCTCGATCAGCCGCGCGGTTGCGGACAACCACGCCTCCAACACCGCAACCTCGTCGGGATGATCGAACGGCAGGGCGTCTAGACAGGCGCGGGCGTCCGTCTGCGCCTTATGCGCTACCTTCCACGCCTCGCGCCGCTGTTCGCGCTCTACGGCCCGTTCTGCGGCTTCCCGTCGATACTGCGCGCGGCTGGCGATCTGTGCCGGTGTTGCCTTGGGCGGCTGGCGTCCGACCTGAACCGACAGGTGTAGCCCGAACCATTGCAGGTCGAAGAACCGCACGTCGCTTTCGCTGCCATGGTCCTCGCTCACGGCGTCCAGCCGCTCGACGCTGACAGCGCCCCAATTGTACCACGGGTTCAGCGCCGATAGGGCGCGCTTGATGATGGCAGGCATGATTCAGCCCTCCACGTTCGGGCGGACAGTCAGCGCGCCCAACAGGGCGTTACCGCCGCGCTGGCGCAGCATCTGACCGCGAAGGAAGTTGAGGCGGGAGTGTGCCGCGCGGTCGATGGTCGCCAGCCGCGAGACGATCAGCCGATCGCCCGCGATGATGACGACGCCGCCGTTATCCGACCAGTCCGCCAGCCATGCAGGCGCGTCGAACGAGGGGAGCGCCGAAGCGCCCCCGGTGGTGTTCGCGAGGGCCATGGTTCAAGCCCCCTGCCAGACGATGAACCGGCCCTGCGGCTGGCCGTATTCGCGGACCAGCGTTGCGAGCGCGGCAGGGTCCGCCGCCTTGGCGGTGAAGAACGCGCGGCTGGTGGCTTCGCACTCCGCGTCGCCCTCCGCATCCACGATCGCCCCCAGCCGATTGGCCGGATCGATCCAGACCCGCCCGCCGATCGCGACGAACGCCCGTGCGGTTTCGATTAGGCTCGCCATGGTCAAGCCTCCCCGCCAACGGCGGCTAGCGCGGGGGCCAGCCGACGTGTGAGTAGCGCGGCGACGCGCCTGTCACAGTCGTTGCGCGGCTGGTGATCGCGGGCAAGCAGAACGGCAACGTTGGAAACGGCATCGTCCAGCAGTTCCGCTAGTTTCAGGATTTGCGCGCCGTCCGTCGTGTCGCCGCACGCATAGTCCTGTATCGCGTCGGTTGCTTCGGTCGCGGCCAGCATCAGCGACAGCACGTCGGCAAGGTCGGACGGCGGCTGCGCCAGCATCAGGCGGGCGGTATCGACCGAACTTCGCAACGCGCGATCCATCGCCTGTTGCGCGGCGATCACGTCGGGGCCTTGCTTGGGCAAGCCAGCCGCTTTCAGCGCCGCGCCGCGCACGTCCGCCGCGTGGGTTTCGTCCAGCAGGTCGCTGCGCATTTGTGCCAGCATGGCGATGCGTGAGGGGTTCGACATGTTCACGCCTCCCCAGCCGCAAGGCGGCGAATGTCGGCGATCAGCGTCTTGGCGTCGTCGCCATCCACCGTGTCGCCGTAGCGAGTCAGGATCAGCTCGGCCTTTTCAGCCAGTGCCGACAGCGTAGCGACGGGGTGCCCCATCAATGCCGTGACAGCCGCGCTACAGGCATCGCAGGCCGCTTCGTAACGGTCGCCGGTATCTCCGACGTGCGCGGCATAGGCGGCGTCGTCGCGGGCCTTCCATGCTGCCTTGTCTGCCTCATAGGCTTCCCACCGCGCCTCCCAATCCGGGCCAGCCGCTACAGCGATGGCTTCGCCAATCGGCAGCGACATGTCGTAGGGGGCGATCGTCGGGCGCGTCGGCTCCGGTTCGCACAACGCGCTGCCCGGCCCCCATGCATCGTCCAGCGGGGCGAACACTGCCAGCCGCTCGACTTCCTCGACTTGGGCCGCGCGGTAGGCGGCATAGAGCCGGTCCCATTCGGGGTCCGACACCGCCGGGGCAGCGCCAGCCGCTGGCACCGGAGCGGGACAGGCAGCGAGCGGAAGCGCCACCATGCCCATCAGCAATGCGCGGCGGCTGGTCGGCATCTGGGCCGGGGGCGCCGGTTCGATAGCGCTGAACGCCATCGAACCGGGCAAGATGGATTTGCGCTCAGCTTCGGTCGGGTGGCCGTTGCGGATCGTTGCACGATCAGAATAGCTATAATTATGACTGTTATTCGCCATTGCGGCGTGAGCAATCGTGGCGCGAAGGGGCGCGCCAATGCTATTGGCATTCATAGTCGTGGTCCCTGTCAACGAGGGGTTGCGATCAGACCGGGCGGGGGAGGTTCCAGCTTCCCCGTTCGGTCGCTACCTCCGGTGGGGGGGGGTAACGAAAAGCGTTATGGTGCCGTCTATATTTGAGTGTCAACGCTAAACGTTATGGTTGGCACAAAATAGTTATGCTGGTACGGGTTCGTACATGCTTACCCCCGCCACATGCCGCGCTGCCCGCGCATTGCTCGACATTGACCAAGGCTCGCTTGCGAAGGCGGCAAATGTTGGCCTTTCGACGGTTCGGAACTTCGAGGCCGGGCGATCGGTGCCGTTGCAGAACAACCTAGCGGCAATCATTACGGCATTGGAGGCGCAGGGCGTGGTGTTGCTTGGGGATAGGTCGCGCGAAGATGGCGGGCCGGGCGTGCGCCTTCGCGTTGGATAGGAGCGGGGCTGGCACTCGTCGCCCAGCCGTCATATCCTGCCGGCCATGGACGATCCGACCCATATTGAACATCCGTTCCTAGTCCTCGCGTGGATCGGCGCGGGAGCGCTCCTGTTTGCCGGGGTTGAGTGGGTCAGCCTCTACAAGCGAATGTCGCGCCGTATGGCACGGGGCGGTGGTGATGGCCTCGACCTTGAAACGCTGCGACTGGCTGCGCTGTTTACGGGCGTCGGGCTGATTGCTGTAGTTGTCGGGTTCGCACTAGAGTTTGGCCTGTAGGTCTGGGCTGAGGGGATAGCGCCTACTATTCGTCGTAGGCTCCTGACCCGATACCGGGGGCATGCCATTGCCTGCCGGTCAAATTGAGCGCTACCGCCAAGTTGCGGACTATTGCGCAAAGGTCGTCGCGAGCGGCGGCCTTGTTCCCAGCTACAGTCAGATTGGGGCGGCGCTTGGTATCGGCGATCGTGGCACGGTCCGCCGCTATGTAGTTGAGGCCGAAAGCAAGGGCCTCCTAAGCCGGTCGGGCGAAGTTTACGGCGGTATGGGCAGCTTGCATCGTCGTATCCGGCTGGGAACACCCGACGAGGCAGAGCGCAAGACAATCCGACGCGGCGGGCCGGACGATCAGGTCGCGCGCGAAAAGCCTACTATTCGGTTTCAGCCACGCGCCTACGACTAACGGCATGCTTTTGCCGCCGGATGGCGCTTCACACAATGTGCCGGTGGTCATCCATGCAACATCCCTGCGATTGGGGGGCGGTCCTTGCCTTCCTCGGCGTTCCGAAACCCGGAACCACACGAAACGAGCCATCTGAAACCGACAAGCGCGCCGCGGCCCGTGCATGGGCCAGCCGCCCAATGACGGCCGATCGCATCGTCAACGACTGCGGGATAGCGACGTCTGCGGCGCACCTCGGCGCGCATCAGATTGGCATCGGTGAGTTGGGATCAGCCGCCCGGTTCTTCGGCATGGCGCTAGCCCACATTGAAGCGCTGGTTGCCGCTGGTTGCGATGCTGTCGAAGGCGCGGAGGCGGTGCCGATCTTGTCCCATCAACTGACAGAGACGTGCCAAGCGCATGGCATTCTCGATGCAGCGGTAGCGCACGCCAAGCAGCAACTACACCGTTGGGAGAACGCATGATGGCGCAAATTGACTGGTCGATCCTTAGCCGGATGCCGGACGCCGGCGCGACATTCCAACAGGCGTTTGCGAGCGGACAGGAGCGAGGGCGCATCGCCGCGCGCGATAACGTCCTTTCGACATATGCGGCGAACCCGTCGGCGGACGCGCTGGCCGGACTCGCTGCGGTCGATCCGCAGGCGTTTGTTCAGCTTTCGCGGCATGAGCGGGATCGCAGCGACTTTGCCCGTGAAGGGCGAGGGCGAGCAGCCTACGCCGGGTATCTGCGACAGCATGACGCCCGCTGGCAACAGCGTGGCAGCGGGCGGTTCGGCGGCGGTGTGGTTGGCGGAAACCCATCGACGGTTCTAGGCGGTGGTGTGCAGCGACCTAGTCTCGAAATGAGCATGGGCCGTCTTGCCGACGCTCTCGCAATGCCGCCAACGCAGGACGCTCTCTCGCCTGCTCAGCCGCAACCTCCTGCCAGTGCGGTAGATGAGGGTGGCGAGATTGTCGTTACTGGCCGGAAGCGGGTTGGTACGATCCCCCCGGAAGAACGTTACTCGCTGGCTGACGTGGCGTTTGAAAGCCCGGAAATGGCGGACCGGCTTTCCAGCCAAATTGCCAACATTGATAAGGCGCATTACGCTGAACTCGATCAGTATTTTGGGGCTATCGGCGCAGTCGCCACCCGCGCGCGTGAATTGCCGGCACAGGAGCGGCCAGCCTTCATTGATGCGCAGCGCGATTACCTGCGGCTGTACGGTATCACCGACGCAGAGATTGATGGGTTTGACGATGGCGACGCTTCGCTTGACGGCCTTATTCGCCTGTCGATAGGGGTAAAGGACAGCCTCGCCAACAGCCGGGCCGATCGCAACACCGACTCCATGATTGAAGATCGAAACGGGCGACGGGCGCTGGTTTCGCGTGGGCAAGACATGACGGACGCGCGGGGGCGGTACGGCATCGGCGTAGCTTCGTCGGATCGGCGTCGCGGACAGGATATGTCGTCTGGCGATCGGCGTCGGGGTCAGGACATTTCCGCCACAACGGCGCGGCGCGGGCAGGACATGACGGACAAGCGTGTTCGCGAAACTGGCGGGCGTCGTGGTCGGACTGGTTCCGGTGGCGCTGCCGCCGCCCCGAAGGTTGGCGAGATTAGGCAAGGCTACCGCTTCAAGGGCGGCAACCCGTCCGTGCAGACTAGTTGGGAGAAGGTGCGTTGAGCGGGCCGTGGGACGACTTCGCGCCGACCAAGGCCGCGCCGCGTCGACAGCGAAGGGCGCGCAAGCCGGACGCCGCCAGCCGGTCGGGAAGTGGCGCGCCTACCGGTTCGGCATACGATGGCGATACGCTCCGGCTCAACACTGACGTGAACGCCCGGATGCTGGGCTATGATGCGTTCGAGCGCAGGCAGACGGCGCGGGATGCGCTGGGCGGCGTCGTATCGATCGGCGAACAGGCGCGGGATGCGTTGTTGCCGTATCTTGATGGCGGCTCGTTTCAACCGTCAGGCGGGCAGTCTTACGGCCGGCCTGTCGGCGTGCTGGAAAGCAGCGGCGGCGCTGACGTCGGCGCTTTGCTGCTGCGGCAAGGTGTCGGTTTGGCCGCGCCGGATTATCTGCGTGACGATCCCGCCCGGCTGGGGTCGTACATGGAGGCCGAGCGGCTGGCCCGGCTCAATCGGCTTGGTGTCCACGGCGATAGCTATGTGTCGCCGGAAGCATATCGGCGCGGCGCTACCGAAACACCGCCGGCCGCCCGGCCGAAAGGTGATGGCCCTTGGGCTGCTCCTGAATGGAGCGACACGGCCGGCGCGGCGGCGGTGTTCGCGGACGATCCCACGCCGTTCCAAGGGCTGCGGAGGGACATTGAGGCGGGCTATCTCGCCGTAACGGAGAACCCGAACAGCACGGTTGACGATATTGTCGGATACGGTGCCGCCAACGGGTTCAAGGTTGATCGGAAGGACGCGGAGCGCTTCGTCGCCAACCGCGCCAAGGGCATTAAGTCGTCGGGGCAGGTGGAATACAAGCGCGCGCCCCGCGTGCTGACCGATCCGGGCGACGGCACGTTCGGCGCAACCATGCG
The DNA here is from genome assembly GCF_001421635.1 of Sphingomonas sp. Leaf25. Taxonomy (NCBI): domain Bacteria; kingdom Pseudomonadati; phylum Pseudomonadota; class Alphaproteobacteria; order Sphingomonadales; family Sphingomonadaceae; genus Sphingomonas; species Sphingomonas sp. Leaf25. Next base: position 22,589 of record NZ_LMKU01000028.1, read on the forward strand.
CGGCGTCGGCGATCCGCTCAACGTGCTGGACGAGCTGGGCGCGGTCGTGGACTCGCTCGGTGGCACGGAAGGCCGTGAGAACCTGTCGAACAGCGATCGTCGGTGGGCGGACATTTGGGCCAACAACCTCGACCAGAACCGCTCTATCCTCGCCAACGACGACGCCGAACACCCCTACGCACGGTTTGGCGGACAGCTTGCGAGCGGTCTGGCGATCCCCACGGTATCGCTTGAGGGCGTCGGGCTGAACGCGGCGCGCTCTGTCTTGCGGGCTGGCGGCACGCGCATGGCAGCGGTTGAAGCTGCGGAAGCTGCGGTTCGTCGTCGGCTGGCCGCTGCTGGTGGCGCTGAGGGGGCCGTGATCGGTGCCGGCGGTGCTGAGGGCGGATGGGCTGAGCGCGCCAAGGGTGCGGCGATCGGCGCTCCTATCGGCGCAGCGCTAGGCTTCGGTACGGCTGGTCTGGCACAGCGCGTTGGCGGTCTTGTCCGTGGTGCCCGTGCTGGCCGCGCTGCTGTCGCTGGTGAAGGATCGGACACCGCGTCTGTCGTGTCGCGTGAAGCTGATCCGGTAGAGGCGGTTTCGCCTGCCGCCGCTGCGGATACGAACGTCGCATCGCCTGTCACGGGTACGACGATCGATACCGCAGCACTGCGGGCGGCGGCAGACAACGGGGCTGGCGTCGACATGGCGCGTGCTGGTGAAGTCTTGCGCCAGTCTGCCGACGATGCGCTGTCACGGGGCGACGACGTAGTTCTGCACGTTGGCGGCAAGGCTATCCCTATCACCTCGCCGGGGCTGGTGGATGATGCAGGGCAGCGCTGGGGGGCCATGTCGATCCTCTCGCCAGCGCGTGGCGACAACGCACGGCTTGAGATTGTCCCGAAGGCCGGACGCGATGGCGACACCGCTGGTCCGTGGCAGGACTTCACGCCTGCGCCTGCTGCCTCGACGCGCACCGCTGACCCTCTCGCCGATCCGACAGCGTTCCCGGTGCAGCCGCGTGAGATGCCAGCCGAGACGTTCCGTGGCCCGCTGTCGGATCATACGCCGATCATCTGGCGGGAAATGGGCTTCGATACGGACGGCTTCGGGCGGGCAACCATCCCGTCGCAATACGCTCCCCGGTGGCGCAATGAGGGCGGCACGGATGCGCTCATGTTCGCTGACAATCCGGCAATGGCGACCGGACAGGGCGCGAACAAGGGCATCCTGTTCGAGTACGACGCGGCCCCGTTCGTCGGTCGCCCGCAGTTCGACAAGCCGGGTGGCGCGCTCGCATGGCGCAATGGTGCTGGTGAGTATTCGACCAACGGCGTGACGCAGGACACGTTGCAGTCGGCGTTGCGCGGGTTCCGGGTGAAGCCCGGCGCGCTGGACGCCATGCCCGAGCGGGACCGTTCGTTGTTCGACATGATGGCGCGCGATCTGGAGGCGAAGGGCTGGCAGCGCACCGATCTGGACGACGGGAGCATGATCTATCGCCGCCCGGATGCGAACCCGTCACCCGCTAGCACGTCGCCGTCTTCGCCAACCGGCCGCCCCGGCGCGTTGACCGGCGCGCAGTATGTCGAGACATACGCAGCTCCATCTACCGTCAAGGACTATGTGGCCCAACCTCCGGGCGGGCTGGGGTCCGCTGTCATTGGGCCGGACGGCAAGTTGCACATGTTCCGCACGAACGGTTCGCAGATGGGCCACGCCGATGAGGTTGGGCACTATGACTTCGGCTATGCGACAGGACCGGACGAGGCCGCCGGCTTTGCCGAGTTGACCCGCTACCGGGGCGAGATTGCCGTTACCCGTTCTGCCAACGAAACGCCCCAACAGGCTCGTGCGCTGAATGAGCTTGTTGCCCGTGCCCGGCGTGAAGGGCTGAACATCATTGACGAGCAACCTAAGCCGGCCCCTTCCGCTGCGGCGCGCGCCGAATGGGACGATATACTGCGGGCCTATGATGAGCGGCACGGTGCGTCCGGGCCATGGAACGACTTTGCGCCGGTCGCCGATGACGTGGCGGGCATGGCGAACGAAACGCCGCGCCCGACGCTGGATGGCCCGCGCGTGCCCGATCGCATTGAACTGCGCCAGCCGCGCCAGTTGCTTGCCGATGCACCGGATGGGGAGCGCATTGCTGCTGCTGCCCGGCTCAATTCGGGTGACGTGTTGCCGCTGCCGGCGAACACGGTCCGCGATATTGACGAGGCGGCGGGTATCGAAGCCGGGCGCTATCAGACTGTGCGCGCGCCGAACGAAGCTGCCGCGCTTGAGCGACGCAACGTGCCGTCGCCAACCGATGCAACGCGGACGATCCCAAAGCGTGGCCCGCTCGATCTGGTGACGTGGCTGCGCACGCAAGGCGGTGTCCGTGAGGATGGCGGCGAACTGACCTATGCCGGCATCACGAACGCGCCGCGCAACGGTATGGACTTCGCCAGTGGCGAACAGCGCTTCGGCAAGCTGGTGGCCGATGACGGTCTGCCGCTCGATACGGCCGCGCAACGGGCATGGGAAGCTGGCTATTTCCCCGATCATGCCGAGCCACCGACGCCGGCCGAGTTTCTGGACGCGCTGACGAACACGCATCGCGGCTGGAACCGATCGTTCCACCCCGACGACCTCGCCGAAGTGGACGCCTTCGATGCGGCACGGGCGCAACGCCTCGATGTGGAGGCCGCGCAGGCCGATGGCGCGCCGCTGACGCTCGATCGCGGCCAGCCGGTCGGCCCCGACGATTTGGACGCCATGACGCCGCCTGTACGGGCCTATGAGGAATGGGGCGAGAACGCGCCGAACCTTGCGGGCAATATCCGGCTGGATCGCCTCGACAGCCCGCAGGCTATCAAGCAAGCGCTGGTGCGGACCGAACAGGCCACCGGTGGGTTCGACGCAGCGAAGCGCGGGCGCATCACACAGGCCGAAACCAAGGCGCTCGCAGAGGATCTAGGCATGACTGCCGACGACCTGTTGCAGCGTCGCAAGGGGCAGGCGTTCAACGCAGAGGAAGCGTTGGCCGCTCGCCAGCTTCTCGCCCGGTCGGCAGCCGATCTCGTCAACATGGCGAAGCGGATTGCGCGCACTCGGAACCCCGGCGATGAAGCGGAAGCCGCGTTCCGCGAGGCATGGTTGCGTCATGCTGCCATTCAGGAACAGGTGGCAGGCATGACAGCGGAGGCCGGCCGGCTGCTGCAACAGTTCCGCATGACGGCGGACAGCCGCGATGCCGAGCAGGCGCTTTCCTCGATCGGCGATATTCTCGGCGGCTCGACCCGGATCAAGGACGTTGCCGAGCGGATCATTGATCTGGAACAGGTTGGCACGTCGCCGGCTGGCATCAATCAGTTCGCGTTGAAGTCGCTGCTACCTAAGTGGAAGGACATGGCGACAGAGCTGTATATCAACAGCTTGTTGAGCGGGCCACAGACGCACGCGGTCAACATCCTGTCGAACACCCTCACGTCGTTGGCGCAGTTGCCGGAACACTTGGTAGCGGCCGGTGTCGGTGCCGTCCGCAAAGCGTTGCCGGGACAGGACGAAACGGACCGGGTGCTGTTCTCCGAGTTTGGAGCGCGTGCCGCAGGGATGATCGCCGGAGCGCGTGAAGGTGTGAAGGCCGCGGCGCGGTCCTTGCTGACCGGTGAGTCGTCGGACGCGATCACCAAGATTGAAACCCAGCAAATGCAGGCAATCCCCGGCCCTATCGGTTCGGTAATTCGCACGCCTTCGCGCTTCCTGACGGCAGAGGATGAGTTGTTCAAGGGCATCGCCCGCAGGATGGAGTTGAACGGGCTGGCGATCCGGCAGGCGGCAAAGGAGGGCCTTACCGGCGCAGAAGCACGCGAGCGCGCCGCCGATCTGGTCCTGAACCCAACCGACGACATGCTGCGCAAATCATTCGAGTATGCGCGATACCTGACGTTCCAGACGCCGCTAGATCATGGGAGCATGGCGGCTGGGCTGTCGGCTGGATTGCAGCACCGGCCTGAATTTAAACTGCTGATCCCGTTTGTTCGCACGCCGGTAAATCTGTTGAAGTTCGCTGCTGAACGATCGCCTATCGCGCCGGTCATGAAGTCGTGGCGCAAGGAGTTCGCCGCAGGCGGTGCGCGTCGTGACATGGCTATCACGCGAATGGCTCTTGGAACCGGCCTTGGCGCAATGATGTACGAAATGGCGGCGGCTGGCCACATTACCGGGAGCGGTCCCGCCGATGCTGACGCGCGCAGGTTGATGCAGGCCAATGGCTGGCAACCGTATTCGCTAAAGGTTGGCGACAATTACTATAGCTATCAGCGGTTCGACCCGTTCTCGACGACAATCGGGACGGTTGCCGACATGGTAGATTTGCAAGCCGACCTGACGGACAAGGAAAAAGAGAAAAGTTCGATGCTCATGGTCGCGGCGATCGTGAACAACCTATCGAACAAGACGTGGCTGTCGGGTCTGAGTTCGGGGCTTGAGGCAGTTAACGATCCTGATCGCTACCTAGAGCCGTTCCTCGCGCGCATGGCTGGCGCCGTAGCCGTCCCGTCGGTCGTGGCGCAGGTCGCGAAGATGAACGATCCCATTTTGCGTGAAGCCCGCAGCCCTATTGATCGTATCCGGTCGCGCATCCCCGGCATGTCGTCGCGTCTCTATCCGCGTCGCAACGTCTTTGGGGAACCGATGCGCATCCAAAACGCCCTTGGCCCGGACATTGTATCGCCGCTGTGGACGTCTACCGGTCGCAATGATCCGACCATCGATGCGCTATTGTCGGCTGGGGTTTCGATCAGTCCGCCCCAGCGTTCGTACACTTCGGAAGGCAAGCGGGTGGAATGGACGCCCGGCCAGTACGATGCGCTGCAAGAGGTGGCGGGCCGTCTGGCAAAGCCGGCGCTCGATGATCTGACGCAAACGGGCGACTGGCTGATGATGGATCAGGACGAGCAGAAGGACTCGGTTCGCGACGTCCTTCGTGACGCCCGCAAGGAAGCGAAAGAATCAATTTTAGGGGAGTTTCAATTCGTCGCGCCCGGAACTGCGATCGGTCCATGGAAGCAATTCGCTGATACTGAAGTGCCGAACACATTGAACGGAAGAGCGCAGAGATGACGGTGTCACTGTTCAGTTAGGGCCACTACCGTTCGTCAAAACGCTATGCCACCCTGCCCCGCATGTACTGGATGTCGAATCAGCGGGTGATGATGGACGACCTGATCGCGTTCGCGTGGTCGGCGCCCATGCGCGAGCTGGCCGTGAGCGTCGGCGTATCAGACGTTGGGTTAAAGAAGCTGCTGACCGGCCTAGGTGTCGTTTGCCCGCCTCAAGGGCATTGGAACCGTGTGCTGGCGGGCAGGCCGGTTGAGAAGCCACCGAAGGCACCCCCTCGCCTGCCGGGCCAGCACCCTGCCCTGTTGCTAGATGGCCGGCTAAGCAAACTCCTGCCGATAGCACCCGAACCATCGGCACAAGGACCATTCGCGTCGCCTAACGTACCCGAAGACCTAGAGGGCCTTCGGCAAAAGGAACTGGCAGCGATCGGGCGGGCCGTCTCCGCTGCAAAACTGGCTGATTTGCACTCATCAGTGAAAGCCGCGTTGGAACGCGACGAATACGAACGCCAACGAGCTATCAACAAGGACTGGCACGTTCCGAAGGTTCAGTTTGAAAGCCCATTCGAACGAAGGCGACTTCGGATCCTGAACGCAATCTTTCGAACGCTACAGAAGCGTGGGCATCGGGGGACGCTGCGCTCGGACGAGTACCACACGGATATACACGTTACGATCGGCGACACGTATGTGCCGATCATGTTGTTCGAGGGGCGGAAGGCCAAAGACTACAGCCGGTACAGCGCGCCCAAGCCCGATCCGAAGCGCTCAGCCAATTGCGTGCTGACGCTAACTGCTGGGGAGGAACGCTGGACGGACGATGCGAGCGGCACGCTCGAAACCAAAATCGCCGCAATTAGCGCAGGCCTCATCGTTGAAGGTGAGCGCATCTTTAGAATGCAAATGCGGGAACTCGCTGAGCAACGCGAACGAGCGTTTATAGAGGCTGAGAAGAAGCGAGAACGCGAGCGGGTCGAAGCGGAGAAGCGCCGGATTGCGGCGATCGAGAAGGCCAGTGCAGATCGGTTGGACGCACTGCGCGAAAGCGGCCGCCTGATTGCGGAAGCGGACGACCTACGCCGCTTGATCGCAGCAGTAGCCGTTGCGGTGCAGGCCGGGTCCGTGGATCTGCCAGCGGAAGCGTTCGGCGTCTGGCGAGCATGGGCTGAGGCTGAAGCCGATCGTATCGACCCGGTGAAGTCTGGGCAGATATGGAAGCACCTGAAGCCTCCAGTGGTGGACTGAGTGCGCGTCCACAATAGACATTCTCCCTTGGCGAAAAGAAGGTTCGGACGCATTATGGCTAGATGAGCGATTCCCTCCCTAATGACCCGGCAGCAGCCGTAGCCCGTGTTCAGGAAATGGTGTCAGCGATCGTGCCGACCGCGCGATGCGAGTTACAGGATTATGACCACAAGATCGGCTGTGGCGACATGGACCAATGGGGCAACATCCAAGACGTAGTGTTCGTCCGCCATGGAACGTCCGAAGATAAGGTTCGGCACTTTGCGCAGGTGCTTGAAACGAAGCTCAGGACGGGCGGATCAACAGCGGGGTAGAGATAGGTATGCAGGTACACATGGAAAGATGCTTTAGCTGCGGCAGCTCGTTCCAGTTTGGACCGCATCGATATGCAGGCACTTACATCAACGCTTACGACATCAGCGTTTGTGAAACCTGCTATAGCGCTAATCGGGACGGCTGGGGACCTTTCGTAGAGCCTCGGCTTCTTGCTCATCTTGAAGAGAACGGGCTAAATATTCCCGCTCGTAATGCCCAAGGGTGGCTACCCCGACACCCTGAGCGGGCATAAAAGCCTCAGCTTTATACGGCATGGTAGAATGTCGGCTCGACCTGCTTCGAACCGAAGAATAATGTTTTTGCCCCGCCGCTACCTACGTTCTGCTTTCCGTCCCCCCCCGCTACAGCGCGCTTGGCGGCCACACGGCCGGCAGTGGATCGCACTGTACGGTCAGCGCCGCGCCGGCAACGCTGGCTACACATCAGTTAGCGTGCCGGTGCCGCGTGAGGTGCTGATGCAGCCGATCGTCGAGGCCATGTTTGTGCTTTAGCTATTTCAACAATGTCCAAAACTAACACAACTGGACTCGACTCAACGAACCATTCCTCTCATTCTCGCCGAATTAGAGGAGATTCGGATGCCAGTTACTGAAGAAGAGATGGCGAAGCTTGCGATGGTTATTGCGGTGGGTCAGACTGGTGGGATTGTATCCTATGATGATCTACGAGCGCGCGTTCCTGGAATGGTAACTCTTGATGCAGCAGATTTGTCGCCCTCGTTGGTCAGAGTAGGTGAACCAATGTGGCACCAGATATTCCGCAATATAAAATCGCATTCGACCACATCCGGGAACGCGATCTTCGACGGCCGGCTAGAGCATGTGCCAGACGTCGGTTACCGCATCACGCCGCACGGGCAGGCATGGCTAGCTGCAAATCCTTAACCAGACCTCATTAGGCGGCGCTGCTCGTCTTATTAGTGATCACTTGGGAGCGTACCGTTCGATCCGGCGCGCTACGATGCTAACGACTTTGATAGTCAACGAGCGCTGGCGTTGGCGCAGCGATGGAAAGTGAAGGGGCTTCTTGCGTGGCGAGTCGCTGACCGGCTATGTCCTCTCGATGGACGCAACTTACAATCTAAATGGCGGATTAAAGCCAACCCTGAAGCGGTTTGCCGATCTGGCAGGTCCCGATTTTTATCCGACTCCAGGCTGGGCCACGCGAGCGCTAGTCGACAACGAGCCGTTCGAGGGAGAAATTTGGGAGCCGGCGTGCGGCGATGGTGCAATGGCCGAGATCCTTGCCGAAGCAGGCAATCCGGTATTTGCCTCCGATCTCTACGACAGAGGCTTCGGAGAGGTCGGTGTCGACTTTCTTTCGTCTCAGCGTAGCGCAGAAAATATTGTCACGAACCCGCCATACAATTCTGCAGAAGGATTTGTGACCGTAGCGCACCGCTTAGCAACAAAGAAATTTGCGCTACTCTTGCGTCTGGCTTTTCTTGAGGGCGCGAACCGACAAAGGACTATTTTTTCAGAGAATCCACCAGCTCGTGTTTGGGTTTTTAGTGAGCGGATCACATTTTACCCTGCTGGTGCGGTACAGAAAGGGTCTGGGACTACCGCATATGCGTGGTTCGTTTGGGACAAGGCCCATGTCGGACCTACCCAACTGAGATGGCTCCCGCTAGGCTATAAGTCATCAGCGACCGATCACGATAAAAACCCGATGCTATTTAAGTAATTAATACCCTGCTCGGTGACTTTCAGCCCATTAACCGTACGTTCCGCCAGCCCTTGCGTGAAAATGCTACGATTGCCCGGCTTATGTGATATGACGTTACCAACGATCTGCTGCCATAGCTTTTCGCGAGGGCGACTCGCGGATTGCTCCAAATCCTTAGCAGTCAGGGGCACAAGTTCCGGGACTCTCCTCTTTATATATTCGGTAGTCGCAACATAGTTATCACATTCTGCTGCGATCTTCAGCGCTAGAACGCGCGCTTCGGCCTCACGCAACCGGTCGTTGCTGTTTCGTGGTAAATAGCCAAACTCGTAGTTTTGCCCTCGTCGCCAAGCGATACCGCTTTCCGGCACCCTTAAGCCTTCAATGACTTGCCGAAGGGCTTCCTCTATTTCAACCGGCTCTGAAGTAGCTGACGGCAGATACACTGTTGCCGTTGCTTTCGGGTGACCGTCGTAATGGCGAATATCGAACGTCACGGCGTTGCCGATTATGAACGATGCTACAAGATATGTATCTAAATCGTCTTCGGCAGCATCAGGTCGTAGCGCAAAACTTCCGATGTCTCGCCAAAAAATAGCCTGCGGGGTTACGTCGGCAAGCGCCGGCTGGGACAACCTGCGAACCGATGGTGGCGTTGCCGTCATGGCTGCAAGTTCACAACTTCTGCCGAAATGCAGGCGTATTGATTGCCATGTTCGTCCTTACGCTCTTCGACCCCCGGGGTGTGCCCCAGATACCAACGGGCCTCGATCGGGCTCGATCCTTTTGCATTTTCGACGTCGGTGCTGAACTCGATTCCGCGACGCCCATCCGCTAGATGGCCGGGGTACGCCTGAACGGTTGGGCACATCCCACCGTTTTTGGGCGTGCTGCCCCATATCTCACCGGACGCAACCTGCTTTAGAGCGTCCTCCCTTGTCTGCGTTCTCAGTTCTCGACGATTGAACGGGCCAAAAGTCCGCATGGAGCAGGTCGCCTCATTTTTTTTCGTTGATGCAGTAATGTTCCCAGGTTTGTCTACAGCGCACAGCGTTACCTTAGCGGCCATTCCGTTTTTCGAGCGCAAGCCGCCTCTGCGTTCGGGACCGAAACCGCATGTCGTGCTTACCCGGTGATTGCCAGCATTAAAAACCGCCCTATCCCATCAGCCAAAACCCCAGCATTTTCAGCCTTCACAGCTCGAACGATACCTAAAATCTGGTATTTCAGGTATATTCGCGCCTGAGATACCGGTCAGCCGGCAGTTCCGTTGGCACGGATACCGGCGGCACCGGTCGCGCGGCGGCGGCGGCGATCCATGCGTCCCCGCCATCGCGCCGGCGCGTTGATCCGTCGCCGCGCGTCGCCACCCGACCATAGATCGGCCGCTCGGTGTCGCCCGGTGCGCCGCCGAACATCGCGGCGATATTGCCATAGGTCGACGGATCGCGCCCATCGAGGCTCAGCCGGTCGTTGAGGTAGCACGCCGTCGCCCATGCGGTTGCGGGGTCGGGGGTCATCGCGATGATCCGCTTGGCCCAGTACATCCGCAGGTTGTTGTGCATCCATCCAAACCGCAGGAACTGCCGCTGGCAGGCGTTCCACGTCTCGTCGCGCGTCTCTCCGCGTAGCATCGCCGCAAGGGTTTCGATCTCGGGCCGGGGATCGCCTTCATGCTCGGCCAGCGTCGCCCGCGCCCAGCCGGCGACCCGGTCGTAGCACTCGGGCGCCGCAAGGCCACGCGCCTGATAGTGGAACCACTCGCGCCATCCGAGCAGTTCGTCGGCGAACTTGGTCTTGTGCTTCGCCCCCGCCGCCGCCGCATCGACCGCGCGCATCACCTCGCGCGGTCCCAGCACCCCGAAGTGGAGATAGGGCGACAGGCCGCTCGCCCCCTCGCGCCGGGTCGCGTCGTTGCGGGTCACGGCATAGCCCGGCAGTACCTTGCCGATCAGCCGCTGCAGCCGGTCCCCGGCCGCCGCCCGACCTGCGGGAAACGCAGCGCTGGCGGGCAGGCTGTGGTCGATGTCCAGCCCGGCGATCAGCATGTCGAGATCGTCGTCCAGCACATCCGGCACGAACGGCAGCGCTCCGGCATAGGGCGCGACCTCGGCCGGCTCGTCCACCGCCTCCAGCCATGCCGCCCGTTCAGGTTCGTAACGCCGCAGAAAGCCCGAACGGCCGCCGATGCCGTCGCCCAGCACCGCCGGCGGCACCAGACAGGCGGCGTTGACCGCATGGACCGCGATTCCAACCCGCGCGGCGACCCGCTCGCCCTGCCAGCGCGCGACGAAGGTCGGCTGATCCTCCATCACCAGCGCGGCGGCATCGGCGGCAAGCCGGTACACCAGCCCCTTCTCGCGGTGCCCGGCGCGATCGACATGGCGGACGCAGGCGATCCCGCGCGCCGCGCATCCGGCGGCAAGATCGCGGCTCGCCCCCAGAATGAAATGATGCAGCCGGTCCGACGCATAGGGATAATCCTCGCGCACCCCATGATAGACCAGCACCGGCAGCCCCAGCGCATTGCCCAGCCGGATGGCGGCATCGATCACCGGATTGTCGGTGGCGCGCAACGCCTGTTGCAGCCAGCACAGGACATAGCGCGCGTCGCCGGCGATCGGCCGGTCGTTGGCCACGCGGACACGCGGTGCCTCACGCCAGTCGGCAAGCCCGGGCAGTAACGGCACGCTCACCATCCCATGCTGCCGGGAATGCCCTTGAATGGTCCGGCGAGGTCGTCGGTGATCCAGCCGCCATAAAAGCCGCCGGGCTGCGGCCGCACCCGCTCGCCATTGATGGTGCAGGCATCGAACGGCGCGGCATAGAAAGCGACATGATCGCGCAGCATGGCAAAGGCGGGCGTCGGGTTCGGATAGCTCCACGCCACGTCGTTGAACCGCTGCCCGCCGACCTCGACATGCCAGTAGCGCGCCTCCCCCTTCCATTCGCAGAACGACCTTCGCGTCGACGGGCGGAGCAGGCCCGGCGCGATCGCGTCGGGCGGGATGTACCAGCTCGGCGGATGGCTCGTTTCCAGCGTGCGGACGGCCGCGACGGTATCGGCGACGACGATACCGGCATGGACGATGCGGACATGCCGGTCGCTGGCTTGCGCGATCGCGGGACGCGGATAGTCCCAGACGCTCTCCTGTCCCGGCGCGGGCGCATCAGGACGCGGCCTCATACGCTTGCCTCCCGTCGCCCGAGCCAGCGTTGCAGGCGCGGGCGCACGATCAGGAACCGGCGATAGCCATATTCCAGCGCGGCCAGAACCGGCCGATAGCGCGCCAGCAGCCCCAACGGCCGCAGCAGCGGGATCGCGCGCCACATCGCCGCGAACGCCGCCGCGCCGGAAAGCATCCGCCCATCCTCGCGCGCATGGAACCGGGCAAGCAGCTCGGCACGGTCGACCGGGCAGTCCGCCGGGCCGGTCGCATCGACGAACTCGATCCGCCCGCGCCGGTCGAGCCGCCGCATCAGCGCGATCTCGCGCCGGCACAGCGGGCAATTGCCGTCGTGCCACACGGTGACGCGGCTCATCGCCTCTCCCCCGGATTATCACCCCAGATCCGCGTCGCCAATAGCGTCGCGAAGCCGAGCCATGCGACGAATGGCACGCCGGTCGCCGCCGCCGGCCGGTCGACCCGCGCCGCGGCGGCGACATAGGCGGCTCCGGAGGCGACGATCGCCCCCGACGTCGCCGCACTCGCTCCCAGCCGCTTCTCGCGAAAGAACAACTGTGTCCAGCCGCCGACCATCGCGGTGTTCAGCAGCCACAGGGCGACGGCGGTGTTGCGCGCCGCGCTCGACGGCTCGCGCAGCAACCGGTAGCCGCCGACGGCAAGGCCGGTTTCGAGTACCGGCCACACCGCCCCGAACACCGCGTCGGGCGGGGTGAAACCGGGCTTGTCGAGCCGGCGATACCAGCGGCGGATGCGGGGATGCGACGGATCGGGGGCATTCCGCCGCCCGACGACCGCACTCGCCCCCAGCACGAGGCCGACCGCGCCCAGCGCCAGCAGCGGCGACAGCCCGCCCTTCGACAGAGCGGCAGCGCCTTGAATGACGGTCGCGTCGGGATGTCGGGACATGGCAACGATCTCCTTTGCGTCGCACAACGATCGAAACGACATTCGGGCGCCTCGACAGGCTGTCCCACCAGCGCCTTTCGGGTAAGAGGCCGGCTGTCAGAGTAGGAAAGCGGATGAACGACACGTCGAAACCATGGGATGCCGATCTCGTCCGCACCTGGCTCGACCGGCGGATCGATGCCGCCCGGCTCGATCAGGCGGCGGCGGACCGGCGCGGCTATACGGCGCAGGACGACTATGACAAGGCGGCGGGCGAGGAATGGGCCTGTCGGGCGCTGCGGACCAGAGACCATGCCGATGACCGGACGGCGTTCGCCGCGCAGGTGAAGGCGCTGCTCGCGCAGGAGGAATATCGCACCACCGGCATCTACGACGATCGCCGGTTCGACCGGAACGTGCGCGCGACCCTGCGCAAGATCGCGAAGATGACCAAGGCGAACGACGGGTTCGCGAACACATTGCGCTATCAGGGCTGACGCGGACCGACCGCGGTACGGCACGACTTCAGGTGGATAATTTCAAGGCATGGCCCGCAAACACCCCAAACATGGTCCCTATCCAGCAGAAGCGGAGAACGAGGACGAGGCGCCGCCCCCGGTCGCGTGCTGGCTGTGCGGCCGGCCGACCGGCAAGACAATCGTCTGGCACCATCCCGTGCCCAAGAGCCGGGGCGGGCGCGACGTCGTGCCGATGCACCCGATCTGCCAGCAGACGCTGATGGCCAATTTCACCAATTCGGAATTGCAACGCCACGGCACCGATGTCGCGATGCTGCTGGCGCATCCCGACGTGCGCAAGTTCGTCGACTGGGTCGCCAACAAGGATCCCGACTTCACCGCGACCACGGCGAAGAAGCGGAAATAGCAGCCAGGGCGCGCGGGCTACAGCCCGGCAACCGGCGGCGCGAGCGTGCCGAGCCACGCGACCAGCGCGAGGATGGCGATACCGCAGCCGGTTTCCACCGCGACGCTCGCCCGCAACCCGCGCCACGCCGATGCCGGATCACCGGTCGGCAGGGCGAGCGCCGGGGTCAGCCGGAACCGGTTAAGGGCGGCGAGGCACAACATCGCGGCGAACAGCATCAGCTTGACGAGCAGCAACCGGCCATAAAGCGTACCGGTCAGTCCGCCAAAGCCGCCGACGAGCAGCCAGGCGTTGACGATCCCGCTCGCGACGATCGCCACGACCAGCACCGTGCCCAGCCCCGCGAACCCCGACGCCAGCCGGTGGGTGCGGGCGAGGCGCGACGGGTCGGGCACGCGGACGAGCAGCGCGCACAGTAGCGCCAGCACGCCGATCCACAATGCGGCGGCGAGCAGGTGGACAATATCGGCGACGAGATGCACCCGGCCGATCACCCCCTCATCCATCGCGCCATGCCCGCTCCACGCCAGCGTCGCGAGCGCCACCGCGCCGGCAAGCGCGGCAAGGCGCGGACGGGCAGCGAGCGCCACCGCCACGCACAGCGCGACGATCCGCACGACCCATGACCGGCCGACCGCCGTCGCCGTCACCACCATCTCCAGCGTCGTGCGGTCGACGTCGCCGATTGCGGTGCCCGCCATGCCCGCCGCCAGCACGACCAGTCCGGCGGCCGACAGCAGCATGCCGACGATCGCCAGCATCGCGACGATCCACGGCAGCCGCGCGACAGGATGGCGCCACCCGGCATAGCCCGCGATCCCGACCAGCAGCAGCAGGTCGACGAACAGTGCGAAGCGCAGCGCGATGCCGGGCAGGTCCATCACTTGACCTTGAAGGCGTAGCTGCCGTTGACACGGTGGGTATCGCCCGACACGACATGCCAGTCGAGCCGGTAGCTGCCGCGCGGCAGCGGCCGGGCCAGCGTCGCCACCAGCGTCTTGCCATCGGCGGCGACGCTGGTCTGCAGCGGCATCCGCATCGGCGATTTCATCTTCATGCCGGGCATGTCGGTCATCTCGATCGTGATGCCGGAAAAGGCGGCGACGAGCGGTTCGGAAAATCCAAGCTGCACCACCTTGGTCGCGGGCACCGTCGCCTCGGCGGCAGGGGTGGCGGCAAGCAGCTTCGGATGGGCCAACGCCGGTGCGGCAGCGAGCAGGGCGGGCACGGCAAGAGCGATCAGATGGCGCATTGCGATCCTTCGTCAGACAGGAAGCAGGACCGGACTGTCCGGCCCCATGCCAAGCGATACGCAGCGGGCGACACCGTCCCTCGCCCGGACGAAATGATTTTCGGGCTTGAGGGAAAGCGGCGGGGCGTGCGTATTGGATAGGCCCGTTACCGATGTAGAGATGCCCGATGCCGACCGACCTCGACCGATCGCTGGCCCTGCTGGGCGACACCGACGAACCGCCCGCGCTGGCGCGGCTGGAGGGGGTGCTGTTGTCGCGGGTCGCGGCCGATCGCGCGGCGCGGGGAACGGGATTATCGATGGCGTGCGGCGCGGCGGTCGGCGCGGTCCTTCTTGGGCTGGGCGCGGCGGGGCCGACGGGCAGCCCGGCGGCGGCGGCACCGCTGGGCATCGACATGGCGCTGGCCCCCTCCACCTTGCTGGCCGGGCGATGAGCCGCACGCGCTGGACGCTGCTGGTCGCGCTGGTCGCCTTCGTCGCGGCGCTCGCCGGCGTGGTCGCCGGGCGGAAGCTGACCACGCCGCCGCATCACGACGGTGGCGAACTGCACGCGCTGCTGCACGACGGACTGACGCTGACCCCGGCGCAGCGTGGCGCGATCGACACGCTGGAGGCACGCTTCGCCATACGGCGCGCGGCGCTGGAGGCACGGATGCGCGCCGACAACGCACGCCTCGCCACGGCGATGGCCGCCGAACATGCGGCGGGGCCGCGCGTGACGGCGGCGGTCGATGCCTGCCACCACACGATGGGCACGCTGCAAAAGGAAACGCTGGCGCATGTCTTTGCGATGCGCGCGCTGCTGCGCCCCGATCAGGCCCCGGTGTTCGACCGCGCCGTGGCGCGGGCGCTGACCGCCGGCCAGCGGTGAGCGATGCGCTGGCGGCGGTGTCGGACGCCGATCTGGCGGTACTGGCGCGCAGCGGGCACGAGGTGGCGTTCGCCGCGCTGTTCGCCCGGCACCGCGCGCGGGTCTATCGACTGATCCTGAACAACGTCGCCGACGCGGACGAGGCGCTCGATCTGGTGCAGGAGACGTTCCTGTCGGCGCATCGCGCGCTCGGCCGCTACGATCCGGCCCGGCCGATGGCGGGGTGGCTGGCGACGATCGCGCTCAACAAGTGCCGCGACTGGAGCCGGCGGCGGACGGTGCGCCGCTGGCTGTGGCGCGCCCGCCCGATCGAGGAGGTCGCCGACACGCTCGGCGACGGTGCGCCGGGGCAGGATGTCGCCGCGGCGGACCGTGACCGGCTGACCCGGCTGCGCGCGGCGATCGCCGATCTGCCCGCCACGCTGCGCGAACCGCTGGTGCTGTGTGCGATCGAGGGGGCGAGCCATGGCGAGGCGGCGACGATCCTCGGCGTCAGTGCCAAGGCGGTCGAAACCCGGCTGCGTCGCGCGCGGCTGCGATTGGGCGAGATGCTGCCCGAATGACGGGCCGGGATGAGGGATGCGTCCAGCGGCTGCGTATCACAGGGACGGACGGCGCGGGTCGCGTTGGCAAAAGGATATGGGCATGACGACGATCGACCGGCGCACGCTGCTGCGCGGCGCCACGATGGCGGGCGGCGCGCTGGCGCTGGAACGCTGGACCCCGGCATGGGCGCAAGGGGCCGGCCTGCTCCCGACCGTATCGGGCGAATCGATCGAACTGCGCATCGCGCGGCTGACCCGCACGGTCGACGGGGTGACGACACGCGGCGTCGGCATCAACGGCACGTCGCCCGCCCCGCTCGTCCGCCTGCGCGAAGGGCAGCGCGCGCGCATCCGCGTGGTCAACACGCTCGACGTCGACAGTTCGGTCCATTGGCACGGGTTGCTCGTGCCGTTCCAGCATGACGGCGTGCCCGGCATCTCGTTTCCCGGCATCGCGCCGGGCGGTCATTTCGACTATGACTTTCCGGTGCGCCAGAACGGCAGCTATTGGTATCACAGCCATTCGGGTGGGCAGGAACAGGAAGGGCTGTACGGCCCGATCGTCATCGACCCCGCCGACCGCGATCCCGTCGCCTATGACCGCGAGCATGTGATCGTGCTGTCCGACCATAGCCGGTCGGATGCCGCCACGATCTTTCGCCGGATGAAGCTGCAACCGGGCTATTACAACTTCCAGCGGCAGACGCTGGGCGGGCTGTTGAGCGGCGCCGACCAGCGCGCCAAGGACCGCCGCGCCTGGGGCGCGATGCGGATGGACCCGGCCGACATCGCCGACGCGACCGGAGCGACCTATACTTATCTGGTGAACGGGCGGGGGCCACGCGACAACTGGACCGGGCTGTTCGTGGCAGGGGAGCGGGTGCGGCTGCGGATCGTCAATGCATCGGCGATGACGACCTTCAACGTGCGCATTCCCGGACTGCCGCTGACGATCGTGCAGGCCGACGGGCTGAACGTCGAGCCGGTCGAGGTCGACGAATTTCAGATCGGCGTGGCCGAAACCTATGACGCGGTCGTCACGCCCGCCGAAGCCCGCGCCTATACGCTGGTGGCCGAGAGCATCGACCGGTCGGGCATGGCGCGCGCGACGCTGGCGCCGCGTATCGGCATGACCGCGCCGGTGCCGCCGCTGCGACCGCGCCCGCTGGCCAACATGACCGACATGGGAATGGGCGGCATGGCGATGGAAGAAGCCCCCACTGGCCCGCCCGACCCGAGCGCCGAACAAAACGCATCGCGGCGGCTGGCGACGCCGGGCGCGGCGAGCGCGACGGCTGCTGCGACCGCGCCGGCTGCCACGGGCAAGGCCGGAATGGACCATGCGGCGATGGGGCATGCCGCCGCCGACCCGTCGGACCCGATGGCCGGGATGGATCATGGCGCGATGAAGATGCGCGACTTCGACGTGGCGCCACAGGTCGCGAAGACGCCGGGCGTGCAGACGCTGTCGCCGATGCCGGTCGACCGGACCGGCTATCCGGGACAGGGGCTTGGCGATGTCGGCCATCGCGTGCTGACCTATCGCCTGCTCCGCGCGCTGGAACCGAACCCCGACGTGCGTGCCCCGGGACGCGAACTGGAAATCCACCTGACCGGCAATATGGAGCGGTTCATGTGGGGGTTCGACGGCAAGCGCATGGTCGACACCCACGAACCCTTCGCCTTCACGCTGGGCGAGCGGGTGCGGGTAAAGCTGGTCAACGACACGATGATGGGCCACCCGATCCACCTGCACGGCCATTTCTTCGACCTTGTGACCGGTCAGGGCGATCATGCCCCGCGCAAGCATACCGTGCTGGTGCAGCCCGGTGGCATCGTCAGCTTCGATCTGACCGCCGATGCGCCCGGCGACTGGGCGTTCCATTGCCATATGCTCTATCACATGCTGGCGGGGATGATGCGGGTCGTCACCGTCCGTCCGGCGGGAGCGGCGGCATGAACGGCACGATCGCCGCGCTGCTGGCCAGCGTCTTCGCCCTGCCCGCCGCCGCGCAGGACCACAGCGGCCACACCATGCCCGGCATGACGATGCCCGCCGCCCCGCCGGCCAAGGCGAAGGTGCGGACAAAACCCGCCGCGCAGGCCCGTCCGGCCGAACCCGCCGCGGCGGGCACCGACCCCCATGCGGGTCATGTCATGCCGCCCGCGCAGGCGGCCGATCCGCATGCCGGTCACGATATGTCCGACATGCCCGACATGCCGGCCGCCGATCCGCACGCCGGGCATGCCATGCCCGCGACGCCAGCGGTCGCGACCGGCACCGATCTGCCGCCCGGCGATGCGCCCGCTCCGCCCGTGCCGATGCCGCACGCCGCCGATGCGCTCTGGGGGACGGCCGCGATGGCGCGCGCGCGCGACCGGATGATGGTGGACGAGGGCGGCGGACAACGGTTCACGCAATTGCTGGTCGACTTGGCCGAAGTTCGCTCCGGTGGCGGCTATCGCTGGGAGGGCGAAGGCTGGTGGGGCGGCGATCTCCACCGACTGGTCGTCAAGTCCGAGGGCGAGGGCGACGACCGGGTCGAAACGGCCGAGGTGCAGGCACTGTATTCACGGGCGATCGGTCCGTATTTCAACCTGCAGGCCGGCATCCGCCACGACATCCGCCCGACCCCGACCCGCACCTTCGGGGTGGTGGGGATCGAGGGACTCGCGCCCTATTGGTTCGAGATCGACGCCGCCGCCTTTCTCTCGACGCGCGGCGAGTTGCTGGCCCGGATCGAGGGCTATTACGACCAGCGGCTGACCCAGCGGCTGATCCTCCAGCCGCGCGTCGAACTGAACCTGTCGGCGCAGGACATCCGCGCGACCGGCACCGGCACGGGGCTGACCGGGGCCGAGCTGGGTCTACGCCTGCGTTACGAAATCGCGCGCGAATTCGCTCCCTATGTCGGCATTCAGTGGGAACGCCGCTTCGGCGACACCCGTCGTTTCGCGCGCGAAGCCGGAGGCGACAGCGGGGGGGTGGCGGTCGTCGCCGGGGTCCGCGCATGGTTCTGACCCTTATAGCGGGGCAGCATCGTACGGCACATCCTGCCGCACCGGACGGCGATAGCGCATAGCGACGGTGTCCGGTCCGCCAAGTTTGGCAATTCCCCCGCTACTCGTCCGCTATGCTCTGGGCGAACGACAAGGGGGACGACATTGCGACGCCATGCTGCCCCGACGACCGCGCCGTTCATCGCACCGGGCGGCAAGGACGCCGGGATCGGCCGGAGCACGGGATATTGATTTGCCGCCCGGCCCCGCGCGCTATAAAGCTGCGTATCGTGACGCTCGCGCTGCTCCGCTCCTGGCTGTTTGCCGCCGTGCCGGCGTTGCTGGCGCTGTGCGCGATCGTGTCGGTCGCGACCTGGCACGCGGCCGACCTCCACGACGACCGCCCGGTCGCCACTGTGGCGCTGGAGCGCGGCACGCCGCCCGCCGATGACGCCGCGACGATGGTCCATGTCGCCGCCCATGCGATCGGGCACGGCATGGCGGTGCCCCGCGCCACCCTCGCCCTGCCGCTGGTCGCCGAACCGCGCCAGCCGTGGCTGCGTGTGATCGCGACGCTGCCGCCCGGCCTCGCCCCCCTTTCGCCGATTCGTCCCCCGCGCGCCTGAACGTCCGCGCGTGTTCCTTGAACACGCCTCCGACGCTCACTCTGTCGTGCAGGATGTTCCATGTCCGTTTCCCCTTGCTGGCGGCGCGTGCTCGCGCTGGCCGCAGTGCTTGCGGCGGCACCGCCCGCCGCCGCGCAACTCGCCCCGCCCTTCCCCCAACTGCTCGCCGAGCGCGGCACCGCGCCGCGCATCGCCGCGCTCGACGCGCGTACCCAGGCCGCACAGGGCCTTGCCGACCAGGCACGCGCCCGCCCCAACCCGACGATCAGCGGCTATGTCGAGAACATCGGCGGCTCCGACCCCTATGGCGGCTTCGCCCGTGCTGAAACGACGATCCAGCTCAACCATGTCCTTGAACTGGGCGGCAAGCGCGCCGCGCGGATCGCGGCGGGGATCGCCGGGGTCGATGCCGCCCGCGCCCGCGCCCACGCTGGGCGTGTCGCCTATGCCCATGATCTTGCCCGCGCCTATGCCATGGCGGAGATCGCCGGACGGCGGATCGATCTTGCCGAGGAAGAAGTGGCGGAGGCGACCACCGACCTGAAGGTCGCCCGCGCGATGGTGGCGGCGGGCAAGGAAGCGCGGCTGCGCGAACTGCGCGCCGACAGCGAAGTGGCGGCGCTTACCGCCGACCTTGCCGTCACCCGCGCCGCCTATCAGACCGCGCTTGCCCAACTGGCGGTGCTGGCGGGCACCGAAACGCCCTATACCGGGCTGTCCGCCTCGCTGCTCGACACGCTGCCGCCGGTCGTACCGGTCGGGCCGCCAGCCTCGCCGGAAATGCGCGTCGCGCTGGCCGAACGCGATGCCGCCACCGCGCGCATCGCCGCCGAACGCAAACGCGCATTGCCCGACGTCAGCGCGCAGATCGGCATCCGCCGTCTCGAAGCGGACCGGGCGACGGCGCTGGTCGCCGGCATCTCGTTGCCGCTCACCCTGTTCGATCGCAACCGTGGCAACATCGCCGCCGCCGAAGCCGAACGCACTGCCGCCGAAATCGAACTGAACGCCCAGCGACAGGCGGCGCGCACCATGGCCGCCGCCGCCGCCACACAGGTCGCCGCCGCCGACCAGCGCGCCGCCGCCGCCGTGCGATCGGTCGCGACCGCCACCGAAACCTATCGGCTGACCCGGATCGCCTATGAATCGGGCAAGGCGCCCTTGAGCGAAGTCCTGATCGCCCGTCACGACCTTGGCGTCGTGCGCGGCACCGCGCTCGACGCCGCCGCCGCGCGGATCGACGCGCGCGCAGCACTGGCCCGGCTGCACGGCCAGGCCCTTACCGGAGCAATCGTCGAATGACCTCGCAACGCCTTTACGCCGGTGCCGCGATCGGCATCGTCCTCGCCGCCGCCGCAGGCTTCGGTGCCGCGCGCCTGACCTCGCCGGTGCCCACCGCCGCCCCCGCGCCACCGGCGGAGGCCGAGCATGACGAGGCCCCGACCGATACCGTCGCGATCGACGCCGCCGGCATCGCCGCATCGCAGATCACGGTCGTCGCCGCCGCCGCCGGGTCGATCGACGCAATCCTCTCCGCCGCCGCGACCGTCGCCTCGCCACCCGATGCGCAGGCCGTGCTGGCCGCCGGCGCCGATGGCACCGTCACCCGCATCTTCAAGCGCGTCGGCGATCCCGTCGCGCGTAGCGAGACGATCGCGCTGATCGAAAGCCGTGACGCCTCCTCGGTCGTCGCCGATCGTGCCGGCGCCGCCGCGCGCGTGACGCTGGCCGAGCGGCAACTGGCCCGCGAGCGCAGCCTGTTGTCGCAAGGGGTGTCGCCACGCGCCGACCTCGAAACGGCGCAGGCCGCGCTCGCCGTCGCGCGGGCCGATGCCGCGCGGGCGGTGGCCGCCGCCGGGGCGTTGCGGATCGCGCGCGACGGTCGTTCGGTTGCGCTGGTCAGCCCGATCGCCGGACGGATCACCGCCGCCCCCGCGACACTCGGCCAATATGTCGCCGCCGCGACCGAATTGTTCCGCGTCGCCGATGCCACCCGCCTGACCGTCACCGCCGCGCTGCCGCCGGCCGATGCCGCGCGCGTCCGCCCCGGCGACCGGGTGGAACTGACCATCGATCCGGGTCGGATCGTGCCCGGCACGGTCCGGTCGGCGACCGGCGTGGTCGATCCCGAAACCCGCGCCGCGACCGTCGTGGTCGATCCGGGGGCCGGGGCCTCCACCCTGTCGCCCGGCCAGTTGGTGCAGGCGCGCATCTTCACCCGTGGCGGCACCGTTGCCGGCGGTGTCACCGTTCCCGCCGAAGCGGTGCAGACGCTGGGCGAACGTACCGTCGTGTTCGTCGCCACCCCCACCGGCTTTCGCGCGCAGGACGTGATCGTCGGCACCCGCAGCGGCGAGCGGGTCCAGATATTGCGCGGTCTGGCGGCGGCCACCCGCATCGCCGCCGCCAATGCCTTTCTGCTGAAGGCCGAACTCGGCAAGAGCGAAGGGGACCATCATTGATCGCGCGCATCCTGACCGCATCGGTGCGCGGACGCTGGGCGGTCGCGTTCCTGACGCTGATCGTCATCGCGATCGGCGCGTGGCAGATCGCCCGCCTGCCGATCGACGCCGTGCCCGACGTGACGAACCGGCAGGTGCAGATCAGCACCTTCGTCCCCGCACTCGGCCCCACCGACGTGGAAAAGCAGATCACCTTCCCGGTCGAAACCGCGCTGGCCGGAATCCCCGGACTGGAGATGACCCGATCGGTCACACGCAATGGCTTCAGTCAGGTCACGGCGGTCTTCGCCGATTCGACCGACATCTATTTCGCCCGTGCCCAAGTGACCGAAAGACTGGCGCAGGCGCAGGGCAGCCTGCCCGCCGGGGTCCAGCCACGGCTCAGCCCGCTGGCGACGGGTCTGGGCGAAATCTTCATGTATTCGGTCGCCTTCGCCCATCCCGACGGACGCGGCGCGAAGGCGACGCCGGGCCGGCCGGGCTGGCAGGGCGACGGCAGCTATGTCACCCCCGAGGGTGAGCGGCTGACGACCCCGCTCGCCAAGGCCGCCTATCTGCGCACCGTGCAGGACTGGATCATCCGTCCGCAGATGCGCGGCGTGGACGGGGTGGCGGGGGTCGATTCCAACGGCGGCTATGTGAAGCAATATGTCGTCGAGCCCAAGCTCGGCGCGCTGACCGCCTATGGCCTGTCGCTCACCGACCTTGCCGACGCGCTGGAGCGGGCCAATGTCTCGACCGGCTCCAACTATGTCCGTCGCGCCGGGGAAAGCTTCCTCGTGCGCGCCGATGCCCGGCTGAAATCGATCGGCGACATCGAAGCGGCGATCGTCGCGAGCCGTGGCGGCACGCCGGTGCGGGTCGCCGACGTGGCGCAGGTGGTGATCGGTGGCGGGGTCCGCACCGGCTCCGGCAGCCTGATGGGGGCCGAAGCGGTCATCTCGACCGTGCTGATGCTGACCGGCGAGAACAGCCGCATCGTCGCCGACGCGCTCGCCGACCGGCTGATCGAGGTGAACCGCACCCTGCCCGCCGACATCGTCGCCACGCCGGTCTACAACCGTGCGTCGCTGGTCCGCGCGACCATCGCCACGGTCGAGAAGAATCTGGTCGAGGGCGCGCTGCTCGTCATCGTCGTGCTGTTCGCGCTGCTCGGCAACGTCCGCGCCGCACTCATCACCGCCGCCGTCATTCCGATCGCGATGCTGATGACCGCCACGGGCATGAACGCGCTCGGCGTCTCGGGCAATCTGATGAGCTTGGGCGCGCTCGATTTCGGGCTGATCGTCGATGGCGCGGTGATCGTGGTGGAAAACGCGCTGCGCCGCCTCGCCGAACGGCAGGAACATCTGGGCAGGCTGTTGACGAAGGAGGAACGGCTGGAGGAAACCGGCGAGGCCGCGCGCGAGATGATCCGCCCGACCGTGTTCGGGCAGGCGATCATCTTCCTCGTGTTCCTGCCGCTGCTGACGTTTCAGGGGGTGGAGGGCAAGACCTTTGCGCCGATGGCGGTCACGCTGATGCTGGCGCTCGCCTCGGCGCTGGTGCTGTCGCTTACCTTCGTTCCCGCGATGATCGCGATCCTCGTGACCGGGCGGGTGAGCGAGACCGAGGTGAAGCCGATCCGCTGGTTCAAGGCGCGCTATGCGCCGTGGCTGGCCAGGGCGGTGGCGCGGCCCCTCCCCTTCGTCGCCACCGGAGCCGGGGTGTTCGTCGCGGCGATCGTCGGGTTCGGGGCGCTGGGCGAGGAGTTCATGCCGCAGCTCGACGAGCGCGACATCACCGTCACCAACTTCCGCATTCCCTCCACCTCGATCGACCAGTCGACCGCGATGCAGCTCCGCATCGAGGATGCGATCAAGACGCTGCCCGAAGTCGCGCTGGTGTTTTCCAAGAACGGCAACGCCGATCTCGGCACCGATCCGATGCCGCCCAACGCATCGGACACCTATGTCATCCCCAAACCCCGCGACCAATGGCCCGCCGGGGTGACGAGCAAGGCCGACATCCTCGCGCGGATCGAGGCGAAGATGAAGCCGCTGATCGGCAGCCGGTCCGAAATCCAGCAGCCGATCCAGATGCGCTTCAACGAACTGATCGCCGGGGTGCGATCCGACGTGGCGGTCAAGCTGTACGGCGACGATCTGGAGGCGATGCAGGCCACCGCCGGACGCATCGCCGCGTCGCTGCGCACCATCGCCGGTGCCGCCGACGTGCAGGCCGAACAGACCGACGGCGCGCCGACCTTCGACGTGGTGGTCGATCGGCAGGCGGCGGCACGCTATGGCCTGTCGGTCGATGCGGTGGCGAACACCGTCGCCGCCGCGCTGTCGGGTCGCGAGGCTGGCGTCGTCTACGAAGGCGACCGCAGCTTCGACATCGTCGTCCGCCTGCCCGACGTGGCGCGCGACGATGTGACGGCGCTCGGATCGGTGCCGGTGATGCTGCCGCCCGACGCGACCGGCCATACCGATTCGGTGCCGTTGGCGCAGGTCGCCCGCTTCCGCTACACCGAAGGCTTGAACCAGATCAGCCGTGAGAACGGCAAGCGCATGGTCGTGGTGCAGGCCAATGTGCGCGGGCGCGACCTCGGCGGGTTCGTCGGCGAGGCGCAGGCAAAGGTGGCGGCGCTCGCGCTGCCGCCGGGCATGTATATCGACTGGGGCGGCACCTTCGAAAACCTGCGGTCTGCGCGCAACCGGTTGCTGATCGTCGTGCCGCTGTGCTTCGCGGGCGTGTTCGCGCTGCTGTATCTGGCGCTCGGTGGCTGGGTGCGGGCCGCCGTGGTGTTCAGCGCGGTGCCGATGGCGCTGGCCGGCGGGGTCTTTGCGCTGCTGTTGCGCGGCATCCCCTTCTCGATCACCGCGGCGGTCGGCTTTATCGCGCTGTCGGGGGTCGCGGTGCTGAACGGCCTCGTCATGATGAGCGCGATCGGCCGGCGGCAAGCGACCGGCGTGGACGCCGCCACCGCGATCGTCGACGGGGCGATGGAGCGGGTCCGCCCGGTGCTGATGACCGCGCTGGTCGCCAGCCTCGGCTTCGTGCCGATGGCGCTGGCGGCCGGCACCGGCGCGGAGGTCCAGCGCCCGCTGGCCACGGTCGTGATCGGCGGGTTGATGACCGCAACTGCGCTCACATTGCTGGTGCTGCCCGCAATCGTCGCGCTCATCGCCCGGCGTGGCAGCACGGCGGTCGCGGCGTAGCGACGGCTACACCGCGACCGGCTGCGCCACGCGCCCGCCTTCGCCGAAGATGCGCAGGTAACGGGCGATGTCCTCCGGCCGCCCGGTCGCCTTGGCCGGGTTGTCGGACAGCTTGACCGCGTGGCGTCCGTTCGCCTCGACCACCTTGCACACCAGCGAGATCGGCTCCAGCCCGCCGGCGCCCAGCGGATCGCAGCCGCGAAAGTCGTTGGTCAGGTTGGTGCCCCAGCCGAAGCTCATCCGCACCCGGCCATGGAAGTGGTGGTAGGTCGCAGTGATGCTGTCGACATCCATCCCGTCGGAAAAGATCAGCAACCTGCTGCGCGGATCGACGCCCTGGGCGTGCCACCATGCGATGATCTGCTCGCCGCCCTCGATCGGCGGCATGCTGTCGGGGCGGAAGCCGGTCCACTGCGCCAGCCACGCCGGCGCATCGCGGAGGAACGCGGTGGTGCCGAACGCATCAGGCAGCGCGATCAACAGGTTGCCGCCATAATGCCGCCGCCACTCCTCCAGCACGCGATAGGGTGCGGCGGCGATGCCGGCATCGTCGTCGGCCAGCGCCGCCTCGACCATCGGCAGTTCATGCGCGTTGGTGCCGACTGCCTCCAGCCCGGCTTGCATCGCCAGCAGCACGTTCGACGTGCCGATGAAGCGGTCGCCCAGTCCCTCCTGCAACGCCTCGACGCACCAGCGCTGCCACAGAAAGCCGTGCCGCCGCCGCGTGCCGAAGTCGGACAGGACCAGATCGGGCAGGTCGCGCAACCGCTCGACCTTGTCCCACAATCGCGCCTTCGCCCGCGCATAGGTGACGTCGAGCGCGAAGCGGCCGTGATCGGCCAGCGCCGCGCGGGCACGCAGTTCGTTGAGGATGGTGAGCGCCGGGATTTCCCATAGCGACGTCTCCGCCCACGGACCCGCGAAACGCAGCTCATATTGGCCGTCGCGCACCGACAGCTCGTATTCGGGCAGGCGAACGTCGGCCAGCCAGTCGATGAACCCCGGCGCGAACATCCGTTCGACCCCATAGAAGCTGTTGCCCGCCAGCCAGATCAGCTCCTGCTTCGAGAAGCGCAGCGTCCGCGCATGGTCGAGTTGGGCGCGCAATTCGCTTTCGTCGATCACCTCGGCCAGCCGTACCGATTTCGTCCGGTTCAGCACCGCGAAAGTCGCTTGTACGTCGGGGCGGACCTCGCGGATCATCTGCACCATCAGCAGCTTGTAGAAATCGGTATCGAGCAGGCTGCGCACCACCGGGTCGAGCCGCCAGCCATGGTTCCAGACACGGGTGGCAATATCCGTCATCACCATCGATCAATCCTTTATGGTGCGGGTATAGAAGGCGGCGGGGCGAAAGGCGGTTCCTGCCTCGCGGTCGCCGGTGGGCGTGATCCGCCCGCTGTCGAGCATCCGGCGGCGAAAGGCGGGCTTGTTGAGCGCGCGGCCCAGCACCGCTTCCTGCACGCCCTGAAGATCGCGCAGCGTGAAGCGATCGGGCAACAGCGCGAAGGCAGCATCGTCGATCCCGCCACGCAACCGGTCGAGCGTCAACGCGACGATCGCGGCATGATCGAAGCCGAGCGCAATCGTATCGCCATCGATGCGGACCGCGCCGGTCACATCGATCGTCGCCAGCCGCTGCCCCGCGTCCAGCGTCAGCGCGGCCAGTTCCGCCGGGGTCAGCAACACGCGATGCGCGATGCTGACGATCCGCATCCGGGGATCGCGATCGACCGCGCCGAAGCAATGGACCTGCTCGGGCACCGGGCCGACCAGCCCGCCCTTGTCCGCCAGCACCCGTCGGGCCGCCGCCTCCAGCGCCTCGTCGATGCCGACGAACCCGCCGGGTAGCGTCCATCGACCGGCGAACGGCGACTGCCGACGCCGGGTCAGCAGCACGACCGGACGGCCATCCATGATTCCCAGCACGACAATATCGACCGTCACCGACGGGCGATCATAGCGCCCGGGGTCATATGCTTCGGAGGATGCCATATCTTCCATGCACTTTACATATATCCTTATAGCATATATGTCCAGTATCGGACGACAGGAGCTGGAAGATGCGCGATCTGATCGTGGTGGTGGATACCCAGGCGGATTTCATGCTGGCGGACGGGGCTTTGCCGGTGCCCGGTGCCGACCGGCTGGCCGCGCCGATCCGCGCATGGCTCGGCCGGCGACAGGCGGCGGATACGGCGGCGGTGGTGTTCACCTTCGACACCCATTTCGCCGATACCTATCCGACCAGTGCCGAGGCGACGCTGTTTCCGATCCACTGCGTCCATGGCACGCCGGGCTGGCGCAATCTGGTCGGGGCCGATGTCGTGGCGGCGGACATTCCCTGTCTCGGGCTGGAAAAAGGCGTGTTCGACATGTGGGCCGAACCGGGGCTGACGCTCCACGACCTGCGACAGCCGGCATCCGTGGCGGTGGCGCGCGACGGTTTCTTCGCCGGGTTGCGCGCGGCGGGCATCGACCGCGCGATCGTGGTGGGAGTCGCCGCCGACTATTGTGTCCGCTGGGCGATCGACGGGCTGGTCGCGCGCGGCTTCGTGGTCGAGGTGCCGGCCGACCTGACCCGCGGGATCGAACGGTCGATCGACCAGGTGATCGAAACCGACTTCGCCGGTGCCCCGGTCGTGCTGTCCCGCGACAAGACGGTCGCATCTTCAATCACTTCGCCCTTCAACTGACCCGCCTTTGTGATATGGCCTGTCAAACCGGTTCGCGGTATCGCTACGGTGCCGAAACGGAATGGAGGCCCTCGATGTCGCAAATCCTCGTCGCCGACGACCATCCGATGTGTGCGACCGCGCTGGCGATGGCGGCGCGGGTCGTCGATCCGGCGGTGACGATCGATAGCGCGACGACGCTGGCCGAGGCGGAGGATTTCGCCCGCATCCGTCCGCACGACCTGATCCTGCTCGACCTGATGCTGCCCGATGTGCAGGGGTTCGCCGGTCTGGCGGTATTGCGCGCGGTGCGGCCGGCCGCGCGGATCGCGATCGTGTCCGGTAGGGACGATCCGAGCGTGATCCGTCAGGCGGTGGCGCTGGGCGCCAGCGGCTTCATCCCCAAATCCTCGCCGATCGACGAGATGGTGGCGGCGATCCGCAGCCTGCTCGCCGGCGAACGCTGGATTCCCGCAGGAATCGACATCGGCGCGAGCGACGACCGGCGCGCAGACCTCGCGCAGCGGATGGGCACCTTGTCGATCGCGCAACTGCGCGTGCTCCGCGCGATTGCCAACGGGCATCAGAACAAGCAGATCGCCTATGACCTGCAACTCGCCGAACCGACGGTGAAGTCGCACCTGTCGGCGATCTTCCGCAAGCTGGGCGTCAGCAACCGGACGCAGGCGGTGCTGGCGCTTCAGGCATTCGACGCCGAGGACTGACCTTCCCGTATCACGCCGGGTCGCTCACCGCGCGCGCGGCGGCCACCACCGCCTGCGCCGCGCGATCGATCGTGTCGAGCCATGCCGGATCGATCGGCGCGTCCTCCCGCGCGTCTTCCACCACGCGGAGCGCGGCCACCAGCGCCTGCGCACCGACACTCGCCGCCGCACCGCGCAGGGCATGCGCCTCGCGCCGGGCGAGATCGCCCCGCCCGCCGCCGACCAATGCGCGGAGACGCCCCGGAATACGCTGGGCATCCTCGACCAGCAGGCCGAGCAGCGTGTCGCGCGCCGCCGGCCCCAGCGTCTCGCCGAGCGCGCGGACCCGTCCGGGATCGATCGCCGCCACGTCCGGTGCGGTATCGTGTTCCTCGTCCTGCTCCACGGTCACGCCCGCGATCGCATGACGCAACGCCGCGATGTCGACCGGCTTGGCAAGGACCCCGTTCATGCCCGCCGCAACGACTTCGGCACGGCGTTCGGCCGACAGATCGGCGGTCAGCGCAAAGATCGGCACGCGCGCGCCGGCGCCGCTCCACGCCCGGATCGCCCGGGTCGCGGCGATCCCGTCCATGACCGGCATCTGCACGTCCATCAGCACCAGATCGATCGGATGCCCCGCCCGGTCGGTGACATATTCCACCGCGCGCGCGCCATGTTCGACCGCGACGACATGGTGGCCCAGCCGGCGGACGATCTCGGCGATCAGATAGCGGTTGGTGTCGTTGTCCTCGGCGACGAGGATGCTGCGCGGGCGGACCGGCGCGGTGGGCGGCGGCGGGGCGATCTCGCTGGTCGCGGCGACGGTGGCCGGCAGCGGAAGGGTGAACCAGAAGCGCGATCCCTCGCCCGCGCGGCTGTCGACGCCGATCGCGCCGCCCATCGATTCGACCAGCATCCGGCTGATGCTGAGGCCCAGGCCCGTGCCGCCATAGCTGCGCGTGGTCGATGCGTCGGCCTGCACGAACGGCTCGAAGATCGCCTCCAGCCGGTCGTCGCGGATGCCGACGCCGGTGTCGGCGACATCGAAACACCATAGATCGCCACCGCTCGCGGTCGCGGTGATGCGGACCGATCCGGCACGGGTGAACTTGATCGCATTGCCGACGAGGTTGGTCAGCACCCGCTGCAACCGCGCCGGATCGCCGATCACCCGGCCGGGGGCAATATCGGCCTCCAGCGCGATGCCATGCGCCGCCGCGTCGGTCGCGAACATGCCGGCGATGCCGGCGATCAGCGCGTCGGGCTCGAACGCGATCGCCTCCGCCTCGCCCTGCCCTGCCTCCAGCTTGGAAAAGGTCAGCACGTCGTCGACGATATGCGACAGCGTCCGTCCGGCCTGTTCGAGCGAGTCGAGATGCCGCATCCGCTCGACCCGCTCGGGCGTGTCGCGCAGCAACTGCGCGGCGGCGAGGATCGCGGTCAGCGGGGTGCGGATCTCGTGGCTGATCGTCGCGACGAAGGTGGCGCGCGCCGCCAGCGCGCGTTCGGCCGCTTCGCGCGCGGCACGCAGTTCGGCCATCGCCGTGACCTGTTCGGTAATGTCCTGGAACACGCCGAACAGCCCGACGGTCGTGCCGTCCGGCCCCTGTTCCGCCTGTCCGCGTGTCGATACCCAGCGCAGCGCGCCGTCGTTGCGGTGCAGCCGCGCCTCGAACGCGAACGGTCCCTCGCCCGCGAACGTCTGCGCGATCCGCGAGCGGACCATCGCGCGGTCGTCGGGATGATAACAGTCGACCGCATCGCCCAGCGGCGGGGCGTCGCCGACCGGCAGGCCGTGGATGCGGAACACCTCGGGCGACCAGAACAAGCGCTGTCCGTCGTGATCGATGCGCCAATGGCCGATCTGCGCCGCCGCCTCGGCCATCGCCAGCAGGCGCTGCCGCTCCTCCAGTTGCGCGATCGCCGCGGTCGCGGCCTGCTCGGCGGCCTGACGCAAGCCGATGTCGCGCACCGTCGCAACGATTTCCCCCACCGGCCCGTCGCCCGGCGTCAGGCGGAACGCGCCTTCCAGCCACACATACTGGCCGTCGCGATGCCGCTGGCGATAGCGACGCACCACGCCGACGCCGTTTTCGGTCAGCGTCAGGCAGGCCCGGCGCATCCGTTCCTTATCGTCGGGGTGCATCCGTTCGAACGAACTGCGCCCGACCAACTCCTCGGGCGCATAGCCGAGCAGTTGCTGCGATGCGGGCGAGGCATAGCGGCGGATGCCGTCCATGCCGATGCGCAGGATCAGGTCGGTCGAATGGTCGGTCAGCAGGCGCAACTCACGCTCGGCGGCGCGGGTCTGTTCCAGCGCGCGGTCGCGGTGGTGGAGCAGCGTCGCCATCGGAAAGGCGGTCAGCGTGATCGCCGACAGGAACAGTTGCAGGAACAGGAAGCGATCGATGGTTTCGGGAAAGCTCGCCGCGATCGGCCCGTCGCCGTGGACGGTGAAGATCGTGGCGACTATCGCGATCGTCAGCGTGGTCAGCGCCGCGCCGCCGAAACCGTGGTGGAAGGCGGCGAACACCCCGCACGGCATCAGCAGGAACAGCAGCGGATAATTGCCGATGCCGAACACCAACGTCGCGACGAGTGCCGCGATCGACGGCAGCAGGACGAGTGCGACCGGCCCGATCGTGCCTTCGCCGGGCAGGTCGCGGCGGCTGGCGCCGAGTGCCGGCACCACGATCACCATGCCCATCACGCTGGCGGCGAACCAGCGGGCCATGGCCAGCACCGACACCGGCCCGCCGACCGCCGCCGACAGTCCGGCGGCCAGCGGCGTGCTGACCGCCGCGCCGGCCATCGCCGCAAGGATCGTCAGCGCATAGCCGCGCAGCCGCATCGGATCGGCGCCCGAGCGCCGCAGCAGCGTGGCAACGACGGTGATCTCGATCAGGTTGATCGCGCTGAACCCCAGCGCCAACCGCGTCTCGATGCCGAGCACGACATGCGACAGCAGCATGGCCACGGCGGTGACGGCCAGCCACTGCGGCAGCCGGGCGACCGGCTGTCGGGTCAGCATCGAAACCGCGACCGCATTGACCGGCCAGATCAGCACCGCCCCCGCCATCGCCGACGCGAACGACAGCGTCGCCGTCGCCAGCAACAGGATCACCGCGCCATAGGCCGCCATAGCGATCGGCAATCGGGTGAAGGCAGGCGGAAGGAACGACATGACGGACCATTTGCGCGGGAAGGTTCGGTGGTCCGGTACGGGCGGCCATGGATCGATCGGCCCGCGCCGGACGACGTCCATGATCGCCCTTCGACCCCGCACGATATGTTCGCGATTCGGTGGTCGCGCTCAATCATCCAAAGGATGCAGCCAAGGCAAGTGATTGATCCGAAACGGAGGACCCGAGCAGATGGCTATTGCCCGCTGGCGCTCCAACGTCGTCGCAGCAACCGGCCGATCAGCGCCGGCAACCCCGGCCGCAGGAACAGCCAGTCGCGGATCGCCGGCCCCTGCTGCGCGCCGATGACCCGCTTGTAGCCGCTGTCCCCCGCCCCCCAGTCGACCAGGGTGATGCCGTCGGCCATCCCCTGGACCAGATTGCGGTAATAGAGCAGCCGCCCCGGCGAATGTTTGGCGAAGGCGGGGTCATAGCTGTTGGCGATGGCGTATTTCAGGTGGCCGGCGTTCAGATCGAACGAGAAGGCGGCGGGCACCCCGTCGATGCGCAGCACCGCCGCCCACAACATGCTGGCGATCACCGGATCGGCGGCGGCGGCCCGCCAGAACGCGCCATGCCCTTCACCGGTGAACTTGGCGTCGCTGCCGTCGGTCCGCTCGGCGATCCAGCTCCGCTCCTCGACCGTGGCGAGCGCATCGAACGCGGCTGCGTTCCAGTCGCCGCCGCTGACGAACGACCAGTCGAGCGCGCCATGGCCGGCGAGATGCTTTTCGTGGAAACGGTTCTTCTTCAACGTCGAGCCGCGCGGCCATGCGCCCTCCGCCTGCACGGCGGCGATGTCGAGCAGGAAGCTGTCGGCGACGAAGCGCGGCATCGCCCGCCAGCCCGCACGACCGGCGGCGGCGAGCAAGCCGGTGAGCGCGGGGTCGCCGTCATAGATTGGGCCGAGCCGGAACCCGCGCACTGCCCGTCCGGTGGTGGCGAGCAGCGTGTCGAATTCGGCCGGTGTCGCATCGGCCGCGACCGGCAGGCTGCGGAACGGCCAATAGCATCCCGGCACCTGCCCCAGCCGCAGAATGCCGGGGCCGAGCGGCACCAGCGGCAACGCCGCGACCGGCGCGTCGCCGCGCGCGACCGTCACCGTCCGCGCGACACCGCCATAGGCCGTCAGCGCGGCGGCGAACCACTGGCGGCGCAGGAAACGATGCGACGGTGGCGCCGCCGCCGCGACCAGATCGATCGCGGGCGACAGGCCATCGACGATCCGGGCATCGAGCCGGGCGTCGGGAACGGAAACGGTGGAGCGGGTCATCGCCGGGCAAACTGGCGGGCAGACGTTACGATCCGGTGGAGAAGCCGCCTTGCCCGTATCGGTCGCGGGCGTCATATCGCTGTCGTGGAATTCGAACCCGTCCTTTCGACCGTCGCCAAGACGATCCAGACCGCGATCGCGCCGGTGTTCCTGCTGGCCGGAATCGGCGCGATCCTGAACGTCATGGTCGGGCGGCTGGCGCGGATCGTCGACCGCGCGCGCGATCTGGAAAAGCTGCACCCCAGCTCGATCGGGCCGGAGCATGACCGCCACGTCTTCGAACTGCGCCTGCTCGACCGGCGGATCCGCGTCATCAACAGCGCGGTGTTCCTCGTCGTGCTGTCGGCGGTCGCGAACTGCACCGTCGTGGCGATGCTGTTCACCGCCGAACTGCTCGACCTGCGGCTGGGTAAGGCGGTGGCGATCGCGTTCATCCTGTCGATGCTGCTGCTGATCGGCGGGCTGACATGGTTTCTGGTCGAGGTCCGCATGTCGGTGCGCGCGATCCGGGTACGCGCCGAACTGCTGGAGCGTGAACGGCAATGAGCCCCCGGCGCGAACGCACGCTGTTACAGGCGGTGGTGGCGCTGGCGTGCATCGTGCCGCTGACGACCGGCACGATCGGAATCGTTCGCGGCGCGGGCTGGCTGCAATCCGGCCCGGCGGTCGATCTCGACAGCCATTTTCGCTATCTCTCGGGCATCTTCGTGGTGATGGGGCTGGGGTTCGTCGGCTGCATCCCCGGGATCGAGCGCAAGGGCACGCGGCTGCGGTTGCTGGGCGCGATGGTGGTCGCGGGCGGCATGGCCCGGCTGCTGTCGCTCGCCGAGCTGGGAATGCCCTCGACCGGGCATGTCGCGGGGCTGTGCATCGAACTGATCGGCGTGCCGCTGATCCTTGGCTGGCAGACTCGTGTGGCGCATCGCTGCCGGATGCAGGACGCCGCCCCGGCGCATCGCTGAGCGGTTCGTCCGCCCCGTATTTTTTCGCAGGTCCCCAAAACCTCTCTTGCATTTTCGCGACACGGCGGACGAGCGCGCGTCGCGTCCATACGGCGGTTCGCGACATGCCGGTTCCCGCGTTCCGCAAAAAATTCGCGGCTTGCACATCCCGCGATTTCCTACAATTAGTGGGCCAGACGGCCGACCAGCCGCTACACATAGTATTCTGTCCGATACCGCCGGGACCGACGCCACCGCGCCGCGACCCGTCCGCCGGACCGACCATGGCGCAGCCCCGTATCCGGCGGCGCGCCCGAACCATTGCCGGAGGCGCTGCCCCCGGACGAACACATGAGGAACGGGACAATGACCTTCGCCGACAGTCAGGACGCCCAGACAGCCGAACTCCCCCTCGCCGAAGCGACCCCTGCCCCGGCCCCCGTCGTGCGGACCAGCCACACCGTCGATGCCCAGCTCCACGCGGTCGAGGTCGATCATTCGCGCGACGCGCTGCTGACCGATTTCGGCAAGGATACGCTCAAGGACCGCTATCTGCTGCCGGGCGAATCCTATCAGGACCTGTTCGTCCGCGTCGCCTCGGCCTATGCCGATGACGCCGCGCATGCGCAGCGGCTGTACGACTATATCTCGAAGCTGTGGTTCATGCCGGCGACGCCGGTCCTGTCGAACGGCGGCACCGGGCGCGGCCTGCCTATCTCCTGCTATCTCAACTCGGTGCCCGACAGCCTTGAGGGCATCG
This sequence comes from Sphingomonas sp. Leaf25, assembly GCF_001421635.1. Lineage (NCBI taxonomy): Bacteria > Pseudomonadati > Pseudomonadota > Alphaproteobacteria > Sphingomonadales > Sphingomonadaceae > Sphingomonas > Sphingomonas sp. Leaf25. Next base: position 57,384 of record NZ_LMKU01000028.1, read on the forward strand.
TCGAGACGTGGAACGAGAATGTCTGGCTGGCGTCGCGCGGCGGCGGCATCGGCACCTATTGGGGCAATGTGCGCGGCATCGGCGAGCCGGTTGGCCTGAACGGCAAGACCAGCGGCATCATCCCGTTCGTCCGCGTCATGGATTCGCTGACGCTCGCCATCTCGCAAGGGTCGCTGCGGCGCGGGTCGGCGGCGTGCTACCTCGACATCAGCCACCCGGAGATCGAGGAGTTCCTCGAAATCCGCAAGCCCAGCGGCGATTTCAATCGCAAGGCGCTGAACCTGCATCACGGCGTGCTGATCCCCGATGCCTTCATGGAAGCCGTCCGTGACGGTGCCGAATGGCAACTGAAGAGCCCGAAGGACGGGTCGGTCCGTGCCACGGTCGACGCCCGCTCGCTGTTCCAGAAGCTGGTCGAAACCCGCCTCGCCACCGGCGAGCCGTACATCGTGTTCAGCGACCATGTGAACTCGACGATGCCCAAGCATCACCGCGATCTGGGCCTGAAGGTATCGACCTCGAACCTGTGCAGCGAGATCACGCTGCCCACCGGCAAGGACCACCTCGGCAATGATCGCACCGCCGTGTGCTGCCTCTCGTCGCTCAACCTCGAGACGTGGGACGAATGGAACGGCGACAAGCGCTTCATCGAGGACGTGATGCGCTTTCTCGACAATGTGCTGACCGACTATATCGACCGCGCACCCGACGAGATGGCGCGCGCGCNNNGTTCCTGCAGGCGCGCGGCCTGCCGTTCGAAGGGGCGATGGCCAAGGCGTGGAACCTCAAGGTGTTCCGCCACATCAGCGCGCAGGTGAACGAGGCGTCGATGCAGCTCGCCGGCGAGCGCGGGCCCTGCCCCGACGCCGCCGACATGGGCGTGATGGAGCGGTTTTCGTGCAAGATGGCGATCGCCCCGACCGCGTCGATCAGCATCATCTGCGGCGGCACCAGCGCCTGCATCGAACCGATCCCGGCGAACATCTACACCCACAAGACGCTGTCGGGATCGTGGTCGGTCAAGAACCCGTATCTCGAAAAGCTGCTGATCGCGAAGTCGAAGAACAGCGACGCGGTGTGGAACACGATCCTCGAGCGGGGTGGTTCGGTCCAGCACCTCGACTTCCTGTCGACCGAGGAGAAGGACACGTTCAAGACCAGCTTCGAGATCGACCAGCGTTGGCTGCTCGAACTGGCCGGCGATCGCACGCCCTATATCGATCAGGCGCAGTCGCTGAACCTGTTCATCCCGGCCGACGTCGAGAAGTGGGACCTGCTGATGCTCCACTTCCGCGCGTGGGAGCTGGGCATCAAGTCGCTCTACTATCTCCGCTCGAAGTCGGTGCAGCGCGCCGGGTTCGCGGGCGGCGTGGAGGCGGACAATACCTCCGAACTGGCGAAGTTCGATCTGGGCGAGACGACCGATTATGACGAGTGTCTTGCCTGTCAGTGAGCGGGTCGCCTCACCTTGCGCAAGCAAGGTGAGGACAGACCACGGCGGGCAGCGGGGGCGCGAAGCGTCCCCGTCTGACGGCGTGGTCGCACCGGCAGCGCCCACGAAAAAGGGGGCACGCAGCCCCCTTCCCCGTGTCGACGCTGCGTCCGGCTTACGCCGGCGAGCCGTCTTCTTCCGTCTCGAACGTCACCGCGACGTCGGCGTTAGCCGACAGGCGGACGGTGTCACCCTCGACCTCGGCAACGAGGCCGCCGTCGATATAATGGTGGTGCCCTTCGTGGCTGGAGTCCGCGCCTTCGACCTGTGCGCCGCTGTCTTTCTTCGTCAGCTTGATGCGGTCGCCTTCGACGCGGTCGACGGTGCCGACATGGACGCCGTCGGCGCCGATGACTTCGGCGTGCTCGTTGATGTTGCTCAGATCGGCCATGCTATTTCTCCGTTGGGGGCGGCGGTCAAACGCATGTCCCCGCCGTTGGTCGCATGACGCAGAACGTCCTCATCATGCTGGGCGTCGCGCTGCTCGCGTCGGGCCTTGGCGTGTGGCTGCTCGCGCGGCTGCGCGGACGGGCCACGCCGCAGGCGCGCTATGCCCATGCCATGACCGGCATGATGGCGCTGGCGCTCGGGATCATCCTTGCGATCTTCGGGATCGCGCAATGGTCGTGGGGGTCGGCATGATCTCCTTCGCTTTCGTCCTTCCGGCGCAGGCCGGGATGACGCCATATTTCTTCGATAATCCTTTTTCAGTTTCCCCGGAGTAACCCCATGTCGCTCACCGAAGCCCGCAAGCAGTACAAGCCGTTCGAATACCCCTGGGCGTTCGATTTCTGGAAACGCCAGCAGCAGATCCACTGGATGCCCGAAGAGGTGCCGTTGGGCGAGGATTGCCGCGACTGGGCGCAGAAGCTGACCCCGCACGAGCGCAACCTGCTGACGCAGATCTTCCGCTTCTTCACCCAGGCCGACGTCGAGGTGCAGGATTGCTACCACGAGAAATATGGCCGCATCTTCAAGCCGACCGAGGTCAAGATGATGCTCGCCGCCTTCTCCAACATGGAGACGGTGCATATCGCGGCATACAGCCATCTGCTCGACACGATCGGCATGCCCGAGAGCGAATATGGCGCCTTCCTCGAATATAGCGAGATGAAGGACAAGCACGACTATCTCCAGAACTTCGGCGTCGATACCGACGAGGACATCGCCAAGACGCTGGCGATGTTCGGCGGCTTCACCGAGGGGCTGCAACTGTTCGCGTCGTTCGCGATGCTGATGAACTTCCCGCGCTTCAACAAGATGAAGGGCATGGGGCAGATCGTGTCATGGTCGGTCCGTGACGAGAGCCTGCACTGCGAAGGGATCATCAAGCTGTTCCACGCCTTCTGCAAGGAACGCGATTGTATGACGCGCGCCGTGCGCGACGACATCGCCGACATGTGCCAGACGACAGTGCGGCTGGAGGACAATTTCATCGATCTCGCCTTTGAAATGGGGCCGGTCCACGGGATGACCGCCAAGGAGATCAAGAAGTACATCCGCTACATCGCCGACTGGCGGCTGGGGCAATTGGGGATGAAGCCGATCTATCTGATCGAGGAACACCCCCTGCCGTGGCTCGCCCCACTGCTGAACGGCGTCGAGCACGCCAATTTCTTCGAACAGCGCGCGACCGAATATTCGAAGGCGGCGACGCGCGGCAACTGGAACGAGGTGTGGGACGGCTTCGACAAGCGCCAGAAGGCGAAGGCGGTGCCGCCGGCGAACGAGGAAGCCAGCGGCATGGGGGATATGTTCGGCGGGGTTGCAGCAGAATAAGCCGCGCCGGGGCCGCGCCGGGCAAGGGGTAGCGAAAGCTACCCCGAGCCTTCAGGCGCGGCCGGCCGACGGCGCCCAAAGCGCCGACCGACGGCACGGGCTTTGCCCGTGCCAGCCCGCCAATCCCCCCCAAAGTTTACAAAGTTTACACTAACCGCGCGTTCGCGTTCGGATTGCGTAGCATTCGCAAAAGCCTCCTATCGCCATTCGTCGGAAGTGTATCGGCGCACGCCGCTGTAGGACAGCGCGCTACCGCCTCCGCCTGACGGGCGCGCGAAAGTCGGCGGGTTTGTCCCGTACCCATGCCACGAAGCGCGCGACCGCCGGTACGTTGCGCAAGCTGTCGAGATCGGCGAGCGGCTCGGCCAGTTCGGCGTTGGTGGCGCTGGCGTGGATCGTGCGGTGACAGATCGGGTGGAGCGGCACCGTCTCGCGCCCGCCTTCGCTCTTGGGGATACGGTGGTGCCATTCGACCTGCGCGCCGATCGGGCGGGCGCACAGCGCGCAGACCGGCGGCGCGATCGAGCGATCGGCCAGCGCTTCGGCCGCCGCCAGTCCCGCCTTGCGCTTTACCCGTCCGGCCATGTTCATCGTGCCCTAATGCTGCCTGCGACAACATCGGATGCCTGTCGCCGTCGTGCAAGTCTTGCGGCCATGGCCCGGTCGATCGGACAATATCGAGGGGGCGTCGGGCAGATGAACGACAGATGAAGGAACCGTCCGCAGCGTACAATGGTTGTCGCTCGGCAAGTTCAGTATCAGGGAGACGACCCATGAACCGCACGACATTGCTTCTGGCCGCAACCGCCGCCGCGCTGACCGCCACTCCGTCGCTGGCGCGCGATCGCTCGGTGCCGGTCTATTCGGACTACAACCCCTATTACCTCGACTACAAGACCGACATTTCCGAGGCGAAGCGCGAGCTGCGCAAGGATCTGGCGCGCGCTAGGGATGCTTCGTCGCGCGAGGATGCGTGGCATGAATATCGTCGCGAGGTGGCCGATGCCGAACATGATTTCCGCAAGGAGATGGCGGAGCGCGGCATGGTCGTCCGACGCGGCCGGGTGACGGTCGAGGAATAAGCTTCCCTGTTGTCCTACGGGGAACAGCCGCCGGGTTCGCGCCCGGCGGCTTTTTGTCGTTCCACGCCGGATTAACATCCAGCCAGACAGCGGCTCGCGACATCTCCCCTCCCTGAAAGGGAGGGGCCGGGGGTGGGTCGGCTGATACGGAAACACAAGCGCGCCACAACCGGCCTACCCACCCCCGAACCCCTCCCTTGTCAGGGAGGGGAGCAGGTCGCTTCCGAACCGACAGACGACAAAAAACCCCGGACGTTCCCGTCCGGGGTCTTTCGATACGCAATCACCGGGGCGGGTCCCGATACGCCGGACCCGCCCAATACAAGCCGTCTTTAGAAGTGGGTCGTCAGACCCAGCATCGGACGGAAGCTGTGCGCCGAGCCGAAGGTCGACACTTCACCGCGCAGGCGGACGCCCGAGTTGCCGGTGATGCCGCCAAGGCCGATGTCCTTCGGGCCGACTTCGAAACCGGCGCCATAGGTCATTTCGTGATAGTCGCGGCTGTCGTTGCCGAACGCTGCGAAATTGACCCAGCGATAGCCGACCTTGCCGTAGATCAGGCCCGAGTCACCGGCGCGAACGCCGAAACGACCGGCTGCGCCGTAATCCCAATCGATGTCGCCCGAGATACCCTTCGACGCGCTGCCTTCGGCACCGACGAACACCGGGCCGAGCGGCACGTTGAAGCCGAGGATGCCTTCGACGAGGCTGCCGTTCAGCTTGTTGTCGCGCGGGACGAGCGGGATGCCGGCCTTGGTCCGTTCGGAATCGAACTGTTCCCAGCCGCCGAGGATCGCGACATAGGGTTCAAAGCCGATGCCGCTGGTGCCATCGGGAGCCTCGACCGCCGGGGCGGGCTCGGTGGTGGTGGCGGCGGGATCCTGCGCATAGGTGGCATCCTGCGCGAAAGCCGGCGCGGCGACGAACGCAGCGGCTGCGGCGGCAACAGTGATAAGCGTACGCATACATGACCTCACTTGAGAACTAACGGTTCCGGCATCGAAGGCGCGCCGGTTGTCCCGTGGCCCCTCTGAACCCCGCACTCCGGTGGTTGTTGCATCGCGAAGTACGATTGGGCACGGAACCGTATATCTGTTGCACAACTGCAACGGTATCTGTCGCTTCCATGAACGAACCAAGGCGCGAATGCCCGATTTCCGGTGAATTTGCGGCAGGGCTGGTTCGACGATGCGGCAGGCAGGGGCAGGGAAACCTATGCTGCGCTGCGGGTTGAAGCCGTGGTGGGCCGCCGCCATGCGGCCTTTTGGGGGAGAGCGAACGATATGCCCGAACGGATCGTGATCGTGGGTGCCGGCTTCGGCGGGATCGCCGCCGCGCAGGCGCTGCGCCATGCCGATGCGCAGGTGACGCTGATCGACCGGACCAACCATCACCTGTTCCAGCCGCTGCTATATCAGGTGGCCGGCGCGGCGCTCTCCCCCGCCGACATCGCCACCGCCAATCGCGCGCTGCTCCGCCGCAACCGCAATACCCGCGTGCTGATGGCCGAGGTCGCCGGGGTCGATGCCGCCGCGAAGCAAGTGCGGTTGAACGACGGACGGCGCTTGCCGTTCGACCGGTTGATCCTCGCCACTGGGGCGGCGTACAGCTTCTTCGGGCATGATGACTGGGCGGAACATGCCTTCGTGCTCAAATCGATCGACGATGCGCTGGCGATCCGCGCGGCGGTGCTCGGTGCGTTCGAGCGGGCCGAACAATGCGACGATCCGGCGGAGTTGCGCCGGTTGTTGACCTTCGCCGTCGTCGGCGGCGGGCCGACCGGGGTGGAACTGGCCGGAACCATCGCCGAACTGGCGCGCACGACGCTGGCGCGCGATTTCGCCCATGTCGATCCGCGCGGGGCGCGGGTGGTGCTGTGCGAGATGGGGGATCGCATCCTTGCCGGCTTCGATCCCGCGCTGTCGGCATCGGCGAGGCGCGCGCTGGAGTCACTGGGCGTCGAGGTGCGGACCGGTGCGGCGGTGGAAACGATCGACGACGGCGGGCTGACCGTCGGCGGCGAGCGGATCGATGCGGCGGCGGTGCTGTGGGCGGCGGGCACGGCGGCGCGACCGGTGGCCAGGTGGCTGGGCACCGACGCCGCGCGCAATGGCGCAGTGAAGGTGCGGCCCGATTGCTCGGTGCCGGGACACCCCGACATCTTCGCGATCGGCGACGTCGCCAGCTTCGAAGGTGACAAAGGCCCCCTCCCCGGCCTTGCCCCGGTCGCCAAGCAGCAGGGGAAGTATGTCGGCCGGCTGATCGCGGGGCGGATCGCCGGCACGCCCGATCCGGGGCCGTTCCGCTACCGCGATTATGGTTCGATGGCGGTGATCGGCCGGTCGCGCGCGGTGGCGGAGATCGGGGGCATGAAGCTCAAGGGGTTCGTCGCGTGGCTGGCATGGTCGCTCGTCCACCTGATGCTGCTGGTCGATTTCCGCAGCCGCGTGGCGGTGTATGTCAACTGGTCGTGGTCGTGGTTCACCTATGGCCGGGGCGCGCGGTTGCTGACCGGCTATGCGCCCGATCCGGGGGAAAGGCCGAAGCCGCCGGTGCTGGAGGGATGATGCTCCCCGCCCTGGCAGGGAGGGGTTGGGGGTGGGTCGGGTTGCGTGGGAACGGCGGTGCTTGACCGAAGCCTTCNCTCCCTTGTCAGGGAGGGGAGAAGTCCCAAACGCAAACGGCCCGCCCGCATCGCTGCGGACGGGCCGTGTGTCGTTGGTCAACGCGAGATCAGCCGACGCGCGATCCGGCCATCGGGAAGCTGCCGAACGCACCCGCGCCGACCGTGCCCGAAATCGTGTCGCCCTCGACGGTCGCTTCGCAGTCGAGCGTCATCGGCATCGGCACGACGATCGCAACCTTCCACGACAGCTTGTCGCCCTCGACCTTGCCGTCGGTGATCCCGGTCGATCCCATCGCGCCCGAATAGCTGCCGGTGAAGGTCGCGCCGTCGCTCTTGACGGTCAGCGTCGCCTTTTGATCGCCCATCGGCGATTTGGTGACGGTATCCCAGCTTCCATCCACATTGGCCATCGTCGCTCTCCTTACTTGCTGCCGCCGGTAGCGGACGTCGCAGCCGCTGGCTGCACGACTTCCACCGGCAGGCCCAGCGCGTCAAGCTGCGGCCGGACCGTCGCGGCGTTGCCGACCACGACATAGACGAAGCGATTGGGGTCGATCGACGCGCGTGCCGCAGCGTCAAGCGCCTGCGGGGTCAGCGCGCGATATTTTTGCGGCAGCGTCGCCTGATAGTTATCCGGGCGGCCGAGGAAGTCGTTGCTGCGCATCGCGCCCAGCACCGCGCCCGACGTTTCATAGGTGCCGGCGAGCTGCCGCGTCTCACCATCGATCGAGCGGCGGAATTCGAGCGGCGTGACGCCGTTCTGCCCCAGGAACCCGCTGATCTGTTCGCGCAGCGAGGCGATCGCCGGGCCGGTCTTGTCGGCCTGCACCGGCGCGTTGATGACATAGGGCACCGCGTTCTGCATCAACTGATAGCCGCCGCGCGCGCCGTAGGACCAGTGCTTGGCTTCGCGCAGGTCCATGTTGATCCGGCTGAGGAAGCCCGATCCCAGCACCGTGTTGGCAGTGGTGGCCGCCAGCGTATCGGTGCGGGCGTTGAGCGGCGTCATCTCGGCGGCGACGATCAGCGACTGCGGCGAATCGGGCCGGTCGACCAGCACGATCTTGGGGCTGATCGCCGCGCGCTGCGCCGGGAAGGTCTTGGTGCCCGCCGTGCCGGTAGCACGCCAGTCGCCCAGGCCCGCGTTCAGCGCCGCCTGCACCTCGGCCAGCGGCCGGTCGGACACGACGAACACCTTCGCCTTGTCCGGGCGCAGCCATGCCGCGCGCCACGCCAGCAGGTCCTCGCGCTTGAGCGAGGAGACGGCGGCGGGATCGCCCACGCCGGCTGCCAGCTTGGCATAGGGCGAATCCGCGCCGTAGAGCAGCGGCGGCAGCGTCATGTCGGCCAGCCCCTGCGGGCTGGTGCGCTGCTGGCCGATCTGCGCCAGCGTCTGGCCGCGCACCCGCTCGATCTCCGCCGGGTCGAACGCCGGGTTCTTGAGGATGTCGGCGAACAGCATCGTTGCGCTGGTCAGGTTGGCGCTTGGCACGTCGAAGCCGAACGTCGTCTGATCGGCCGAGTTGCCGCCGCCGACCGACATGCCCAGCCGCTCCTTGGCCTCGGCCAGCGCGATCGAGTTGCGGGTGGTGGTGCCCTCGTCCAGCGTCGCGAGCGTCATGCCGGCAGTGCCGAGCTTGCCCGCCACGTCGGCGGCGATGCCGGCGTCGAACGCCATCGACACCTGGGTGATCGGCACGGCGGTGCGCTGGGCATAGACCAGCTCCATGCCGTTCGACAGGCGGCTGCGCGTGACCTTGGGGAATTGCAGCGCGCCGCCGATGTCGGCGACGCCCGGCATGCTCCCGCGCGTGCCCTTGGCCGGACCTTCGGCGGTGGCCGGCGTCGGCGCGCTCGTGTCGGCGACCTTGGGGGCCGCCTTGGCTTCCTCATAGCCTTCGCGCGCGCCGGGGACGACGACCAGCGTATAGGCCGGGCGCGACATCCACTTTTGCGCGGCGGCCTTGGCGCGCGCCGGCGTCATCGTCGCCAGCTCGTTCAGCTCCTTCTTATAGAAGCCGGGATCGTTCGAGTAGAGTTCGCCCTGCGCCAGCGCGACCGCCTTGCCGCCGAAGCCGCCGACCGATTCCAGCCCGCCGATCGTCTGCGACACGTTGGTGGTGGCGACGCGCGCCACTTCGTCGGCGGTGGGGCCGGTGCGCAGATAGTCGGCGATCATCTGGTCGAGCCGTGCCTCGACCTGCTTGGCATCGACGCCGGGGCGCACGACCGCGCGGACGATCAGCATGCCGGCCTGCGACAGCGACTGCACGCCCGCCGACACCTGCACCGCCAGCTTCTCGCGCTTCACCAGTTCATTGTCGAGCCGCGACGAGGCCAGCCCGCCGAACGCGCTCATCGCCACGTCGAGCGCCGGCGAATCGGGATCGTTCAGACCCGGCACCGGCCAGACCTTCATAATCATCGTCGCGGCGACACGGTCCTTCATCTCCTCGCGCACCGGCGCGGCCAGCGTCGGCACGGTGATCGTCGGCAGGACCGATTCCGGCCCCTTGGGGATCGCGCCGAAATATTTCTCGACCAGCGGGCGCGCTTCCTTGGCGTCAATGTCGCCGGCGAGCACCAGCACCGCGTTGTTCGGGCCGTAATGGCCGCGGAACCACGACTTCACATCCTCAAGGCTGGCGGCGTCGAGATCGGCCATCGAACCGATGACCGAGTGGCGGTACGGGTGGCCCTGCGGAAAGATGCCCTCGGTCATCTTGTAGCGCACGAGGCCATAGGGCTGGTTGTCGCCCTGCCGCTTCTCGTTCTGCACCACGCCGCGCTGTTCATCCAGCACGCCCTGCGTCACCGCGCCGAGCAGATAGCCCATGCGATCGGATTCGAGGAACAGCGCGCGGTCGAGCGCGGGCTTGGGCACCGTCTCGAAATAATTGGTGCGGTCGTAGCTGGTCGTGCCGTTCAGGTCGGTCGCGCCGATCGAGCGCAGCGGATCGAAGAAATCGCCCGGCGCATTTTCCGAGCCATTGAACATAAGATGCTCGAACAAATGGGCAAAACCGGTCTTGCCGGTCGGCTCATGCTTCGACCCGACATCGTACCACACCGACACCGCGACGATCGGCGCCTTGCGATCGGTATGGGTGATGACGGTCAGGCCGTTGGGCAGGGTGAATTTTTCGTACGGAATGTTGACCGGGGCGACGAGCGCCGAGAGCGGCGCGGCCTTCACCGGCGGGGCGGACGGCGCGGTCTGCGCCAGTGCGGGAGCACCGGCGAGCGCGGTGGAAGCGAGCAGGACGGACGCCATGGTACGAAACATTCGAAACCCCCAAACGTTATCGATAAACGGAATATGCGGGGTGTATGGACAGTCATGCCCCTGTGCAAGCGTCGTTTTTACCCGGCGAGTTGACCGGCGGCGGACGTCCGACGTTCGTCGTCATCCCGGGACATGCCGCAATCGGTGAAGACGCACCACTTTGGACCGGAGGTGAAGCAGGTCTTTTCGATCGATCGCGGCCTTGGCCGGCATCATGACCGGGAACGGGCAACACTTCGCAACAATGCCGGCAGTTCCCCGCTAATGCTACACTTGCCTTGCCGGTTGCGCACCGCCGTCTTGCATGACTGTAACATATGATTTCCCGTCCGGTGAACGGAGCGGAAGCTGCGGTGGTGCGTATTCCATTCCTGAAAGTCGCGGTTATGTTGCGATGCGTCATGGATATACCCTACCAAACGCTTCGTTCCTACCTGCCCTCGACCGACCGGTTCGATCGCCTGATGGAGATCGGCTGGGAGGAAACCGGGGGCCTGTTCCTCGCTTTCGGCGCGATCGCGTTCATGACCCTGGTCGGAGCGATCCGGTCGCGCTGAATGCTGGGATGATCGCGGCATCGGCGGCGTGGCGGCAAGTTTGCCGCGACGCGGCGGATCGGTGTCGGACTGGCAATTTCAAGAGGATGAACGATGCGAGCAATCGTTGCGACGATGGCCTTTTCCCTGCTGGCGGCCTGCGGCGGCGCGAATTCGCGCGACGTGACCGAGGTTGCGGCGACGGGCGACAATGGCGTCAGCCTGCGCAATCTGGTCGATACGCCGATCGCGGGCGACGGGGCCGAGCGGTACAAGCTGGAGGGTGTCGCGATCCCGACACCGTCGGACCCGCGCTCGCGCTATGAACTGCTGCGCCAGCGGCGGACGGCGGCGGGGACGACGATCGCGATCCTGCGCCAGCAGCGCGGGACCAAGGTCGCTTATGCCCGTACCGAACTCGATTGCGAACAGGGGCTGTTCCACATCGTCGGCGTGGCGGACACGCGGGCGCATGTCGAAACCTACACCGCGCACGACGGCCCGCTGCGGCCGACCGAGGGCATGCCGCTGCGGCAGGAACTGTCACGCTTCATCTGTGAGCGGGCGAACGCCTGACGTTCGGTTTGAAAACGCGCCGATGCGCGTTTTGCGGTGCCGGCCCTCTCTCCCTCCCGGCCACCCATTCAAGATACGCTGTGGGTGGACGGGAGGGGGAGCGGGCCGGCACCGCGCAGGAAACTCGCTCTTCCGCGAGTTTACAAAAGGCTTCCTACTCGTTCGCGGGCGGCGCGCCCGGCGTCGCGATGACCGCCTCGATCGCCGGTTCGTCGGCGATGGGGGCGGGCGAGCCGCTGCGCCGCCGTTCGAAGCTGGTCAGCAGGAAGAACAGCAGGTTGCTGCCCTGCGTCAGCGCGCCGCCCGCCAGCAGCAATCCGGCCATCGCCGCGCGCGGGCCATCGACGATATGGCTCATCTCCAGCGCGGCGGACAGGAACAGCAGGTCGCGGTTGGGCACCACCGGCAGGCGGCTGATGACCATCTGCACCGTGAGGAACGTCACCCACACGCTCCACGGTTCGGTGGGCAGCACGACCGCCCATTGCGTCGCCTGCAACAGCACGACGACCGCGATCCGCGCGACATGAATGGCGAACACCGTGCCCGCCGTCGCCCAGGGCACCGACAATATCTGCCGCCGCAACCGCAGCAGCAGCGGCGTCAGGAAACCCGCGACCAGCAGCGCGGCAAGCACCATGCCGCCCGCCGAATGGAGCCAGTCGGCGATCCACTTTGCCCGGCCGGTCGCCATGAAGATCAGCAGCAGGACCGAGGTGATCCCGGCCGAGGCGAGCGCCGAGAGGATCGCATTGTCCTTGATCGCCAGCAGCAACGTCTTCGACGCGATCCCCAGCCGCTGGCGCACCCAGACGAACAGATACAGCTCGCCCGAATAGCCGACGAACGCCGAATTGAAGACGCGCTTGCGCACGAACACCGGCAGTGCGCCGGGCAATTTCCGGCCGAGCAGCAGGCGGAAGATCAGCACCTCGGACAGCGGCAACGCCATGAACATCACGACGAACAACAGGTAGAACCACGGCGTGCGCGGCAGCGCGGCGGCGACGTTGCTCCACCCGATCGCGCGGACCTTCAGCACCAGCCACGCCAGCACGCCGACAAAGAACAACGCGCGGCAGACGCGGCCGAGTATCTTTGCCGCAGGGGTTTCGGACCACGTCTGAACGCGCGCGAACCGGTCGGCGAGAGTCACGCGAACACCCCGGCGGCGCGGCTATCGGCGACGAACGCCGTGAACGCGGCACGGGTGGCGGCATCGAGCCGGAAGCGCGAATGCCGCCACATTCCGCCGGGCAGCAGGCGACGCAGCGCATATTCGATCGCGGCGGCGGGCGTATTGCGAACCCGCCGCTCGAAATGATCGCGCTCCCACGTATTCGATCCGTGGAACGCGCGGACGAACAGGCCGGGCGAGTCGAGCACGCCAATCGCCTCGCGCGACCAGTGGTGCAGAAAATCGGTATCCTCGCCGCGCCGCTTCTCGGGGTAGCGCGCGGCCGGATCGGCGCGGTGGACGATGCTGCCCGGCACGCCCGGCTCCAGCGTGCCGACATAGGGGTGATCGAACCATCCGGGCGCGTCGAGGTGCATCAATGTGCCGCGCAGCACGCACGCCCCCTTGCCCCCAGTGAGTACCGCCGCCTGCCGGGCAAGGCGTTCGGGATGATACCAGTCGTCGTCGTCCCACTGGGCGACGATCGCGCCGGTCGCGCGGTCGAGCGAGCGGTTGCGCAAGCGTCCCAATGTGTTGTCGGGCGTCTTGGCCACCCGGTCGTAGATCAGCCGATCGGCGGGAATCGCGGCGAACAGCGGGGTATAGTCCTGCGTACCGTCATCGACGACGACCAGTTCGCGGTTGCGCCATGTCTGCCTCAGGAAACAATCGACCGCCCGGCGCGCCAGCGCGGCCCGGTTCGCCGTCACCATCACGCAACTGATGCGCGCGCCATCGTCCGACCAGTTCATCGATCGCGCCTTAGGACGCGGCCGGCGAAACGGCAATGGCTGGCGCCCCGCGGCCCACGCTGGTAGCCGGGGCGGCTGATGCGTATCGTGTTCGTCCTGACCTATCCGACCCATCACGGCATCGCCGATCCGGGCGAATGGCTGCGCTGGGACAATCGCGACCGGCGGATGCCGGGCATCCTTGCCGAGCATGGGGTCGATGTCGAATTGTGGGGGCTGGCGCGCGAGCCGCTCGACACGTTGTCGGCGTTGCCGGGGGTCGCGCCCTATCCGATCCGGCTGTTCGCGCCGTCGAACCCGCAAGCCAAGACCCGCGACCAGTGGAGCGACACGATGATCGCGGCGGCGAAGGCCGATCCGGCGGACCTGTTCGTGCTGATCGGCAGCAATGGCGGCGCGGGGTTCGACCTGTTCGACCGGGTGCTGCGGCCCGGGCGGCGGCGGTTCGCGCTCGTCATCGGCGGCGATTACTGGAGCCGGATCGTGCCGCACGCCGATCTGCTGTTCCCGGAGTCGGCGGTGCAGGAGACGTTGCTGACCACGCCGGGCTGGCGGTTCTGGCGGCGGGCGATTCCAGCCGCGCGAATGCAGCGGCTGCCCAAGACGATCGATACCGCCCGCTTCGCGCCGGTGGCGGCGGAGAAACGCTACGATGTGATCGCGACCAGCCGCCTCACCCGCTACAAGAAGTTCGACGAGATCGCCGCGCTGGGTCGGCAGCACCGGGTGGCGGTGATCGGCGACGGGCCGCAGGCGAGCAAGCTCAAGGCGCGTTTTCCGTGGGTCGACTGGCTGGGGCATGTGCCGAACGCACAGGTGCCGGCGATGCTGGCGCAGGCGCGGCTGTTCTTCCACGCCGGGCGGCGCGACTATTTCCCGCGCGCGATCCCCGAGGCGATGGCGTGCGGCCTGCCCGTCGCGGCGTTCGACGACCGGATCGGGCCGGACGTGATCCCGCCCGCCTGTGGCCTGCTGGTGCGCGATGCCGATTATGCGGCGAAGGTCGCGGCGCTGCTCGCCGATCCGGGTGCGCTGGCGGCGATGGGCGCGGCGGCGCGGGCGCATGTGGTGGCGACGCACGGGGCACGGTCGTCGGAGGCCGCCTGCGCGCGGTTGATGGAGCTTTGCCGATGATGCGCTGGACCTTCGTCATCGCCTATTACAACGAGGCCGACTATCTGCCCGCGACGCTGGCGTCGCTCGCGGCGCAGGGGGTGCCGTTCCGGCTGGTGCTGGTTGACAATGCCTCGACCGATGGCTCGGACGCGATCGCGCGGAGCTTCGCGGCACCGGGGGTCGAGGTGGTGAATCTCCACGAAGCGCGGCCGGGCAAGATCCATGCGCTGGAGGCGGCGATGGCGCATCTGACCACCGAGTTCAGCGCGTTCGGCGATGCCGACACCTTCTATCCGCCGCACTATCTGGCCGAGGCGGAGCGCGCGTTCGATGCCGATCCGGCGGTGGTGGCGGTGATGGCGCTGGGGGTCGATGCGTCGGGGCAGCCGCTGCGCCGCGCGCTCTATTCGGGGGTCGTGACGCGGGTGCTGGCGAAGCAGACGCATACCGGCGGCTATGGGCAGGCGTTCCGCACGGCGGCGCTGGTGCAGGCGGGCGGCTTTTCGGAGAAACACTGGCCCTACGTCCTGCTCGACCACGAGATCATGCAGCGCGTCGCGAAGCTCGGCCGCGTCGTTTATCCCTATCGCTTCTGGGCGAAACCGTCGCCGAGGCGGGCCGACCGGCGGCGGGTGCGCTGGACGCTGGCCGAGCGGGTGCTGTATCATCTGACGCCGTTCGCGGCGAAGGACTGGTATTTCTACCGGTTCCTCGGACCACGGTTGCAGGCGCGCGGGATCACGCACCTGAATTTGCGCGACAAGCCGTGGGAGGCGAAAGCCGGCACCTGAACGATGTGGAGATGACCGGCGATGCAACGATCCTGCGCTCTTTTGCCCGTGGGTGCAGCGCTCGCAGTCTGCGCAGTCGGCATCGGCTGGTATGGGACGGTCGTGTATGCCGAATTGTCACGCAAGCCTGTCTACGCCGGGTTGCAATATATCGACGCCCGCTATCGTGATCGACACCTGACGTTGCCCGCTAAGGCGACCGGCACCAATGCGGTCCGGGCGGTCGCGATCGGTACTGGCGACGACCGCGATCCTTATGTCTGGATCGTGCCGACGCTGACCGACGCTGCAAGCGTAGACGGCACCTTTCGCCTTGGTAACGTCGTCCGCAAGACCACACCTTGCGCGACGCTACGGCCTATACTCGCCAATCCTGCAACCCAGCCAGCGGCCGCACGGTATCTGCGTCACAATTGCCGGCCTTGATGTGGCCTCGAACGCCGTTGAAACCGGACGATTCCGGTTCAGTCCAATGGTATTTATCGCTCGACCCGAAACACTCCCTCCGACACCACGCTCAGCGTCGCGCCGACCGCCGCCGCCGCACTCGCCAACTCACCGCCCGCGCGGGGATCGTCGGCCGTGATCTCTACCACATCCGCCCCCTCGCGCAGCGCCCGCGCCAGCCGGATCGCCGGCCACGGACAGCGCATGCCGCGGGCGTCGATGCGGATCACTTGCTGTGGTCGAACGGGTTCTTCGGGGCGCGCATGTTGATCCGCACCGGCACCGCGCCGAAGCCGAATTCCTTGCGCAGACTGTTGATGAGATAGCGTTTGTAGCTCTCGGGCAACTGGTCGACGCGGGTGCCGAACAGCACGAAGCTGGGCGGGCGCGACTTGTTCTGGGTGATGTAGCGCATCTTGACGCGCTTGCCGCCGGGTGCGGGTGGCGGATTGGCTTCGAGCGCGCGGTCGAACCAGCGGTTGAGCTGGCCGGTCGAAACGCGGCGGCTCCACGCCTCGCGCGTTTCGAACGCGACCTTCATCAGCATGTCGAGCCCCTTGCCGGTCGCCGCCGACACGGTGAGCAGCGGCACGCCCTTCGCCTGCGACAGTCCGTCCTCGAGCGCGCCCTTGACCCCGTTGAACAGCGACGAGGCATGTTCGGCCACGTCCCATTTGTTGAGCGCGATCACCAGCGCGCGGCCCTCTTGCAGCACGCGGTCGGCGATCTTGATGTCCTGCAGTTCGAGGCCGCGCGTCCCGTCGAGCAGCAGCACGACGACCTCGGCGAAGTCGATCGCGTGGAGCGCGTCGGCGACCGACAGCTTCTCCAGCTTTTCCTGCACGCGCGCCTTCTTGCGCATGCCTGCGGTGTCGATCAGCCGCACCGCCCGGCCATTGCCCTCGCCATCGGTCCATTCCCAATCGACCGCGATCGAATCGCGGGTGATGCCCGCTTCCGGCCCGGTGATGAGCCGGTCTTCGCCCAGAAACCGGTTGATGAGCGTCGACTTGCCCGCATTGGGACGGCCGACGATCGCCAGCTTGAGGACGGCGGTCTGCGGGTCGTATTCGGCCTCATCCTCCTCCTCGACCTCTTCGTCCTCGCGTTCGATGTGCGGGCGCAGCGCGTCGAACAGGTCGGCCACGCCTTCGCCATGTTCGGCCGACATCTGCACCGGGTCACCAAAGCCCAGCGCCAGCGATTCGATCACGCCGCTCTCGCCCGCGCGCCCTTCCGCCTTGTTGGCAACGAGGACGACGGTGCCGTTCGACGAGCGCAGCCAGCGGGCGATCTCCTCGTCGAGCGGGGTGATGCCGGCGCGCGCGTCGATCATGAACAGCGCGACGTCGGCCATCTCGACCGCCGCCTGCGTCTGCATCCGCATGCGCCCGGGCAGGGTCGCGGCATCCTCATCCTCGAACCCCGCCGTGTCGACGATGGTGAAGTCGAGCCCGAGCAGGCTCGCCTCGCCCTCGCGCCGGTCGCGGGTCACGCCCGGCTGATCGTCGACCAGCGCCAGCCGCTTGCCGACCAGCCGGTTGAACAGCGTCGACTTGCCGACATTGGGACGGCCGATGATGGCGACGACGGGGTTGGGCATGGGGATTCCTGGGGTGCGCGGTGCGCGCGAGTGTAGGGAGTATGGGCCGGTGGGTCGAGGGCATTGCCCATAATCGTCGTTCCCGCGCAGGCGGGAACCCATAAACGCCGACGCAGCGCTTCCATCGGCAGCGCTGCGTCTATGGATCCCCGCCTTCGCGGGGATGACGAGTGGGGGTGTTTACTTCCAGGCGGTGAGCTGCCCCGCGTCGTCGAGCAGGTACAGCATGCCGTTGGCGACGATCGGCGACAGGGTATAGCCCACCTTCGACCGGGTTTCCTGCGTCGTCGTGATGCTGCCGTCGGCGGTCGAGGCGGACACCAACTGCCCTTCGGTATTGACGAGGAGCAGGCGGTTGCCCGCGAGGATCGGGCCGACCCAGCCGATGGGTCCTTTACGCTTCTTCACGTTGCGGAAGCCCTGCAGTTGCTGGACCCAGCGCAGCTTGCCGCTGCCGCGCGAGATGCACAGCAGGCGCGCGTCGTCGGTAACGACGAAGATCCATTCGCCCGCCACCCATGGCGTCGAGATGCCCGCCAGATTCTGTTCCCACAACCGCTGGCCCGAGGTGAGTTCGAGCGCGACCATGCGCCCGCCCTGCCCGACCGCATAGACCCGGCCGTTGTCGATCACCGGTTCGGCATCGATGTCGGCCAGCGCCGACACCGAGGTCGACGCCGAGGTGCGCGACAGGCTGTCGGCCCAGACCGACCGGCCGTTTTCATAGCGATAGGCGTTGAGTTCGCCCGACGAGAAACCGGCGACCACCGTGCCCTGCGCCGAAGCCGGCGCGGCGACGCCGAACACGCCCTGCGCTTCAAGGCTGCCCGACTGGGTCCACACGACCTTGCCGTCGGCCTGGTCGAGCGCGAAAAGCTGGTTGTCCTGGCTGACGACATAGACCTGCGCATTGGCCAGCGTCGGCGCGCCACGCAGCGGACCGCCGGGCTTGGCGCGCCACACTTCCTTGCCGTCGGCGGCGTTGAACGCGACCACATCGCCGAGGCCATCGCTGGCGAACACGCGCTCGCCCTCGGCGCTGACGCCGCCGCCGAAGCGGGCGCGCGGGTTCTCGTCACCCTTGACGGTCTGCGCGGTCCAGAGCTGCGCACCGGTGTCGGCCGCCATCGCGGTGACGACGCCCTCGACATCGATCACGTACAGCTTGCCGTTATCGACCACCGGGGCGGCGGCGAGGCGCGTGCGGGTGTTGCCGCCAGCGATGCGCGCCGACCACGCCTGGCGCAGCGTATCGCCCAGCGCCAGATGGCCCATCGACTTCGACGCGCTGCCGCCGGGCTGCGCCCAGCCGGCGTTGGTGGTGGCGAGCGGCAGGACGACCTGCAACTCGGCGAGCGTGGGATCGGCGACCGCCAGTTCCTCCGACGCGAGGATCGGCACGCGCTGGCCGACGATCGGAGTCTTGGGGCCGCCGCCGCCCTTGAACACGCCGCATCCACCGAGCAGCGCGAGCGCGGCGACCGCTGCCGAAAGTTTCAGGTGCTTCTTCATGGAAACGGTATCCGCGTTCAAAAGGAAGGATCAGCGCGCCGCAGCGGGCGTGGGAGCAGCATCGACGCCGAGCGACCCGGCCATCTGCACCGCGCGGGCACGGATGGTTTCGGGCACGCTTTCGGTCTGCGCGATCAGGCGATAGGTCTGCCCGGCCTGCTGCGGCTTGTCGAGGCGAAGATAGGCGATCGCCACCATCTCGCCCGCGCTGCCAAGCCACGGGCTGTCCTTGTCGGCCAGGCCGCGCAGCCGGTCGATCACCGCCTGCGGCGCAAGGCCGTCATATTCGACCGCCGTCTGGCGGACCAGCGCGAGATCGCGGAACGGCTGCGCCAGCGAGTCGTCGGCGGCGACCTTGGCGAAGGCGGCGGCAGCGCCCTTGCGATCGTCCTTGCCGAGCAGGAGGTCGGCCTGCGTCAGCAGCGCGGTGGCGCGCACCGCATCCCAATCCGACGTGGTCAGCGCCTGTACCGCCGCCGTCGCCTGCGCGCTGCGGCCCGCCGCGACATCATCGAGCGCGACCGCCAGTTTTTCACCCTGTTCGCCCGCCACCGTGTTGCGGTGATGCTGCCACCACGTCCAGCCGCCGAAGGCGACGAGCGCCAGCAGGACCGCACCGATGATCCACAGACCATAGCGCCGGCCGATATGCGACATCTGCTCGCGACGCAGTTCGTCGTCCACTTCGCGAATGAAGGCGTCGTTGTTCTGCGGGGTCAGCGCCAAGGGGAAAGCTCCGGGGGTTCAGTCAAGCGGGCTCCTTTAACCGACGCCCGGCCGAAACGAAAGCGGTTGGTCGCGGGCTTATCCCCTGGGCGGATAGAGCTGCGCCGCGCCGGGAAAGGCCCGCGACCGGACATCGCCGGCATAGGCATCGACCGCGGCGGAAATACGGCCGGCAATATCGCCATAGGTCTTCACGAAGCGCGGCGTCCGCTCGAACAGGCCGAGCATGTCCTCGGCCACCAGCACCTGCCCGTCGCATTGGGCGGATGCACCGATGCCGATGGTGGGACAGGCGATGCGGTTGGTGATGTCGATGGCGATCGGTTCGACCACGCCTTCGATCACCACCGCGAACGCGCCCGCCTCGGCGACCGCCGTCGCGTCGGCGACGATCTTGGCGGCCTCTTCGGGGCTGCGGCCGCGCGCGCCATAGCCGCCGAGCTGGTTCACCGCCTGCGGGGTCAGGCCGACATGGCCCATGACGGGGATACCCCGCTGCGACAGGAACGCGACCGTTTCGGCCATCGCCGTGCCGCCCTCCAGCTTCACCGCCGCCGCGCCGGTCGCCTTCAAGAGCATCGCCGCGCTTTCGAACGCCTGCTGCGGGCTGGCTTCATAGCTGCCGAACGGCATGTCGATGACGACCAGCGCGTGATAGCTGCCGCGCACCACCGCCGCGCCATGCGCCGCCATCATGTCGAGCGTGACCGGCACCGTGGAGGGCAGGCCATAGATCACCTGCCCCAGACTGTCGCCGACCAGCAGCATGTCGCATTGCGCATCCATCAACTGCGCCATCCGCACGGTATAGGCGGTCAGCATCACCAGCGGGGTCTTGCCCTTGGCGGCGCGGATCGCGGGGATGGTCAGCCGCTTGGCGGGCACAGGGGTGGGCGTCGCGCGGCTGGTGGCGGTGTCGATGGTGAAGGTCGTGGACATGCCCGCGCTTTAGCGGAGCGCGATCAGCGAAGCCACCCGCGCACGATGCCATGCCGCGCCAGCGCCAGTTGGGCGAGCGCGATGGCGAAGATCACCAGCGGAAACGGCAGGGTGGCGCCGGCCCCCTTGACCGCGATCAGATCGGTCGCGGCAAACACCCACGCGAACTGTACCGCCACCGCCAGCAGCGACACCGCGAACGCCGCCGCCGCCTGTCGCCGCCGCGCGAGGAGCAGCAGCGCGCCGATCAGCCCGCCCCAGGTCGCGGCGGCATAGATCCAGTCGAACCAGCCCGGCCGCACCAGATACATCCGCCGGTCATAATCGGGCAGCGCCGCCAGCGCCGCGTCGCTCATCATCGCATGGCTGTAGAAGGCGAAAATCCCCGCAAGGCCCCACAGGACCAGCAACAGCCCGACGAACCGGAACCATGGTGGCGTACGTCGACCGATCGCAGACGGCATATGCTTCCCCCAAAGCATGATTCGATGCGGGAGCGTAACGGGTCCGCCGGCGCTGGCCAATCGCTCTTTTAAATCAGGCGGCGAACCGCGCCGCATAGCGATCGGCCTTGAACCCGATCTCGATCCCCGCCCCGTCGACCAGCACCGGGCGACGGATCATCGACGGCTGGTCGCGCATCAGGTCGATCGCGCGCGCGGCATCGAGATCGGCACGTGCGGCTTCGGGCAGCTTGCGGAACGTCGTGCCGCTACGGTTGAGCAACGCTTCCCACCCGAGCGCCGCGACCCAGGTTTCGAGCAACGCCCGATCGATGCCGGCCTTCTTATAGTCGTGGAATTGATAGGCGACGCCGTGCGCGTCGAGCCACGACCGCGCCTTCCTGATCGTATCGCAGTTGGGGATGCCGTACATCGTCAGTGTCATCGATCACCTTTACCGTCGGACAGAGCGCGTCAAAATCCCAAGGTCGCGACCGGGATCGCTCGACCCTGCCAAAGAACCGGGATCGATGGTATCCCGGCAGCATGATGGCGACAAACCGGATGTACCGCTGGCTTCTTGCGTCCATGCTGGTGCTTCCGGGCGGGTGCCAGCTTCTTCCGGGCGGGTGCCAGCAATCCGGCCTTCCCGCGACGCCGCTGTTCGCCGGTATCGAGGGAATGGCATATCGCCGAGGCGAAGCAATGATCCGCGACCGGATCGAGGCGCGACAGATGCGGGGAGGCCCGGAACGCGCGCTGATCTCCTATCTCGAGACGCAAGGACTCCAGATCGACCCGAACCGGAAAAGCGCCTCGGTCAAATTCGGCGGCCCCCTCTGCGGCAGCCGGGTCCGCATCGACTGGGAAACGAACCGCACCGGCAAGATCGCCACGATGTTCGTGCTG
Source organism: Sphingomonas sp. Leaf25 (assembly GCF_001421635.1). Taxonomy (NCBI): domain Bacteria; kingdom Pseudomonadati; phylum Pseudomonadota; class Alphaproteobacteria; order Sphingomonadales; family Sphingomonadaceae; genus Sphingomonas; species Sphingomonas sp. Leaf25. Next base: position 79,176 of record NZ_LMKU01000028.1, read on the forward strand.
TACGCTGATACGGGGTGCCTCTGACGGATCGGCACCAAGCCATTCCAGTGCGGCGCTTGATCGAAAGTGCTGGCTTCCTTCGTCACCCCGGACTTGTTCCGGGGTCCACTTGGCCGCGTACGCTGTCGATCATTCTTCGGGCTGCATCGATCGCTGCGCCGTGGACCCCGGAACGAGTCCGGGGTGACGATGCGGTCGTGAATATCGACTGGGCCTAAAGATTCACCCGTAGCCGGCGCCTCATGCCGGCTCACGCCGCCGATCGATAGCGCCGGACGGGCGGGGCCATCTGGACCACCGCCGGTTCCATCGCCAGCCGGAAGCGGGCGACGTGGCGGGCGAGCGCTTCGGCTTCGGCGGCGAGGCTGCGGGCGGCGGCGGTGCTTTCCTCGACCATCGCCGCATTCTGCTGCGTCACCGAATCCATCTCGTTGACCGCCGTGTTGACCTGTTGCAGCCCCAGCGCCTGCTGGTCCGCGCCCGCCGCGATCCGGCCGACCAGATCGCCGATCTCGACGACGCGGGTGACGATCCGGTCGAGCGCGCGGCCGGTTTCGCCGACCAGCGCGACGCCGCTTTCGACCTGCGTGCCGCTCGACTGGATGCGGGCCTTCACATCGCGCGCGGCATCGGCCGAACGCTGCGCCAGCGCGCGGACTTCGGAGGCGACCACCGCGAAGCCACGCCCGGCATCGCCGGCGCGCGCCGCCTCGACCCCGGCGTTGAGCGCCAGCAGATTGGTCTGGAACGCGATCCCGTCGATCACCGAGATGATCTGCGAAATCTCGTCGGACGACCGCTTGATCCGGCCCATCGCCTCCACCGCGTCGCGGACGATCCTGCCGCCCGCCTCGGCATCGGCGCGGGTGGCGGCCATCGTCTCGTTGGCCTGCAACGCGCCGGCGGCGGTCTGGCGGACGGTCATGGTGATCTCGTCCATCGCCGCCGCCGTTTCCTCCAGCGACGCCGCCTGATGTTCGGTGCGGCGCGACAGGTCGTCGGACGCGCCGCTGATCTCGGTCGCGCCGGTGCGGATGCTGCCCGCCGAATGCGACACCGCCTGCATCGCATCGCCGACCGCGACCATCGCCTGGTTGAAATCGGTGCGGATTTTGGCGAACGCACCGGTGAATTCGGCATCGATCCGCGCGGTCAGATCGCCCTTCGCCAGCGCGTCGAGCCCCTGCCCGACCTCGGCGACGACCTGCTGCTGCTCGGCCTCGCGCTCCCGCGCGACGATCGCAGCGTCGCGGAACACCTGCAGCGCGTCGGACATCTCGCCGATCTCGTCGTGCCGGCCGATGCCGGGGATCGCCGCATCGGTATCGCCGGCCGCCAGCCCGCGCATCCGGGCGGCAAGCGCCTCGACCGGTTTGGAGATCGACCGGCCGATCGCCTGCGAGAACAGCCCGACGGCCACCAGCACGATCAGCGCCAGCCCGCTGAGAATCGCAGCCGAACGCCACACCGCCGCATCGATCCGGTCGATATAGACGCCCGATCCGATCACCCAGCCCCATGGCGCAAAGCCCATGACGTACGACAATTTGGGCTGCGGCACCGGTTCACCCGGCTTGGTCCATTGATATTCGAGGAAGCCGGCACCCTTGTCGCGCACGATCTGCGCCATCTGCACGAAATGCGCCTTGCCGGCGGCATCCCGGTTGTTGGTCAGGTCGGTGCCGTTCAGTTCCGGCTTGATCGGGTGCATCAACATGCGGGGGTGCATGTCGTTGACCCAGAAATAATCCTTGTCGCCATAGCGCAGCGATCCGAGCGTCGAAAGAGCGGCCTTTTGCGCATCGGCGCGGCTCATCCGCCCGGCGACTTCCTCGTCATGATAATGTTCCACCACGGCGCGCGCGGTTTCGACGACCTGTTGCGTGCTGCGCTCAATATCGTCGTGCATCGTCGCGGAAAGGCGGAACAGACTGATACACAGCAGCGCGACCAGCCCCAGCGCCGCCACGACGCCGATAAGGTTGATACGGCCGCGAACCTTGAATTTCATGGTAGCCCTCCCCTGTCGCCGAGGATGGTGAGGCGTATTGCTGAATATATTATTTAAGCCTCGCCGATCCGACTCCCCGCGCGCCGCCATGCCGCGTCGATCGGCCCTTGACGAGTCCGCGTCCCGGCAATAGCCTTTGCGAATGAGTATCAATAGCGAGGCTCCATGTACGATCTGATCGACCGCCCGCTGGCCGCCCTGCCGCCCGGCGACCGCTTTCTGGTGCGCGCGATCCGCCTGTGGGTGGCGGCGCGAACCGCCTGTCAGCACCCACAGGCGATGCTTGCCGCGCGCTTCGCGCAGGCCGGCGCGCTGGAGGCGCTCGCCGATTTCGACACATGGATGACGCAGCTTTCCACCCACGCCCGCGTGCCGATCCAGATCAACTGTAAATGCGGGCTTGTGACCGACGATGAATCGGTTCTCTTGACCTTGGCGCGCGATCTCGTAACGGGGCGCGATGCGAAGGCACGGACCACGCTTTCGCTGCTGGTCGCCGATCGGGCGATCGCACCCACTTTTTGCGCGCTGGCCCGCACGGCGGCGATGCTCGGCCAGGTCGGGCTTCCCCCGGGCTCCAGCGTCAGGACGTAAGGATTATCGATGAGCGACCGCACCGCCGTAACCCACGGCCTCGAACCGACCAACGCGCTGAGCGTCGAGCGCGTGCGTTCGGTGCGTCACTGGAACGAGCATCTCTTCAGCTTCACCATCACCCGGCCGGCGAGCTTCCGCTTCCGCTCGGGCGAATTCGTGATGATCGGCCTGCCCGGCGACAACGGCAAGCCGCTGCTGCGCGCCTATTCGATCGCCAGCCCGGCCTATGCCGAGGAGCTGGAGTTCCTGTCGATCAAGGTGCAGGACGGCCCGCTGACGTCGAAGCTGCAACAGATCGTGCCGGGCGACGAAATCTACCTCGGCAAGAAGCCGACCGGTACGCTCGTCACCGATGCGCTGAAACCCGGCAGCCGGTTGTTCATGCTGTCGACCGGCACCGGCCTCGCCCCGTTCCTCAGCCTGATCCGCGATCCCGACGTGTACGAGATGTATGAATCGATCGTCGTCGTCCATTCGGTCCGCCGGGTCAGCGACCTTGCCTTCCGCACCACGTTGGAGGCGAACCTTGCCGGCGATCCGCTGGTCGAGGATCAGGCGGCTCAGCAGTTCACCTATGTCCCCACGGTAACGCGCGAGCCGTTCCACACCACCGGCCGCATCGACGCGCTGGTCGACAACGGCACGCTGTTCTCGTCGCGGATCGGCGGCGCGCAGGCGTTCGACCCGGCGACCGACCGGATCATGCTGTGCGGGTCGACCGAGATGATCCGCGACTTCTCGGTCTATCTGGAAGGTCAGGGGTTCGAGGAAGGATCGAACGCCAAGCCCGGCGACTATGTGATCGAGCGTGCGTTCGTCGGGTAGGTCGCGGCAGAGTTCACCTGATCGGCATTCGTTCGGAACGCCCGCATAATGGCTCCCCCCCCCCCCCAA
>NZ_LMKU01000028.1:82693-95882 GCF_001421635.1 Sphingomonas sp. Leaf25
TTGTCAGGGAGGGGAGAAGGCGAAAACCTCGTCGAAGGCTGATCGGCCAGAATGGCGGGTTCGGCGCGAGGGCGGATCGCTCCGATCTGCCCTCAATAACTGACCCGCACCGTGCCCAGCACCGTGCGCGGCGCGTTGAAATATCCCTGATCGAAATTCAGTGCGGTCAGCGCCTTGGCATTGTTGACGTTGCGGATATTGGCGCTGAGCGCCACGCGCGGCGTCAGGTCATAGCGGGCCATCAGGTCGAGCGTCGCATAGCCACCTTCCGTGATGCGCACCGGCTGTCCGGTCGTCGCGGTGACACCGGGTTCGAGGTACATGCTGCTCTGATACTGGCCCGATGCGCCGACCTTGAGATCGGGCAGCATCGTCGGCGACCAGACGATGTTGAGCCGCGCGGTGGTGCGCGGCACGAAAGTCCGCACCGGCCGGTCGTCGGTGCCGCGAATGCGCATCGCGGTGAAACCGCCGGTCGCCTGTAGTCCGGGCGCGAGCTGTCCGCTCATCTCCAGCTCGATGCCCTGCGAGGTCGCGTCGACGCCGCGATACAGCGTCTGGCCGATCGTGGCGTCGAAGCCGGCAGCCTCGGCGGTGTTCTTCTGCCGCGCCTGGAACAGCGCGACACTGGCGTTCAGCTTGCCCGCGAGCCATTCGCCCTTCAGCCCGGCCTCCAGATTGTCGCCCTCGATCGGGTCGAGCAGGCGGCGCTGCGCATCGACCTGCGTCTGCGGGTTGAAGATCGTCGCAAAGCTCGCATAGGCGCTGATATTGCCGGTCAGGTCGAGCGTCGCGCCGACGAACGGCAGGAAGCGCGACCGGTCATAGTCGGTCGGCGCGCCATAGGACACACCCTCGCTGAACGCGCGGGTGGCGTTGGCGCCGACCATCACCTTCAGCGCATCGGCCGGGTTGAGGCGGACGAGGCCGTACACCGTCTCGCGCCGGCTGTGCGTGTCGAGGCTGCGGTCGAACGCGGGGAAGTTCGGATAGGGGAATGACCCGTCGAACCCGCCGAACAACGGCAGCGAGAGGCCGATCGTCGAGACATCATAGGCCGAATCCTGCGTATAGCGCTGCGCCGAGCGGTTCACGCCGAACATCACGTCATGCGCCCGCCCGAACAGCGACACCGTGCCGCCGATATTGGCATCGATCAGCAGGTTGCGCGCGGCGCTGCGGAACCGGCCAGGATAGCTGACGATGCCGAGGCCGGTCGCACGGTCAGGCGCGGCGTTCACGCCGTTGGCGGTATTCGCGCCATAGACATAGAACAGGCTGTCATCCTCGTCGATCGCGCGGCGCTGCACGGTCAGCTTCGCGGTCCAGTCGCCGAAGCGGTGGGTCACGTCGCCGAAAATCTGCCGGTCGGTCACGTCGAAGCTCGACCAGTCAGGCGAACTGTTGGCCGAGCGGGCATAGTCGATGCGGCTGCCGTCGCTGTAATACAGCGGCAGCGCGCCCCACATCGCCGCGCGGCTCTTGTGGTTCTGATGGCCATAGCCGAGGTTGACGACGGTATCGGGGCCGAGATCGGCCTCGATCGTGCCATAGCCGGTCCAGCGCCGAAGGCCGTAGCGATCGAGATAGCTGTCGGTATCGAAATACGATCCGACCGCACGGGCGCGGACCGATCCGTTGGCGGTCAGCGGGACGCTGACGTCGCCGTCGAGGCGGAAATGATCGAACGAGCCATATTGGACGCTGGCCGATGCGGCGGCATCGCGCGTCGGACGCTTGCGGATGAAGTTGATGACCGCCGACGGATTGCCGGTCGACGACAACAGCCCCGGTGCGCCGCGCACCACCTCGATCCGGTCGTACAGCGCGGTATCGACCGATCCGTTCTGGATCTGAAATGGAAACGGCAGGCCGACGCCATCGATCTGGAACGTCTGAATGTCGAAGCCGCGCGCCGAATAATAGAAGCGGTCGGTTTCCTGCGCCTGCACGTTCACGCCGGGCACCGTCGCCAGCAGCGCGTTGATGTCGTTGAGCTGGAAATCCTCGATCTGCGCGCGGGTCACGACGCTGACCGATTGCGGCGTCTCGCGCAGGCTGAGCGGCAGGCGGGTCGCGGTTGTCTGTGCCTTTACCGCATACTCGTCGCTGCCCTCGGTCCGCTCGCCGGTGACGACGATCTCGTCGCCACGCTGCGGATCGGGGGCGACGGTAGCGGGATCGGACGTGGCGGCGGCTGCGACGAGCAGGGCGACGAAGGCGGACATGCGATTTCCTTGAGCGGTTTCGCACCGGGTACGCGCGGCCTATCGCTTTTGCAAGTGACTATCAGTAGCCGTTAGGAACCGTCCTAGAACGATGACATCCTGCCGTTCCAGCCCCAGTTTCCGATACAAGCCAAGCGCCGCGTCATTGCCGCCACGCACCATCAACTGGACCTTGGGAATGCCCGCCGCGATCAGCCACGCCTCGGCAGCGGCCATCAGCATGCCGCCAATGCCCTGCCCCCGCCGCTCGGGCACGACCGCGAGATAATAGACCCAGCCGCGATGGCCGTCCTGCCCGACCATGGCGCTGCCGATGATCGCAGCGTCGATCCGCGCGAGCAGGATCGTCGCGTTCCCGGCCATCAGCGCGCGGTCGAAATCGGTGTGCGGATCGTTCCACGGCCGGGTCAGCCCACAGGCCTGCCACAATGCCACCACCGCTGCGGCATCGGCGGCACCCGCCGCGTCGATCAGCGGGCCAGACAGACGCTGCCCGCCCATAGTTCGGTGACACTGTCCTTCGCGTCATACAGTCCCGACAGGCCGCCGCTGCTGAACTCGCGGCCAAGGCTGGTATCCTCGACCGGTGCATCGATCACCGCTTCGACGTCGGCGCGCTTCGATCCGATGCCGACCCCGGCCATCGTCGTCAGCCCGCGTCCGCGCGCCGCCCAGCCAACGAACCGGCCGTCCTGGAAATACAGGTGGATGCGCGGATAGCTGGCGATGTCGAGCGGTCCTTCGCCGCAATCGGTGTTGCGCGAGCGTTCGGGCAGCGCCTGCATCGCCGCCTCAGCGACGCGCAGGACGATCTCGGCGGGGGTGCCGAAGCCGATCTGGCGGCTGCTGGCCCCGGCCACCGTCTGGATGCCGTCGGGCGCGAGGTTGAGTGCCACCGCGTTGCGTGCGGCAGCCTCGGCACCGGCGGGGGCATCGCACCGGACCCGGCGACTGTTGCCATCGACCCCGGTCAGGTTGAGCGCGCCGCCCTCTGCCAGCGCCAGCCGATAGCGGCGCTGCGCGGTGATCCCCGACCGGTCGGCGACCACGTCGACATCGACCGCGCCGGCCTCGGCGGCGGTGATCGATCGGGCGGGATAGTCGGTGCCGGCGATCGTCAGCGTGCCGGCGGCGATCACCAGCCGTTGCTCACCCGGAGTCGTCGCGCGACACGATGCGGCATCGCTGTCCCAGCTTCCGACGAAGCGCGTCGGGATGGCGGTGAGCACCTCGGGCGTCGGCGAGGCGATCGGCGCGGGCTGTTCGACTTCCTCGGCGGTGTTGGTCGCGGCCGGTTGCGGGTCCTGACTACAGGCGGCGACCGCCATCGCCACGCCCATGATCCACCACCGCATCGTCGCCTCCATCGTCGCCTGTCGCGCTATGTGCCCAAAATCGCCCGTCGGCGAAAGTACACCCGCCGCGCGCGTCGCACCGGTCAGCCGGCCGGGACGACGACCGGCGGCGCACCGAGCGAGGCGTAATAGTCCTTCGCCGGCAGTTCGATCACCGTCACCCGCCCGAGATTCGCCGCTTCGAGCGACTGGCTGAACGAGCGCGGCTTCTTCATCAGCTTCTTGTCCTCGACGACGGTCAGACCGGCGCGGCGCGCCGCCTCAGCGACGAAATGGACGCAGTTGCGGCGGTTGAGGTTATAGTGCGAATCGCCGCCCGGCCCCCATTCGGCCACCAGCGAGCGGATCGCGGCATATTGCGGATCGCTCAGCACCACCGAGAAATGCGCGTTGCTGCCCGCGATATATTTCGGCTTGGGCCGGTCGATCATCCCGCCGACCGTGCCCATCAATATCGCCGGGGTCAGCGCCTTGGCGGTGAAGCCATAGCTTTCGGAGATCGCCGGACCGCCGCTGTCGGGGGTGCCGGCAAGCGTGAAAAAGGCATGCGGGAAATTCTGGCCGAATTCCTGCGACCAGAAGGTGATCGTCACCGCCGCCTGCGCGGGCACGATCCCGCCGAGCACCAGCAGCAGCGCGGCGCACCACCGCATCATTCCACGTATCGACCGGGCCATCGTCATATCCCGCAAATACCGAAAACGGCGCGCCGACACCAGTCGACACGCCGTTTTCATCGGTCCGAAACTGCTCAGTCCTGCTGCGCCGCGCGCTTTGCCTCGGCTTCGGCGTCGTAGCCTGACGATGGCGCCGGCCCGCCCAGATGCGACGGCTGGCTGATCGATACCGGGTCCGACGCATCCATCGTCTCGTCCAGACCCTCGTCCAGCCGTGCGTCGTGATCGTTCGGCTGGTCCTCGACACGGTCGTTGATCGCCGCATCCTCGCCCGCGTCGCCGCGCGCGGGCACGCCTGAGTCCTGCTCGCTGCCATCGGGCACGACGGCGAGCGAATCCATCGCGTTGTCGTCGAATGCCTTGTTGTCGCTATCCATCATCCCTCACTCCTTCATGCCACTAACGACGGCGGGAGCGGCGCGTTCCGTGCATGAAAAAGGGCCGGACAGTCTCCCGTCCGGCCCCTTGGCGTGTCGGTTGATGTGGATCAGTCGCGGTTGCCGCCCATGAACGACAGCAGGAACTGGAACATGTTCACGAAGTCGAGATACAGCGACAGCGCGCCAAGGATCACGGCCTTGCCCGCGAAGTCGGTGCCGGCGACCTGATAATACATGTTCTTGATCCGCTGCGTGTCATAGGCGGTCAGACCGGCGAACAGCAGCACGCCGACGCCGCTGATGACGAGGCTGAGCATGCCCGACTGGAAGAACAGGTTCAGCAGCGACGCCACGATCAGGCCGACGACACCCATGATAAGGAACGTACCGAAACCGGTCAGGTCCTTCTTGGTGGTGTAGCCATACAGGCTGAGCGCGAGGAACGCGGCGGTGGTCGAGAAGAACGTCAGCGCGATCGACCCGCCGGTGTAGCGCAGGAAGATCGTCGACATCGACAGACCCATCACCGCCGCAAACGCCCAGAACAGCCCCTGCGCTGCCGTGGTCGACAAACGGTTGATTCCGAAGCTCATCACCATCACGAAGATCAGCGGCGAGAACATGATGAGGTATTTCAGCGGCCCCGGCTGCAGGAACACCGCCGCCGCAGGCGAGCTTGCCCCGCCCCACGAGAACAGCAGCGCGACGATGCCGGTCAACAGCACACCGGAGGCCATGTAATTATATACCGACAACATATAGGACCGCAGCCCTTCGTCGCGTGCCATGTCACGGGTGCGCGTACGGGTTATCGGTGCGGCCGTCGTCCGGGGGTCGGACCAGTTCGCCATGAGTAGCTCCTATCGCCGACAACCATGTCGGATGGTGGAAATATCGCGCCGCGTAGCGCCGATTTCAAGGCAAACGCGGGAAGCAACACTTTGTTACGCACCCGGGAGATTTCGTGATGCACCGCCTGTTCGTCGCCCTCCGCCCGCCACCCGCCATGCGCGACCGGCTGCTCGCCATCATGGACGGCGTCGACGGCGCGCGCTGGCAGGACGATGCGCAGCTTCATCTGACCCTGCGCTACATCGGCAAGGTCGAACGGCCGGTCGCCGAGGACATCGCCACCGCGCTGCAATCGGTCCATGGCCCCGCGCCGATGCTGGCGCTGGACGGCGTCGGCCAGTTCGCGCAGCGCCATGCCGGGCGCGCTTTATGGGCCGGGGTGACGCCGCACGACACGGTCGGCGCGCTCCACCGCAAGATCGATCGCGCGCTGACGACGCTCGGCCTTCCCCCCGAGGGGCGGGCGTATCTGCCGCATATGACCATCGCCCGGCTGAACGCCTCGACCGGTCCGGTCGACGGCTTCCTGCACCGCCACGCCAACCTGTCGTCGTCGCCCGAGCGGTTCGACCAGTTCACGCTGTACGAAAGCCATCTCGGCCATGACGGCGCATGGTATGAACCCATCGCGCGCTACCCGCTCGACTGACGCCCGGTACATCTGCGCGGAAGGTTTGGAAGACATTGCAAATGCTCGGCAAGTGCTGACCGGTTCGGTTCGTCGCCGGACAATCTCTTCCTGTCGTTTCGTTCATGAAACTGTCAGGGGATCGCTGCGTTAAGCGATCCAGCACTGATGTTGATGAAAGGACTTGTTCCATGCGTAATATCCTGATGGCGATCGCCGCGGCTTCGTTGCTGGCACCGGTCGGCGCGACCTTTTCCGACAACACGCCGTCGATCGGCACGCAAAAGGCCGAAGCGCAGCGCCGCTCGCGCTATCGCGAATGGCGCGGTCGTGACGGTCGCCGTTATTGCCGCAAGCCGAACGGCACGACCGGGCTGGTCGTCGGCGGCGTCGCAGGCGCGCTGGTCGGCCGCACGGTCGACACGCGCGGCGACCGCACGCTCGGCACGCTGATCGGCGGTGCCGCAGGCGCGCTGGCGGGTCGCGAGATCGAACGCGGCGGCAGCCGTGGCCGTTGCCGTTGAACCATCCACGATCTGACGTATTCTGAGGGGCGGGTCCGGCGACGGGCCCGCCCCTTTTTCATGACAAAGGTTTCCCCGCATGATCCGCAGCGCTTCCGCCCGGTACGAAGGTCTTGGCAAGGACGGCAAAGGCCATGTCTCCACCCAGTCGGGTGTGCTGGCCGACCAGCAATATGGCTTCAACACCCGGTTCGAGGACGGCAAGGGCACCAACCCAGAGGAACTGATCGCCGCCGCCCATGCGAGCTGCTTCACCATGGCGCTGAGCTTCGCGCTCGCCGGTGCCGGCTATAGCGACGGCACGCTGGAGACGACCGCCAAGGTGTCGCTCGACAAGGATGGCGACGGGTTCAAGGTGACGAAGTCGGCGCTGACGCTGAAGGCGAAGGTGCCGGGGATCGAACCGGCGAAGTTCGAGGAGATCGCCGCCGGTGCGAAGGCCGGTTGCCCGATCTCGAAGCTGCTGAACGCCGAGATCACGCTCGACCACACGCTGGAAGGCTGATTCGGGTGCCGGCCGGTATCCTTCGGGATGCCGGCCGGTTCGCGACGATTGCTTCACATTTTCGCGCTATCGTCCCCGGCAATGTTGCGCGTCCTTACCCTCGCCACCCTGTTCCCCGATGCGACCCGCCCCAATTTCGGGGTGTTCGTCGAACGCCAGACGCTGGGGCTGGCCGGTTTGGGCGATGTCGAGGTGCGGGTCGTCGCGCCGGTCGGACTGCCGCCGTTTCCGGCATCGCTCGCCGCCCGCTATCGTGCCTTGTCCGCCCTGCCCGCTGCCGAGACGTGGAAAGGCCTGAGCGTCGAGCGGCCACGCTTCGTCAACCTGCCGCTGACCGGCGGGCGGTTCCATGCCCCCCTGCTTGCCCGTCGCCTGCGCCCGTTGCTGACGCGCATCCGAGCGCAATTCGCGTTCGATGTGATCGACGCCGAATTCTTCTTTCCCGACGGTCCGGCCGCCATTGCGCTGGGCAAGGCGTTCGGCGTGCCGGTGTCGATCAAGGCGCGCGGTGCCGACATCCATCATTGGGGCCATGCGTCGGCCACGGCGGCGCAGGTTCGCGCCGCCGGACAGGCGGCGGACGGGCTGCTAGCGGTATCGCGGTCGATGGCCGACGACATCCTTGCGACCGGAATCGATCGCCCGGTGCGGGTGCATCGCACCGGCATCGACCGGACGCGCTTCGGCGGCGTCGATCGCGCCGTCGCCCGCGCGCGGCTGGGCATCGCCGCGCCGCTGGTGGTGTCGCTCGGCGCGCTGATCGCGCGCAAGGGGCACCGGATCGTGCTCGATGCGGTCGCGGCGTTGCCGGGCGTCCATCTGTGGATCGTCGGCGGCGGGCCGGACCGGGCGGCGCTGGCGGCGCGGATCGCCGATCTCGGCATCGGCGATCGGGTGCGGCTGTGCGGATCGCTGCCGCATGACGATCTGCCCGACCTGCTCGCCGCCGCGGATGTGATGGCGCTGGCGTCGTCGTCGGAGGGCCTCGCCAATGCGTGGGTCGAGGCGCTGGCGTCGGGCACGCCGATCGTCATCCCCGATGCGGGCGCCGCGCGCGAGGTCGTCACCACCCGCGCCGCCGGGCGGATCGCCACGCGCGACTCGGCCGCCTTCGCCCAGGCCATTGCCGCCGTGCTGTCGCAGGCCGCCGATCCGGTCGCGACCAGGGCGACCGTCGATGCCTATAGCTGGGAACGCAACGCCCGCGAACTGCGCGATCACCTGGGCGCGCTGGTGAACCGTTACAGCGGGTAGATCGCCGCCGCGATCCAGCGGCCCTCGTCGCGCAACACGCCCCACGCACGGGCGGCGGCGCGGCTGTCCATCGCCTCGATGCCGAGGCCGCGCGCATCGAGCGCGCGGACGAACGCGCGCGACGGCTGGCGCAACGTCGCGCCCGTGCCGAGCAGCAGGAATTCGGGCGCGGGCTGGATGTCGAGGATCGCCGCCAGCGCCGCCACGTCGAGCGCCTCGAACGCCGGCGGCTCCCAGCCCTCGGCGCGTTTCGGCGTCAGCAGCAGCGCCGGGTAGATGCCGTCATCCACCCGGAAACCGCCCGTCGTGATCCCCGAGACGAGCGGCCCGTCACCCTGCCGGACGCGGTCCATCTTCACCGGCGGGTGGCGGGCTTGGTCGGGACCGGTTCCTTGACCGTGCCCTCGCCCACCGGCGCGCCGGGCTTGAGGCCGAGCGTAATCAGCAGCGACGACGATACATAGATCGACGAATAGGTGCCGACGATCACGCCGAGGATCATCGCGGCGGTGAAGCCACGCAGCACATGCCCGCCGAACACCAGCAACGCGGTCAGCGCGAGCAGGATGGTGAGCGAGGTCATGACGGTACGCGGCAGCGTTTCGTTGACCGACAGGTCGATCAGCTCGCGCATCTCCATCTTGCGGAACTTGCGCATGTTCTCGCGGATACGGTCGTCGATCACCATCTTGTCGTTGATCGAATAGCCGATGATAGTCAGCACGGCGGCGACGATCGTCAGGTCGAACGCCATCTGCGTGAGCGCGAAGAAGCCGAGCGTCATCAGCACGTCGTGGATGATCGCGACCGCCGTCGACACGCCGAACTGCCATTCGTAGCGGAACCACGAAAACACCGCGATGCCGACGATCGCCAGCACCACCGCCAGCACGCCGTTCGTCACCAGCTCGTCGGACACCTTGCCCGACACGGTCGAATAGTTGCTGAACGTCGCGCCGGGAAATTCGGTGGCGAGCGCGGTCTTGACCCGTTCGACCAGCCGGTCGGTGGCACCACTGTCACCCTCGGGCACCGGCAGGCGGATCGACACCAGCTTGGGATCGCCGAACTGCTGGATCGCGGGTTCGCCCACGCCCAGCCGCTCGATCGTGGCGCGCACCTTGTCGATCGCGGGCGGCGAGGCGAACTTCTCCTCGATCGCGACGCCGCCCATGAAGTCGACGCCGAAGTTGAGGCCACGGGCAAAGACCAGACCGACCGCCAGCAGGCTGAGGACCAGCGTGACCGCGAACGCGACCTTCCGCACCGCGACGAAGCGGATGTTGGTATTGTCGGGAACCAGTTTGATGAGACGCATGGGGGTATGGCCCTAGATGGTGATGTCGGTCGGGCGATGGCGGCGCATCCATCCGGCGACCAGCATGCGCGTGAAGGTGACGGCGGTGAACACCGAACTGGCGATGCCGAGCAGCAGCACGACCGCGAAGCCGCGGATCGGCCCCGACCCCAGGATCAGCATGATCCCGCCGGCGATGGCGTGGGTCACGTTCGCCTCGAAGATCGTGCGGCTGGCTTCCTTATAGCCCAGCTCCAGCGATTGCAGCACGCTACGCCCTCGCCGCCGTTCCTCGCGGATGCGTTCGTTGATGAGCACGTTGGCGTCGACCGCCGTGCCGATCGTCAGCACGAAGCCGGCGATACCGGGCAGCGTCAGCGTGGCGTTCAGGAACGCCATCACCGCGAGGATCATCAGGATGTTGAGCACGACGGCGATCGTCGAATAGATGCCGAAGCGGCCATAGGTCATGACCATGAACGCGATGACCGCGATCGTCGCGATGATTGCGGCGGTGACGCCTGCCTTGATCGAATCGGCGCCCAGTTCGGGGCTGACGGTGCTTTCCTGCACTACGGTCAGGTCGACCGGCAGCTTGCCCGAACGCAGCGCGATGGCGAGCTGGTTGGCGCCGTCGACGGTGAACCCGCCCGAGATCGACGCCGATCCGCCGAGGATCGCCTCGTTGATGTTCGGCGCGGAGATCACCTGATTGTCGACGATGATCGCGAACGGCTTGCCGACGTTTTCCTGCGTCACGCGGGCGAAGCGGCGGCCGCCTTCGGCGTTGAAGTTGATCGTGACGTTGGGCTGACCGTTCTGGTCGTACGACTGACGCGCGTCGGCGACTTCGCTGCCCGAAATGATCGTGGTGCGCTTCACCGCGATCGGCGCGCCGGCACCGGCATAGGGCAGCACCTGGCTGCCGGCCGGCGCGCGGCCCTGCGCCACGGCGGCGGGATCGGCGGCCTGATCGACCAGCTTGAATTCCAGCCGCGCGGTCTTGCCGAGCAGGTCCTTGAGCGCCTTGGGGTCGCTCAGGCCCGGCACCTGCACGACGATGCGGTTGCTGCCCTGCTGGATGATCGTCGGTTCGCGCGTGCCCAGCGCGTCGATGCGGCGGCGCACGACCTCGGTCGCGTCCTTCATCGCATTCTCGACCGCAAGGCGCAGGCCCGCCTGCGTCGGGGTCAGCACGAAGCGCGTGGTGTCGCGCACCTCGATGTCCCATTCGCGCTGGCCGGTCATCCCCGCCCCGCCGCCGGTCAGGCCCAGCAGCTTCTCGCGCGCGGCATCGACCTGCGAAGCGTCGCGCACCATGAAGCTGATCTGGCCGTTCCGCGTCGAAATGTCACCGACGCTGACACGCGGCGCGCGGCGCATCTCGGTCGCGATCATCTCGCGCATCGCCTCGATCCGGGTGCCGGCGACATCCTCGGTCTTGGCTTCGAGCAGGATGTAGCTGCCCCCGGCCAGATCGAGGCCGAGGTTGATCGTCGGCGCGGGCACCCAGCCGGGCAGCTTCGCACGGGTCGCCTCGGGCAGCAGGCTGGGCACCGCGAACAGCGACAGGAGAATCACGGACGCCCAGATGGCGATCCGTTTCCAGCGGGGAAAGTCGAGCATCAGTCGTTCGCGGGCTTGGCGCCGGCCGGCGTCGTGATCTCGGCGATGGTCGCCTTGACCACGCGCACGCGGGTGTTGGCGGCGATCTCGACCTCGACGATCGCGTCCTCCACCTTCGTCACCCGGCCGAGGATGCCGCCCGAGGTGACGACGGTGTCGCCGCGCTTCACCGATGCGATCGATGCCTGCAACGTCTTCATCCGCTTCTGCTGCGGACGGATCAGCAGGAAATAGAAGGCGACGAAGATCAGCAGCAGCGGCGCGATGCCGATGAGCGTGCCGGCGAAGCCGCCCGCGCCGGCAGGGGCGGTCGCGGACTGGGCAAAGGCGGAAGGTACGAACATTGCTGGCCTGGATTTTCCGAAAAAGCGAACGCCGCGATTGCGGCATCCTGTCACGCGGGGCAGCTATCATTTGCCACGAAGCGGCGCAACATATGCCGCTGACCCCACGCTTCGGGCTTGCATGCTGTGAAAAGCCCGCCTAAAGCGCCCGCTCTCTGATCGGGGCGTAGCGCAGCCTGGTAGCGCATCACACTGGGGGTGTGGGGGTCGCAGGTTCGAATCCTGTCGCCCCGACCAGAGAATTTTCCGGTTCGCCGATGCGAATCGGACCGCGACCTACCCGGCCACCAGCGCCGCGTCGCGCAATCCCCGCCATACCCGGATCGCCTGTACCGTCTCGGCCACGTCATGCACCCGCACGATCTGCGCGCCGCGCTCGACCCCCGCCAGCGCCAGCGCGACCGATCCGCCGAGCCGCTGGTCGGCCGGCGCCTCGTTCGACAATGCGCCGATGATCCGCTTGCGACTGGCCCCCAGCAGCACCGGGCAGCCAAGGCCGTGGAACAGCGCCAGCCCGTTCACCAGCGCGAGATTGTCGGCGAGCGCCTTGCCGAAGCCGATGCCCGGATCGACGACGATCCGCTCGCGCGATACCCCGGCGGCGACGACCGCGTCGATCCGCGCCTCCAGCCAGTCGAACACGTCGAGCAGCGGATCGGCATAGCCCTTGCCGCCATGCGGTCCTTGCGTCGGTGCGGGCGAGTGCATCAGCACCACCGGACAGCCCCGCGCGACGACCAGCGGCAGCGCCTGTGGGTCGAAGGCGAGTGCGGCGACATCGTTGACGATCCCCGCCCCGGCGTCGAGCGCGGCGGCCATCACCGCCGCCTTGCGCGTGTCGACCGACACCGCGACTCCGGCGGCGGCGAGTCGCGTGGCGACCGGTACGACGCGGGCGATCTCGTCGCCCTCCCACACGGTCGCCGCCCCCGGCTTCGTCGATTCGCCACCCAGATCGATCAGCGCCGCGCCCGCCGCCGCCATCGCGACACCCGCCGCCGCCGCGCCCGCCGGATCGCCGACATGCGCCCCACCGTCGGAGAAGCTGTCGGGGGTGACGTTGAGGATGCCCATCACCTGCGGCTGATCGAACCGGATCACCCGCTCACCGAGGCGCAGCGGCGGTCGTGGCGCGGTGACACGCGCATGGATCCGCCGTGCGCGTTCGGCCTCGGCGGAGGGGAGCGTTTCGATCCATGCCGCCAGATCGGCGATCGCGACGACCGCGCGCCGTCCATCGCGCCAACGCGCCTCATACGCGGCGAACCACAGCATGCCGCCGGCGAGTCGGCTAACGCTCCCGTCAGGCAGGCCGATGGGGGAGTCGACGAAGCGCACGGGGCGGAGGTAGAGGCTCATGGGCACCGCCCTGCCCCGGTGACAGGGTCGGGATCAATCGCCTTTCGTATATCGAAGGTCCGACTCCCCTCCCTGACAAGGGAGGGGTTGGGGGTGGGTCGGCCCGAAAGGCACGGTGAGCGCGCAACAACGCACCTACCCCCCCCCCCCCCCCCCCCCC
>NZ_LMKU01000028.1:95889-152502 GCF_001421635.1 Sphingomonas sp. Leaf25
ACCCACCCCCGGCCCCTCCCTTGTCAGGGAGGGGAGGAAAACCCTCAACCCATCAAAGCTGCGTGGCGAGCAGCCACTGTTGCCGCAGCGTATCGATCGGTGCGAGCTTGCCCTCGCCGGCGACATGCCAGAAGGTCCAGCCGTTGCATGTCGGCGCGCCCTGCAACCCCGATCCCAGCTTGTGGATCGACCCGGCCATGCCGCAGTCGGACAGCAGCGATCCGTCGGCCAGCACGCTCGCCCGCCAACGCCGCTTGGCGTCGGTCAGCACCGTACCCGGTGGCACAAGGCCGTTCTCGACCAGCACGCCGAACGCCACGCGCGGCGGCTTCGTCGGCGCGCGCATCGCGCGGATCGCCGATTCGTCGAGCGGCAGCGCCGCCTCGATCCGGGCGGTCGCCGCCTCGACATAGCCGGCGTCGCGCTCGATGCCGATGAAGCGCCGCCCCAGCCGCTTGGCGACCGCGCCGGTGGTGCCGGTGCCGAAGAACGGGTCGAGCACCACGTCGCCGGGCTTGGTCGACGCCAGCAGCACGCGGTACAGCAGCGCCTCGGGCTTTTGCGTCGGGTGGACCTTGGTCCCGTCCTTGCGCAGCCGCTCCGGCCCGCCGCAGATCGGGAATTCCCAGTCCGACCGCATCTGCAATTCGTCGTTCAGCGTCTTCATCTGGCGATAGTTGAAGGTGTAACGCGCCTTTTCGCCCATCGACGCCCAGATCATCGTTTCATGCGCGTTGGTGAAGCGCGTGCCCTTGAAATTGGGCATCGGGTTCGATTTGCGCCACACGATGTCGTTGAGGATCCAGAAGCCCTTGTCCTGGATGATCGACCCGACACGGTAGATGTTGTGATAGCTGCCGATGACCCAGATCGTGCCGTCGGGCTTCAGGATGCGCCGCGCTTCGGCCAGCCACGCCTTGGTGAAGGCATCATAGGCGGCGAAGCTGTCGAACTTGTCCCAGTCGTCGTTGACCGCGTCGACCTGACTGCCGTCGGGCCGCAGCAGGTCGCCGCCCAGTTGCAGGTTATAGGGCGGATCGGCGAAGATACAGTCGATCGACTTGGCCGGCAGCGACTGCATCGCGGCGATGCAGTCGTCCATCAGGATCCGGTCGAGCGGCAGGCTGACCGTCTTTGGCTCCCGGACCCGGATTTTCGTCGCGACCATCGTATTTCTTCCCCTTGCAGCCCGCTATTTCGGCCAATCCGCGAGTCGCGGTCAAGGGGGTGGGGTTGACTCTTGTGGTCGAGGCGATTCGTTCCCGCGCCGAATCGAGTCGCTTCCGGGCATATATGGAGTCTGCCAGCCACCGACAGACTCAACATCTGGTAAAAAACGGTTCGTCGCAAATCTACAGCAGCAGCGCCTGCGCGACCGGTGCGAAGCTGCGCCGGTGTAGCGGCGTGACGCCCAGCGCGCGCAATCCGGCCAGATGGACCTTTGCGCCATACCCCTTGTTCGAGGCCCAGCCATAGCCGGGATATTCGGCATCGGCGGCGACCATCATCGCGTCGCGCGTCTCCTTGGCGACGATCGACGCGGCGGCAATCGACAGGCTCAGCGCATCGCCGCGCACGATCGCGAAGCTCGGATAGCGCCACTTCGGACAGCGATTGCCATCGACCAGCACCATC
Organism: Sphingomonas sp. Leaf25; assembly: GCF_001421635.1. Taxonomy (NCBI): domain Bacteria; kingdom Pseudomonadati; phylum Pseudomonadota; class Alphaproteobacteria; order Sphingomonadales; family Sphingomonadaceae; genus Sphingomonas; species Sphingomonas sp. Leaf25. The sequence continues at coordinate 97,525 of NZ_LMKU01000028.1, forward strand.
GCCGGCACGACATCCAGTGCCGCGACCGCGCGCTCCATCGCCAGCATGCTTGCCCACAGGATGTTGAGTTGGTCGATCTCCTCAACGCTCGCCACGCCGACGCCGACCTGCGCGCATTCCATCAACCGCGCATGCAGCACCGCCCGCCGCTTCGCCGACAACGCCTTGGAATCGTCCAGCCCCTCCGGCACGTCCGCCGGATCGAGGATCACCGCCGCCGCGACCACCGGCCCGGCCAGCGGCCCGCGCCCCGCCTCGTCCACACCCGCCACCAGTCCGGCATGGCGGGCCTCATGCGCGAAGTCAGGCACCACCGATCCGCCACGGCGGAAAGCGCCGCATCTCGCCCGCCTGATACAGACAGACCTCGTTGCCCGCCGGATCGAGCAGCCGCGCCTCGCGCCAGCCCCATGGGCGGTCGACCGGTTCCTGGGTGAACGACAGCCCCTGCCCTTTCAGGAACGGCACGATCACGCCCAGATCGCCGACCTCGAAGAACACCAGCGGGCGTTTGCGTTCCTCGGTCATCTCGATCGAGAAGGTAGCGCCGCCCTCGGTCTCGAACCGGGCATAGCGGCGGCTGGAGCGGACGATCTGCTTCAACCCCAGCAACCGGTAGAAATGCTCGCTGGCCGCCACGTCGTCGGCGGGCACCGTCACCTGATTGAGCATCGGCGACCAGCGCGACTGGTTGAGGTCGAGCCGCACGCCCTGCTGCGCCATCGGCCCCGCGCCGCGCCCCAGTTCGTTGGCGCCGAGCATCGAGATCCGCACGAAGTCGCGCGCGCGGCCGATCGCCTCGGGCAGCGTCCATTCCTTGGCCAGTTCGCAGGCGATTCCCGTGGACAGGGTGCAGCCGGTGCCATGCGTCGCCATGCCGTCGATGCGCGGACCGGACCATTCGATCACCGGCGGTGCGCCGCTGCCCGACTGGTGCAGCCGGTCGATCACCACCTCACCCTCGCCGTGCCCACCCTTTTCCAGCACCGCGCGCGCCTTGCCCAGCATCGCGGCCACCCCGCCCAACGCCTTCGCCTCGGGCAGATTGGGGGTCGTGACCGCCGCCAGCGCCATCAACCGGTCGAACGCGGCGATCGTCGCCTCGTCGGCCAGCCGCGCGCCGCTGGAGGCAATCATCACCGGATCGAACACGATCGGGACGCCCGGCAGTTCGGCCAGCTTGTCGGCCACGGCATGCGCGGTCCGCGCCGATCCGATCATGCCGATCTTGATCGCATCGACGCCGATGTCGCGCACCACCGCGTCGATCTGCGCGACGACGATGTCGACCGGCACGGCATGCACCGCATCGACGCCCAGCGTGTTCTGCGCGGTGACGGCGGTGATCGCGGTCATCGCATGGCAGCCCAGCATCGTCGCGGTCTTGATGTCGGCCTGGATGCCGGCGCCGCCGCCGGAATCGGACCCGGCGACGATGAGGATACGGGGAGTGGTCATGCCCGCCGGACTAGCAGCAAGCGCAGCGCGATCAAGACACCGCTATTTCCGCCGCGCCGGCCGGTCGACCAGCTCGCCGCGACACTTGGGGCACACCTCGTCCAGTTCGTCGGCGCAATCGGCGCAGAACGTATCCTCGAACGAACAGATGAACGCGCCGTGCGCATGGGGCGCGAGCGGCGTGTCGCACCGCTCGCATGCCGGCTTCATGTCTAGCATTTGGGTCCAATCGATATTCAGGTGCAAAGCCAGCAACATTGCTCCCCTCCCTGACAAGGGAGGGGCTGGGGGTGGGGCGGCCCGCGCGGGAAGGCAAGCGTTCCACAACCGGCCGGGCGNNNGCCGCGTGCCCCGTTGCGGCTCGATCGGTTTCAGGCCGCGACCTGCCGCACCGCGTCGCAGATGCGGTCGACCACCGCCTCGACATGGCGCGCGTCGTCGCCCTCGGCCATCACCCGGATCACCGGTTCGGTGCCCGACGGCCGCAGCACCAGCCGCCCGCGCCCGGCCAGTTCGGCCTCGACGCCCGCCACCACATCGCGCACGCGCGGATCGTCGAGCGGCTTGCCACCCGAAAACCGCACGTTCTTGAGCAGTTGCGGCAGCGGATCAAAGCGGTGGAGCACCTCGCTCGCCGGCGCGCCCGCACGCTTGATCTCGGCCAGTACCTGCAACGCGGCGACCAGCCCGTCGCCGGTGGTCGCATAGTCGGACAGGATGATATGTCCCGACTGTTCGCCGCCGACATTGTAGCCCGAGCTGCGCATCTTTTCGAGGACGTGGCGGTCGCCCACGGCGGTGCGCACCAGTCCCAGCCCCTGTGCCGACAGATGTCGTTCGAGGCCGAGGTTCGACATGACGGTCGCGACGAGCCCGCCGCCCTTCAGCCGCCCGGCGCGCGCCCAGCCGGCGGCGATCGTCGCCATCAACTGGTCGCCGTCGATCACCTTGCCCTGTTCATCGACCACGATCAGCCGGTCGGCGTCGCCATCCAGCGCGATGCCGATCTGCGCACCCGAAGCGACGACCGTCTCCGACAGCGTCTGCGGCGCGGTCGAACCCACGCGGTCGTTGATGTTCTTGCCGTTGGGCGACACGCCGATCGCCACGACCTCCGCGCCCAGTTCCCATAGCGCGGAGGGCGCGACGTTGTACGCCGCGCCATTAGCGCAATCGAGCACCAGCTTCACCCCGTCGAGCCGCATGTCGCTGGGGAAGGTCGATTTGGCGAAGTGGATATACCGGCCGCGCGCATCCTCGATCCGCTTGGCGCGGCCGATGTCGCCCGGCGCCGACAGCTCGATCTCGCTCTCGATCAGCGCCTCGATCGCCAGTTCGGCCTCGTCGGACAGCTTGTAGCCGTCCGGCCCGAACAGCTTGATGCCATTGTCGAAGAACGGATTGTGGCTGGCGGAGATCATCACGCCCAGGTCGGCGCGCATCGACTGGGTCAGCATCGCCACCGCCGGGGTCGGCATCGGGCCGACCAGCACCACGTCCATGCCGACCGAGGTGAACCCCGCAACCATCGCGTTTTCGAGCATATAGCCCGACAGCCGGGTGTCCTTGCCGATCACCACGCGGTGGCGGTGATGCCCACGCCGGAAATGCGCGCCGGCGGCCATGCCGATCCGCATCGCCATCTCCGCCGTCATCGGCCGGGTGTTGGTCAGCCCGCGAATGCCGTCGGTGCCGAAATATTTCCTTGCCATCGTGCCATACGCCTTCAGGTTGAGCCTTTGCGTGGCGACGCTACTACCGCCACTTTGTTAAAAGGGCGAGCATGTCGCAGGCGACACGAATTTTGGGCGGACTGGGCGCGGGGCTGGCGCTGGGCATCCTGCTGGCGGCGCAGGCGCCGGACACGGCGGTATCGGGCATCGCCGTCGCCGAACCGGTCGGCACCGCATGGCTGAATGCCCTCAGGATGACGATCGTCCCGCTGGTGGTGGCGCTGCTCGTCACCGGCGTAGCACAGACGGCGGAGGCGGCGCGCGCGGGGCGGATCGCCACGCGCTCGCTGCTGCTGTTCGTCGTCATCCTGTGGACCTCGTCGGCGCTGGGGGCACTCGTCACCCTCTCGCTGCTCGACCTGTTCCCGCTGGGCGATACCGCCGCGCAGGCGCTGCGCGCGACCTTCGGCAGCGCCGCGCCGGTCGACAAGGTGCCGCCGTTCACCGACTTCCTCGTCGCCATCGTGCCGACCAATCCGGTATCGGCGGCGGCGAACGACCAGTTCCTGCCGCTGATCCTGTTCACCCTCGTCTTCGCCTTCGCGCTCACCCGCCTGCCGCAGGACCATCGCGGCGTGCTGGTGCGGCTGTTTCAGGCGATCGCCGACACGATGCTGATCGTCATCAACTGGGTCTTGTGGCTGGGGCCGATCGGCGTGTTCGCGCTCGGCTATGTCGTCGGCGCGCGCGCCGGCACAGCAGCGTTCGGCGCGCTGATCCATTACGTCCTGATCCTGATGAGCGTGGGGCTGACGATCTGGCTGCTCGCCTATCCTCTGGCGCGATTCGGCGGCCGGATCTCGATCGCGCGCTTCCTGAAGGGCACCACCCCGGCACAGGCGGTCGCGATCTCGACCCAGTCGTCGCTCGCCTCGCTGCCGGCGATGCTCAAGGGCGCGGGCGACCTCGGCGTGCCGGTGGCAACGTCGGGCGTGGTGCTGCCGATGGCGGTGGCGCTGTTCCGCGCGACGGGTCCGGCGATGAACGTCGGCGTCGCGCTCTATGTCGCGCATGTGTTCGGCGTGCCGCTGGGCGCGGGGCAGATCGCGGCGGGGATCGCGGCGGGCGCGATCACCACGATGGGCGCGGCCAGCCTGCCGGGGCAGATCAGCTTCGTCTCCTCGATCGCGCCGATCGCCGTGGCGATGGGCGTGCCGGTCGAACCGCTGGCGCTGCTCGTCGCGGTGGAGACGCTGCCCGACATCGTCCGCACGCTCGGCAACGTGACGATGAACGTCGCCGTGACGGCCACGATCGGCGAGCGCGTCGGCGGCGATCGGATGAGCGAGGCCGATGCGATTCTGGCGGAAGGGTGAAAAGGGCACGCCTACTCCCCTCCCTGACAAGGGAGGGGCCGGGGGTGGGTCGGCCCGCGAGGGAACGATAGCGTCCGCCCCAAACCAACCCACCCCCAGCCCCTCCCTTGTCATAGAGGGGAGCAGGTTGCGAAGGCCGGGATGACGTGTCCCGCCCCTATTTCATCAACACCAGTTCTTCCGCCATCGTCGGGTGCAGCGCGACCGTCTCGTCGAACGCATCCTTCGTCAGCCCCGCCTTCACCGCGATCGCCGCCGCCTGCAATATCTCCGGTGCATCGGGCCCGATCATGTGCAGCCCGACGATCCTGCCCGTCACATCGTCGCAGATCATCTTGTACAGCGCGCGCTCGTTGCGGCCCGCCAGCACGTTCTTCATCGGGCGGAAGTCGGAGAGGTACACCTTGACCGATCCGAGCTTCGACTTGGCCTCGCCCTCGGTCATGCCGACGCCCGCCATCGGCGGATGGCTGAACACCGCCGAGGGGATGTTGACGTAATCGACCCGGACGTCCTTGCCGCCATAGGTGCGATCGGCGAACGCTTGCCCCTCGCGGATCGCGACCGGGGTGAGCTGCACCCGGTTGGTGACGTCGCCGACCGCATAGATCGACGGGCACGCCGTCTGCGCCTCGTCGTTCACCTGGACCGCGCCCTTCTCGTCCAGCACGACGCCGGCCGACTCCAGCCCCAGCCCATCGGTATTGGGCGTACGGCCGGTGGCGAACATCACCATGTCGACGGTGACGGGTTCGTGGTTCGACATCCTGACCGTCAGGCAACCGTCGTCGCCCTTCTCGATCCCCTCGAACTCGGCGTGAAAGCGGAACTCGATGCCCTTGGTCATCGAAATCTGGAGCAGCCGGTCGCGGATCGATTCGTCATAGCCGCGCAGGATCACATCGCTGCGGTTGATGAGGATCACATGCGCGCCGAGCTGGTGGAACACGCCCGCGAACTCGTTGGCGATATAGCCCGCGCCGGCGATCAGGATACGCTTGGGGATCGCATCCAGATGAAACGCCTCGTTCGAGGTGATGCCGTGTTCGGCACCGGGGCACGACGGCACCGCCGGCGTCGCCCCCGTGGCGATCAGGATGCGCTCGGCCGTGATCTCGCGCCCGCCCGCCAGCTTCACCGAATGCGGACCGGTAACGGTCGCGCGTTCGTGCAGGATGTCGACGCCGTGGTTCTCCAGCGTCGCGGTGTACGCGCCGTTGATCCGGTCGACCTCGGCCAGCACATTGTCGCGCAGCCGCTCCCAACTGAAATGGCATTGCGCCGGCACGTCCCAGCCGAACGCATTGGCATCGCGCAGATCCTCGGCGAAATGCGCGCCGTACACCAGCAGCTTTTTGGGCACGCAGCCCCGGATCACGCAGGTGCCGCCGACGCGATATTCCTCGGCCACCGCGACCTTCGCGCCATAGGCGGCGGAGACGCGCGCGGCACGGGTGCCGCCCGATCCCGCCCCGATGACGAACAGGTCGTAGTCATAGTCGCTCATGCAAGTCCCGCCCGTGCCAGAAGATCGTTGGTCGACGCATCGAACGTCTGGCCGCCGCGATCGGCTGCCTTGGCCATTTCTTTTCCAAGCTCGACGCCGAACTGGTCGAACGGGTTGATCCCGATCAGCGCCGCGTTCACGAACGTCCGCGCCTCATAGAACGCGATCAGCGCGCCCAGCGTCCGCGCATCGAGGTCCTGCAACAGCAGTGTCGACGACGGCCGGTCGCCGGCATAGGCGCGCGCCGGATCGTCGTTCGCCTTGCCCGCCATCAACGCCGCGCCCTGCGCAAAGGCGTTGAGCAGCAACTGCCGGTGGTGCGCCGGGTCGAGCGTGTCGCCCGCCTCGACCACCGCGACGAATTCCAGTGGCACGATCCGCGTGCCCTGGTGGAGCAACTGGAACACCGCATGCTGCGCATCGGTGCCCACGCCACCCCAGGTGATCGCCGCCGAATGGCGCCCCAGCGGCTCGCCCGCCGCCGTCACCGACTTGCCGTTCGATTCCATCTCCAATTGCTGGAGATACGACGGCAGCAGCCGCAACCGCTCGTCATAGGCAAAGGTCGCCCGCGTCTCGCACCCGACGACCTGCGCATAATACAGGTCGGCGAAGGCGGCGAGCACCGGCGCGTTTTCCTTCAGGTCGGCGAGCCGGAAATGCCGGTCCATTTCGGCCGCGCCCTCCAGCAATTCCTCATAGGCCGAAAAGCCCAGCGCCAGCGCGAACGGAAAGCCGATCGACGACCACAGCGAATAGCGCCCGCCGACGCTCTCGGCGAACGGCAGCACGCGCGTCTCGTCGACGCCCCATTCCACCGCCTTGTCGGGCGCGGCGGTCAGCGCGATGACGCGGCCGTACGGGTCCTCGACCCCGCCCTCGCTCATCCACGCCAGCGCCGACGTGGCGTTCAATATCGTCTCGGTGGTGGTGAACGTCTTGGAGGCGATGACGAGCAGCGTCGCGGCGGGATCGAAGCCCTTGAGCGCCTCCTCCATCGCCACGCCGTCGACGTTCGACACGATCGCCACGTCATAGCGATCCTCGTCGCGGCCCAGCGCGTCGAAGATCAGGTCCGGCCCCAGCGCCGACCCGCCGATGCCGACGTGCAGGATGTGGCGCACCGGGCCGAACGCCTCGGCCTCGATCGCGTCGATCACCTGCCGCATCCGCGTCTGGAAGCCACGCGCCTGCGCCACGTCCTCGGCCGATCCCTCGCCGCGCTCGGCGGTGTGGGTCGCCGCGCGCCCCTCGGTCACGTTGATGACCTGCCCCGAAAACAACGCCTCGCGCTTGGCGGCCAATTCCATCGTCGCGGCAAGGCCGGTGAAGGCATCGAGCGCGGCATCGTCGAGATGCGTCTTGGCGAAATCAAAATGGATGCCGCCGACATCGACGGTCAGCTTGGCGAGCCGGTCGGGATCGTTCGCGAACAGATCGGTCAGCCGGGTTTGCGGAAGATTCTCGATCGCGGACCAGTCCTGCATCGCCATGTCGTGCCTCGTTCGTCGCTTGGGAATAGGATGCCGCAGCCCTAGGATGCGTGTCCGTACAGGTCCAGTGCCGATGCGATCCGCTTGACGCCCCGCCCCTGCCCTAGCATGGCACGCTCCATGGCTCTCGATCCCGCCCCCGCGACTCCCGCGCCCGCCGCATCCCCCGCGCCCAAGCCGAAACGGTCGGAAACGGCGGATCTGCTGCTGTTTCTGCTGAAGCTCGCGATCGTGGTGTTCGTGATCCGCTCGTTCCTGTTCTCGCCCTTCTCGATCCCGTCGGGGTCGATGCAGCCGCGCCTGCTGATCGGCGACTATCTGTTCATCACCAAATGGAACTACGGCTATTCGCGCCACTCGTTGCCGTGGAGCCTGCCGCTGATCCCCGGGCGGATCATGGCCAGCACGCCCGCGCGCGGCGACGTGGTGGTGTTCAAGGCACCGCCGACCGCGAAACAGGATTATATCAAGCGCGTCATCGGCCTGCCGGGTGACACGGTGCAGATGCGCGGCGGCCAGTTGTTCCTGAACGGCACCGCCATCCCCAAGCAGCGCATCGCCGACTTCGTCGTGCCCGTCTCGCCCAACACCGGCTGCGGCTATGAATTCCAGCGCGTGGTCGCGCAGGCCCCCGCCTGCGCCTATCCGCAGTTCCGCGAGACGCTGCCCGGCGGCAAGAGCTACAACGTCCTCGATCTCGGCACGACGGAGGCCGACGATACCGGCGTGTTCACCGTGCCCGCCGGCCACGCCTTCCTGATGGGCGACAACCGCGACGACAGCGCCGACAGCCGCTTCCCGGCGCGCGAAGGCGGCGGCATCGGCATCGTTCCGCTCGAGAATATCGAGGGCAAGGCGGTGGTGAACTTCTTCTCGACCGACGGATCGGCCAACTGGCTGCTGCCATGGACGTGGGTGAGCGCCGCGCGCTGGAGCCGGATCGGGGAAGGCTTCTGAGCGAGCCGCTGGCAGACTGGGTAGCCCGCGCGCTCGGCCGCGCGCCCACCCGGATCGACGACTATGCCCGCGCGCTGACCCATGGCAGCACCGCGCACGCGACCTATGAGCGGCTCGAATTTCTCGGCGACCGCGTGTTGGGCCTCGCCGTCGCCGAATGGCTCTACGAGCGGTTTCCGGGCGAGAGCGAGGGCGCGCTGTCCAAGCGGTTCAATGCGCTCGTCACCGGCGCGGTCTGCGCCGACATCGCGCGCGCGATCGGCGTCGTGCCCCATCTGAAACTCGGCAAGCAGGCGCGCGACGATGGCGCGGGCGACAGCGACAATGTGCTGGGCGACGTGATGGAGGCGCTGATCGGTGCCTTCTACCTCGACCACGGCCATGACGCGGCGCGCGGCTTGGTGCGCGCGCTGTGGGGTGCGCGCATCGACGCGCAATTGCGGGTCCCCCGCCACCCCAAATCGGCGCTCCAGGAATGGGCGGCGGCGCACAACCGCAAGCCGCCCGAATATGCCATCGTCGACAAGTCCGGCCCCGGCCACGCGCCGCGCTTCACGGTGCGCGTCACGATCGGCAAGCTGGCGGCGACGGAGGCGACCGGTACGTCGAAACAGGAAGCGGAGACGGCGGCGGCCAAGGCGTTGCTGCGGGAGCTGGGGGGGTAGGATCGCCGCCCGCTATCGTGTCGCCGCCGCGTCGCTCCCGATCCACCGTTCGGCCGACAGCCGCACGTCGCTGCCGATCCGGTGGTCATACGCCAGCCACGCGCTGGTAATCAGCATCGTCCATAAGATGCTGAACAGCGACCCGACGAGGAAATATTCGGCAAAGTTGCGATCGTCCATTTCCTTGAAACGCGCTACGGTCTTCAGCGCGATCACCGCCGCCATGATCTCCCAGCTCTGTACGACGATGCCGATCGCCAGCACCAGCCGTTCGAGCACGCCGATCCAGCGACCGGCGGTGTGCGTCGGCGTGGGGAGGTGCGCGATCGCGTCGCGCAGGCCGGACAGGGTGAAGATCGATCGGCAGACCCTGTTGCCAACCCACGTCAGCAGCACCAGCGCTATGCCGGTATAGAGAAGCGCATGCGCCACTTGTCGGCTCCCGGTAGGTCGTGACGGCGGTCCAGTTCGGCCAGCGCGCGATGCACTGCGTTCCACTGGGTCAGGTACAGGGCATATTCGCCGGCGCTGCGCACCTTGTAAATACTGTGAATGCCGACACCGCGCGCCTGCGCGACATCGGCTACCGTCGCGCCGCTCAGCAGCCTGACGATGTCCTCGCGCTGCGCCGCCGACCAGTTGCGCTCGATCACGGAAAGGCTGGCGCCGCTCGCGTCGAGCATGGTTTCAAGCAACGGATCGCTGCCGATCGAGAAGCGATACCGGCTGGCCGATCGCTTCTCGCCAAGACGGGTGCGGGCATCGGCGAAGCCCGGCCCCATCATGTTCCATGCCCGCTCGGGATTGATGTCGGTTGCGGGTTCGACGGTGCCGACCACGAACCGACAATCGATATTCTGTTCCAGCAACGCAAGACGGACGGTGCGCGCCGCCTCCATCGCCGCTACCAGCGAGCCGAGCAGGCCTTGAAATTCGTCGCCCAGCGTGATCGTCAACGGCGAGACAATATCGTCGGCGAACGTCTGGTTGCAGCGATCAACTGCGGCGTTAAACCGGCGGTGAAGGTCCGGGACATCGCCCTGCCGTTCGCTCCCGACGATGTCGCTCATCAGCACCGCAAGGACGGACATCGATGGGAAAACCTTCAGTTGATATGTTGACCCGGTTGCGAGGCAATCATCGCTTTATCCCCCTGAAGGGTCAAATGGTATTTTGACCCGAAATCGGGCTTATATCCTGTCACCATCTTGCCAACACCCGAATCTCCACCCGCCACCACGCCACCGCCCACAACGCCCCGAACGTCCACCCGGCCAGCACGTCGCTCGGCCAATGCACGCCCAGATACACCCGGCTCGCACCGATCGCCGCCACCAGCAGCGCCGCCGTGCCCACGATCACCCCCCGCGTCGCCCGCCCCCGCACGATCGGGAACGCCAGCGTCGCCAGCGTCAGATACACGATCGCCGAATGCGCGGCATGGCCGCTGGGGAAGCTGCTCGACGTTTCCTGCATCAGATGCGGGACCAGGTCGGGGCGGGTCCGCGCCACCAGATGCTTGAGCCCGCTGTTGGCCGCGCAGCCAAGCCCGGTGCCGACCATCACCAGCGCGGCGCTGCGCCACCGGCGCAGGCTGGCCAGCAGCGCGGCGGCGAACATCACCACCATCGTCAGCACGGTCGCCCCGCCGAGCGCGGTCACGTCGCGCACCGCCGAGGCGAACTTCGCCGACCCGACCGGCGTCCCGTCCGGCCGCCGCAGCGCCAGCAGGATGCGGCCGTCGAAGGCGAACGCATCCCCCGCCACCACCCGCGACGCGAGAAAGAACAGCATCAGCAGCGCCGCCACGGCCCCAGCGATGCCGATCATGCTCCACGGGATACGGCGCGACGGGCGGGGTTCGGCGGCAAGCGACATGCCGCCGCTTGTCGACGCTCGCCCGTCCCCGCGCAACCGGCTTATCCGGCTATCGCCTGCTCGACATAGCGGCGCGGCGTCATGCCGAGGAACAGGTGCGCATCGCGCAGCAGATGCGGCACGCTGCGATAGCCGCCCTCCTGCGCCGCCGTGGTCAGCCCCGCCTCGCGGAACCGGTCGAGCGCGCGCAGGAAGCGGCGGCGCATCAGCAGCGACTTGGTCGAAAAGCCGAAATGGCGCAGCGCCGTCCGCCCCAGCGCCTCGCGCGACAGGCCGAGGGTCTCGGCGATCCGTCCGGCGTTGGCGGCCTCGTCGCGGTCGATCGCCGCCTGCAACCGGGGAACCAGCGGATCGCCCGGCGCCGCAGCGGCGTCGCACCGCCGGATCAGGACGGCGCGGGCATGGCGCGCGATCTCGGCGGCGGGCATCGCCGGGCGGATGGCGGCGTAAAGGTCGCGCGCCAGCGCACCGGCGCGCAGCGGATCGAACGGGCTGATGCGGTTGGCGACGGCGGCGGCGGACAGCGGCAGGACCTGCGCCCATTCGGCGGGGCCGAGCGGCACGACCACCACGTCCTGCGCGCTGTCGGCCATGATCCGCAGCGGCTTGCTGGTCGGCCCGACCAGCGCCAGCGTGGGCAGCAGTGCCGGCGGCAACGCGCCGACCTGCGCCCATGCCCGCGCGTCGCCCACGCGGATCAGGATGCGCGCATCGCCCGGCAGGTGCCACCGCTCGCCCACCGGCGGCCGGACCGTCGCGCCGCAATGCTCGTCGAGGTACATGGTGCGATCGACCCCCGCCCGTGAAACAGGGGGCGGGTCATGCGCCGGAGATCGGGGGAACGCCATGCCGTCACGGCTCAAACACCGGACAATGCGTCGCATTTCGCTGGTGAGCCCGTCGGGATTCGAACCCGAGACCTACAGATTAAAAGTCCGTTGCTCTACCAACTGAGCTACGGGCCCATCAACGAAGCGCCAGCCCCTAGGCGCGGCGACGGCCGTGGTCAACCATCTGCTGCAACTGTCGCACGCTCCGCCCGCTCACCGGATCACGCCAGCCCGCCGCAATCGCCGCCAGCGGCCGCAGCACGAACGCCCGTTCGCGGAACGCCAGATGCGGCACGACCAGTCCGGGCGAGCGCCAGCACCCGCCCGACCACAGGATGATGTCGAGGTCGATCACCCGCGATCCCCACCGCCGCCCGCGCCGCCGCCCGAACCTGCGCTCGATCGCCTTTAGTGCATCGAGCAACGCCGCCGGCCCCAGCGCGCTCTCGATGATCGCGACGGTATTCGCGTACCGCCGCAGCGACGGCCCGAGTGGCGCACTGGCCATGACCGGCGCGACCGCCCGCACCCCGTCCAGCGCCGCCACCGCCGCGCGGACCTCTGCCACCGGCCCGCCATGGCGGCCGCACCGGTTCGATCCGATCGCGATGGCATAGGTTGAGCTCGACATCCCCCGCGACTATCGCCTGTCGATGGACATCACCACCCCTGCCGAACCCATGATCGCGGCCCCGATCGCCCCTCCAGTCGACTGCCCGCGCTGCCCGCGCCTCGTGGCGACCCGCGACGCGCTGCGCACCGAACACCCCGACTGGTGGAACGCACCGGTGCCGCGCTTCGGCGATGCCGACCCGTGGCTGGCGATCGTCGGCCTCGCGCCGGGATTGCAGGGCGCCAACCGCACCGGGCGGCCGTTCACCGGCGACCGGTCGGGGCCGTTGTTCTGGGACACGCTGATCGCCGCCGGGCTGGCGGAGGGCAGCTATACCGGCAAGGTCGCCGATGCGCCCGAGTTGCGCGGCGTCGCGATCGTCAACGCCGTCCGCTGCCTGCCGCCTGAAAACAGGCCGACCCCGGAGGAAATCCGCACCTGCCGCCCGTTCCTCGACGCCGATCTGGCGGCGATGCCGTCGCTGAAGGTCGTAGTGGCGCTGGGCGCGATCGCGCACCAGTCGGCGGTGAAGGTGCTGGGCGGGCGGCTGCCCAAGGCGCCGTTCGCGCATCTCGCCGAACATCGCATGCCCGGCGGGGTGATGCTGCTCGATAGCTATCACTGCTCGCGCTACAATCAGAACACCGGGCGACTGACCCCGGAGATGTTCGCCGCCGTGTTCGCCCGCGCGATCCACTTGCGCGACGGCGCATGATTCCGCTTGTGCGCATGGTGTCGCAGGGTAGCGTATGCCGACCAGTCTGAGGGGAAATCCGATGTACCGCCGCCATTTCGTCGCGCTGATGGCGCTCGCGCCGCTCGCCCGCGCGCTGCCCGCCGTGGCGCAGGGCGGGGCGGCGGGGGATTTCGCCCGGCTCTCGGCGGCCTATCTGGCCGGGATGGCGCGGCTGCATCCGGGCTATGCCACCGCGCTCGGCAACCACGCGCATGACGGCGAGGTCGAGGATTTGTCCGCCGCCGGTCGCGCCCGCGACGCCGCCTTCCTGCGCGCGACGCTGGACGAGCTCGGCCGGATCGATCGCGCCACGCTGTCGCGCGACGATCAGGTCGATGCGGCGCTGCTCGACAACGACCTGCGCTATCAACTGTGGACGCTGGAAGTGCTGCAACCCTTCGCGTGGGACCCGCAGGGGGCCAATGGCACCATTTCGGGCGGCCTCTATGCGCTGGCGGCGCGCGACTTCGCGCCATGGCCGCAGCGGCTGCGCTCCGCCACGCGGCGGATGGAGCAGGTGCCGGCGATGTACGCGCAGATGCGCGAGACCATCGTGCCCGCCCGCGTCCCCGCGATCTTCGCGACGACCGTCGCCAAGCAGAACAGCGGCATCCTCCAGATCGTCGACACGATGCTTAGCCCCCACAAGGACACGCTGCCGCGCGGCGATCGGGCGCGGTTCGACCGGGCGGTGGCGACGCTGCGCGGCGCGGTCGCCGAACAGCAGCGCTGGCTCGACACTGTGCTGGTCCCCGCCGCGAAGGGCGATTTCCGTTTAGGGACGGCGCTGTACGACCAGAAGCTGAAATTCGCGCTCGTCTCGCCGCTGTCGCGTGGTGAGATCAAGACGCGCGCCACCCGCGCCGCCGCCGACACGCGGGCCGAAATGTATGCGCTGGCCCGCACCGTCCTGCACGGTCGCCCCACCGCGCCGCCCACCCCTGCCCGCCCGACCCCGGCGCAGCAGCAGAAGGCGATCGAGGCGGCGCTGGAAATGACCTATGCCCGCCGCCCGAACCGGAACCAGGTGATGGCGAAGGCGCGCGCGACACTGGCCACCGCCACCGCCTTCGTCCGCGAAAAGAAGCTGGTGCGCGTGCCGGCCACCCCGGTCGAGATCATCGAGATGCCCAAGTTCCAGCAGGGCGTGGCCGTCGCCTATTGCGACAGCCCGGGGCCGCTCGAAAAGCATCTCGGCACCTTCTACGCCGTCTCGCCGATCCCGGCCGACTGGTCCGACGCGCAGGCCACCTCGTTCCTGCGCGAATATAACGACTATATGCTCCACGACCTGTCGATCCACGAGGCGATGCCGGGCCACTACCTCCAGATCGCGCACAGCAACGAGAACAAGTCGATCCTGCGCGCGGTCCTGTCGTCGGGGCCGTTCGTCGAAGGCTGGGCGGTCTATGCCGAGGGCATGATGGCCGACGCCGACTATCTCGACGGCGATCCGCTGTTCAAGCTGACCGTCCTCAAGATGCGGATGCGTTCGATCACCAACGCGCTGCTCGACATCGGCATCCATACCGAGGGCCTCACCGAAGCGACCGCAATGGACATGATGATGCGCGGCGCGTTCCAGCAGGAGCGCGAGGCCGCCGGCAAATGGACCCGCGCCCGGCTGGGCTCGACGCAGTTGCCGAGCTATTTCGTCGGCTACAGCGAACACATCGACCTGCGCCGCGACGCCGAACGCCGCGACGGCACGAAGTTCGACCTGATGCGCTACAACGACGCGGTCATCTCGCACGGCTCGCCGCCGGTGCGCTATGTGCGGGCGCTGATGTTCGGGGAGCCTATCGCGTAGGGGGTTCGGGAAGAAGGAAGGTCGGTTCCCGCGAAGGCGCGAAGAAGGTTTTGTTCGCGCGGAGGCGCGGAGGCGCGGAGGCGCGGAGGCGCGGAGAAGTAGCGCCTGCCGCCGCCGCCATCGTCATTCCCGCGAAGGCGGGAATCCATACACGCCGACGTTCCTGAAAGAGACGAAACGGTAGCGTCTATGGATTCCCGCCTTCGCGGGAATGACGAAGAGGAGAGCGCCGCGAAACCCGACGTAGCTGGCTACCGTAGGACATCGCCAGAAGCGAAACCCCTCCGCGCCTCCGTGCCTCCGCGCGAACCAACCTTCCTTCTTCTTCGCAGCGCATCGCCCGCCTACCGAACCATAAACGCCCCGCGATACTCAGGCTTCACCGCGCGCAGCACCGCCGCGCTCACCGGAACCGTCGTCTCATACTGCCCCTCGGCGTACGAGCCGACGACATATTGGTCGGCGATCACCCCGATCCGGTCGAACGCGCGACCGTTCGATGATCCCAGCAGCACCGTCACGTCCTTGACCGGCGGACATTTGCCGAAAATGCCGTCGGAGGGCATCGGCCCACCTGCGCGACGATCGCGCTCGGCGCGCATCCACTTGCACCACGTCGGCATCACCGCCGCCTGCAACGCTGCGTTCGACACGAACACCGCTTTCGGATCGAGCCGCTTCCCCACGCGCTTGTCCCAGACCATGCTCCCCGACGCGGTCGAGCCATGCGCGCCACCGGTATAGCCGTAACTCACCGACGACAGGCTGAGGAACCGCGGCGTATCGGTCACGACCTGCCATTCGCGCGAGGCGTCATGCTTGCGGAACGGGAAGCCACCGCGCTTCGATTCGCGCCGGTCCCCGGCGGCGTCGCGCGCGGTGCTGGTCCGCAGCTTCGCCCTCTCTGCCTCCAGCCATGCCTTCAGCGGCGCGATTCTCCCCGCCTGCGCCGGATAGCTATATTTGAAGTCATAGTCCGCCGTTCCCTGCGCCACCGCCGGAACCGCGACCGCCGCCAACACCAACGCCGTCATCACCCGCATCGCCCGATCCTCCTGCATCACGGCTATTCCGGGGCGGCTGTACGGGCGATGACCGGACGGGTCAGTCGGCGAACAGCAGCACCGGCGTTTCGATCAGCCGCTTCAACGCCTGAACATAGCTCGCGGCGTCATGACCATCGACGACGCGGTGGTCGCAACTGATCGACAGGTTCATGAGCTTGGCCTTGACGATCTCCTCGCCACCGCCGGCGCGCGCACGGAACACCGGCCGCTCGACGATGCGGTTCGGACCAATGATCGCCACCTCGGGCCGGTTGATGACCGGCGTGGTCGCGATGCCGCCCAGCGGCCCGAGCGAGGTGATGGTGATCGTGCCGCCCGACAGTTCGGCCGACGTCGCCTTGCCGGTCCGCGCGGCCTCGGCCAGCCGGACGATCTCGCTCGCTAGGCTCCAGGGGTTCATGTCCTGCGCGTCGCGGATCACCGGCACCATCAACCCGGCATCGGTCTGCGTCGCCATGCCCAGATGCACCCGGCCCGACCGCGTCACCACCCCGGCCTCGTCGTCATAGCGCGCGTTCAGCATCGGGAAGTCGGGCAATGTCCGACAGATGGCGACGATCAGCAGCGGCAGCAGCGTCAGCTTGGGGCGGCTCCCCCGGCCTGCGTTGAGGTCGGCGCGCATCGCCTCCAGCGCGGTGACGTCGATCTCCTCGACATAGGTAAAGTGCGGAATGTGCCGCTTCGCCGCCGCCATATTCTCGGCGATGCGCCGCCGCATGCCGATGACCTTGACCACTTCATCCGCCCGCGCGCGGCTGACGTTCGGCGCGTGATAGCCCTGCCCTGATCCATAGCGCAGATAGGCGTCGAGGTCGGCATGGCGGATATGCGGCCCGTCATGGCGCACCGACGCCAGATCGACGCCAAGCTCCTTGGCGCGCTGCCGCACCGCCGGCGACGCCAGCGTCGTCGCCCGCTCGCGCGACGGCGCAGGGGCGGGTTCGGGTGCCGGCTCCGGAGCACGCTCCTCGATCGGTGCGGCCGGCGCAGGCTCGGCCACGACCTCCTCGACCCCCGGATTCTCCGCCTCGACCCGTTCGGGTTCGGCGGGCTGCACCACCTCTTCCCCGGTCTCGATCACCACCAGCGTCGCGCCGATCGCCACCTGGTCGCCCGGCTCGCCCGCCAGTTCGACGACGGTGCCCGCGACCGGGCTCTCCATCTCGACCGTGGCCTTGTCGGTCATCATGTCGGCAAGGCGACCATCCTCCTCGACACGGTCGCCGACCGCGACATGCCATGCCACGATCTCGGCTTCGGAAATGCCTTCGCCGATGTCGGGCAGACGAAAGGAAAAACGTGCCATGGCTATCTAGTCCTGCATGATCTTTTTCAGCGCCTGTCCGATGCGGACCGGCCCGGGGAAATACGCCCATTCGAGGCTGTGCGGGTACGGCGTGTCGAATCCGGTCACGCGCTCGACCGGCGCTTCGAGGTGGTGGAAGCAGCGTTCCTGCACCAGCGCCGACAGTTCCGCGCCGAAGCCGCCGGTGCGCGTCGCCTCATGCACGATCATGCAGCGCCCGGTCTTCTTCACCGACGCCTCGATCGCGTCGATGTCGAGCGGCACCAGCGTGCGCAGGTCAAGGATCTCGGCATCCACCCCCGCCGCCTCGACGGTCGCGGTCACGACATGGACCATCGTGCCATAGGCGAGGATCGTCAGGTCGCTGCCTTCGCGCACCACCTTCGCCTTGCCCAGCTCGATCCGGTAATAGTCCTCGGGCACCTCGCCGCCCGCATGTTTCGACCAGTTCTGCGCCGGCTTGTCCCAATTGCCGTCGAACGGGCCGTTATAGATGCGCTTCGGCTCGAAGAAGAGCACCGGATCATTGTCCTCGATCGCGGCGATCAACAGCCCCTTGGCGTCATAGGGCGTCGACGGGATCACCGTCTTGATGCCCGACACATGGGTGAAGATGCCCTCGGGCGACTGCGAATGCGTCTGCCCGCCGAAGATGCCGCCGCCGAACGGCGATCGCACGGTGATCGGCGCGGTGAATTCGCCACCCGAGCGATAGCGCAGCCGTGCCGCCTCGCTCACCAACTGGTCGAGCGCCGGATAGATGTAATCGGCGAACTGGATTTCGGGCACCGGGCGCAGGCCATAGGCGCCCATTCCCACCGCGACGCCGATGATGCCGCATTCGGTGATCGGCGTGTCGAACACGCGGGTCTTGCCATATTTCGACTGGAGGCCGGCGGTGGCGCGGAACACGCCGCCGAAATAGCCGACATCCTCGCCCATCACGATCACGCCCGCGTCACGCGCCATCATCACATCCATCGCGGAATTGATCGCCTGGATCATGTTCATCCGCGCCATGTCAAACCTCCTTGCGCGCCCAGGGGCGGCCGGAGGCCTGCTCCTCGGCCATCATCTGCGCCTGTTGCTCGCGCAAATGCCACGGCATCTCCTCGAACACCCCGTCGAACAGCGTGTCGAGCGGCTGGTGCAGCCCGTGGCCGAGGATGCCGTTGGCCTCCGCCGCCTTCTGCGCGGCGCGCACCTGCTCGGCGACCTCGCGGTCCATCGCGGCGTGGCGGTCATCATCCCACTCGCCGATGGCGACGAGATGCGCCTTCAGCCGCGCAACCGGATCGCCCAGCGGCCATGCGGTCGGCTCGCCCGCCGATCGATACTGGGTAGGGTCGTCCGAGGTCGAATGCCCCTCGGCGCGATAAGTGAAATGCTCGATCAGCGTGGGACCAGCGTTCAGCCGCGCCCGCTCGGCGGCCCAGGCGGTGGCGGCATAGACCGCCAGCGCATCATTGCCATCAACGCGCAGCCCGGCGATGCCATAGCCGATCGCCCGCGCGGCAAAGGTCGTCGCCTCCGCCCCCGCGAACCCGGAAAAGCTGCTGATCGCCCACTGGTTGTTGACCACGTTGAAGATCACCGGCGCGCGGTACACGGTGGCGAAGGTCAGCGCGGAGTGGAAATCACCCTCCGCCGTGCTCCCCTCGCCGCACCATGTCGCCGCGATCCGCGTATCGCCCTTCGACGCCGAGGCCATCGCCCAGCCGACCGCCTGCGGATATTGCGTGGTCAGGTTGCCCGAGATCGAGAAGAACCCATGGTCCTTCGCCGAATACATGATCGGCAACTGCTTGCCCTGCAACTTGTCGCCGCGGTTCGAATAGATCTGGTTCATCATCTCGACCAGCGGATAGTCGCGCGCGATCAGGATGCCCTGCTGGCGATAGCTGGGAAAGGTCATGTCGTCACGGTCGAGCGCCATCGTGCCCGCAACGGCGATCGCCTCCTCGCCGGTGCATTTCATGTAGAAGCTGGTCTTGCCCTGCCGCTGCGCGCGGAACATCCGCTCGTCGAACGCGCGGACCATCGCCATATTCCGCAGCATCCGCCGCAATACATCCGGGTCGAGCCGCGGGTTCCACGGCCCCACCGCCTGCCCCTGCTCATCGAGCACGCGGACCAGTGTGTAGGACAGCGCGTGGAACTGGTCGGCCGGAGCCGCCGTGTCGGGGCGGGGTTGCGCGCCGGCGGGCGGCACCGCCACATCGGCAAAGTCCACCGCGTCGCCGGGGCGGAACTTCGGCTCGGGGACATGCAGCGCCAGGCGCGGCAGGTTGGGGCGATGGTCGCCGGTCATGCACTCTCCATGTACCCTGCGTCGCCGCTTCAGCGGTCGCGCAGACTCGTTACAAACGCTTGTTATATAATTTCAACGACCTTGGCGAGGGGGTGGTTGCGCAGGGCCATCTGGTTTCGTCGGAACTACCTCCCGCTTCGCCCGTATCGCATTGAAACCATTGGGAGAGTGAATTTGAGCGAGATCGCGGGCTGGATCGCGCCGGCCGCCACGATGATCGCGGCGATGATGACGGCGGCGAACCTCGGCGCGCGGGTGACGGGCTGGGGGTTCGTCGTCTTCACGGTCGGATCGGTCGCGTGGACGATCGTCGGCTTGTCGAGCGGGCAGACCAACCTCGTCCTCTCCAACGGCTTCCTGACGGTGGTGAACCTCGTCGGCATCTGGCGCTGGCTCGGCCGGCAGGCGACCTACGACAGGGGCAGCACCGCCGCCGCCGCCGACAGCGCGCACGCCCCGGTCCCCTCGCTTTATGCGGCGGGCGGCGTGGTCGGCGCGACGCTGACCGGCCCCGACGGCGAGCGGGTCGGCACGATCGTCGATGCGATGCTCGGCTGCGGCGACAACGCCATCGCCTATGTCGTGGTCAGCACCGGCGGTGTCGGCGGTGTGGGAGAGACGCTGCATGCGTTGGGGCCGGAGGAACTGGTGTTCGGCGCGGACGGGGTACGGACCGACTTAAGTGTCGGCGCGATCCGGGCGGAACCGACGGTAAGGTCCGACCACTGGCCCAAGGCGCTGTAAGCCTGAAGCGATAATGACCTGAAAGACGAATGACGGGAGCTGGTGGATTGCTGACATCCATCACCCAGAATCCGTGCAGTTGCTCTAAGGACGTGGCAGGGTCCGCTCGCGGTGATAAAAGGCAGACCAAATTGCAACCGGAGCAGTCAGGATTGGGTGATAGAGAAAGATCATCGCAAGAACCCAAGCTGGTAGCGACGGACCGTTAGGCCCCGGTGAATCGGGCAATGAGAACAATGACAGTCCGTTAAAAGCGGTAAAAAACCATTGGAACGGAAGTCCCGTCACGAGCCATGCCGCAAACTGCCACAGATACCATCGCGGGATTTTCATTTGCGCTTGTCGTCCATGATCCGGGAGCCATTCGCTGGATATTGCTTCAAACGATCTATGACGGCAACCGGGCGATAGTGGACATTTCCAGCTATCGCCCCCACCCCGCGTCACTCCACCGGAAACCCCCGCCGCCGGAACAACGCGGTCACATCCGGGTCGCGCCCGCGAAACGCGCGATACGCTTCCTTGCGATCGGTCTCGTTCCCCGTCGCCAGCAACGTCTTGCGGAACCGGTCCGCCGTCGCCTTGTCCCACACATTGCCGGTCGCGACGAACGCGGCCCACGTATCGGCGTCCATCGTCTCCGACCACAGATACGAATAATAGCCCGCCGAATAGGCATCCGACGAGAACAGGTGATTGAACTGCGGCAACCGGTGCCGCATCACGATCTCCTTCGGCATCCCCAGCTTAGCCAACGTATCGCGCTCGAACGCCGCTACGTCGCTCACCGGCTCCGCACGGTCGTGCAATTCCATGTCGACGATCGCCGATGAGAGATATTCGACCGTGTCGAACCCTTGGTTGAAGGTCGACGACTTCTCAATCTTGTCGACCAGCGCCTGCGGCATCGCCTGCCCCGTCTGGTAATGCCTGGCATAACGATCGAGCACGTCGCGGGTCAGCAGCCAGTTCTCGTTCACCTGGCTCGGATATTCCACGAAGTCGCGCGGCGTCCCCGAAAGGCCGGGATAGGTCACGTCCTGCACCAGCGAATGGATCGCATGGCCGAATTCGTGGAACAGCGTCGTCGCATCGTCGAGGCTGATGAGCGTCGGCTGTCCGCCCGCGCCCTTCACGAAATTATTGTTGTTCGACGCCAGCACGTTCGTCTCGCCGCCGAGCTTCTGCTGCCCGCGATAGCGCGTCGCCCACGCACCCGATCGCTTGCCGCTGCGCGCGAAATTGTCGAGGTAGAACACGCCGACATTGGACCCGTCGCGCGCATCGGTGACGACAAAGGTCCGCACGTTCTTCTCGAACACCGGGATCTGCCCGGTATTTTCGGTGAATTCCAGATCGTACAGCCGCCCCGCCGCATAGAACGCCGCCTGAACGATATTGTCGAGCTGGAGATACGGCTTCACCTCGCTTTCATCGAGGTCGTATTTCGCCTTGCGCACCTTTTCGGCGTAGAAGCGATAATCCCATGGCTCGATCGTGATCGCCGCCCCGCCCTGCGTGGCCAGCGCCTGCATGTCGGTCACTTCCTGTCGCACCCGCGCGACGGCGGCGGGCCACACGCGCATCATCAGCGCGCGGGCGTTGGCCGGCGTCTCCGCCATCGTGTCGTCCATCCGCAGCCAGGCGTGGTTGCGGAACCCCAGCAGCTTCGCGCGCTCCTGCCGCAGCTTCAGGATCGTCGCGATCGTCGCCTTGGTGTCGTTGCCGTCGCCATTGTCGCCGCGCTTGACGAACTTGCGCCACACCGCCTCGCGCAAGGGACGATCGGTGGCATAGGTCAGCACCGGCGCCACCGACGAGCGCGTGTTGACGATCGCCCATTTGCCGGCAAGGCCCCGCTCGTCCGCCGCCGCCTTCAACGACGCGACGAAACTGTCGGGCAGGCCGGCCAGCCGCTTCGCGTCATCGACGACGATCCACGTCTCCTCATCGGCCAGCACCTTGCGGCTGAACTCGTTATAGGCGACCGACAATTGCTGGTTAAGCCCGCTCACCTGGGCGCGCTGCGCATCGGTCAACAGGCTGCCGCGCCGCACGAAGCCGCGATAGGTCCGCTCCAGCAACCGTAGTTGCTGCGCGTTCAGCCGCTGGCTCGACCGCGTGTCATACGCCGCCTTGACGCGCGCGAAGAGCTTCGGGTCGAGGAACAGTTCGTCGTTGAACGCCGACAGTTTGGGCGACCACTCGCGGTCGATCGCCTGTACCTCCTTCGTCGCGAGGTTGCCGGTATAGACTCCCCACATCGCGCCCACCCGGTCCATCGTCTTGCCGGCCAGTTGCAACGGCACGATCACCGTGTCGAACGTCGCCGGGCGCGTGTCGTCGCGGACCTTGTGGATGTCGCGCCGCATCTCGGCCATCGCCACCGGGAACGCGACCGGGAACATCGCCGGTGTAACCTTGTCCCACGGCGGCACCCCTTCATAGGGTCCGCCCCATGGCGCGGTCAGCGGCGTCGCGTCGATCGTCGCGGCGCTGGTCTGCGCGCCGCCGGTCGTCGGCAGCGCGGTGGAGGCAAGCAGCAGGCTCAAGGCGATTTTCATCCAGTCGTCCGTATGCAATATCGAATTACGACGAACCTAGGCATTGGGAGCCGCTTGGCAAGCTGGCGCGTTATGCGCGGCAACGAAATGAAACCGGGGGTATCCATGCAGATCACGTCGCTCGCCGAACTCGACCGCGTGGCCGACGAGGCGCGCAAGCTGGTGACGAAACGCGCGCTCGTCTCGGCCGGCGCGGCGGTGGTGCCGGTGCCCGGCGCCGACCTGCTCGTCGACGCCAACATCCTGACCAAGCTACTGCCCGACATCAACCAGCGTTTCGGGTTGAGCAAGGATCAGGTCGCAAAGCTCGAACCCGATCGCGCGAAGCAGATTTTTCTGATCGCCGCCAATCTCGGCAACGGCGTCATCGGCCGATCGATCACCCGCCGCATCGTCACCGCGCTCGTTCGCCGCGTCGCGGCGCGCTATGCGACCAAATCGGTGCTGCGCTTCGTCCCCTTTGCCGGACAGGTCGCCGCCGCCGGTATCAGCTTCGGTGCGATGAAGCTGGTCGGCAACAGCCACATCGACGACTGTTATGAGACGGTGAAGCGCACGCTGGTTTGAGGGGGCCGGGGCAGACAGGCACGATGCCCGCCGCACTCCCACCCCTCGTCGCCCCCGCGAAGGCGGGGACCCATAGCCGCTGCCGTCGCGGTTCCAGCCAAGCCGTCAGCGTCTATGGATTCCCGCCTTCGCGGGAATGACGAAATGCCCTACGCCGCCAGTCCCTCCAGCGCCTCGTTCGCCTCCATCCACTTGGCCTCCGCCGCCTCGATCTCGGTGTCGAGGCTGGCGCGGCGCTTCATCAACTGCGCCATCGTCAACCGGGCGAGCGCGGGCGACGCCTGTCCCGCCATCGCCGCGTCCAGCGCGTCGCGCTGCTCGGTCAGCTTGGCCAGATCGCGCTCGATCGCCTGCGCGCCCTTGCGCAGCACCTGCGCCTTTTCGCGTGCTTCGGCCGCCGCCTTGCGGTCGTCCTTCTTGTTGGCCTTCTTCGCCTTTTCCTTGGCCGAATTGCCGAGGATCAGCGCGATATAGTCGTCGATCGTCCCGTCGAATTCCTTCGCCGTCCCCTCGTCGACCAGCACCAGCCGGTCGGCGGTCGCCTCCAGCATGTGGCGGTCGTGGCTGACCAGCAGCACGCAGCCGGTATAGGCGTTCAAGGCCTGCACCAGCGCCTCGCGCGCATCGACGTCCAAGTGGTTGGTCGGCTCGTCGAGGATCAGCATATGCGGTGCCTCGCGCGTGATGAGCGCCAGCGCCAACCGCGCCCGCTCGCCACCCGACAGCTTGCCGACCAGCGTGATCGCCTTGTCGCCCGAAAAGCCGAACCGGCCGAGCTGCGCGCGCACGGCGGCGGGGGTCGCGCCCTTCATCTGGCGCGTCATATGTTCGAGCGGCGTGTCGTCGGTGCTCAGCTCCTCCACCTGATACTGGGTGAAATAGCCGACCTTCATCTTGCCCGCCGCGTTCATGTCGCCGTCCATCGGCGCCAATTGCGCCGCGAGTAGCCGCGCCAGCGTCGTCTTGCCGTTGCCGTTGCGGCCCAGCAGCGCGATGCGGTCCTCGGGGTCGATCCGCAGGTTCAGCCGCTTGAGGATCGGCGTGTCGCCATAGCCGACGCTCGCCATGTCGAGCGTGATGAGCGGCGGGCGCAGTTCGTCGGGATCGGGAAAGTCGAACGTCAGGCTGGGATCCTCGGCCATCGCCGCGATCGGCTTCATCTTGGCGAGAATCTTAAGGCGCGACTGCGCCTGCTTCGCGGTCGAGGCGCGCGCGGAATTCTTCGCGACATATTCCTGCAACTTGGCGCGCTGCGTCGCCTGGTTGGCGCGCGCCGCCTCGATCTGCGCCAGCCGCTCGGCACGCTGCTTCTCGAAGGCGTCATAGCCGCCGGGATACAGCGTGATCTTGCCCTGATGCAGATGCAGGATATGGTCGACGACGTTGTTCAGGAAATCGCGCTCGTGGCTGACGACGACGATCGTCGCCTTGTAGCCTTTGAGGAAATCCTCCAGCCACATCACCGCTTCGAGGTCGAGGTGGTTCGACGGTTCGTCGAGCAGCAGCACGTCGGGCTGGCTGAACAGCAACGCCGCCAGCGCGACGCGCATCCGCCAGCCGCCCGAATAGCTCTCCAGCGCCCGCCCCTGCATCTCCTCGTCGAACCCCAGCCCGACGAGGATGCGCGCGGCCCGCGCCGGTGCGCCATAGGCGTCGATCGCCAGCAGCCGTTCGTGGATATCGCCCAGCCGGTCGGGATCGGTCATGGTCTCGGCATCGTGCATCAGCCGCGCGCGCTCGACATCGGCCTCCAGCACCGTCTCGAACGGCGTCGCCTGTCCCGCCGGGGCTTCCTGTGCGACATAGCCGAGGCGTGACCCACGCGGCATCTCGGCGGTGCCGGTATCGGGTTCGAGCTGCCCGGCGATCACCCGCACCAGCGTCGACTTGCCCGCGCCATTGCGCCCGATCAGCCCGACCCGGCTCCCCGGCGGCAGCGCCGCACTGGCATTGTCGAGGATCGTCCGCCCGCCAAGGCGCACCGTGATACCGTTCAGATTGAGCATGGGGCGGGCGCGTAGCAGTTTTCGCCGCGTTTGCGAAGGGTGGCGGAACAGTTCCGCGTCACGGTCGGAATTTGTTAACGCGGACCGTGCGAGCGTGTCTCGAACGCACCCGTTTCGGAATCACGAACGATATGACGGACAACACCTTGCCGACCCCCACCGACCTCGGTTTTCGCCGCGTCGCCCGTTTCGGCGTCCGGTCGGATCTCGCGAACGCCGGGCGCAAGCTGGTCGAGGGTAGCGACGGCAACCGGATCGCCTATCTCGTACAGGCCGACCGCGACAGCATCGCGCTGTTCGACGGCAAAGGCGCGGCAACTTATATGTGGATCGAGGCGGGGGCGCTGCGGCCCTGCTATGTTGGCATGGCCAACGGCGGCATGCGCAAGCGCGCGGTCGAACACGAACGAGGTTTCCACGGCACCTTGAAGGATCAGGCCGAGCACGAACGACGCCGGATCGCGGGCGACCCGTGCGCCGCGACGGCGGGGTTGGGCCATGCCGATCGTATCCGTGCGATGTGGGAATCCAACTCACGGCGCGAACTCGAACTATGGGTGCGGCCCGCCGAACGGGTGGAGATCTTCGGCGCCGAGGTCAGCCTTGCCGCCACCGAGGAGGCGCGACTGATTGCACTGTTCTGTCCGCCGTGGAACCGGGAACACAAGCCCCGGCAAGCCAAGGGCATCCAACATGCTTTGCCGAAGCCGTAGGACGTTCACCCGACCGCGAACCATCCCCGCAACTCGCCCTTCAAGATCTTGCCGTTCGCATTCCTCGGCAACACCGTGTCCGAAAACCGCACCTCCACCGGCACCTTGAAGCCGGCAAGCCGCTCGCCGACGAACACCTGCAACTCGGCCGCCTCGACGTGGCACCCCGGCGACAGATGCACCACCGCCACCGGCTCCTCGCCCAGCACGCGGTGCGGCCGGCCGATCACCGCCGCATCGGTCACGGCGGGATGGGCGTACAGCACGTCCTCGACCTCGATCGAATAGATGTTCTCGCCGCCGCGGATGATGATGTCCTTCGCCCGGTCGACGATGTAGCAGAAGCCTTCGTCGTCCAGCCGCGCCAGGTCGCCGGTACGGACCCATCCGTCGATGAAGGTCGCCGCCGTCTCCTCTAGCCGCTGCCAGTATCCCGCCACGATCATCGGCCCGCGCACCCATAGCTCGCCGACCTCGCCGACCGGCAGTTCGCCGGCGCCATCCACGTCCATCACCTTTAGATCGGCGACCGGCACCGGCGGCCCGCAACTGGTTGGCCTTGCTAGATAATCCTCGGCGCTGTGCTGGGTCACGGTCGCCATCGTCTCGGTCATGCCCCAGCCGTTGCCGGGCATCACCCCGAAGCTCTCGTGCAGCCGCCACACCAGATCGGGGGCCGACGGCGCGCCGCCATAGCTGATCGTCTCCAGCGAGGAGAGGTCATAGCGCGCCCGGTCGGGATGGTCGAGCAACTGCCACGCGATCGTCGGCACGCCGCCGGTCGCCTGCACCCGTTCGCGCTCGATCAGCGCCAGCGCCTCGCCCGCGTCCCATTTGCGCATCAGCACCATCGTGCCGCCGCTGGCCATCATCCCCATCAGCACCGCGCTGCACGCGGTGACGTGGAAGAACGGGATGACCAGCAGCCCCGTCTTGGGTTCGGGGGCGGGCGGCGGCATCTCCCCCCGGCGCAGCATCGTCCGGGTGGTGTTGTACGCCGACGACAGGATATTGGTCGCCAGATTGCGATGCGTGCCAAGCGCGCCCTTGGGGCGTCCGGTCGTCCCGCTGGTATAGAAGATCGCCGCCGGATCGTCGGGCAGGATCGCCACGTCCGGCAGCGCCGCTTCGGGCAGCGCAGACCAGTCGGCACAGGCCCCGATCACCGCCTCCAGCAGCTGTGCGGGAGCGGCCACCGGCCCGGTCGGCCGCGCGACCAGCATCGGCACCGTGCCCTCGCCGATCCGGGCATGGCGCTCGCCATCGACGATCGCCAGTTGCGCGCCCGAATCCGCGATCCCGAACGCCAGTTCGGCCGGGCTCCACCATGCGTTCAGCGGCACGCAGATCGCCCCGATGCCGACGATCGCAAAAAAGGCGACCGGCCATTCGGGCAGATTGCGCATCGCCAGCGCCACCCGGTCGCCCTTGCCGATGCCGATCGTCCGCAGATGCGCCGCCAACGCCGTGATCGCCCGGTACTGCGCGGCATAGCTTACCCGGTCGTCGCCATAGATTGTCGCCAGCCGGTCGCCATGCGTCGCCGACGCCCGCGCCAGCAGCGCCAGATCGGCCGGCGCATTGCGCCAGATGCGGGTGGCGATGCCGCCGATCAGCGCCTCGGCCATCTCGAACGGCGTACCCGGCGCGGTCAGCAGCGCGCGGATGTGCATATCCGACATCGCCGGCCACGCCGCACCACCCGCCCCTGTCATCGCCCGTTCGATCATTGCCTCCTAGAATATCGGGTTTGCCTGAAATTCCGGGCCACCCGCAACGGACTATTGATTAAGCAGGTGCCAAAGGCAATAGAAGGCCCAACCCGCCGCCGGATGTTAGAAGGACCGGTATGGCAAGCGATGGAGAGATGTCCGCAATGTCCGTCAAGACCGAACGCCATGGCGACGTGCTGGTCGCGATCGCCGACCACCCGCCGGTCAACGCGCTCGCCGCCCCGGTACGGCTCGGCCTGAAGGCCNAGCCGCCGGTGACGATTCCGTCCGCGCGGTCGTCATCGCCTGCGCCGGCAAGACGTTCTTCGCCGGGGCCGACATCACCGAATTCACCAAGCCGCCGGTGATGCCGCTGCTCCCCGAACTGGTCGACATGATCGAGGCATCGGACAAGCCGGTCGTCGCCGCGATCCACGGCACCGCGCTCGGCGGCGGCTGCGAGGTCGCGATTGCCAGCCATTACCGGATCGCGGTGCCCAGCGCGAAGCTCGGCACGCCCGAAGTGAAGCTCGGCCTGCTCCCTGGCGCCGGCGGCACCCAGCGCCTGCCGCGCCTCGGCGGCGTCGCGGTGGCGCTGGAACTGGTGGCGAAGGGTGATCCGATCTCCGCGGCGAAAGCGAAGGACGCCGGCCTGATCGACCGGCTGGCGGGCGAGGACAGCCTGCTCGCCGACGCCATTGCCTTCGCGAACGAGGTGGCGGACGTCCGCCCCCTGCCGCGCACCTCCGAAAAGCCGGTCCAGCCCGACCCCGAAGCCGTGGCCGCCTTCGAGAAAGCCAACGCCCGCCGCTTCCGGGGCTATGAAGCGCCCGCCGCCAACATCGCCTGCGTGGTGAAAGCGAGCGAAACGTCCTTCGCGCAAGGGGTACAGTTCGAGCGCGAGCAGTTCATGAAGCTGATGTTCAGCGTGCAGTCGGCGGCGCAGCGGCACATCTTCTTTTCCGAACGCAAGGCATCGCGGATCGACGGCATCGCCAAGGACATCGCGCTGCGCCCGGTAAACCGCGTCGGCGTGATCGGCGCGGGCACGATGGGCGGCGGCATCGCGATGAACTTCCTGTCGGCCGGCGTCCCCGTCACCATCGTCGAGATGCAGCAGGACGCGCTCGATCGCGGCGTCGCCACCATCCGCAAGAATTACGAGGCGACCGCCGCCAAGGGCCGGATGGCTCCGCAAGCCGTCGAGGCGGCGATGGGCCTGCTGAACGCTACGCTGGGCCTCGACGCGCTCGCCGACTGCGATCTGGTGATCGAGGCGGTGTATGAGGAAATCGCAGTCAAGCAGGACATTTTCGCCAAGCTCGACACCATCGCCAAGCCGGGTGCGATCCTTGCGACCAACACCAGTTTCCTCGACATCGACGTCATCGCGGCTGCGACCAAGCGGCCGCAGGACGTGCTCGGCATGCACTTCTTCTCGCCGGCCAACGTCATGAAACTGCTCGAAGTCGTCCGCGCCGAACACACCGCCGACGACGCGCTGGCAACGGTGATGGCCATCGCCAAGAAGATCCGCAAGGTCGCGGTGGTTGCCGGCGTCTGCCACGGCTTCATCGGCAACCGCATGCTGATCCCGCGTCAGGAGGAAGCGACTAGGCTGCTGCTCGAAGGCGCGACCCCCGAACAGGTCGACCGGGTGCATGTCGATTTCGGATTCCCGATGGGGCCGTTCCAGATGAGCGATCTGGCCGGCGTCGACATCGGCTGGCACCGCGATCCGACCCGGATCGAGAACATCCGCGACGCGCTCGCCGCCGAGGATCGCTGGGGCCAGAAGAAGGGCGCGGGCTTCTACGATTATGACGACAGGCGCACTCCGTCGCCCAGCCCCCGCGTCGCCGAGATCATCGCCGACTTCCGCGCAAAAACCGCCACGCCGCAGCATGACGTGACCGAGCAGGAGATTATCGAACGCACGCTTTATCCGATGGTCAACGAAGGCGCGAAGATCCTCGCCGAAGGCAAGGCGCAGCGCGCGTCGGACATCGATGTCGTCTGGGTCTATGGCTATGGCTGGCCGCCGTATCGCGGTGGTCCGATGTTCTGGGCCGATATGGAAGGGCTGAAGAAGATCGTCGCCGGCCTAGAAAAGCACGGCTTCGAGGTCGCGCCGCTGCTGCGCGAAAAGGCCGAGAGCGGCGGGCGGTTCAACTGAACCGCCCCGTCCGCCGACCGTTGGAGCAGCCATGACCGATAGCACGACCCTGGTCGCGAACCTCACCGCACTGCTCGACGTCGAGACGATCGATACCGACCTCTACCGGGGCGCGCGCAACCCCGGCGGGATCGGCCGGGTGTTCGGCGGTCAGGTGATCGGACAGGCGTTGCAGGCGGCGCAACGCTCGATCGGCGGCGACAAGATCGCCCACTCGCTCCACGCCTATTTCCTGCGGCCGGGCGACGAGGCGCATCCGATCATCTACCGGGTGGAACGCGACTTCGCCGGGCGCAGCTTCGCCAACGCGCGGGTGATCGCGATGCAGCGCGGACAGGCGATCCTCAACATGGCGGCGTCATTCCATCTGCCCGAGGACGGCATGCACCATCAGGACGCGATGCCCGCCGTGCCGCCACCCGACGAACTGCCGTCCGAAGCCGATCTGATCGAGGCGATGCGTGACCGCATTCCCGAACGGCTCTTGCCCTTGCTCAGCAAGGCGCGACCGATCGAGTTCCGCCCGGCCTCCGGCCGCCACTGGCTCGACCCGACGCCGCGCCCGCCCGAACAGGCGAGCTGGTTCCGCATCGTCGGACAGGTCGGCGAGGACATGGAACTGCACCGGGCGATGCTCGCCTATGCCAGCGACGCGATGCTGCTCGGCACGTCGATGCTGCCGCACGGCGTCAACTGGCTGATGGACCGGATGCAGGTCGCCAGCCTCGACCATGCGCTGTGGCTGCACGAGCCGTTCCGCGTCGACGACTGGCTGCTCTATGCCACCGACAGCCCATGGGCCGGCCATGCGCGCGGCCACAACAGCGGCCGCATCTTCACCCGCGACGGACGCCTGGTCGCCAGCGTGGCGCAGGAAGGGCTGATCCGGGTACGCGGCTGACGTTTCTGATCTGATCTGATCCAGCGTAGCTGGATCAGATGGCGGCACCGGCCCGCTCCCCCACCCGACCACCCACAGCGTATCCTGATTGGGTGGTCGGGTGGGGGAGCGGGCCGGTGCCGCATCCGCCGTCAGGCGGATCGAACCCTAAAACCGCACGTTCACGCCCGCCGTCACCGTCCGGCCGATCCGCGTCTCGAACAGCGTGTCCTGCCGGACGCTGTCGGTATAAAGGACGTTGCGCTCGTCGGTCAGGTTGGTCGCCTCGACGATCAGCTTGATCGTGTCGGTGATGCCATAGGAGGCCGAGGCATCGACATAGAGCGTCGGCTTGTTCCCCTGAAGATCGCTGCCGGGCGATGCCGGAATGCCGCGGATGAAGCGGTCGCGATAATTGGCGGTCGAGCGGATGCTGAACCGATCGTCCTCATAGAACAGCGTGCCCGACGCGGTGTTCTTCGACAGGCCGACCAGATCGTTGGTCGTCGTCACGGTCGGCACCCCGCCCACGCTGGCGAGGACATATTCGATCTCCGACGTCACGCGGGTGTAATTGGCCAGCACGCCCAGATTGCCGAGGAACCCGGGCAGGAAGTCGAGCCGCAACTGCGCGTTGACCTCGACACCCTGCAGCGGACCGCCCGGCGTGTTGAACGGCTGCGACACGGTGAACAGCTCGTCGGGCGAGGTCTGGCTGTTCTCCAGCAGGGCGTTGGGCAGCCCCAACTGGTTGAACGGGATCTGGCTGTTGACGTTCTGGATATAGCTTTTGATGTCCTTGTAGAAATAGGCGACCGACAGCAGCGAGCCCGGCTTGAAATACCATTCGAGCGCGGCGTCGAAGGTGTTGGCGCGGATCGGTTCAAGGAACGGGTTGTTGACGTTGCCGACACGCGTCACCGGATTGACCCCGCTGGTCGGCGTCAGGATGCCCAGTTCGGGCCGGGTCATCACCTTGGCGCCCGACAGGCGGATCAACAGGTCGCGAACCGGTTCGATCACGACGTTGGCGGACGGCAGCCAGTCGTCATAGCCGCGCCGCGCCTGCGCATATTGCCCGACGAGGTTGGTCGGCGAGGTTTGTCCTGCGGGCGGGGCGACCGCGATATAGCCCGAGGTGAACAGGTCGGTCTTGATATAGCGCACGCCCACGTCGCCGCGCACGCCGATGCCGAGCGTGTCGGTCAGATCGAAGTTGCCCATCACATAGGCGCCCTTGATCTCTTCCTTCACCCGGCTGCGCCCGCCGCCGCATTCGACGCCGCAATAGCGCACCGCATCGAAGCCGAAGGTCGAGGCCCATTTGTCGGGATCGATCGCCGCCCAGCTATTGGGCGCACCCGATCCGAACAGGTCGCCGACACCATCGATCTGCCGGGTGATACTGGCGAGGCTGGTCCCGGCGGGCAGCGCACGGACGACGGTGTCGGCGTTGTACGGCCGCAGGAACGACGAGACGAAATCGCTCTCGCGATACTGGCCGCCGGTCTTGACCGTGAAGCCTTCGGCGACGGTCCAGCCGAGATTGACCTCGCCGGTGAAATTGTCGGTCGTGTTCTTGGACGGCTTGCCCTGATAGCTGAACCCGCCGAGCACGGTGCCGTCCGACAGGCCGGGGGCGTAGGTGAAGTTCGCCGGGTTCGCGACATCGAAGCCGAAACCGATCGTCGGCGTGCTGCCCTTGCCGCGGAAGTCGATCGAGAAATTATCGCTGTCGATCACGTCCATGAACGTCTGCAACCGCTTGCGCCCGTCCCACACCGACTGGTTGCGCCCGACCAGCATCGTCAGTTCGAGCGCGTCGTTGAACCGGTGCTTCAGGTTGAAATTGGCCTGTTTGAAGGTCGAGACGAAGTGATCGACCAACCCTTCGGAGCGCACGTCGACCCCGTCGAACAGGCCGTAGAGCAGCGAGCCGTTCTCGCTGAACTGCGCGTCGCGGACCGACACCATCGGCTGCCCGTTGTTGGCGATCGACCGGCCGAACGAGATGCCGGCGATGTAATTGTCGCGACGCTCCACGTCGAAGCGCGAATAGAGCAGGTCGACCGAGATGTCGGTATTGTCGTCGGGCTTGAACTGCACGGTGAAGGTGCCGCCGATGCGTTCCTGATCCTGTTCGGAATTCAGGTAGCGCGGCAGGCGCGGGAAGAACGCGCCGCTGCCCGGCGTGTTGGGCAGGTCGGCGCGGCGCAGCCCGAGAATGGTGTTATACGCCGCGACCGATCCGGTGCGCGGATTGCCGGTAGAACAGTCGCCGATCGTCGCGCCCTTGGTTCCGAAGGCGGGATAGAGCGGATTGACGCCGACCGGCGAACAGAACAGCCCGTTGGTATTGGCCGACAGAATATCGACCGCCGAATAGCCGACCTCGCGCAGATGCCGCTTCTGATAGGCGACCGAGGCGAGGACGCCGAACGTGCCGTCGGCGAACTTCTTCGACACCAGCAGCGAGGCGCGCGGGTCGACCTGCTTCGACAATTCGTTCCAGATGCCACGCGCGGTCGCGGTCAGCACGAAATCCCCGCGCGCGTCGAGCGGCTTGGGCGCGGTCAGGTCGACCGTCGCGCCGAGCGAGCCCTCCTCGACATCGGCCGAGGGGGTCTTGCGCACCGACAAGGCCGAAAAGATTTCGGTCGGGAAGATGTTGAAATCGAAGCTGCGGCCGTTGTTGCCCGCGCCATAGATGTCGGACGAACCGGTCTGCGCGGTGCCCTCCATGCCGTTGATGCGGACCCGGGTGAAGCCCGCTCCCAGGCCCCGGACCGAGATGTTGCGCCCTTCCCCGCCATCGCCGCGCGCCAGTGCCACGCCGGGCACGCGCTGCATCGATTCGGCGAGGTTCGCGTCGGGAAACTTGCCGATGTCCTCGGCGACGATGCTGTCGACGGCCGCCGTCTCACGGCGCTTCTGGCCCAGCGCGCTGTCGAGCGAGGCGCGGAAGCCGGTGACGATGATCTCGCCTTCGTCGGCGGTCTGCGGCGTGACGGTATCGCCGCCGGTGTCGGCCGGGGTCGTCTGCGCGGCGGCAGGCACGGCGGCGAGCAACGCGACCGATAACGCCGCGAACGAGGCACCACGCCGCGCATGGATACGGAACTTCATCCTCTTCCTCTCCCTGTATCGGGATCACGAAACCTGTATCTCGCGTCCCATATTTTGATACTTATATGCACATAGTAGATCACGCCGCCGCGTCTGTCACCCGTCCTGATGCCCTTATGCGATCAAAAATTGCGCCGACGAGGCCGTGACTGGCTGGAGCGTCGAGACCGTTCGCGGTCGCCGCAGGTTTCAGGAGATTGCCGTAAATTACGTAAATCATTGGGAACCTGTCCGGCAACTTCGCTTGAACAATCGTGGCTATGCTCGTTCCCGAAAGGTAATTCGATGCTGGTGCGGTTTTCGGAAAGGTCGTGGGAATGGTCGCCCGGCACCATCGCCGCGCTGGCGCTGGCCGGGGTTCAGATCGCGCTGGCGCTGGCGGGCATGGCCCATCCGACGCTGCTGACGCTCCCGTTCCTGCTGCTGCTCGCCGCGCTGACGATCGCCGATGCGGTGCTGATCGCCTATGCCAGCCTGCCGGTCGAGGCGAAGGTCATGGCGGTCGCCGCGATCGGGCTGGCGCTGACCGGGGCGGCGATGATCCACGGCACGGTACGACCGGCAGCAGTGACGATCCCGGCGCTGGCCTCACCGGACGTCATGGCCGGGCCCGGCGCGATACCGCCGGTTTCCCGAACCGCCGGCCTGACGATCGCTCCGGGTGACGATGCCATCGCGGCAGGGTTCGGCACCGACGTCACCCGTCTGGTTGCTGAAGCCGGGGGCGACGTGGGCGATCCGCCCGAGATCGCCGCGACGATCAGCGTCGATACCGACGCGCTCGGCACCGCCTATCGGCTCGTCTGGTCGATCCGGCGCGGCGCGGACCGGCGGTGGTGCGGACAGAGCATGGTCCGCCATGCCTCACGCGAGGCGGCGGCGCGCGCCATCGCCGCGCTGATCGTGGCGGCACGATCGATCCCGGCAACGGAAGGGCTGCGATGCGACTGATTCGGCGAACTATTCGGGGTATCCGTACTTTGCGTGAACTGGCACTGGCGCACGACCGGCGCGGGGCGGCGGTGGTCGAACTCGCGCTGGCCTTGCCGGTCCTGCTGACGCTACTGTTCGGTATCCTGACCGGGGGGACGTGGCTCGCCATGTCGCACGCGGTCCAGCAGAGCGCGAACGAAGCCGGACGCGCCGCGCTGGCCGGATTGACGCAGGGCGAACGCGCGACGCTGGCCACCAATGCGGCGCGTACCACGCTGGCGCATACCTATGGCGTCGCCGCAAGCGCAGTGACGGTGACGGTGCAGGACGACGGCCAGCGGCTGACCGTCACCACCCGCTACGACGGCACCGCCAATCCGTTGCTGGCGCTGCCAATCGTGCCGGCGCAGAGCAAGACGATCGAGCGCCGCGCGACGATGTTGCTGACGGGGTTGTAGATGCGACGGCGGGCGCCTGTGTCGGGACTGATCGATCGCCGCGACGGCAATGTCACGATGCTGATGGCCGGCGGGTTGGCGATGCTGCTCGGATCGGCGGTGCTGGGGGTCGATACCGCCTCGCTGTTCCTCGAAAAGCGGCGGTTGCAGGGCGTGGCCGACGCCGCCGCGCTCGCCGCCGCCGCGCAGGTCGAGGATGGCACCAACCGTGCGCAGGCGGCGGTCGCCACCGCCCCGGCCAACCAGACCCGCCTGACCGCGATGACGATCGGCCGGTTCGATCCCAACCCGGCGATCGCGCCCGGCGCACGGTTCACCGCCGGGGCGCTGCCGTCCAATGCAGCGCGCGTGTCGCTCGAAAGCCGGATGCAGCCGATCTTCGCCCAAGTGTTCGGGCGACAGGCGACGCCGATCGCCGCGCGCGCCACCGCCGCGCGGATCGATCTTGCCGCCTTTTCGATCGGGTCGCGGCTGGCGGCGGTGCGCGGCGGCCTGCCCAATGCGCTGCTGTCGCAACTGGCCGGCACCGAACTGCACCTGACCGTCATGGACTATACTGCGCTGGCCGGGGCGCAGGTCGACCTGTTGCGGATGAGCGAGTTGCTGCGCAGCGACATCGGGTTGCAGGCGGTGACGTTCGGCGAGGTGCTCGGCACGCGGATCGCGCTGCCCAAACTGGTGACGGCGATGGCCGGCGCGACCGCCAATGCTGCGGCGGCGCAGGCGCTGCGGACATTGGCCGGGCGGCTGCCCAACCGCAACGTGCGGCTCGACACGATCATCGATCTGGGACCGCTGGCCGGCGCGGTGCGCAGCGATCCGACACGGCCGGTGGCGAGCGATGCCTTCACCCTGCTGCGCGAATCACTGCTCATCTCGGGCGGGACGCGGCAGGTGCAGACCAGCGTCGACCTCGGTATTCCCGGCATCGGCGAAATCCGGATGTGGCTGGAAATCGGCGAACACGCCGCGAACAGTCCATGGCTGTCGATCGGCGCCAGCGGCGAGCGGGTGGTCCGTACCGCGCAGACGCGGCTGTGGCTCGACGTTGCGCTGGTCAACGTGCCGCTCGGCCTCGCCGCCGTTCGTACCCCGATCTATGTCGAACTGGCCGAGGCGGAGGCGAAACTGGCCTCGGTCGGCTGCAACGGCGGGCGGGCCAGGGCGAGCGCGGCGCTCGACGTGACGCCGGCGGTCGGTCGGGTCGCCATCGCCGACCTCGATCCGGCGGCGCTCGGCAATTTCCAGCGGGCGATGGAGTTGCGCCCGGCGCGCGTCGTCGCGCTGCCGCTCGCGTCCGTCTCGGCGTTCGCCGACATCCGGCTGGGCGGCACGCAGGCGCAGCGCGTCACCTTCAACGCCGGCGAGATCGACGGCGGCACGGTCAAGACCGTCGCGACCAACGACGTCGCGCGGGGCGTCGCCTCCAGCCTGATCCGCAATGTCGACCTCGACGCGCGGGTGCTGGGCCTCGGATTATCGGTCGGTCCGTTGGTGTCGAGCGTTGGCAACGTCCTGGCACTCGCCGCGCCCGCGCTCGACATGGTGGTCGATCAGGTCACGGGCCTGGCCGGCGTGCGGATCGGCGAGGCCGACGTCCGGGTGAACGGCGTACGCTGCGGCACGCCGATGCTGGTGGGATAGTCAGGACCGGGTCAGCAACAGCACCGCGCCTTCGCTGCCATAGCTGCCGTGCATTTCCGACATCGCCACGCTCACCGGCACCCCCTGCCCTTCGTTGTTGAGCATCACCGTATCGATCGTCCCGATCCCCCCTTCACTGAGAACGGTATCGAGCGCCTTGCGAAAGGCGACCCGGTGCGCCACCGGCACGAGATCGGCGACGGCGACGTGGCGCAGCCGCTCGGCGGGCAACTGGATCAGCCCCGAAAAGCTCGCATCGACCTGTTCGATATGGCCGCGGGTGTTGACGCAGGCATAGCCGACGCCGTCATGCCCCTCCACCGCCGCGCGGATCGCCTCGCGCCGGTCGCCCATCCGGTGGCGCTGCACGTCGTCGGTAATATCCTGGAACAAGATGGTCACATGCCGGGCATAGGGATGGACGTCGACGCGGATCCAGTTGCCCGGCCGGAACAGCGACGGCAATTCGGCGGTACACGGCTCCTTGCTCGCCACGGCGCGGCGGACATAGGTCCCGACGAGCGACCGGCGCAGCGTCGGCACCGCCTCGAAGATCTTCTGCCCGACCAGCGAGCAGTCGGCGTGATCGACCATTACATGCGCGACCTGGTTCGCGACCAGCACGGTCATCTCGTAATCGATCTGGAGCACGCCGTTGCGCAGGCAATCGGCAAAGCGCTGGACCGCGTCGATCACCGGTTGCGACGATCCGTCCCCCGACGGAACCTGCCGCAGACTGTCGTAATGCGACACGGTGGTCAGTACATGGGTCGGCCGGCCGTGATGGGTTACGACGATCGCATCATCGGGGTGCATCTGGCGCAACTGACCAAAGCGGCGCGCAAGATCGGCGGAAGATACCGACAGTGATTTCGGCACCGGTACGGTCGGAACAGTCTCGTCGAATGGGAGCACCGCCAACCTCCAATATAAGTAAACTTACATCAATTATCTAACTAATATCGTATTTTAGCGACCGACTTGGGAAAAAATCAATAGATGCAGCGTGATTGCGCGCGAACTGACCTGCAATTTGGCGAAGTATATTTTCGCCGATTTCAGCGGCGATTGTGATAGCGATACCAGTTCGTTAGTCCGGGTCGAAAAAAGAGGGGGGATGCCATGCGCTGGAACGTGATCATGTTGCTGGCCGCGATGATCGGATCGCCGGCGGCTGCCGGGCCGTGGGTAGCGGGGTGGACGACGTCACCGTTGAAAACCAATGCCGAACAGATGCTGAACCCGCAGCAGGCGACCGGTACGACCATCCGTCAGATCGTGCGGCTGTCGCTCGGCGGGCGGGCGGTGCGGGTGCGGTTCACCAACGCCTTCGGCGCGACGCCGCTGCGGATTGCCGGCGCGCATGTCGCGCTGGCCACCGGTCCGGCAGCGGCCACGACCAAGCAGGCAAGCGACCGGGCGCTGACCTTCGCCGGGCGGGGCGACGTGACGATCCCGGCGGGGGCGGACTGGTGGTCGGATCCGGTCACGCTGCCGGTCGCGGCGTTCGACGATCTGGCGATCAGCATCCGCTTCGCCGAACTGCCGCAGCAACAGACCGGCCATCCCGGCGCGCGCACGCGAAGCTGGATCGCGCCGGGCGATGCGCTGGCCGACCCCGCCTTTGCCGGTGCCGCGCCGGTCGAACGCTGGTTCCAGATCGCGGGCGTCGAGGTCGACGCCGTCCCGACCGCGCGGGCGATCGTCGCGTTCGGTGATTCGATCACCGACGGATACGGGACCAGGGACGGGGTAAATGCGCGCTGGACCGACGGACTCGCCCGCCGGCTTGCCGCGCATCGTACGACGCGCAGCGTGGCGGTGGTCAACCACGGCATCGGCGGCAATTGCGTGCTGATCGAATGTAGCGGCCCCAATGCGCTGTCGCGGTTCGATCGCGACGTGCTGAGCCAGCCGGGCGCGCGCTATCTGATCCTGCTCGAAGGGATCAACGATCTGGGCGGCCTCGCCCGCGAACGATCGGTAAGCGCCGCAGAGCGCGACGCCCATACCGCGCGGCTCATCGCCGGCTATGCGCAGATCGTCGCCCGCGCGCGATCCCGCGGGTTGCGCGTCATCGGCGGCACGGTGATGCCGTTCGTCGGCAACGACTATTATCACGCCGATGCGCAGGCCGAAGCGGCGCGGCAGGCGGTCAACCGATGGATTCGCACCCCCGGCAATTTCGACGCGGTGATCGATTTCGACCGGGCGGTCCGCGATCCCGCGCATCCCGACCGGTTGCTGCCCGCCTATGATTCGGGCGATCATCTCCACCCCTCGGCGGTCGGATACAAGGCGATGGCCGACGCCGTGCCGCTGACGCTGTTCGAGCGGTGACGCCCGACCTCGATCGCGATGGCGCACGGCACCTGCCTGGTGCCGCCGCCACCGCGGTCACCGCGATCGAGGCGGCACTGGCGCACGTTCCGCCCGAACGGGCCGGCGTGCGGTTGCACGGTATCGGCGCCTTGAGCGACCTGTTGTCGGGCACCGGTGCGATCGGGCGACTGGCGGCGGCGGTGCTGGGCCACCGGACCAGGCCGGTGCGGGCGTTGTTGTTCGACAAGACGGCGGACACCAACTGGGCGCTCGGCTGGCATCAGGACCGGACGATCGTCGTCGCACGACGGCATGACATTCCCGGCTACGGGCCATGGACGGTCAAGCAGGGGTTGCAGCATGTCGCGCCGCCGCCCGATTTGCTCGCCGCAATGGTGACGATGCGCGTACACCTCGACCCCGTGCCCGGCACCAACGCGCCGTTGCTGGTGGCCGGCGGATCGCATCGGCTGGGGCGGATTGCGGAAGGCGATATTCCCGCCATCGTCGCGGCATCGCCCCGCTTCGTCTGTACCGCCGATCGCGGCGACGTATGGCTCTATTCGACACCGATCCTGCATGCGTCGGACGCGGCGGCACACCCGTCGCGGCGGCGGGTGTTGCAGGTCGATTATGCCGCCTGCGACCTGCCCGGCGGGCTGCGCTGGGCGGGAGTGTAGCTCTTGGCAGGGGATCGGGGTGGCACCATTTACGACTGTGACCGCGTGTCGAAGGGACCATCCATGATCGATCTGCATTTCTGGCCGACGCCCAATGGGCACAAGGTGACGCTGTTCCTCGAGGAAGCGGCAGTGCCTTACACCATCGTGCCCGTGGACATCGCCAATGGCGAACAATTCCGTCCCGAATTTCTCGCCATCTCGCCCAACAACCGGATGCCCGCGATCGTCGATCACGAACCGGCGGGCGGCGGCGAGCCGATCGCGCTCTTCGAATCGGGGGCGATCCTGCTGTACCTCGCGGAAAAGACCGGTCGCTTCCTGTCCGCCGATCCGCGTGGGCGGTATGACGCGATCCAGTGGCTGATGTGGCAGATGGGCGGGCTGGGGCCGATGTCGGGCCAGAATTTCCACTTCAACGTCTATGCCCCCGAAAAACTTCCCTATGCGCAGGACCGGTATCGGCGCGAGACGGCGCGGCTGTACGGCGTGCTCGACAAGCAACTGGGGACCCATGAGTATCTGGCCGGCGATTATTCAATCGCCGACATGGCGTCCTATCCGTGGCTCGTCCCGCATGAGAAGCTGGGGCAGGATCTGAACGACTTCCCCAACGTCAAACGCTGGTTCGACGCGATCGCCGCCCGCCCCGCGACCAAGGCGGCGTATGACAAGGGCGAGGCGATCGGTCGGGGCGAGACGCCGATGACCGACGAACAGCGCCGGATCCTGTTCGGCACGCCCAAGGCGGATTGACGCGACGGGTTGCGACAAACTGCGACAAAGTGATCGGCGAGGCGACATAGCGCGGCGACAAGTCGTGGGCATACGGGGTGCATCCTCCACCGGGGATGTGCCCCGTTCCACCGAAAGGCCTCGCATGCGACCGTTCCTGATTGCCGCCTCGCTCCTCGCTTCCGCCGCACCGGGCATGGTGATGGCGCAGCAGCCCGCGCCCCAGCCGCCCCGCCCGATGGCCGATGGCGTGCTGACCCGCGCCGAAGCGCTGGCGCGTGCCGACCGGCGTTTCGACGCGATCGATACCGACCGCGACGGCCGGATCAGCGCCGCCGAACGCGCCGCGCTGCCGCAGCGTGCGCCGCGCCCGGCGGTTGATGCCGGCACCCCGCCGCCTCCCCCCGCCCCCGGCGGTCCGCGCGGCTTTGGTGGCGCGCGGATGCTGGAGCGGGCCGATACTGACCGCGACGGCGTCATCACGCGTGAGGAATATCGTGCGCAGGCAGGCGCGGCGTTCGACCGGCAGGATGGCAACAAGGACGGCCGGATCGATGCCACCGAACGCCAACAGTGGCGCGACCAGCGGATGGAACGCCGTGGCGACCGCGCGGCGGACTGACCCTTCCACCACCGGACGGTGCCATTCCCGGCACCGTCCGGCGGTTCCCTTGATCTACAGGCTCGCCTAGCATGTCCGACATGGCCGATATTCCGCACCTGTTGCTCGTCGACGACGAACGATCGATCCGCGAACCGCTCGCGCAATATCTCACCAAACAGGGATTCCGCGTGACCCAGGCGGGCGATGCCGAGGGCGCGCGGGCGCGGCTCAACGCCTATGCGATCGACCTCGCGATCCTCGACATCATGATGCCGGGCGAGGACGGGCTGTCGCTGTGCCGCCACATCCGCGAGACGGGCGACACGCCGGTGATCCTGCTGACCGCGCGGGCCGAGGAAACCGACCGGATCGTCGGGCTGGAGATGGGCGCCGACGATTATGTCGTGAAGCCGTTTTCCCCGCGCGAACTGGCCGCGCGGGTGAAGGTGGTGCTGCGCCGGACCGCCAGCGGCGCGGTGCGCCAGCATGCGCCGGAGGCGGGATCGTTCGCCTTTTCCGGCTGGGTGCTCAAGACCGGCGAGCGCGCGCTGGTCGATCGTGAGGGCGTGTCGGTGCCGCTCTCGACCGGCGAATACAACCTGCTCCACGCGCTGGTGACGAGGCCGCGACAGGTGCTGACCCGCGACCAGTTGCTCGACCTGACGCAAGGGCGCGAGGCGGCGGCGTTCGACCGGGCGATCGACAATCAGGTCAGCCGGCTGCGCAAGAAGATCGAGGCCGATGTGCGCAACCCGGAGATCATCAAGACGGTCTGGGGCGGCGGCT
The DNA here is from genome assembly GCF_001421635.1 of Sphingomonas sp. Leaf25. Classification (NCBI taxonomy): domain Bacteria; kingdom Pseudomonadati; phylum Pseudomonadota; class Alphaproteobacteria; order Sphingomonadales; family Sphingomonadaceae; genus Sphingomonas; species Sphingomonas sp. Leaf25. The sequence goes on from NZ_LMKU01000028.1 coordinate 139,855, forward strand.
ATACGCTGGCCTCCGAAGTGACCCGGCTGTGAAACGCCTGTGGCCAGCCAGTCTGCCGGGGCAGATCGCGCTGCTGGTCGCGATCGCGCTGTTCGTGGCGCAGGCGATCAATTTCGGCCTGTTGCTGCGCGAACGCCGCGCGTTCCGCTTCGCCGAGGTGACGCTGCCCGCCGTCACCCGGCTGGTCGATGCCGCCGAACGGGTGAATTCGCCCCGCCCCGTCGTCCCCGATCCGCGTCGTGCCGACCGGTTGCGCGGGGTCCGGCTGGTCACTCGTGCCCCCGCCGTGCCCGGTGGCGAGCATGAAACCGATGTCGAGGCAGCGATCCGGCGCGGCTTCGCGGATGCCGGGATTACCGTCGGCCGCATCGAGGCGCGGGTGCGTGCGGTCGAGGAAGCCGACATCCGCGCCCGGCAGACGGACCGTCGCCGGGTCGAACGGTTGCGACGGATGGGGGCGATGCTGGGCGTCGTCGTGGAACTGCCGGGACGCGGCTGGCTGGTCGCGAACAATCCGTGGCCGATCGCCGAACGCGGGCTGCTCTGGCGATTGCTGGCGCAGACGCTGATCCTGTACGTGATCGTGCTGGTGCCGGTGCTGTGGGTCGGGCGCGGCATCGCCAAGCCGCTGCGCGGGCTGGCCGGGGCGGCGCGCGCGTTCCAGCCGGGACGGCCGCTGCCCGAGATCGAACCGTCGGGGCCGCAGGACGTGCGGCTGCTGATCGCCGCCTTTGCCGACCTTGCCCGGCGGGTGAATGCGATGATCGAGGAAAAGGACCGGATGCTCGGCGCGATCGGCCATGACCTGCGCACCCCGCTGGCGGCACTCAGGGTACGGATTGAGTCGGTCGAGGACGATACCGATCGCCAGCGCATGGCCGAGACGATCGACGAGATGAACGCGACGCTGGAGGACATCCTGTCGCTCGCCCGGCTGGGTCGTCCGAGCGAACCACCGACCGACGTCGACGTGGCGGCGCTGGTCGATGCGGTGGTCGAGGATTTCCGCGATCTGGGCGCGGCGGTCGATTTCGTCGAGGCGGCGCGGGTGCCGCTCAGGATGCGGCCCAATCTGATGCGCCGCGCGGTGCGCAACCTGATCGAGAACGCGGTCAAATATGCCGGCGCGGCCGAAGTGCGGGTAGAGACGGGCGCGCAGGCGGTGACGATCATCGTGTGCGATCGTGGCCCCGGCATTCCGCCCGACCGGCTGGACGCGGTGTTCGATCCGTTCACCCGGATCGAGACGTCGCGCAACCGCGGCACCGGCGGCATCGGATTGGGCCTTGCGCTGGCCCGTGCGATCGTGGGCGATGCGGGGGGCGAGATCACGTTGGCCAACCGCGACGGCGGCGGGCTGGACGCGACGATCCGGCTGCCGCGGTAGGTCGGATCAATATCAAGTTCGCTGACGCAGGACGACCGCCCTATCCCCTGTCGTCACTCCCGCGAAGGCGGGAGGCCATATGCGCCAGCGTCACGACTCCAGCCGAAACGTCAGCGGTTATGGATTCCCGCCTGCGCGGGAATGACGACCACCCCCGGTTGCCGCCGAATGTCTATCGGTCCCGGTTCGCTGCGGCCACGAAACGAAACCGTGCAATCGACGTTGGATCGGCTACGATGATAAAGGTGGCCAGCTACAACATGCGCAAGGCGATCGGCACCGATCGCCGCCGGATGCCGGAACGCACGCTGGAGGTGCTGCGCGAGATCGACGCGGACATCATCGCGTTGCAGGAATGCGACCGGCGGCTGGGCGAGCGGGCCGGTGTCATCCCGCTCAACATGCTCGACGAGCATAGTCCATGGGCTGCGGTGCCGGTGGCGATGCGGGCGCAGTCGATGGGGTGGCACGGCAATGCGCTGCTGGTGCGGAAAGGTGCGATCATCGCCGAGCCGCACCGGATCGAGATTCCGGCGCTGGAGCCGCGCGGCGCGGTGCGCGCCGATGTGACGACCGGCGGCGTGACGATCCGGGTGGTCGGCATGCACCTCGACCTGTCCGGGCTGTGGCGGCGCAAACAGGCGAACGCGATCCTGCGCGAGCTGGACGGATGCGCGCCGCATCTGCCCTGCGTGCTGATGGGCGACCTGAACGAATGGACGCCGCAGTCCGGCTGCCTGCGCGACTTCGCGCGCGACCATCGCTTCGCCGATACCGGTCCCAGCTTTCATGCCAGACGGCCGATCGGGCGGCTCGACCGGATCATGGTGTCGCCGGCGCTGCGCATCGTCGAGGCGGGGGTCCACCATAGCGCGGCGGCACGCAAGGCGTCGGACCATCTGCCGATCTGGGCGGTGCTGGACGCTTCGTGAGCGCCGACCGCCCGCCGCAGGAACGCGAACTGCGCCTCGCGCTGATCTGCTACGGCGGGATAAGCCTCGCGGTCTACATGCACGGGCTGGTCAAGGAAATCTGGCACATCGCCCGCGCCAGCCGCGCGGCGCAGGACGGTGCCGAGCCGCTGACCGGCAGCGCCGGCGTGTATCAGGACATGCTCGCCGATCTGGCGGCGCGGACCGGCATCCGGCTGCGCGTGCTGGTCGACATCGTCGCCGGGGCGAGTGCCGGCGGGATCAACGGCGTGTTTCTGGCGCAGGCGATCGCCACCGGCCAGTCGCTCGACCCGCTGACCGCGCTGTGGCTCGACAAGGCAGACATCGAGGCGCTAATCGATCCGGTGCAGGCGCCCGCCAGCGCGCTGTCGCGGCCATGGGCGCGGCCGATCGCGTGGATGGCGCTGGGCCGCGAGGGCGAGGAGGTGTCGAGCGTCGACCGGGCCGCACGCGACGAACTGCGTGCCAAGCTCGACCATTTCTTTCGCGCGCGCTGGTTCGAGCCGCCGTTCGGCGGGCGGGTGATGGTCGACATGCTGCTCGATGCCTTTGCCGCGATGGCGGCCGCTCCGGCAGGGCCGAGGCTGTTGCCCGATGGCCAGCCGCTCGACCTGTTCGTCACCGTGACCGACTTCACCGGCCACCCCGAACTGCTGCGGCTCAATTCGCCGGCCGAGGTGGTCGAGACCGAACATCGGCTGGTGATCGGTTTCAGCGACCATGCCGGCGGAACCCTCGCCGATACCGCCGAACTGGTGTTCGCGGCGCGGGCGACGTCGAGCTTTCCCGGTGCCTTTCCGCCGTTCCGGGTCGGCGAGCTGGACGCCGCGCTTGCCGAGCGGGATATGGCGTGGGACGGACGCGAGGCGTTCCTGCGGCGCGTGCTGCCGCGCCAGTCGGCGGTCGGCATGGCGGAGGCGGCGACGCTGATCGACGGATCGGTGCTGGCCAATGCCCCGTTCCAGCCGGCGATCGATGCGCTGCGCAACCGCCCGGCCAAGCGGCAGATCGACCGGCGCTTCGTCTATCTCGACCCGGCACCGGGGCATAAATTCGGCCTCGCCCCGGCGAGCGAAGGGCCGCCGGGGTTTCTTCAGACGATATTGGGCGCATTGTCCGAACTACCGCGCAAGCAGCCGATCCGCGACAATCTGGATGCGATCCAGCGGCGCTCGGAACAGATCGAGCGGATGCTGGCGATCGTCGAGCAGGTGCGCGGACCGGTGGAGGAACAGGTCGAGGCACTGTTCGGCTATACGCTCTTCCTCGACTGGCCGACGCCGGCGCGACTGGCGGGATGGCGCGCCAAGGCGCAGGTGCGTGCCGCGCAACAGGCCGGGATCGGCCATGCCGCCTATGGCCTGCTCAAGATCGGGCAGTTGCTCGACCGGCTGGCGGCGCAGGCCGGGGCGATCGCTGGCGATGCCTCGCCCGAATGGGTGCGGCGGACGCGGGCGCGCTTCGCCGGTGCGGTGCGGGCGGCGGGGGCGGATCGCTTCGGCCCGGAGGGTGCGAGCGACGCGACGATCGATTTCCTGCGCAGCCACGACCTGCCGTTCCGCATCCGCCGGCTGCGGTTGCTGGTGCGCACGTTGACGACGATGGAGGGTGCCCATGGCAGCGCGCCGCTGGCGGCGGTGCGGGAAGCGGTGTTCGCGAGCCTCGCCCCCTATCTGGCGTGCGAGCGGGCCGACCGGTTCGCCGGGCTGAAACCGCTGGCAGGCGATGCGCGGGCCGATCCGGCGGAAGTGCTGGCGGCGATGGGCGACGCGATGGACCTGCCGACGCTGGATGCCGATACCGATGCCCGGCTGTCGGCGGCATTGTCTGCGATGCCGCGCGAGATCCGGCGGCCGCTGCTGCTCGCCTATCTGGGCTTTCCGTTCTTCGACGTGGCCACATTGCCGCTGCTGGGGGGCGAGGGGCTGGACGAGTTCGATCCGGTGCGGGTCGACCGGATCGCGCCCGACGACGCCCCTTCGATCCGGGGTGGCGGGGCGGAGGCCACGTTGAAGGGCATCCGCTTCCATAATTTTGGGGCGTTTTTCAGCCGGTCGTACCGCGAGAACGACTATCTGTGGGGGCGGCTGCATGGCGCCGAGCGGATGATCGACATCGCGCTGTCGACGCTGCCGGGCGAGGTGCATCTGCCGCCGGGTTATGTCGCGACGCTGAAACGCCGCGCGTTCGTGGCGATCCTCGACGAAGAGGAACCACGGCTGGCGGCGATCGGCGACCTGTTCGCCGAGCTGCGCGCCGAAATCGGCTGACACCGCCACTATTGGAAAAACCGTGCGGGCGGGCGTAAGGAAAGGACGATACCCCGGCGACACGAGAGGCAAGGCCCCATGCAGTTCCTGAAAACCCTGTTCTGGGCGTTGCTGGTGGGGGTGATCGTCGCCTTTGCGCTTAACAACATGACGATGGTTCCCCTGAAGCTGTGGGGGACGTTGTATGCCGATGTGAACCTGCCGCTGTTGCTGCTCGTCACGTTCCTCGCGGGGTTCCTGCCGACGTTCGTCGCGCTGCGACTGACGCGATGGCGGATGCGCCAGCGGCTGTTCGCCGCCGACCGGACGGTGCCGCTGGCCAAGCCGGTCGAGCCGCAGCCGGTGACGGGAGTGGTCGCATGAGCCGCTCGCCGATCTATGTCGCGATCGACACCCCCGATCTGGAACGGGCCAAGGCGCTGGCGCACAAGGTCCGGGGCCATGTCGGCGGGTTGAAGCTGGGACTGGAGTTCTTCATGGCCAATGGCCGGGCGGGGGTGCGGACGATGGCCGACCTTGGCCTGCCGATCTTCCTCGACCTGAAATTCCACGATATTCCCAATACCGTCGCCAAGGCGATCCAGGCGCTGGGGCCGCTCGATCCGGCGATCCTGACCGTCCATGCCAGCGGCGGGCGGGCGATGCTGGAGGATGCCAAGGCCGCCGCGCCGGTCGGCACGAAGGTGGTGGCGGTGACGATGCTCACCAGCCTCGACGGGCACGACCTGTCGTCGATCGGCCTCGCCCCCGACCCGCACGCGCAGGTGGTGCGGCTGACCGAACTGGCGAAGAGCGCCGGGATCGACGGGGTGGTGTGTTCGGGTGCCGAGGTCGCGGCGGCCAAGAAGGTGTGGCCGCAAGGGTTCTTCGTGGTGCCCGGCGTCCGTCCGGCGAACGCCGGTGTCGGCGACCAGAAGCGGGTGGTGACACCACGCGCCGCGCTGGACGCCGGGGCATCGGTGCTGGTGATCGGCCGACCGATCACGCAGGCCGAGGACCCGGATCAGGCGGCGAGAGCGATCGAGGCAACGCTGTAACGCGCCGGAAACGCGCCGGGCAAGGTCGAGCGAAGCTCGACCCGAGCCGCACAAGGCGCGTTCGGCCGGCGGCGCGGGGAGCGCCGACCGACGCCATGGGCTTTGCCCATGGCGGGTGGAAGATGACGAAGTTTACACGCAACGCCCTCCCACACGGCCGGGCCATTGTAGCAAATTATTGCAATATAATCCTTTTGTCCGATCGACATATCAATTTCCGGCGCCGAAGTTTGCACATCGCGCATTCGCGAGCGGCAGCAAGCACCAGTTAGCACTGAGGCGCGACTCGGCCGTTTATTCCGCCGTCATGGCATCGATCGGTCCGTGCGGGACGGCCCGGCGGGTCGCCATAGCCGCCGCCGGTGCGCGGCGTGGACGATCGCGGCAGTGGTAGCATGGCCGTGACGACAGGCGCGGATCGCCTGCGCCACGCGCTTGCCGTGGAGGGCGAGCGGCAGGCCGAGCAGCGCGGCGGGAAGCGCGACGAGCGTCGCCGTCGCACCGTAGCCCACGACCGCGACGGTGCCGGCGATGGCCAGCAACACGACGCCGGCGGCCCGCCAGCGCAGGTTGCGGCGGCTCATTGGATGGCATCGGCATGGCGGTCGGCGATCACCCCCCGCCCCGCCGCCATACCGCAGGCGGGCACGGCGCGGCACAGCAGGATGTCGGCGGGTGCCTCGGCCTCTTCGCCGAGCGCGGTCGCCACGTCGGTTGCGTCGAACGCCACGCCGATCGCCGGATCGTGCAGCGCGGCCGCCGCGCGTCGCGCCCGGCCGAGGCAGGCCGGCGAGCGATCGAGGCCGCGCCCCTCGATCGCGGTGAAGCCGAGGCTGCGGGCATGGGCAAGCGCGGCGATCAGCAGCGTGCCGCAACCGCAATCGGTGTCGACGATGCGGACGGCATGGCGGCGGCGGCCGCGCAACGCCGCAAGAGTTGCGGCAACATCTGCCCAGCGCGGGTCGGACCGGGCGCGCTCACGCGGCACGGGGCAGCGCCCGGACATCGGCCGCGACCGGGCCGAACGGGATCACCGGGACCAGCGGCATCGTCGCCAGCCGCACGCTGGCATGGTACATCTGGCGCTCGGCCTCGGCGAAGCGGAGCGCGGCGGTGAGCGACACAAAACGCCCTTCGAGCAGGCGGGCGGCGTCCTGTACCAGCCAGTGGCCGGCGACATCCTGACCGACATAGAGCACGACGGGGTCGGCGGGGTCCGGTTGGGGGGTAGGCGACATGATCGGGAAACCTTCGGTGGCGCGGGCGTGCATGTGCCCGCCCCGATCAGCTACGCCCCGCGCCATAGCGATTCGAGATCGATTCCGGGAAAGTGCGTAGTGGCGGCATAGAGTTCGCGGGTGGCGGGTGGTGGCGGATCGGCGGTCTCCGGTTGTGTGGCGCCTCCCTCCCTGACAAGGGAGGGATCGGGGGCGGATCGGCGAGGCTGTGTCGGCTCCTGCCCCGTACCCCCGGTCCCTCGCCTGTCGGGGAGAGGAGAGGATGTGGGGCCGTACCTCGCGGGGCGGGGTTGTTTTCTCTTGTGTGGTGAGCGACCGATGACCCGTTTCAAGATTTGCGGCCTGTCGACGCCCGAGACGCTGGCGGCGGCGCTGTCCGCCGGGGCGAGCCATGTCGGCTTCGTGTTCTTTCCCCCCTCCCCCCGGCATCTGGGGTTCGACAAGGCGGCGGGGCTGGCGACGCAGGTGCCGGGCGGAGTCGCGAAGGTGGGCGTGTTCGTCGATCCCGACGATGCGCTCCTCGACGCGGCGGTGACGGCGGGGCGGCTCGACGCGATCCAGTTGCACAAGACCGCGCCGACGCGGATCGCGGCGATCCGGGCGCGGTTCGGGCGCGAGACATGGGGGACGGTGGCGGTCAAGACGCGCGCCGATCTGGACGGGGCGCGAGCGCTCGGCGGCGCGGCGGACCGCGTGCTATACGACGCCAAGACGCCCGAGGGTGCGGCATTGCCCGGCGGCATGGGGGTGCGGTTCGATTGGACGCTGCTCGCCGGCTTCGCGCATCCGCTGCCATGGGCGTTGTCGGGCGGGCTGGACGCGGGCAATGTCGCGCAGGCCGTGCAGGTGACGCGCGCGCCGCTGGTCGATGTGTCGTCGGGCGTGGAAAGCGCGCCCGGCGTGAAGGATATTCAGCGGATCGTGGCGTTCGGACGGGCGGTGGTGGACGCCTAAGGCGGATCGACGTTCAGCGATCCGCGAGGCTTTCGGGCGCGATCCGTCACCCCGGAACAGGTCCGGGGCGACGTTTGCGAGTAGAATGGACTGAACTCTCGAAACGGGCGCTTCCGCGCGTGTCCCGGTCAGTCCCTGATCCCCTCGACAGCGGGCACGGGCGGGCGTAACGGACGGCCCATGAACGCCCCCAACAGCTATCGCGCCCAGCCCGACGACCGCGGGCATTTCGGCGACTTCGGCGGCCGCTATGTCGCGGAAACGCTGATGCCGCTGATCCTCGACCTCGATCGCGAATATACGGCGGCCAAGGCCGACCCGGCGTTCGCGGCGCAGTTCGACGATCTGATGACGCATTATGTCGGGCGGCCCAGCCCGCTGTATCATGCCGAGCGGTTGTCGGAGACGCTGCGCGCGTCGGCGGAACCGGGCATGGGGGCGCAGGTGTGGTTCAAGCGCGACGAGCTGAACCATACCGGCGCGCACAAGATCAACAACTGCATCGGGCAGATCCTGCTCGCGATCCGCATGGGCAAGACGCGGATCATCGCCGAGACGGGTGCTGGCCAGCATGGCGTGGCGACCGCCGCCGTCTGTGCGCGATTCGGCCTGCCCTGCGTCATCTACATGGGTGCCAAGGACGTCGAGCGGCAGCAGCCCAACGTGTTCCGCATGAAACTGCTGGGTGCGGAAGTCCGTCCGGTGACGAGCGGCGCGGCCACGTTGTCCGATGCGATGAACGAAGGCCTGCGCGACTGGGTCGCGAACGTCCACGACACCTTCTACATCATCGGCACGGCGGCGGGGCCGCATCCCTACCCGGAGATGGTGCGCGATTTCCAGAGCATCATCGGCCGCGAGGCGCGCGCGCAGATGCTGGAGCGCACCGGGCGTCTGCCCGACCTGCTGGTCGCGGCGATCGGTGGCGGGTCGAACGCAATCGGGCTGTTCCATCCGTTCCTCGACGATGCGGGCGTCGCGATGCTGGGCGTCGAGGCGGCGGGCCACGGGCTGGACAAGGATCATGCCGCGTCGCTGGCGGGCGGCTTCCCCGGCATCCTGCACGGCAACAAGACCTATCTGTTGCAGGACGAGGACGGGCAGATCGCCGAGGGGCATTCGATCTCGGCGGGACTGGACTATCCGGGGATCGGGCCGGAACATGCGTGGCTGCGCGACATCGGCCGGGTGGAATATGACAGCGCGACCGATGTCGACGCGCTCGACGCGTTCCAGATGCTGTGCCGGAGCGAAGGGATTATCCCCGCGCTGGAGCCGGCGCACGCGATCGCGGCGGTGGCGCGGCGGGCGAGGACCATGCGTAGCGACCAGATCATCCTGGCGAACCTGTGCGGGCGGGGGGACAAGGATATTTTCACCGTGGCAAGCGCGCTGGGAGTAGAAATCTAAAGCTCTCTCCCCTTCAGGGGAGAGGGTTGGGAGAGGGGCAGTGCGCGACGCTTTGTTGATTGAACGGGCGAAAGACGCTCGCAAGGCCCCTACCCCTGCGGAGCAGAAGCTGTGGTTCGCGTTGCGCGCCGAGCGGCTCGCTGATGTGAAGTTTCGGCGGCAGAAAGGTGATCGGGGCGTATATTGCCGACTTTGCGGCGAACGCGCCGAAGCTCGTAATCGAACTCGACGGGCATCTGCATGGCGGAACGGCTGCGTATGACGAAGCTCGGACCGCGTATTTGACCGCGCAAGGCTATCGGGTAGTGCGGTTCACTAACTCTGACGTGATGTTTAATCTGGAAGGCGTGTTGCGCTTGTTGGACGGTTTCTTGACCCACCCCCTCTCCCAACCCTCTCCCCTGAAGGGGAGAGGGCTTTGACCCGGCTTGCTTCGGCGTTTTCGCAAGGGCGCGCAGCGTTGGTGTGTTTCGTCACCGCCGGCGATCCGACGTCCGACGCGACGCCCGCCATCCTCGACGCACTGGTCGCGGGCGGGGCGGATGTGATCGAACTGGGCATGCCGTTCACCGATCCGATGGCCGACGGGCCGGCGATCCAGTCGGCGAATATCCGCAGCCTGAACGCGGGAACGCGGACCGCCGATGTGCTGCGGATCGCGGGCGAGTTCCGCGTGCGCCACCCCGACGTCCCGCTGGTGTTGATGGGCTATGCCAATCCGATGGTGCGGCGCGGGGCGGACTGGTTCGCGCAGGCTTGCGCCGCCGCCGGCGTCGACGGGGTGATCTGCGTCGACATTCCCCCCGAGGAGGACGACAGCCTTGGCGTGCAATTGCGCGCCCATGGCATCGCCGCGATCCGGCTGGCAACGCCAACCACCGATGCCGCGCGGCTGCCCGCCGTGCTGGAGGGGGCCGGCGGGTTCCTCTATTACGTCTCGGTCGCCGGGATCACCGGCAAGCAACAGGCGGTGCAGGCGTCGATCGACGATGCGGTCGCGCGGTTGAAGGCGGCGACCACCCTGCCGATCGCGGTCGGCTTCGGCGTGCGCACGCCTGAACAGGCGGCGAGCATCGCGCGCGTGGCGGACGGGGTCGTCGTCGGATCGGCGATCGTCGAGATCGTCGCCGCGCACGGGGCCGATGCCGCTAAGCCGGTGCGCGCCTATATCGAAACGCTTGCCAGCGCGGTGCGCCACGCGGCAAAGGACCCGGCATGAGCTGGCTGAACCGCGTCCGCAACGCCCTCCCCTTCGTCGCGCGCAAGGAAACGCCCGACCATCTCTGGCACAAGTGCAAGGGGTGCGGGCAGATGATCTTCACCCGCGAATGGGAAGAGAATCTGCACGTCTGTCCGAAGTGCGACCATCATGGCCGCATCGGGCCGAAGGAGCGGTTCGGACAGTTGTTCGATGACGGCAGCGTCCAGATATTGCCCAATCCCAAGGTCGCCGAGGACCCGCTGAAGTTCCGCGACAGCAAACGCTATGTTGACCGGCTCAAGACCGCGCGGACCGACACCGGCGAGCAGGATGCGTTCCAGAACGCCTATGGCACGATCCAGGGACATGGCGCGGTGATCGGGGTCCAGAACTTCGCGTTCATGGGCGGATCGATGGGGCAGTTCGTCGGTGAGGCGTTCATCGCCGGCGTCGAGGCGGCGATCGCGCGCGGCGTGCCCTATGTGGTGTTCACCGCCAGCGGCGGCGCACGGATGCAGGAGGGTATCCTCAGCCTGATGCAGATGCCGCGCACCACGGTGGCGATCGAGATGCTGCACGATGCGGGCCTGCCCTATCTGGTGGTGCTGACCGATCCAACGTCGGGGGGCGTGATGGCCGCCTATGCGATGCTGGGCGACGTGCAGATCGCCGAGCCGAAGGCGACGCTGGCGTTCACCGGGCGGCGGGTGATCGAAAGCACGATCCGCGAGAAGCTGCCCGACGATTTCCAGACCAGCGAATATTATCGCGACCATGGGCTGATCGACCGGGTGACACATCGCCGCGACCTGCCCGGCGAACTTGCGCAGTTGATCGAGTTTCTGGGACAGAAGGCGGCGGCCTGAGCCGGGCATGCCCGATTTCGCGATTTCGGCCGACCCGGCGGTGCAGGCGCAACTCGACCGGTTGACCCTGTTGTCGCCGGGCGCCGATGTGCTGGGGCTCGATCGGATCACGCGGCTGCTGGCGCGGCTGGGCGATCCGCATCTGGCGCTGCCGCCGGTGTTCCATGTCGCGGGGACCAACGGCAAGGGATCGACCTGTGCCTATCTGCGCGCCGCATTCGAGGCGGCGGGGCTGCGCGCCCATGTCTATGCCAGCCCGCATCTGGTGCGGTTCAACGAGCGTATCCGGTTGGGCGGCACGCTGATCGACGATGGCGCATTGGCGGCGCTGCTGGCGCAAGTGCTGGACGTGGCCGACGGGATCGGGGCGAGCTTCTTCGAGATCACGACGGCGGCGGCGTTCCTCGCCTTTGCGCGGACGCCGGCGGAGGCGTGCGTGATCGAGGTGGGTCTGGGCGGACGGCTGGATGCGACCAATGTGCTGCCGGCACCGGCGGTGTGCGGCATCGCGGCGCTAGGGATCGATCACGAGGCGTTTCTGGGGAACTCGCTGATCGGCATCGCGGGCGAGAAGGCGGGGATCGCCAAGCCGGACGTGCCGTTGGTGGTGCAGCGCTATGCGCCCGAGGTGATGGCGCGGGTGCACGCGGTGGCGGGTGCGGCTGGGGCGACGCTGGTCGCTCGCGATGAGGACTGGCGGGCGGACGACGGTTTCTACACCGATGATCGGGGGGAACTGACGCTGCCGGTGCCGGCGATGGCGGGGGCGCATCAGCGCGACAATCTGGCGCTCGCCGCAGCGATGCTGCGGCATCAGACGGCGGTCGACGTGCCCGATGCGGCGATCGTCGCGGCGGCAGGGGCGGCGCGCTGGCCGGCGCGGATGCAGCGGTTGCGCGAGCGCGGGCCGCTGACCGGACGGGTCGTGTCCCGGCACGGCGTGTGGCTCGACGGGGCGCACAATGAATCGGCGGCGATCGAGGTGGCTGGGTGGTGGCCGCGGATAGCGCAGGGTGAGCGGTCGGCACTGGTGCTGGGGATGCTTGCCAACAAGGATGCGCGCAGCGTGCTGGGCCATCTGGCGCAGGTGGTCGATCATGTGGTGGCGGTGCCGGTTCCGGGGCATGCGTGTCATGCGCCGGAGGCGTTGGCGGCGATGGCGCGGGCGTTGGGGGTGCATGCCGAAGTGGCGGGCGATCCGGCTTCGGCGCTCGACCGGGTGGCGCTGCAGGGGTCGGAGGCGGTGTTGATCGCGGGGTCGTTGTATCTGGCTGGCACCGTGCTGGCGGCGAATGATGAGGTGCCAGCTTAGGAAGAAGGTTTTGTTCGCGC
>NZ_LMKU01000028.1:152534-218431 GCF_001421635.1 Sphingomonas sp. Leaf25
AGAGGCGCGGAGGCGCAGAGGAGGTTGCGTTCGAGGCTGTCTTTCCCGCGATAGCGGGCCTGTTGCCGGTCTCCCGATCGCACGGGACATTGCGTCCCGAACCACCTCCTCCGCGCCTCTGCGCCTCTGCGCGAACCAACCTTCTTCGCGCCTTCGCGTGAACTACCCACTTCTTACCCTAGGAATCGTCGCCCCAGCGAAGGCTGGNGGCCTCGTGCGGCTCCTGTCGCGCGCTGTCAGCGGGAGATCCCCGCCTTCGCTGAGATGACGTTTGTGTGACGGGGATCAGGCCCGCTTCGTCTCGCGGCTCCAGCGGACCCATTCGAGCAGAACGAACACCACCGCGACCAGCCCCAGCGCGGCGGTGAAGCGGAATACCGGGGCATAGCCCATCTGTTCGACCGCTTCGCCCAGCCCCGCGCGGCCGAGCGAGCCGACCAGCAGGGTGAGCGACGACAGCAGCGCATATTGCACCGCGCTGTGTTCCTTGCTGGCGATCGAGGACAGATAGGCGACGAACGCCGCGCCGGCCAAGCCACCGGCGATATTCTCCCCCGAGATCGCGACCATCAGCCGGACCATCCGCGCATCGACGCCAAGGTTCAGGAGGCCGGTCGCGCCCGCCACCGCATCGATCACCGGGGCGCCGGCCGCCAGATCGGCATAGAGCAGGTTGCTTAAGGCCGCGACGATCGCGCCGAGCAGCAATGTCGGCATCCGCCCGGCCGTCGCGAACAGGATGCCGCCCAGCGAAATGCCGAGGATGGTCATGCCGACGCCGAAGATCTTGGAGGCGAAGGCGACCTCGTTGTTCGTGTAGTGCAGTTCCGTGAGATAAAAGGGATAGGCGAACGGCCCCCAGATCGAATCGCACAGCCGGTAGCTGAGGATCAGCCCGAGGACGATCACCACGCCGTAGCCCAGCCGCCCGACCAGTTCGGCCATCGGCAGGATGAGTGCGCGATAGCCGTGTTCGACGATGCCGGTCGCCGGGTCGGTCCCCGCCCCGCTGCGCCGGGTCAGCCATGCCGCGACGAGCGCGGGAACGACGACGGTCGCGACGACGATCCACGGGCCGGTAAGGCGGGTGAAATCGCCGACGCTCGGTGGCGTTTCGCCCGGGCCGACGGCGAGCGCACGGGCCATGAAGGCGGCGATGGTCACGATCGCCCAGCCCCAGCAAAGGCCGACGATGATGAGCCCGGTGCGCTTGTCGGCACGCGACGGGCCGATGGCGGCCTCGCCCGGTGTCAGCGCGGCCGGGCGCGGCGTGTCGGGCGCGAAAAGGGTGACGATCAGCAGCAATGCCATCAGGGCACCCATGATCGCATAGACCAGTGGCCAGCCGATCCGTGCCGCCATCACCAGCGCCAGCGCGCCGCCGACGAGGCTGGCGGTGCGATAGCCGAGCTGATAGGTCGACGACAGTAGGCCCAGCGTCGCGCGTTCATCCGCCACGTCGATCCGCCATGCGTCGATCACCACGTCCTGCGTCGCGGCGGCGAACGCGCCGATCACCGCCAACAGCGCGAACCAGCCGAGCCCCAGCACCGGGTCGGTCGCCGACAGCGCGACGAAGGTGGCGGCGAGCACCCCCTGACACAGCAGCAGCCATGACTTGCGCCGCCCGAACCGTTCGAGCAGCGGCAGGCGGAGGCGATCGACCAGCGGCGACCACAGGAATTTGAAGGCGTAGAGCAGCCCGATCCACGACAGCAGGCCGATGGTGGCGAGGTTCACCTTCGCCTCCCCCAGCCATGCGTTGAGCGTCCCGAGCAACAGCGTGAACGGCAGCCCGGCGGCAAAGCCGAACGCCAGCATCGTGGCCGTCTTGCGATTGCCCAGCCCGGTACGGATCAGCGCCAGTCCGGTCGGCGCGGCGTCTGTCATGCCTATCCCCTTGTGCAGCGCGGGACCGTAGGCGGGGGGTGCGGTTGGAGCAAGGTGGTTGGAATTTGCTGCCCTCTCCCCGGATAAGGGAGAGGGATACCGCAGCTTGCCAGCTTGCTGGCTAGCGGAGGTTGGGAGAGGGCGGGTTGTATTCGGACTTTACCCGTCAAAACCCGGACTTCGTCACTCCCGCGAAGGCGGGAGTCCATATACGCTGGCGTTGCGATCCTATTGGGACGTCGGCGTGTATGGATTCCCGCCTTCGCGGGAATGACGAACATGCGTGGCGTGGCCCCTTGCCCTCCATTAGCCACGGCTTCCGATAGTTGCGCCTGAACCCCGCCAACCGAAAGCTTCTTGCCCTGCCCGGCCGATCGGGTAGGCGCACCGGCATGACTGTTCCCCATCCGATGGCCACGCATCGTCGCATCCTGATCGCCAGCCTGATCGGTACGTCGGTCGAGTTCTACGACTTCTATATCTATGCGACCGCCGCGACACTGGTGTTCGGGCCGCTGTTCTTTCCGTCGGACAGCAGTTCGGCGCAGTTGATGGCGAGTTACCTATCGATCGGCCTCGCCTTCATCGCGCGGCCGCTGGGCGCGGTGGTGTTCGGGCATTTCGGCGACCGGCTGGGGCGGAAGTCGACGCTGGTCGCGTCGTTGATGCTGATGGGTGGGTCGACGCTGCTGATCGCGTTTCTGCCGACCTATGCGCAGGTCGGCTGGGTCGCGCCGCTGCTGCTGTGTACGTTGCGGTTCGCGCAAGGGCTGGGACTGGGCGGCGAATGGGGCGGCGCGGCGCTGCTCGCGGTCGAGAATGCGCCGCCGGGGTGGCGCGGGCGGTTCGGCATGGTGCCGCAGCTCGGCGCGCCGGTCGGGTTCATCGCCGCCAACGGGCTGTTCCTGATCCTCGGCCTGACGCTCAGCGATGCCGATTTCGTGGCGTGGGGCTGGCGGTTGCCGTTCCTGTTCAGCGTCGCGCTGGTGGGCCTGGGCCTGTGGGTTCGCCTCAAGCTGACCGAGACGCCGGCGTTCCGGGCTGCGCTGGAACAGGAAGCGCCCGCCGGGGTGCCGATCGCCGAGCTGGCGGCCGGGCATCTGCGCGCGACGCTTGCCGGTACCTTCGGGGTCGTCGCCTGTTTCGCGCTCTATTACATCGCGACGACGTTCGTGCTGGGATATGGCACCACGACGCTCGGCTATACGCGCGGCGCGTTCCTCCAGACGCAATTGGTGGCGATCCTGTTCATGGCGCTCGGCATCGCGTGGGCGGGATGGTGGTCGGACCGGGCGACGCCGGGGCGGGTGCTTGCCGGAGGCTGCGTCGGCGTGGTCGCGGCGGGCGCGATGCTGGCGCCGATGGTCGGCGGCGGGAGCCTGTTCGCGATCGGAGCGTGGCTGTCGTTCGCGCTGTTGATGATGGGGTTCGTCTATGGGCCGCTCGGCGCGTGGCTCCCCTCGCTGTTCCCGGCGCGGGTGCGCTATACCGGCGCGTCGATGGCGTTCAACGTCGGCGGGGTGATCGGCGGCGGGCTGACGCCGAGCATCGCGCAGGCGCTGTCGGTCGGGCATGGCCTGAGCGCGGTCGGCATGATCCTTGGCGCGGCGGGGGTGGCGAGCCTGATCGGCCTGGCGATCACGCCGAGGCGCTGAACGGCGGCGTCGCCCCGACCGGCTCGGGCATCGGGCAGACGCGGTTGCGCCCCGCCCGCTTGGCGGCATAGGTCCAGCCGTCGGCGCGTTCCAGCAGGCGTTCGAGCGTGTCGCCACCCTCACGCTCGGCAAGCCCCGCGCTGACCGTGACGGCGGGGAGATGCGCGCCCATCGCCGGCATCGCGCCGCGTACCGCCTGCGCCGAAAGCCATGCGCCGCGCAGCGTCGTCCGGTCGAGCAGCGCGACGAATTCCTCACCACCCAGCCGGGCGACCAGCGCATCGGGCGGCAGCGCGGTGCGCAGGACATGCGCGAAGGTGCGCAGCACCGCATCGCCGGTGGCATGGCCATAGCCGTCGTTGATCCGCTTGAAATGATCGAGGTCGAACACGATCGCCGCGACCGGCGACCGGGCGGCGGGATCGAACAGCCGCGCGGCGCGGCGTTCCAGCCCGCGGCGGTTGGCGAGGCCGGTCAACGGATCGGTTTCGGATTCGGCGATGGTGTGGCCCATCACCTTCTGCATCACCAGCAACAGCACCATCAGCCCGGCGGTAACGATCAGGATGCCGCCGGTCGCTTGCGAGAACAACGCATAGGCGCTGGCGGCATAGTCGCGCGCGGTGGCGCCCGAGCCATAGGCGGCGGCGAAGAACGGCTTGACGAGGAAGTGGACGCCGAGCAGCCCCGAGACGAAGGTCAGCCCCCACCACAGCCGGCCGCCGCCGGTACGCGCCATCCGCTGCGCGACGACCGCCGACAACGCGCTGGCGGTCGCGAACGGCGCCTGGAAGCAGAGTTCGTACCACAGCGTATTGCGCGGCCCGCCCCAGATGCCGGCGCGGATGACGACACCGAGCAGCAGGATCGCACCGGCCGCCGCCCATGGCTTGCGCAGGCCGCCGAGCGCGGCGAAGCCCAGCGGCATCAGCACGATGCACAGCAGGAACGACGCATAGCTGGTCGCGGTGAACGTGCCCGTCCACTCGGTCAGCCGGACACCCAGTTCACTCAAGGGGGTCAGCATGCCGATCGCATAGACCGCGAAGAACCACATCACCTCGCGCTGGCCCGAATAGGACAGGCGGATGGTCGCGAACGCCACCGCGAACAACGCCGCGACGCACATATTCCCGATCAACGCATAGATCGCACCGTCCACCTGGCCTGTTCCGTCCGATACCGTACTGGATCGCCGACCTAGCACGGCGTCCCCACCAAGGCGTTAACGCGCCTGGAAGTCGGATGCTTTTGCCCGGACCCGTCGCCGGCATGACGTCGATCGATCAGGCCCGGGCAGTTCAGGCGAGGCGAAGCAGAGTGATCTTCGCCTTGCCATAGACACGTTCGACATCGATCGTGAATTGCGGCAGGTCGATCGTCTCGGGCTTCGCGGTTTCGACGCTGACCCAGGTGGCGGGGCCGATCCAGCCAAGCCGGGCGAGCTTGTCCGCCGCGACCGCGCCCGCGCCGCTGTCATAGGGCGGGTCCATCATCACCAAGTCGAGCGGACGCGGTGCCGGCCCGAGCGACAGGACCGAGGTAGCGCGGACATCGGTGCCCCCTGCCCCCAGCTTGGTGATGTTGGCCCGCAGCGCGTCGAGCGCCGCGCGGTCCTGTTCGACGAACAGGCAGGTGGCGGCACCGCGCGACAGCGCCTCCAGCCCCAGCGCCCCCGATCCGGCGAACAGATCGGCGACCGCCAGTTCGTCGAAGCTGCCGATGCGGCTGGCCAGCATCGAGAACAGCGCCTCACGCGTGCGATCGGCGGTGGGGCGGGTGGCGTCGCCCTTGGGCGCGGCGATCGGGCGGCCGCGCCATTCCCCGGCGATGATCCGCATCAGCGCTTGCCCCCGGTCGGACGCCCGCCCTTGGGTTTGCCCTTGGTCGGTCGGGTCGATGGCGTGGCCTTGGCCCAGCCGGTCGGCTTGCGCTTGGGCCGGTCGATGAAGCTGGCCCGATCGGCGTCGGACGCCTCCGCCTGCGTCATGCGCCGGTCGACCGGACCGCGCGGGGGCGCGGGCGCGGGTTCCTCACGGCGTACGACACCGCCGGTCCGGGCGGGACCACGCGCCGGGCGGGGCGCCGATTCCTGCTCGTCGTCGCGGGGTTTGCGCGAAACCCGCGCGACACCGTCATAGCCCGGCCGCTGGACATAGGCCGCCGCCCGCCGGGTGCGGGCGTTGGCGCCATCAGGGGCATGGCCATAGGCCCGGCGATCGCCCAGTCCCGGCTGCTTGCGTTCGGACGGCGTCTGTCCCGCCTGGGTCAGCGGATCGAACCCGTCCTGACGATCGACCGGGCGTTCGGTGGCGTGGGTGCGCGGGCCGGCACGACGCGGATCGACCGGCCGGGGACGATCGCCGAACCCGCCACGCTCGGTGCTGCCTTGCGGCCGGGCGCCGAAGCGGGGGCGTTCACCGTCACCCTGCGGTCGCGTGCCGAAGCTGCGGCGTTCGCCATCGCCCTGTGGTCGGGCACCAAAACTGCGGCGCTCGCCGTCGCCCTGTGGTCGTGCGCCGAAGCGGGGGCGTTCACCGTCACCCTGCGGCCTGGTGCCGAAGCTGCGGCGTTCGCCATCGCCTTGCGGGCGGGGAGCAAGCGTACGACGTTCGCCCTGCCCCGGCGCTCCGGCTGGCCCCTCGCGGTCGGGGCGCCGGCCGCTGAAGCCCGAGCGCTGGCCGTCGCGCTCGATACGCGGGCGGCGTTCGTCGGTGCGCGGCGTCGCCACCGGTTCGGGGCGGGGCAGCGGGCTCGCGCGCTTCCATGCCTTCAGCGCCGCCGGATCGGCCCCCTCCGGCGTCGGCTTGACGGTCGGCTTGTTCACCAGCGTCTTGCGGAAGGCGACCAGTTCGTGCTGACGGATCTCGTCGACCTCGCCTTCGGGCAGGTCTTCGAGGTAGAACGGGCCATAGCGGGTGCGAATCAGGCGCGAAACCTTGAGTCCGAGATGTTCGAGGACGCGGCGCACCTCGCGGTTCTTGCCCTCGGTCAGCGTCATCTCGATCCAGGTGTTGGTGCCGGTGCGCCGTTCAAGATTGGCGTTGATCGAGCCATAGCGCACCCCCTCGATCTCGATGCCGAGCATCAGGTCCTCGAGCTGCTGCTGGCTGACCTCGCCATAGGCGCGGGCGCGGTACGTCCGCTCGACCCCGGTGGCGGGCAGTTCGAGCCGGCGCTTGAGTTCGCCGTCGGTGGTCATCAGCAACAGCCCCTCGGTATTCAGGTCGAGGCGGCCGACGGGGATGAGGCGCGGCAGGCCGGCGGGCAGCCGGTCGTAGATCGTCGGGCGACCGGTGTGGTCGCGCTCGGCGGTGAGCGTGCCGGCGGGCTTGTGGAAGCGGAACAGCCGCGTCGGTTCGGGTGCCGCCACCGGCGCGCCGTCGACGGTCACGCCCTTCAGGTTGCGCAGGATCGTCGCCGGCGTGTCGATGGTGACGCCGTCGATCGCGATGCGGCCGGCGGCGATCATCCGTTCGATGTCGCGACGCGAGGCGACGCCCGCGCGGGCCAGCAGTTTCGCGATGCGTTGCCCGTCGGCGGGCGTTTCGGCGGGGGATTCAGGAGGCGTGGCGATGACGAAAATATCCAGCTTGCGGCGAGGCGATGAAAGTTTGCGCCAAAGCGGTTCCTTCATCGCATTCGTGAGTTTGACGCAATCGTATAGGATGGAAGCCATCCGGTGGAAAGCGAGTGGGTCCATGTTGTTCGGTCGGAAGAAACGGCACATCACGCGCATCCTCGTGGTCGAGGACGAACCGCTGGTCGCGTTCGATACCGAATATTTCCTGACCGCCAGCGGATTCGAGATCGCGGCGACCGTCGATTCGGTCGCCGACGCGCTGCGGGTGATCGAAGGCGGGACCGAAGTGGACCTGGTGCTGGCCGACATCAACCTGGTCGATGGCAGCGGGCTCGATGTGGCGCGGACCGCGCATGGCCGCGGCATACCGGTGCTGCTGGTGACGGGGTCCTGCCCCGAAGGCGCGCGGGTGTTCGCGGCGGGATGTCTCGCCAAGCCCTATCCGCAAAAGGATCTGCTCGGCGCGATCAATGCGATCGGCGCGGTGATCGGTGGCGAGAAGCTGCCCAACCGCCTGCCGAGCGGATTAAACCTGTTCGGCAGCGCGGCCTGAGCCGATTGCTCCCCTCCCAGAGAAGGGAGGGGAGCAGGAAAAGTGCTATAGGCCGATCCATCCGACCGAAGGCGTCGCCCCAGCGAAGGCTGGGGCCTCAAGCGGCGCTTGTCACGCGCTACTACCGGCAGATCCCAGCCTTCGCTGGGATGACGTTTGTTTCAAAGCAGATGGATCAGCTTCCGGTCGACCTTAGCGGACGCTGGCGACCGTTACGGGCCGTGCAATCTGCGCCACGCGGACCTGGGCATCGCGCTTCATTTCGGTGCGGCAGCGGCGGCTGTCGGCGTAGCCGCGCATGCCGGTGACGACCGAGGTGCAGGCGCGGCGTGCGGCGGTATCGATCCGCGCGTCGAGCAGGCGGCGGCCCTCGGCGGTGGCGAGGTCGAGGCCGGCATAGGAGACGCGGGTGCTGACGGGCTCGCGCAGTTCGGCATGGGCGGCCGACGACAGGCACGCGAGGGCGGCCGCCGCGAGGGCGATGGTACGGATGGTCATGGGGAAAGGCTCCTGCGAAGATCGCCCGTCGCGCCGATGGTCATCCCGCAAACCGGGTGCCGCCGTCCGCCGGCATCGCGGCCCTAGCCCTGCCGCATTGCAGCATCGTGGCGGGGCCATGTCGATATGATGACGGTCCCGAAACAACTTCCTTGCTTGCCGGTTTACCGCGCGTTCCCTACCTGTTCGGCCATGTCGCTTGTTCCTGCCGCCGCCGCCGAACCGCCCTATCTGCGCACGCTGAACGCGCCCCAGCGCGAGGCGGTGCTGACGACCGACGGGCCGGTGCTGGTGCTGGCCGGCGCAGGCACCGGCAAGACGGCGGCGCTGACCGCGCGGCTGGCGCACCTGCTCTACACCCGCAAGGCCTATCCGTCCGAAATCCTGTCGGTGACGTTCACCAACAAGGCGGCGAAGGAAATGCGCGAGCGCGTCGGCCGGCTGGTCGGCGACCTGGTGGAGGGGATGCCGTGGCTGGGCACGTTCCATGCGATCGGCGCGAAGATGCTGCGGCGGCATGCCGAACTGGTCGGGTTGCAGTCGAACTTCTCGATCCTCGACACCGACGACCAGTTGCGGCTGATGAAGCAGTTGATCCTTGCCGCGAACCTCGATGAGAAGCGCTGGCCGGCGCGCAGCCTTGCCGGGCTGATCGACGGGTGGAAGAACAAGGGGCTGACTCCCGCCGACATCGATGCGGGCGAGGCGGAGCGCTTTGCCAATGGGCGCGGGGGCGAACTGTACCAGCAATATCAGGACCGGTTGAAGGCGGTGAACGCCTGCGACTTCGGCGACCTGCTGCTGCATGTGCTGACGATCTTGCGGACCAATCGCGAGGTGCTGGCGCAGTATCAGCAGCGCTTCCGCTACATCATGGTCGACGAATATCAGGACACCAACAGCGTCCAGTATCTTTGGCTGCGGCTGCTGGCGCAGGAGCGGCGCAACCTGTGCTGCGTGGGCGACGACGACCAGTCGATCTATTCGTGGCGCGGCGCGCAGGTCGAGAATATCCTGCGGTTCGAGCGTGATTTTCCCGGTGCGAAGATCGTGCGGCTGGAACAGAATTACCGGTCGACCCCGCATATCCTCGGCGCGGCATCGGGGGTGATCGCGCATAACGGCGGGCGGCTGGGCAAGACGCTGTGGACCGAATGCGACGTGGGCGAAAAGGTCCGCGTCATCGGCGTGTGGGATGGCCCCGAGGAAGCCCGCCGCGTTACCGACATGATCGAGCGCGAGCGGCGCAACCTCGACGGGTTCGCCATCCTGGTCCGCGCGCAGCACCAGACGCGCGAGTTCGAGGACCGCTTCATCGCGACCGGCATGCCGTATCGCATCGTCGGCGGTTTTCGCTTCTACGAGCGCGCCGAAATCCGCGATGCGCTGGCGTATCTGCGCGTCGTCAACCAGCCGGCCGACGATCTGGCGTTCGAGCGGATCGTTAACGTCCCCAAGCGGGGGCTGGGCGACAAAGCGGTGCAGACGGTCCACCGTTTCGCCCGCGCGACCGGCAGTTCGCTGATGACGGCGGCGGCGCGCATCCTCGACACCGACGAACTGACCGGCGCGGCGCGCAAGTCGCTCGGGCGGCTGGTCGGCGATTTCGCGCGCTGGCGTGACATGGCGCAGAGCCTGCCGCATGCCGAACTGGCGCGGCAGTTGCTCGACGAGAGCGGCTATACCGCGATGTATCAGGCGGAAAAGACCGCCGAGGCCGCCGGGCGGCTGGAGAATCTGACCGAGCTGGTCCGGGCGATGGAGGAATATGAGTCGCTGGGCGCCTTCCTCGAACACGTCAGCCTGGTGATGGATAACGAGGCGTCGGCCGAGGAGCCCAAGGTCACGATCATGACGATCCACGCCGCCAAGGGGCTGGAGTTCGACACGGTGTTCTGCGTCGGATGGGAGGAAGGGCTGTTCCCGTCGCAGCGATCGATGGACGAGGGCGGCACCGCCAGCCTCGAGGAAGAACGCCGCCTCGCCTATGTCGCGATCACCCGCGCGCGGCGGCTGGCGGTGGTGCTGCACGCCGCCAACCGGCGCATCTATGGCCAGTGGAATTCCTCGCTCCCGTCGCGCTTCGTCGGCGAATTGCCGCCCGAGCATATCGAGACCGAGACGACGATGGCGGGGGGCGAGAGCCTGTGGCGGGCCAACTGGTCCGAACGCGGCGATCCCTTCGCCGATGTGTCGCGCGGCACCGGGCGGGGGCCGGGCTGGCAGCGCGCGGCGTCGCAGGGGTCGACCTTCACCCCCGCCCCGTCGCGCGTGGTCGAGGCGCGGGCGAGCGCGATCAGCCTGGGCAACAAGGGGCGCGGCGACCTGAAAAAAGGACAGCGCGTGTTCCACCAGAAGTTCGGCCATGGCACGATCGAACTGATCGAGGGCAACAAGCTGGAAGTCGAGTTCGCGACTGCGGGACGCAAGCGCGTGCTCGATACCTTCGTGACGATCGACTGATCTTTTTTGCCGTATACTGTTCGCCACTGATGCAGATCAGGAACGACGGATGGCTTTTGCCGTACATCCCCTGTTCAGCAACCGATGTTGCGGGAGATGTTCGATGGAACAACGGAACAACGCCGACTATTATCGCCGCCGCATAATCGAGGCACGGGCGCGTGCCGATAGCGCGTTCCTGCCTGAAGTGCGGGTGGTCCATACCGAGATGGCCGAGCGCTATGCGCAACTGCTGGCCGAGGTCGAACACGGTGACCGGCCGCGGCTGGGCATCGTTTCGCGGTCCTAGGCTGGATCGACATTCAACGAAATGCCGTCCTAATCTCCTCCCCTCCCTGACAAGGGAGAGGCCGGGGGTGGGTCGGCCCGAGAGGAAACATAAGCCCTCCACAACCGGCCTACCCACCCCCAAACCCCTCCCTTGTCAGGGAGGGGAGCNCGATAGGTCCCAGACTCCGGTGCATCCGAACGAAAGCGTTGCCCAGCGCAGGCTGGGACCTCAAGCGGCTCCTGTCGCGCGCCGTCACCGGGAGATCCCAGCCTTCGCTGGAATGACGCTTGTTGAAAGGAAGCCGGATCAACCTTCGGGGCACGATTTCGTACCGGCGTCCAAGCAACCGGCGGGAAGGTCGCTCGTTCACCAGCGGTGTTACCCGTTGAGCGAGGATTCAAGCACGATGCCCTATATCAAGACCCGCGATGGAACGAGCCTGTTCGTCAAGGACTGGGGACAGGGGCAGCCGGTCATCCTGATCCATGGCTGGCCGCTGTCGGCCGATAGCTGGGACCCGCAGTCGATGGCGCTGGCCGATGCCGGATACCGGGTGATCGCCTACGACCGGCGCGGATTCGGCCGGTCGGACCAGCCGTGGTCGGGCTATGATTACGACACGCTGGCCGACGATCTGGCGGATGTGATGAAGGAAACCGGCGTCACCGACAATGCGGCGATCATCGGCTTCTCGATGGGTGGCGGCGAAGTGGCGCGATACATGTCGCGGCACGGCGGCAAAGGCGTGACGAAGGCCGGGTTCATCGGCTCGGTCGTGCCGTACATGCTCAAGACCGAAGACAATCCCGATGGCGTGGCGCAGGACCAGCTCGAGGAGATCGCCGACAATATCAAGGCGGACCGGCCGAAATTCTTCCGTACCTTCTTCGACCAATTCTATGGCGTGGGCTTCATCACCAGCCCGGTGAGCGAGGAAACGCTCGACCTGTCGTGGAACACGGCGATGATGGCGGGGCTGAAGCCGACGCTGGCGTGCGCGGAATCGTTCGGGACGACCGATTTCCGGGGTGACATTGCGTCGATCACCGTGCCGACACTCATCATTCACGGCACCGCCGACCAGACGGTGCCGATCGACGCGACCGGCCGCGCACTGGCCAAGGCGCTGCCGAATGCCAAGCTGATCGAATATGACGGCGCGCCGCACGGGCTGTTCGCGACCGAGAGCGAGCGGCTGACGCTCGATCTGCTGGCGTTTCTTGGGACGCGTTGAGACAATAGGCCACCCTCGTCATTCCCGCGCAGGCGGGAATCCATAGACGCAACCGGCGTTGCTCCTTCGCGAATGCCAGCGTGTATGGACCCCCGCCTACGCGGGGGTGACGATATGGTGGCCATCTTTGCAAGCCCCGACCCAATACCCCCCAAGCCGATCTGCATTGCGCTCCCTCGGAAGCGGACCTAAGCCCCATTCCCATGTCCGCTTCCCCGCATCCTTTCGCGATCCCTGCGTTTCGGGCCTATTTCCTCGCCCGGCTGTCGAACACGCTGGCGCAGATCGCGATGGTCGTGGTCATCGGCTGGCAGGTGTACGATATTGCTCGGCAGACGATGACGGTGCGCGAGTCCGCGTTTCAACTGGGGTTGATCGGCGTCGCGCAGTTCCTTCCGTTGCTGGTGCTGTCGCTGGTGGCGGGGTGGGTCGCCGACCGGGTCGACCGGCGGTGGATCGCGCGCGGATCGGTGGCGCTGGAGGGAGGCTGCGCGCTGTTGCTGGCGTGGTTGACCTATAGCGGCACGATCAGCCTGCCGTGGCTGTTTTTCGTCGCCGCGCTGCTGGGCGTCGCACGGGCGTTCGCAGGTCCTGCGTTGCAGGCGCTGGCTCCCAATCTCGTGCCCGCCGCCGTGCTGCCGACCGCGATCGCGATGAGTTCGATCGCGTGGCAGGGCGGATCGGTGCTGGGGCCGGCGATGGGTGGCTATCTCTATGCCGCCGGCCATTATCTCCCCTATGCGGTGTCGGCCGCGCTGTTCCTGTTCGGGCTGGTCATGCTGTTCCTGATCCCGCCGATTCCGCGTGCGGTGATCGCGGGGAAGGCCAATCCGTGGCGGCAGATGCTCGACGGCCTGTCCTATGTCCGGCGCAACCGGCTGGTGTTCGGCGCGATTTCGCTCGATCTGTTCGCGGTGCTGCTGGGCGGAGCGACGGCAATGCTGCCGATCTATGCGCGCGACATTTTGCAGATCGGCGCGGACGGGCTCGGCCATCTGCGTGCCGCGCCCGCGCTGGGCGCGGTGGTGGTGGCGGGCGTCTTCGCCATCAAGCCGCTGTCGAAGGACGTCGGGGCCAAGATGCTGCTGTCGGTGATGGGCTTTGGTGCGGCGACCGCGTTGTTCGGCCTCTCTGCGCCGCTGCTGATCCCGGTGTTCGGCGCGGCGGCGATCGGCCATGATACCGCGCCGGCGGTGCTGCTGGCATTGGCCGCGTTGTTTGTGGTGGGTGCGACCGACATGGTATCGGTCTATGTCCGCCAGTCGCTGATCCAGTTGCACACCCCCGATGCCATGCGCGGGCGCGTCGGCGCGGTCTCCACGTTGTTCGTGTCGGGATCGAACGAGCTGGGCGAGGCTCGGTCGGGCTTTCTTGCGGCACTGGTCGGCCCGGTCGTGGCGGTGGCGGGCGGCGGCGTGCTGGCGATCGGCGTTACGATGCTGTGGTCGCGCCTGTTCCCCGAGTTGCGCGCCGCGCGAAGCTTCACGCCCCCCGACAATCTCGAAGTCATCCCCAAGGAGAGCCAGCCATGAAGGCCGATACCATCCTGCAAACGATCGGGAATACGCCGCACATCCGCATCAAGCGGCTGTTCGGCGATGCCGAGGTGTGGATCAAGTCCGAACGGTCGAACCCCGGCGGTTCGATCAAGGATCGCATCGCGCTGGCCATGATCGAGGCGGCCGAAGCCTCGGGCGAGCTGCAACCCGGCGGCACGATCATCGAACCGACCAGCGGCAACACCGGCGTCGGCCTGGCGATGGTCGCGGCGGTCAAGGGCTACAAGCTGGTGCTGGTGATGCCCGAGAGCATGAGCCTAGAGCGGCGGCGGCTGATGCTGGCGTACGGCGCGAGCTTTGACCTGACGCCGCGCGAAAAGGGCATGAAGGGCGCGATCGAGCGCGCGCATGAGCTGGCCGCGCAGACGCCGGGCGCGTGGATTCCGCAGCAGTTCGAGAATCCGGCGAACGTCGACGTCCATGTCCGCACCACCGCGCAGGAAATCCTGCGCGACTTCGCCGACACGCCGATCGACGTCATCATCACTGGCGTGGGCACCGGCGGGCACATCACCGGCGTCGCCGAGGCGCTGAAAAAGGAATGGCCCGAGCTGAAGGTCTATGCGGTCGAGCCTGAACTCTCGCCGGTGATTTCGGGCGGGCAGCCCGGACCGCATCCGATCCAGGGGATCGGCGCGGGCTTCGTGCCCGCCAACCTGCACACCCAGGCGATTGACGGCGTCATCAAGGTCGACGCGGCGGTCGCCAAGGACATGGCGCGGCGCAGCGCGAGCGAGGAGGGCATCCTCGTCGGCATTTCGTCGGGAGCGACGCTGGCGGCGATCCTCCAGAAGCTGCCCGACCTGCCCGATGGCGTGCGGGTGCTCGGCTTCAATTACGACACCGGCGAGCGCTATCTGTCGGTGCCCGACTTCCTGCCCGAACAGTGACGACCCCCGCCCGCCCCGTGCCGGCGTCCCCGGCGGGGGCGGGCGGCGTCCGTACCGGATCGCCCATCCTCGACGGCGTGCTGGTCGCGCTGTCGCTCGGCGCGGTCGTGGTGCCGGCGATCGTCGTCGAGCATGCGCCGGTGGTGCGCGCCAGCGCGATCCGGCCATCGCGGCAACCGGTCGCGGTGGTCCCGCCCGATGTGGTGCCGCCGGTCGAGCCGATCGCGTTCCGCGCGCTTCCCCCCGATGAGGCCCGCGCGTTCAATGCGACCGTGCCGTTCGTCACCGGTCCCAATCCGGCGGCGCGGCCGTTCGCCTTTGCCGGCGATCTGGAGAACCGCACCCGCGCCACCGACTGTCTGGCGGCGGCGGTGCTGTACGAGGCGGGCGACGATGCCGTGGGGCAGCGGGCGGTGGCGCAGGTCGTGCTCAACCGCGTGCGGCATCCGGCGTTCCCCAAGAGCGTGTGCGGCGTGGTGTTTCAGGGGTCGGAGCGGACGACCGGGTGCCAGTTCACCTTCACCTGCGACGGGGCACTGGCACGCGCCTATCCGCTGCCGTTCTGGGACCGGGCGCGCAGCGTCGCGGCGGCGGCGCTGGCCGGGGCGGTCTATGCGCCGGTCGGCTATGCCACGCATTACCATACCGACTGGGTCGTGCCCTATTGGCAGTCGAGCCTCGACAAGATCGCGGCGGTCGACACGCATCTGTTCTTCCGCTGGACTGGCTGGTGGGGCACGCCGGGCGCGTTCCGCCGCACGCCCGAGAGCGTCGAGCCGCGTATTCTCCAGCTCGCACCCTATAGCGACGCGCACAAGCTACCCGAGGTGCTGGCGGTCGAGCGTGAGGCGGGGCTGCTGACCGGCAGCTTCGCTGCGCCCACGCTCCGCCCGAGTGCGGATGATCCCGACACCTTCCTGATCGCGCTCGACCTCGCGTTGCCGCCCGACCAGTGGCCGCAACTGGCGCAGGCGGCGTGCGGCGAGCGGGCGCGGTGCAAGCTGCTGGGCTGGGGCGAGGCGGCGCAGGTGCCCGCCAGCGCGGCGGCGGCGAGCGATCCGGCGTCGATTGCGACGATGCGGTTCAGCTATCTGCGCGACCGCAGCGTGCCGCTGGAGCGGACGCTGTGGAACTGCCAGCAGGTGCCCCGGCCGCCGGCACAGTGCATGCGCCGCGCGGTGCCCGCCCCTGCCCCCACGCCGGCTGCGGCGGTGCGGCCGGAACCGGCGGCGGTCGCGACCCCGCTGGCGGGAGTGCGGCGCAAGGGCGAACCTGCCCCCGCTTCCGTGCCGTCAGTCGGCGCGACGCAGTAGCGCGCGGGCGAGCGCGTCGGCATCCTCGACCGCGAGGTCGACGACATCGGGCCGCGCCATCCCGCGCGCGCCCGCCGTGCCGACCTGGACTGTCGCGATCCCGAGCAGGCGTTGCAGCGGTCCGCGCGTCACCGATACCGCCTGGATGCGGGCGAGCGGTACGATCCACGCCTGTTTGGCGAGCACGCCGCGCATCACCTGCAGATGGTCGCCGACGATCGCATAACGGTGCCGCCGCCGCGCGATCAGCGCGAGCGCGACCGGGATCGGCACCAGCACCAGCGCGAAGGCGACCAACGGCAGGAAGACGGTGCCGACCGCGATCGCGACCAGCGGCACGCCGCCGCGCCAAACCCCCGCGCGCACGACATGGCCGAACGCGACAGGGCGCAGCGGCAGCGGATCGAAGCGCGGATAGCCGGCCTCCGCCAGCAGCGCCGCAACCTCGTCGTCGCGCGCGAACGGGGCGACGCTCTGCCGCCCGCCGGCATCGTCGCTGCCGCCCAGCGTCTGGAACCGCAGGCTAGACCAGCCGAAGCGGCCGCTGACCATGCCGCGTTCGATCAGCGCAAGCTGCACCCGGCGCAGGCTGACGACCACCTCGGTCCGGGTCAGCAGCCCGCGCACTCGGCGCAACCGGTCGCCCTCGCGCTCCAGCCGGAAGCCATATTCGACCAGCAACGTCCGCACGATGCCGCTGATCGCGCCCAGCAGCAGCGCGACGACGAAGGCGAGCGCGGCGAAGATCGGCGTGACGAGGCCGATCGCCTGTTCGCGCGCGATGCCGGCGATGTCGCGCACCTCGCGCCAGTCGAAATCGATCAGGTCGCCCAACTGGTTGAGCGCGGCGAACAGCACCCCGACCCAGACCAGCGAGAAACCGAACGCGCCCATCGCCAGCACCCGGCCGATCGGCATCGCAAACACCGTCACCCGCTTCGGTTCGACCGGGCCGGTGGCGGCGGCAGCAGGGGTCCCGCCCTGTCGCAGCACGGCGCGAAGCCGCGCGGCTTCGGCCAGCGTCACACTGTCGAGCGATGCCTCATCCGCCTCGCCGCCGCCGGTTTCGACCTTGACCCGGGCAAGACCGAACAGGCGCGCGAGCGGCTTCTGTTCGATCGACACGTCCTGGATCCGATCGAACGGGATCGAGCGGCGGCTGCGGTGGAGCAGCCCCTCGGCGATGGTCAGTTCGCCGGCGTCGATGGTGTAGCTGAACTGCCGCCAGCGGGCCCATGCGAACACGCCGAGCAGCACGATGCCGACCCCGAGGATCGCGGCGGCGATCTCGACCCGCCCGCGCGAGAATGCCGCGAACAGCGCGATCAGGCCGGGGATCTGCTTGGGGGCCTGCGCGATGATCGACAGGCCGATGGTGCCGGGGTGCAGGCGGCGCGTGTCGGCCACGCTCACCACGGCGATGCCTCGATCGCGGCGCGGATGCGGTCGCGCACCGCCTCTGCCCGGTCGCGCGCAAGGCCGGGCACGCGGACCTCGGCGTGTTCGGTGCCGGCGGTGTGGAGGACGAGCGTGGCGACGCCGCACATCCGCTCGATCGGCCCCTGCGTCAGATCGATATGCTGGACCCGTCCGACCGGCACGATGGTGTGGATGCGGACCCACCAGCCATGCGCGACGTGCAGTTCGGTGTCGTCGATCGCGAAGCGCCAGTGGGCGAAGCGACGCGGCGGCGCGACCAGCGCCAGCCATCCCGCCAGCGCCGCCGCGATCGCCAGCACGATGCCGTTCGGCAGATCGGTCTGGTAGAGGATCGCCTCTGCCCCCAGCGCCGCCGCCAGCAGCACGACGGCGACGATCGCGCCGTGCCAGCGCAAAACGCGCAGGAAGCGGGGATCGAGGGGGGCGAGCGCGAGCGGCGTATCCATGGCGGTGTGATAGACGGGTAAGACGCGCGCACTCAAGCGAAACCGGCCCCTTGTGCCCGCGCCCGCGCGGGGCCATAGCGCGCGCATCCTATCCATGACGCAAACCAGGGCGGTCCCATGAAACTTCGCATCGTCGTGACGCTCAAGAACGGCGTGCTCGATCCGCAGGGCAAGGCGATCGAACATGCGCTCGGCTCGCTCGGCTTTTCGGGCGTGGAGGACGTACGCGTCGGCAAGCTGATCGAGCTCGACGTCGCCGACGATACCGACGACGCGACGATCGACGCGATGTGCCGCAAGCTGCTGGCCAACACCGTCATCGAAAACTACCGGGTGGAGCGCGCATGAAAACCGCCGTCATCGTCTTTCCGGGGTCGAACTGCGACCGCGACATCGCGACCGCGCTGCGTGCCGTCACCGGCACCGCGCCGACGATGGTGTGGCACCGCGACAGCGAATTGCCGGACGACATTGGCCTCGTCGCGGTTCCCGGCGGCTTTTCCTATGGCGATTACCTGCGGTCGGGCGCGATCGCCGCGCGGTCGCCGGTGATGCAGGCCGTCGTCGCGGCGGCGGACAAGGGGCTGCCGGTGCTGGGCATCTGCAACGGCTTCCAGATCCTGACCGAAGCCGGGCTGTTGCCGGGCGCGCTGATGCGCAATCGTGGCCTCGCCTTTGTCTGTCGCGACGTGGCGTTGAAGGTGGGTGAGACCGCCTCGTCCTTCACCAGCGGCTATCGCGCGGGCGACACCATCCGCGTGCCGGTGGCGCATCACGACGGCAATTACGTCGCCGACGAGGCGACGCTCGACCGGATCGAGGGCGAGGGCCAGATCGCGTTCCGCTACGCCGAACCGGTCAACGGATCGGCGCGCGACATCGCGGGCTTGGTCAATGCCAAGGGCAATGTGCTCGGCATGATGCCCCACCCCGAACGCCGCATCGAAGCGGCGCACGGCGGCCGGGATGGCCGCGCCCTGTTCGAAGGACTGCTGGCGACGATCGGGGCGTAGGCGTCTAGGTCCGTCCCGCGAACGGCGAGAAATCGGTGTCGGCGTCGAACACGTCGACGCCTTCGCGCCGCTTGAGCCAGCCGACCACCCCATAGGTCAGCGGCGTCAGCACCACTTCCCAGCCGACTTTCAGCGCCCAGTTGGTGGCGAGCACCGTCAGCACCTGCCCGGTCGGCCACACCCCGAGGAACGCGAGCGGGTAGAAGATCGCGCTGTCGACCGCCTGCCCGACCACGGTCGACCCGATCGTGCGGGTCCACAACGCCTTGCCACCGGTCCACAGCTTCATACGGGCGAGGACATAGGCGTTGACGAACTCGCCGGCCCAGAAGGCGACGATCGAGGCGAAGACGATGCGTGGCACCTGGCCGAACACGCTTTCATAGGCACCCTGCCCGGTCCAGCCGGCCGCCGGCGGCATCGCCACGACGGCGGCGGCCATGAACGCCATGAACAGCAGCGCGGCGAAACCGACCCAGATGGCGCGGCGCGCCTGCGCATAGCCATAGACTTCGGTCAGCACGTCGCCCAACACATAGGAGACGGGAAAGAACAGGATGCCCGCGCCGAACACGAACGGCGTGCCGGCGATGTCGATCGCCGCGACCTTGCCCGCGCCGATGACGTTGGAGAGCAGCAGGATCGCGACGAATGCCGCCATCACTATGTCGAAGTGGCGGAAGCCGCCCTGTCCCGTCCTGCTCGTGTCGATCCGTTCCGTCATGCCGTCCCCCCCGTCCCCGCATGCCGGACGTTATGATAGCGGTTCCGCTCCGCCGCAATGCACGCTAACGGGAGGGCGGGCACCCGTAGCTCAGCTGGATAGAGCAAGGAGCTTCTACCTCCTTGGTCGGGGGTTCGAATCCCTCCGGGTGCGCCAATCCATGCCGTTCGGCGCGCAGCCGCGATCGTCGTTGCTGCCATGCACCGATCGCCGCGCTGCAATCCTCGGCCCAGCGCGCGGCATCATGCTCGCCAATCGCCTCGACGATCGCCTCGACGAGACGGGCCTCCAGCATGCGCAGTGGGTGGCGATCGGCGAGCAGCGCAGTGCGGTCCAGCGTGCGTCCTGCCACCTGTATGCTGCCGGTCGCGCGAATCACCGAGATCGCGTGGATCGCATCGCTCGCGATCCGGTGGCGGCCGATGGGCAGCGCCAGCATCGACCATCGCATTGCCGGGGTCAGCCCCAGCGGGATGGCGACGTCGCGCGGCGCGGTGTCGCGGTGGACCCGGTCGAGGTCGTCGAGCGTCGTGCAGCAGATAGCCCCGGCCGGCGCGGGAAACCGGTCGCCGGCGGCAAGGAACAGGCGGGCGACCGTCATCGGCGCTGGCCGGCCGATGCGACAGGGTCGACCCGCGATCGTTGTTGCGTTCCGGTCATCCCGATCATTCTCCGCTACGGTTCCGATCGCCGTATCGCTGCGGTTCTTAATGCCGGGACACCAGGACAATCTACAGTTAAATCAATGCACTAATGGAGTGAAACCAGTATCGTACCGGATCTTTCCCACCCCGAAAAGAACATGCCGCCCCAGTGGGGCGGCATGTCGGGTGCAGAAGCGATCGGGTCAGTTGTTGGCGCTGGTACGGATCGTACCGTTGACCCCACTCGGGAAGAAACCGCCGGAGGTTTGCAGCGAGCGGTTGAGGTACACGATGTTCAACACCTGCGCCGGGGTGCGGCTGAACGCGATCCCGCTCGAATCGGTGGGGACGAGGTTGGATACCGCGCTGGTGCCGCTGCCGGTCGGGCGGATGCCCTGATCGAGATCGGTGCTGCCGTCGAGGCTGTCACGCGCGTTGGAGATTGCCTCGACCTGACCGATCAGGTCGAGGTTGGGGGAGTTGATCCCCTTGCGATACAGCACGGTACGGACGAGGCCAGCGTGATAGGCTTCGGCGGCATGGATGCCGGCGGCGGCTTCGAGGAAGGTCTTGTTGTTGATGAAGCTGACCGCCCCCTTGTACGCGGTGACGCCGACATCCTCGAAGATGAACGCGCCGAGCAGGAACGCCTCGTCGCTGCCATAGACGTTGAACGCTTCTCCGGCACCGATCAGCCCGGCGGCGCGCGCCGCGTTGGAGAAGGCGCTGGTCGCGGTCACGCCGATGTCGATCGCCGGCTGGGCCACCGCCGCCGACCCCAGCGCCGCGCGCAGGAAGTTGACGTGGGCGACTTCGTCGGCGGCGATCTCACGGGCATAGCGCGCGACGAGCGGGTCGGTGAAGTTGACCCGCGCGCCGCCCGTCACCGCACCCTGCGTGCCGGTGCCGCTCAGGCTGCTGTTGGGCAGCCCCGCGCCGGTCGCGGCGAACGAATAGAATTGCGCTTCGAGATATTCGAGGTTCAGCGCAAAGTTCAGCACGTCGGCATCGCTGATCGCGCTGGTGGCGGTGGGCGTCGGCGTGGGGGTCGGTGCCGGGGCGACATAGCCGCTGCCCTTGTCGTCGCACGCGGCGAGCAGCGACGCACCGGCGGTGGCGACTGCCGCGCCCCCGGCATAGCGCATGAACTGGCGCCGGGCGGCGCGACGTTCGTCGCACGCTTCGAGCACTTCGAGAATCGGATCCTGGATGGTCATGGGAATCTCCGTGTCGCTCTTCGGCGTTAGTTGGCGGCGCTGGTGCGGATGGTGCCGTTGACACCGTTCGGGAAGAACCCGCCGCCGTTCGTCTGGGCCCGGTTGAGGTAGACGATGTTCAGCACCTGGCCGGCCGAGCGGCTGTAGGCGATGCCGTTGGTGTCGAGCGGCACGATGTTGGTCGCGGTCGCATTGCTCGACAGCGGGCTGAGCCCCTGATCGAGATCGGTGCTGCCGTCGAGGCTGTCGCGCGCGTCCGAAATCTTGTCGGTCGCCTCGATCAACATCGCCGACGGGGTCGCGATACCCTTGGCATACAGCGTCGTGCGCACGATCGCGGCATGATATGCCTCGACTGCGAGGATGCCGGCGGCGGCTTCGAGGAAGGTCTTGTTGGTCAATAGCGGTGCCGCGCCCTTGTAGGCGGTGACGCCGACGTCCTCGAAGATATAAGCGCCGAGCAGGAACGTCTCGTCGCTGGCATAAGGGTCGAAGGTAGCACCGGCGGCGATCAGCCCGGCGGCGCGGGCGGCGTTGGAGAAGGCGCTGGTCGGGGTCGCGCTGATGTCGATCGCCGGCTGGGCGACGGCGGCGGTGCCGAGCGCGGTGCGCAGGAATTCGACATGGGCGCGCTCGTCCTGCGCGATCTCCCGCGCATATTGACCGACCAAGGGATCGGAGAACGACACCTGCCGTCCGCCCGTCACCGCACCCTGCGTGCCGGTGCCGCTCAGGATCGAGGTCGGCAGACCGGTGCCGAACGCCGCATAATAATAGAATTGCGCTTCGAGATATTCGAGGTTCAGGGCGAAATTGAGCACATCGGCATCACTTGGCGCGGTCTGCGCCTCGGCGATTCCCGATTGGCTGGCGAGGACCGCAGCCCCGCCGACAGCGGCGGCACCGCCCATCAGACGGAAGAAATCGCGTCGTTCTTCGCGTCGTTTTGCCCGGGCGT
Organism: Sphingomonas sp. Leaf25; assembly: GCF_001421635.1. Taxonomy (NCBI): domain Bacteria; kingdom Pseudomonadati; phylum Pseudomonadota; class Alphaproteobacteria; order Sphingomonadales; family Sphingomonadaceae; genus Sphingomonas; species Sphingomonas sp. Leaf25. The sequence goes on from NZ_LMKU01000028.1 coordinate 174,886, forward strand.
CGAACGCTTCGGCAACAAGCATCTGATCGGCCATCCGTATTCTCCCTGATTATCCTTTTGCGCTTCAACCATCAGCTTCGATGGACCGGCCCGTTCGGATCCACCGGGGTACGGTTCCGTACCGGGTGCATCCGCCGCGTTGATCGCGACGAAACTTACGGGCAATTGTTTTGCGTAAGGAAGTTTCGGGTGAAGATAGACAGTTCGGGCGATACCGCGTCTTATCTGCCAACAACAGACAACCGACTGGTCGGTGGACTGAACGCGACCGCGCGTCGTCGGTTGGCGATGGCGGCCAGCCGCATCAAACTGGAACCGGGCGACGTGGTGATGCGCGCCGGCGATCCCATCGACCGGCTGATCTTTCCAGAGAGCGCGCCGGTGATGCTGTCAGTGTCGACCGGCGGATCGTCGCAGGACATCGGCATCGTCGGGCGCGACGGGGTGATCGGCTGGACCCGCCTGCTGGGCGAGCATCCGGCGCCGTTCACTGCGACGATCCGCATCCAGGGCGGCACGGCGATCGTCGTTCCCGCCGCCGCGATGATCGACGCGGCGGCCGACGACAGCGCGGTGGTGACCGCGGTACTGGCCTTTGCCCAGCGGTTTTCGATGCAGACCGCGCGCACCCTCGCCTCGGCGCTGCGCGACGCGCCCGAGCGGCGGATCGCCCGGCTGCTGCTGATGATCGAGGACCGGATCGATGGCGACACCATGGCCGTCACCCATGCCGCGATCGCGACCACGCTGAACCTGCGCCGGGCGACCGTGACCGATTGCCTGCACGTCCTTGAGGGCGAGCATCTGGTGCGCTGTTCGCGCGGGCGGATCGTGCTGCGCGACCGCCCCGGTCTGGAGGGGCGCGCCGGGCTGGCCTATGTCGCGGCCGACGGGCTGGGCTAAGCGTTCGTCTGAAAACCGGTGCCGGCCCGCTCCCCCTCCCGGCATCGCCTCGAAACTCGCGGTTGCGCGAGTTTTTGAGGACAATCCGCGTTACAGCGCGATCATCGTCCCTGTCGCCACGATTGGCCCGGCGGGTGCGGCGTGCGGCATGCCGGCGGCCTGTTCCATGCTGATCGCCAGCGTCGCCGGTCCGGCCGTCTCGCCGCGCAGCGCCGCCGGCAGCCGGATGGCGAGCATCCCGTCGTGACCGATCGGCCCCAGCGATTGCGGCGCACCGCCGGCCGGGATGATCCATAATTCGGGCAGCAGCTCCTGACGCGGCAGGTCGTGCATCCGCACGCGCACCTCGCCGCTGCGCCGTTCGATCCCGACCGCGAGCAGCGGCTTGCCCTGTGGATCGGACAGTTGCGCGACCGCCAGCAGCGGCACGACCGGCACCGCGACCGGCGGCGGCGCGACCGGGCGCAACAGCAGGACCGCGAGGGTGGCGGCGACCGCGCCCAGCGCCGCGCTGGTCCAGCGCCACTGGCGAACCCGCCGTTGCAACCGCATGACCGGATCGTCGAGTTGCGCCGCGATCCGCCGCCACACCGCGTCGGGCGGCGCGATGGGCGCGATTTCGGCGAACAGCGGCGACAGCCGTTCGTCCCAACGCGCCACGGCATCGGCAAACCCCGGATCGTTGGCGGCGCGCAGGCGTACCGCGTCGCCATCCGCACCGTCGATCAACCGCAGCGCGGCCTCGGCGGCGGTCAGGTCATCGTCCTCACGGGCGGCGGCATCAGGCATCGTCGAGACATTCCCGCAGGCGGAGCAGGCTACGGCGGATCCAGCTCTTCATCGTCCCGATCGGCACCCGGTGCCGGTCGGCCAGTTCGCCATAGCTGTAGCCGTCGAAAAAAGCAGCCCGGATGCAAATCGCATGGCCGCCATCCAGCTTGGCGATACAGGCGAGCATCCGGTCCTGTTCCTGCCGCTGTTCGATGACCACGTCGGCCAGCGGCGATTCGTCGGGCACGATGTCGGGCAATTCGCCGTCGGCGACCGGTTGCCGCTGCGCCGAGCGCAGCCGGTCGATCGCGGTGTTGCGCGCAATGCTGCATAGCCAGGTGATCGGGCTGGCGCGGACCGAATCGAACCGGTCGGCGTGGTGCCACACCTTCAGATACACGTCCTGCAACACCTCTTCGGCCAGTGCCGGGTCCTTCAGCACGCGCAGGCATACCGCGAACAGCTTGGCGGAGGTGCGGTCATAGACCAGCCGCATCGCCACCGAATCGCCGGTTCCCAACTGCCCGATCGCCATCGCCAGCCGGGCGCGCTCCATGTCCCTGACGCTCACGCTACCCGATCCGTCATCATTCCCCCCTGCTGGCCGGTCATGCCGGCGTATCCGCCCCGTTTCGGTTTCCACAAACGCCGGATGACGATCGTCCGCAAGCGGTCGCGATGCCGAAGATCGGTACGTTTCGGACCGAATGCACCCGTAGATCGGGCGCGCGGGTGGCGGATTTCGCTCATCCCGGTCGCCGGGCGGTACGCAGATCGATGCCAAGGCGCTGAACCTTGTAGTAGAAAGTCTTGCGCGGAATCCCCAGCCGGTCGATCGCCGCGCCGATCTCGCCGCCGGTCGCGGCGATCGCCGACAGGATCGCGTCGCGTTCGAACGCCGCCAGCCGATCGGGCAAGGGCAGCGTGTCCGACGGGTCGGCGGCATCGCCCGCCACGTCGTCCAGCCCGAGCACGAACCGGTCGGCGAAATGGGCGAGTTCGCGCACATTGCCCGGCCAGTCGTGCCGCGCCAGCAGGTCGCGGGCTTCATGGGTCAGCGGCGGTACGGCGCGCCGCAACCGCCCGGCCGAGGCATCGACCAAATGCGCGAACAGCAGCGGCACATCCTCACGCCGTTCGCGCAAGGGCGGCATGCGCAGCCGTACCGCGGCAAGGCGATAGAGCAGCGCCGGGGCGACCGCATCGGCCGCGCGCCGGGCTTCCTCGGCGGCGGTGGCGATGACCCGGACGTCGACCGGCACCGGATCGCGCGAACCGCGAATGGCGCGATCCTCGACCAACTGGGTCAGGCGCGCCTGGAGCGGCCGCGATGCCTGATCTATATCGTCGAGGAACAACGTGCCGCGATGCGCGCCGATCGCGCCGCGATCACCGACGCTGGCGAACAATTCGCTGTCGATCAGCGCATCGGGCAAGGCGGCACAGGCGACCGCGATGAAACGATGCCGCGCCCGCCTGCCCGCGCGGTGGATGAGGCGGGCGAGCAATTCCTTGCCGGTCCCGGTCTCGCCTTCGATCAGCAGGTCGATGTCGGCATTGGCGAGCGCCGGGATCATCTCGCGCAGCCGGGCGACGGCGGGCGAATTGCCAACCAGCGCGACCTGTTCGGCGCTGGCCGCCTGCGCGCGGAGTCGCCGATTGTCGAGCGCCAGCGAGCGTGCCGCCATCGCCCGCGTGGCGGCGGCGATCAGCGCGTCGGGATCGAACGGCTTGGACAGGAAATCCCACGCGCCGCGCCGGATCGCATCGACCGCCATCGCCACATCGGCATGGCCGGTGACGAGCACGACCGGCAGCGTCGCATCGCGTTCGTTGAGAATATGGAACAGCTCGATCCCCGACATATGCGGCATGCGGACGTCGGTGACGACGATGCCGTCGAAATCGGCGTCGATCGCGAGCAGCGCGGGCGGCGCGGCGGGAAAGGTCATGACGTCGAACCCGGCGAGCGTCAGCAACTGCGCGGTGGAAATGCGCAGATCCTCGTCATCCTCGACCAGCGCGACCTTCCCTGCGCTCATGGCACGCGCCGCAACGTCAGCTCGAACGTTGCCCCCCGGTCCGAGGGCAGCAGGCGCAGCGATCCGCCCAGATCGGTCATGATGTCCTGCGCGATGACGAGGCCGAGGCCAAGACCGCTCGGCCGGCTGGTGGCGAACGGCGTGAACAGCCGGTCGGCGATCGCCGGATCGATGCCGGGGCCGTTGTCGGCGATAGTGAGCGACACGCATTGCTCCTCGCTGCGCAGCGTCAGGGTGATCGCCGGATCGTCGCGGCCGTCGAGCGCCTCGGTCGCGTTCTGCAACAGGTTGACCAGCACCTGTTCGAGCCGGACGCGCCCGGCGATCACCAGCAGGTCGCCGGGCACGGCTACACCATGGAACGTCACCCGCGACAGCCGTTCCTTCAGGATCAGCAGCGCGCCGTCGACCACATCGGCGAGCACGACCGGGCCGATCGTCCCGCTGCCCTTGCGCGCGAAACCGCGCAGTTCCGCCGTCACCGACCCGATGCGATCGGTCAGCCGGGCGATGGTGCCGAGATTGCCGTCGACCGCCGCGAGGTCGCCGCGTGCCAGCAACTGGCGGGCGGCGGCGGCGTAGTTGCGGATCGCGGCGACCGGCTGCGCGGTTTCGTGCGCGACGCTGGCGGTGATCTGCCCCAGCGCCGCCAGCCGGTTCGCCTGCCGCAATCCCTCGCGCAGGTCGGCGGCGCGGCTTTCGGCGGCGATGCGGTCCTCGATCTCGGCGCGCAGCAGGCGGGTACGATCGGCGACCGCCGCCTCCAACTCGCTGGTGCGCAGGCGGCGGCGGCGTGCCCGTTCGCGCAGCGTCCAGCCGAGGCCGGCGAGCGCCAGCGTGACGAGCGCGGCGGCAAGCTCCGCGCCGCGCACGACGCCAGCGATCGTACGGGGCGGCGCCATCGCCAGATGCACCTGCCAGCCGGCATCGTCGGGCCGGGTCGTCACCAGTTCATAGGCGGTGGTCGAGCGCGGCAGGCGCAGCGTGTCGCCCTGCCGCACGAACGGCGGTGGCCCCAGCGCCTGCGCGCCGGTATCGGCGCGGACGGCGGCGGCGACCGCCGGCGCGATCGGCCGCGTCGTCGTGAAACGCCATGCCGGGCGGCTGGCGATCAGCACCACCCCCGCCGCATCGGTAACGAAGGTGATGCCGCCCGCCGCGTGCCATTCACGCTCGATCCGGTCGAACTCCAGCTTGACGACGACCACCCCGCCCTCGCGCGTGCGCCGGCTGAGGTACAGGCCGGCGCGGTGGCTGACGGTGCCGAGTGCGAACTGGGTGGCGGCACCGTCGCGCAGCGCGTCGCGGTAATAACGGCGGAAGCTATAGTCCTTGCCGACGAAACTCTGCGGATCGTCCCAGTTGCTCGCCGCGACGGCGAAGCCGGTCGGGTCGGTCACATAGATCACCGAGGCGCCCGTCGTCCGCGCCAGCCCCGCCAGCTTAGTGTTCAGCGCGCGCTGCGCATCGGGCACGCCGCGCACCGCGCCGACCACGTCGCGGTCGTCGGCCAGCGCCAGCGGCATCAGGCGGAACCGCGCGATCTCGCTGGCGAGCAGCACCTGTCGCAGTCGCGCGTCGGCAGTCATCCCGGCGACCATGTCGCTGCGCGCGCGCCGTTCGACCACCCGCCCGACCAGCAGCGCCACCGCGACCCCGAGCAACAGCGCCGCGAGGGTCCAGCCGGTCCACGGACGCGATGGCTTCGTCATGGAGTCGGTATAGGTCGCACGCCGCACCTGTGCAACAATTTGCACATCGCACCGTCCGATGTGGCAGAAAACTGCATGCCGACACGCCACATCTTGAACCATAGCATTGGTATTGAATGATATTTTATTTGCGATTGCGTTTAGGACAAGCCGGGTTGCAGCAAACTATCGTGCCTCCATCGCGCCAAGCCCCGTCGCAGAACGGCAAAGCGCAGTTCAGAGGATGAAAGGCACCCGCATGATGATTGCCCCCACCGCCAGCCACCCGCCGGTCCCGCCCGTCGCGAAGCCATGGTATCGCCACCTGTATATCCAGGTGCTGGTCGCCATCGTCGCGGGCGTGTTGCTCGGGCACTTCTACCCGTCGACCGGCGAGGCGCTGAAACCGATCGGCGATGCCTTCATCAAGCTGGTGAAGATGATTATCGCGCCGGTCATCTTCCTGACGATCGTCACCGGCATTGCGGGCATGCGCGACCTCGCCAGCGTCGGCCGGGTGGCGGGCAAGGCCTTCGCCTATTTCCTCACCTTCTCGACGCTGGCGCTGGTCGTCGGCATGATCGTCGGCAACGTGGTCCAGCCGGGTGCCGGGCTCAACATCGATCCGACGACGCTCGATACGTCGAAGGTCAGCGAATATGCCGCCAAGGCGCATGATTCGACGATCACCGGCTTCCTGACCGGGATCATCCCCGACACCTTCATCTCGGCGCTGACCGAGGGCAACATCCTCCAGACGCTGTTCGTCGCGATCCTGTTCGGCATCGGCCTCGCCATGATCGGCGACAAGGGCGAGCGCGTGCTCGACGCGCTCAACGACATCTCGATCGCCTTCTTCAAGGTCGTCGCGATCGTCATGAAGGCGGCACCGCTCGGAGCGTTCGGCGCAATGGCGTTCACCATCGGCAAATACGGCATCGGCACGCTGTTCAGCCTCGCCGCGCTGGTCGGCACCTTCTACCTCACCGCCTTCCTGTTCGTGACGGTGGTCCTCGGCCTCGTCGCCCGGGCCTGCGGCTTTTCGATCTTCAAGCTGATCTCGTATCTGAAGGCCGAACTGCTGCTGGTGCTCGGCACCTCGTCGTCGGAAAGCGCGCTGCCGTCGCTGATCGAGAAGATGGAACGCGCCGGCATCCCGAAGTCGATCGTCGGTCTGGTCGTTCCCACCGGCTATTCGTTCAACCTCGACGGCACCAACATCTATATGACGCTGGCGGCGCTGTTCATCGCCCAGGCATGCAACGTCGACCTGACGATCGGCCAGCAGATCCTGCTGCTCGCGGTCGCCATGCTGTCGTCGAAGGGTGCGGCGGGCGTCACCGGCGCGGGCTTCATCACGCTGGCCGCGACGCTCTCGATCGTGCCCACCGTGCCGGTGGCCGGCATGGCGCTGATCCTCGGCGTCGACCGCTTCATGAGCGAGTGCCGCAGCCTGACCAACTTCATCGGCAACGCGGTCGCCACCGTCGTCGTCGCCAAGTGGGAAGGCAAGCTCGACAAGCATCAGTTCGACGAGGCGCTGGCCGGGCGCAGCCTGCGCGTCGACCAGATGCCCGAAGGCGCCGTTCCGGCTGAGTAACCATCCTTTAAGCGATCGGCCGGAGGGAAGACCCCGGCCGGTGGCATGTTCCGCCCCGCGAGGCACCGGAGAGGTATCGATGACCATGTTCCTGCGGCTCTGCCGCACCACCACCGCCCTGACGATCCCGGCCATCGCCCTCGTCGCCGCAACGTCCGCCGCTGCGCAGACCGCTCCGCAAGCCTCGCCCGTCCGCACCCAGGTCGCCGTCGTGGCGCAGACCGGTTCGGACAACCGCAACTCGCCGTCCGCAATGCGCGGTCCGGTGGCCGACAAGGGGACGGCCCGCCCGGTGGCGCAGGAATATCCCGCCACCGGCGTCGGCGACGGCGTGACCGCCGGCGGCTACAACCAGTCGCGCTGGGCCGAGGACTGGAGCAAGTATCGCGATCCCAAGAAGCGCGACGACATCCTCGATCGGCTGAAATACATCCCGATCGTCGGCGACGACGTCTATCTGACGCTGTCTGGCGAGTTCCGCGCCCGCGTCAACCTGACCACCAATCCCAATCTGCGCGACCGCGAAGCGCAGCGGCAGGACATCTTCCGCGTCGTCGGCGGTGCCGACCTGCATATCGGCGAGCATGTCCGCCTGTACGGCGAGCTGGCGCATGCCGGCATGTCGGGCCGCAATCTGGGGGCGAAGGCCGGACAGTTGCACAACGACCTCGTCGTGCAGCAGAGCTTCGCCGACGTGACCGGGACGATCGGCGGCGTCGACGTCGGCGTGCGCTATGGCCGGCAGACCTTCGCCGATGGTCCCAACCTGATGGTCGTGCCGCGCGACAACAACACCATCTTCTTCGTCTACAACGGCGTGCGCGCCTGGGCGAAGGGCGACAGGGTTCGCGGCGACGTGTTCGATTTCAAGACGACCCGGCTGGGCGTCGGCGGCACGCGCGACGACATCGTCGACGACAATCGCCGTTTCTCGGGCGGCACCGCCGGCTTCGTCCTGCCCAAGACCTTGTTCGGCGGATCGAACCTGTTCTTCGATCCCTTCGTCTGGCGGCTGCGCAACAGCGCAGCGGTATGGGGCGGCCGCACCGCCGAGGAAGTGCGCAAATTCTACGGCCTGCACCTCTATGGCGATGCCGGTCCGGTCAACCTCGACTGGACGATCAACCATCAGGGCGGCGAGTTCAACGACCGGCCGATCTCGGCTTGGCTGATCCTGCTGCAACAGACGTACAAGATCGGCAAGGCCAAGACCGCGCCGCGCGTCGGCTTCCACTTCGATTATGCGAGCGGCGGCAATTCGTACAACGGCGGTACGCTCAAGACCTCGCTCGCGCCGTTCGGCAACAACATCTATTACAGCTACCAGCTCTATGCGACGCCGACCAACATGATCGCCTTCGCGCCGAGCGTGCAGGTCCAGCCGCACAGCAAATTGCGAGTCGCCGCCGAATATCAACTGTCGTGGCGCGACAGCCTGAACGATGCGGTCTACCGCGCCAACGGACAGGCGTTCGCCGGCACGCAACTGGGCAATGCGCGCAAGATCGCCGATACCATCCGCCTTCAGGCGATCTACACCGTCAGCCCGCGGGTCAGCCTGACCGCGCGCTACGAGCATCTGATCGCCGGCCCGGCGCTGACCGATGCCAATTACCGCAGTTCCGACTTCGTGGCCGGCTGGGTCAGCTTCCGTTTCTGATCGCGACTCTCCTGACGCCCCGGTGCCCGTCACCGGGGCCTTTCCTTGCCTGTTTGAAACGAGTCCGCTTATGTCCCCCGCCCCCCACGCCGCCGCCCGTGCGCTGCTCGCCGACCCGCTGACCAACAAGGGCACCGCCTTTACCGAGGAGGAGCGCGACGCGCTCGGGCTGCACGGCCTGTTGCCGCCGCATGTCGGCACGCTCGACAGCCAGATCGAGCGGCGGCGGCGGGCGCTGGCGCGGATGGGCGATGATTTCCAGCGCTATGCGTTCCTGCGCGAGTTGCAGGATTCGAACGAGATCCTGTTCCACGCACTGGTCCAGCGCGACCTGCCGGCGATGCTGCCGCTGGTCTATACCCCGACCGTCGGCGAGGGGTGTGAGCGGTTCAGCGAAATCTGGCGGCGCCCTCGGGGCCTGTTCCTGTCATGGCCCAACCGTCACCGCATCGCCGACATGCTCGCCGATCCGGCGCTCGACCGGGTGAAGGTGATCGTGGTGAGCGACGGCGAGCGTATCCTCGGCCTTGGCGATCAGGGTGCCGGCGGCATGGGCATCCCGATCGGCAAGCTGGCGCTCTATACCGCCTGCGCCGGCATCCATCCGGCCGAGGTGCTGCCGATCCTGCTCGATGTAGGCACCGACAATGCCGCGCGGCGCGACGACCCGCTCTATGTCGGCTGGCGCAACCCGCGCATCCGGGGCGCGGAATATGACGCCTTCGTCGAGGATTTCGTGGGTGCGGTCGCCGCGCGCTTTCCCGGCGTGCTGTTGCAGTGGGAGGATTTCGCCGGGCACAATGCGTACCGGCTGCTCGATCGCTACCGCGACCGCTTGCTGAGCTTCAACGACGATATTCAGGGCACGGCGGCGACCGCCGTCGGCACGCTGCTGGCGGCGATCGGGCGGACCGGGGTGCCCTTGGCCGAGCAGCGGGTGGTGCTGTTCGGCGCAGGCGCGGCGGGCAGCGGCATCGCCGAAATGCTGGTGCGAGCGCTGGTCGGCGACGGGCTGGACGAGGAGGCAGCTCGGGCGCGGATCTGGGCGGTCGATCGCGACGGGCTGATCCTGTCCGATATGGACGGCTTGAGCGGACCCCAAGCGGCGCTGGCGCGCGACCCGGCCGACTGCGCCGGCTGGACCCGCACTTCGCTGGGGGCCATCGATCTGTTCGATACCGTTGCCAACGTCCGTCCGACCGTGCTGATCGGCGCATCGGGCCAGCATGGCGCGTTCGGCGAAGGCGTGGTGCGGACCATGGCGCAGCAGGTCGCGCAACCGGTGATCTTTCCGCTGTCCAACCCGGTATCGCGCGCCGAGGCGCATCCGTCCGACCTCTTGCGCTGGAGCGCGGGCCGTGCGCTGGTCGGCACCGGCAGCCCGTTCGGCATCGCCGGGGTCACGCAGGTCAACAACGTCTATATCTTTCCCGGCGTTGGCCTAGGCGCGTTGGCGGCGGGGGCGCGGTCGATCACCGATGGCATGTTCATGGCCGCCGCGCGGGCATTGGGCGGCATGGGCAGCGACGACACGCTGCTGCCGCCGATCGAACGGTTGCGCGACGTGGCGCTCGACATCGCCGAGGTCGTCGCGGCGCAGGCGGTCGCCGACGGGGTGGCGACGACTCCCGACACCGTCGATCGGGCCGCGATTGCGCGGCGGATGTGGTCGCCCGCCTATTGATGTCTCGTTCCACGCGCCGGGAACCTTGCCCGGCGCAATGGCTTTGATGACGCACTGTCGTCATCGCCGGTTCACCTCCGACGGCACAGTATCGGCGTGAGAGGAACGAACATGAAGAAACTGTTGAACATTTTTGCCGGCATCGGGCTGATGCTGGCCGGGGCTACCGCCACCGTCTCCGCCACCCCCGGCGTGGCCGAGGCCCAGCCGCATCACGCGCGCGATGGCCGTCACGACCGGCGCGACGATCGCCGCTGGGACCGCGATCGCCGCAACGACCGGCGCTGGGATCGTGACCGGCGTGGGGATCGCCGCTGGCGGAACGACCGTCGCCGGACCGACTCGCGCTATCGCGGTGGCGAGCGGATCATCGACCCCCGCTCGCGCGAAGCGCGTGCGATGGGCGTCCAGTATCGTGGTCCCTGCCGCTATGTGATCCGCAACGGTCGCCGCGTCTGCGGCTGATCGTACCGGACCTTTCGACGAACACCGGGGCGATCACACGATCGCCCCGGTATTTTCGCATCAGAAGCGCAGCCGTGCGCCCGCGATCACCGATTCCTGATGATCGTCGCGACCGGTCTGAGCGCTGGCGACGCCGTACAGTTCGAAGTTCGGCGTGTAGCGATAAGTGACGCCGCCCGATGCGGTGCCGACCATCGGCGCACGCCCCGCGCCCAGTGCCAGCAGCCCCAGTCCGCCATTGGCATAGCCGCCGAGCGCCTCGGTCCGCGTCCCCTGAACCTGATAGCGACCGCCGAGCGTCACGAACGGCCGGAACGCCGCATCGGACAGTTCGCTGCGACCGAAGCCGAGGCCCGCATCGATGAAGCCCGCGCGATGCTGGTCGCGCGCGACGGTCAGCGCGAACGGGCTGCCGCCGGTTTCGCCCACCCCCTCGCGGGTCGTGCGGACGAAGGTGCCGCCGACGCGCGGGGTCAGCGCCCAGCTATCGCCGATCGGCGCGGCATAGAACACCGACGCATCGGCACTCCAGCTCGTCAGGTCATAGCGGCTGGTGGCCGCGCCGATCCGCCCCGGCACCAACCGGTCGGTCCGTGCCCGTGCGTCGTTATAGACCAGCGATCCGGCGAAACCGAAGCCGCCCGCGCTCTGGTAGCGCGCGGTCGCACCGGCGACGAGGCCGTCGGCACGGGTCTGCGTCGCCAGCGTGTTGATGAACTGGCGCGTGTCGAGCCAGCCGGCGAACACCCCGAACGAAGCGTTGGCATCACCATAACCGATCCCGCCGAGATAGCCGTTGCCGCGCGTCTGCGCCTTGGCGGTGCCCTGCGTCGCGTCGGCGCCCAGCGTATGCCACTGCCCGAGGACCTGCGCGAAGGTATAGGCCCCCGCGTCGGTGCGACCGGTAGCAAAGGCCGGACCGCGCGTCGTCTGCGCCAGCGTCAGCGCATTGTCGACGCCGATCTGCGTCGCGGAGGCATAGGCTTCGGGCGTGACGAGCGCGAAGCGGGCCGCATCCGCCCCGCCATTGGCGTTGAGCAGCGCCGGTGCGGCAAGGCCCAGCGCGCTGCCGTCCGGCTGGAGCACCAGCGTACGGTTGGCATAGTCGATGCTGCGCGCGACCTGCGGCGAGACGGTGCCGTCGGTGCGGAACTGGCCGAGCAGCGAAATGCGATCGGACCGCTGCGCGACATAGCCGAACAGGTCGGACGGCTTCTGGATGGTCGAGTAGCTGCCGGTGATCCCGCCGCTGGCGACGATCAGGTCGAACGACGTACCCGGCCGGATGGTGCCGGTGGTGAGCAGTTGCAGCGTCGATCCCGTCTCGATCGACACGGCGCCGTTGACGACCAGCCGGTCGCCGCCCGACTGGGCGAGTTCGAACTGCGAGATCGACCCCGACAGCAGCGCGACATTGCCGTTGACGGTCATCGTGCCGATCGACGCACCGGGGCTGAGCAGCCCGGCAACGGTCAGATTGCCGTTCACCGTTCCCGCCGACCCGAAGGTCGCGCCCGCGCCGACGTTGATCCGCGATGCGTTGATCGTCGATCCGGCCAGCCCGACCAGCCGCCCGGCGCTGAGCGAGGCGACGCCGAGCGAGGCGGTGCCCGCGATGGTGGCATAGCCGCCGGTCATCGCGAACGCCTCGACATTGCTGATCGAGCTGAAGGCGTTGGCCGAGGCGGCGTTGCCGCTGGTCACGGTGATGGCGTCGTTGCCCGCCCCGCCGTCGACCGATCCGGCGAACAGGCCGTTGACGACCAGTCGCTGATCGCCGGCGCCGAACGCGATCGGTGCCGTCACCCGTCCGTCGGACGCGATGGTCAGGTCGGTCGCGGCGTTGATCCGCTCATAGGCTTGCGTACCGGTCAGCGTCAGGATGCCGCTGCCGGCGCTCGCCAGCGTCTCGAACCCGGTCAGCGTGCCTTCGGCCAGCGTGCGGGTGCCGTTCACCTCGATCGTCGCGAGATCGCTGCCCGCACCGCCCGCGACGGTGCCGAACAGCGCGCCGCCTGCCGCGAGGCGGAAGCTGTCGTTGCCCGCTCCCAGGTCGATGTTGCCATAGGCACGGCCGCCGGTGCCGATGGTAAGCGACTGATCGCCGTCACCGAACGCAACCGATGCCCCGCCTTCGCCGAAGCTGCCGGTCACGGTCAGCGCGCCACCGGCGAGCGAGACGATTTCGAAGCCGATCGCCTGACCGCTCAGCGTCACCGCGCCGGTATTGGCGAAGCGCAACAGGTCATTGCCGGTGCCGCCGGCATAGAAGCCCGCCGCCGTCGCGCTGCCGATCGAGACGAGGTCGTCGCCGCCACCCAGCGCGATCACGCCGGCATCGCCGTCGATCACGACCCGCTCGGCGGCGTCGGTGCCGCCGATCAACCCGACGCGATTGCCCTGCTGCGTCAGGTTAAGGCTGGTGCCGGCCAGCGCGATGCGATCGAGCGCCTCGGTCTGGGTGAGGCTGAGCGTGCCGTTACCCTCGACGAACAGCCGTTCGAACCCGCGGATGCTGCCAAGGCCGTTGCGATCACCGGCGAGGATCACGTTGTACAGGTCGTCGCCATCGCCGCCATCGACGGTGCCGGTGACGCGCGACCCCGGACGGTCGACGAACACGTCGTTGCCCGACCCCAGCAGCACCGATCCGGCGACCAGCCCGGCGTTCAGGAAATAATCGTTACCCCCGTTCAGCGCCACCGATCCGGCGATCGTACCGTAGTTGTAGATCGTCTCCGCGCCATCACCGCCGGTGATCGTCGTCGCCCCGGCGCTGGTGAGCGTCTGCCCCGCCGCGACGGTCAGCGAACCGCCGCTGACGTCGACCGTGTTGAAGCGGAACGTACCCGAATAGGTGACGTTGCCGGCGCCGATCTGACGGAAGCGTTCGAAGTTGACGAACTGGTCGCCGTTGACGCTGCCGCCGCCACCGGCGTTGAGCACGAAGGTGTCGACGCCCTCGCCCGCATCGACCGTGCCGATCTGAGTCGCATAGCCGGCATGGAGGAAAGTGTCATCGCCCGCGCCGAGGAACACGTTGCCATCGATCCGGCCGTAATTCTCGACATAGTCGTTGCCGGCGCCGAGCGCGATCGAACCGATGATCGTGCCGGTGTTGCTGATCCGGTCGTCGCCACGGCTGCCCTGCACCGCACCCGCCAGATAGGGAGTCCCGAGCGTGAGGCCGAGCAGGTCGTCGTTGGCAAGCACGGTGCCCGCCCCGCCCCGGATCGTCGCGGCGTTGGTGAGGTCGAGGGTGGAGCCGTACACGATGATCGCGGACGAGCGCGCGCCGGTCGCCTCGATCACGCCGTTACCGAAGTTGGCGATGGTGGTGCGCACGCTCGACGGACCAAACACAGAGATCGCCGTGCCGGGATCGGTCGCGATGCCGGGACCGTTGGCCGTATTAAACACTTGCTCGATACCGCCGCCATTGGCGCGGATCAGGCCGGAATTGGCGATTTCCACGGTCCGGGTTTCACTCGGAAACTCGGTCGGTGCGAAACCGGCGGTCACGGCATGACCGACCGAACCTTCGGCAATGATCGACCCACCGTTGACGAGTTGGAGTTTGCCGCTGCCGGCACCGTCCTGCGCGCTCATGTCCAGCGCGGAACCATATTCGCTGCGTCGGGCCGAAATCGTGCCGGTGTTGATGACGACCACGCCGAAGCTTTCGCCAGGCGCCCCGGCGAACTGGCCGCTTGTGGTTGCGAACAGGCCACCGCCCCCAATCGTGCCGCTGTTGCGCGCGACGATCGACCAGTCGCTGTAAAGCGCGACCGTATCACTCTGACCGAAACTGTCGGAATTGCCGAACCGGCCGTAATTCGAGATGCCGCTGTTGCGGATCGTTCCGCTGTTATCGAAGCTGATCGCGCCCTTCGCCCGGATTTGCACCGCCGGACCGGCTAGGCCCGCACGACCGATCGTCCCGGTGTTGGCGAAGGCTCCGGTCTGGCCGTCGAAGAAGCCGATCGTCGCCTGGTTGGTGAAACCGCCGATTTGCGGGAATTGTACCATCCCGTCGGCACTGCGGAAGTTGTACGCGCTACCGGTATAGACGCCGTTGCGGAAGTTGGCGGTGTTGACGAACGACCCGTTGCCGCTGAGCCACAACGCGTCGTAAGACGGCGTGCCGGCAATCGTCAAAGTCGTCGCTACGTTGATCGCTTCGATGTCTTCGATCTCGAACCCAGTTGCGCTGCGCTGCCCAAGCGACACGGTGCCGCTCGTCGTCCGGCGATAGCGATAGACATCATCGCCCTCGCCGCCATCGATCCGGCCGGTCACGCCGGTTCGCCCATCCGTTTCGACGAACAGGTCGGTCCAGTTGCCGAACTGGAGATCGCCGTTCAGCGTGCCGCCTGACGAGGTGTACGTCGACGAACCGTAGGAATATTGTTCCTGCCGGAGATCGACGTTGCCGACGATCGTGCCGGCGTTGTCGATAACGATCGATTTTCCGGAAATCGCGGTCTGTCCACCACCGGAAATCGTGCCGCCCGCCAGATTGGTAAGCACCAGAGGATAATATCCGTAGCGCGACTGCGTGATGGCCGGTCCGCTCATGCTGGCGATCCGGCCGCTGTTGGTGAGCGTCGTGGCCTGGTAGGATTCGCCGTACTGCACCGCCGTACCCGCGACCTCGATCGTGCCGCTGTTGGTCAGGTTGCGCACGTTCGACAGGCCGGTCGCCGCCAGCCCGCCGGTCGCCTGGACGATCCGGCCGGTGTTGGTGACGTTGATGCTGTTGCCGATGCCGATACCGCCGTTGAGGCTGATCGTGCCGGTATTGACGATCGATTCGCCGCCGGCGATGGCATAGGCGCGCTGGAACGACGGCCCGCGATCGATGACCGCGATGGTCCCGGCGTTGGTGAACGTGCTGCCACTGCCGCCGACGACCGCCGCGTTGGCGCTGCTGTTCGTGCCGTAGTTGAGCGTCAGTACCCCACGGCTGGTCACGCGCAGGTTCTGCGTTGCCGCCGCTTCTTCGACTGCCAGCGTCGGCGTCGTCAGGATGAGGATCGGACCGGCGCTGGTAGTGACGTCGACCGAGGTATCGACGCTGCCGTTGCCCGCGAAGATCAGCGGACGGGTGCCGGTGGTGCTGGCGATCGTCAGTGCGGCATTGTCGTACAGGTCATAGCCGATGTTGCCGAACGTGCCGGGATTGACGCTAACGGTCGCATCGCCGCGCACCCGGTAGGTAATGGCCGCGCCCGGCGCATCGACGGTGCCGTTGATGCCGGCGAAGATGCCCGGCCCGCCGTTGGCCAGTTCGGTGACGATCCGGCCGTTGTTGCCGAGGACCAGATTGCCGTTCAGGACGCCGCCGCGCAGCGCGAAATAGGTGTTGTTGCTGGAGCTGTAGACGCTGCCATCCGACAGCACGACATCACCGGTGATCGTGCCGGCGTTGGCGATCGTGACGTTGTTGATCGACTGATAGAAATTCTGGCCGTTCGATGCCGGACCGATCGCCCGCGCACCGCCCGAGATCGTACCGCCCGCGCGGTTCACCAGTTGCGCGCCACCATTGATCGCGACCCCGGTGTTCGCCGACGTGATTGTGCCGGCGTTACGCAGATCGCCACCAAGCACCACGCCCGCCTGCGCCCCTTCGATCCGGCCGGTGTTGACATTGGGTTCGTTCGAATAGTTCGAGCCGTTGAAAACGACGCCGACCCCGGCAGTCGAACGGATCGTGCCGCTGTTGGTCAGCCCGGCGGAGAACAGGTTCGCGCCGGTCCCGGTTGTCGTGATCGTGCCGGTGTTGACCAGACGGCTGTTGAAGCCGGACTGCACCGAAACACCCGATCCGGTCGACACAATACTGCCGCTGTTCTCGACCCGGCCACCGTTGTTCCATGCCACGGCATAGGCATCGGGCGTCACGGCGGTCGAGCGGATCGTGCCGGCGTTGGTGAAATTCGACCCGCCATAGGACTGGCTGCCCAGATCGTTCGTCACGACCGCTTGCGCGGCAGCCAGATCGGTGTTGTTGACGACCGTGCCGTCGCCACCGATCCGCAGCGTGCCCGGCGAGGTGAAACCGGTCGCGAGCGTCACGGTAGTCGCGGGTGCCAGATACAGGCCGAGCGTTTCGAACCCGGTCGCGGACTGGAGCAGCGACGACGCAAGCGTCGCGCTGTCGGCGAAGCGGACCTGGAACTGATCGGTGCCCGCCCCGCCGTCGATCGCGCCGCTGATACCGGTGCGCAGCGCGCCGTTTTCATAGGTGACGACCAGCGTGTCGTTGCCCGCACCGAAACGGACGTTGCCGGTGATCGTGCCGGTACGGTTGGTGATCGTGCTGCCATTGACGAAGTTCGAGCCGTTCGACGTGGCGGCCACCACGACGTCGCCGGTGATGGTGCCGCGATTTTCGAGCGACAGCAGGTCGGCGGCGCGGATCGCGGTCGAACCGGCGGTGGTGATCCGCCCGGTCGTCGCGTTGGACAGATACACCGACTTGGTATTCAGCGCGGCGCCGGTTCCGGCATTGGCGATAACGCCGCTGTTGGTCAGATTGAGCGAACCGAAATTATTGGACGACAGGTCGCTCTGGATCGTCGCGGCGGTGGTCGACGCGGTGATCTTGCCGCTATTGACGATCGAATTGCTGGAATAGGTCGTGGTGGTGCCGAGCGGAATCAGCGCGCCACGCGTACCGCCGTCGATCGTGCCATTGTTGGTCAGGCTGCGCACCTGGCCCACGATCGCGCCGATCGTGCCGCCGGCCCGGTTGGTGATCGATTGAAAACCGCTGTTCGGCGCATTGGCAACCAGTCCGATGCCGGTGGTGCCGTTGATCGTACCGGCGTTGTCGATCGTCGCGAAGGTATCGCCGTAATAATAGAAATTGTTCGACGCCGCCGGTCCTGTCAGCAGAACGCCGACGTTGCCGGTGACGCTCGCCCCGGCGGCAACGTTCAGGTTCAGATACAGCGACTGATAATTGTTGAATGCGTTCGATGTCGGACGGAGCAGCCGGATACCGGCGCTGCCATTCCCGTCGACCGAACCGTTGACCGTGACCGATGCCGACGAATAATTCTCCGCCGGTGGCGTCAGATCGATCGCGGGCGCCCCTGCACCGCGCACGACGGCACCGTTTTCGACGATGACGCGCGGATTGACGACGGCGATCCGTATGCCGTTGTTGTCGGTCCCGCTGCAGGTAACGTCGGTATTTGCGACGGCCGGGTCGGGCGCGCATTCGGCATAGGCGGGTGCCGCGACCATCATCGCGAACAACATCCCGCTCGAGGCCAGGGCCCGCGACTTGACCAAGCCACGACCGGACGCGCGATTCATCATAACATTCCCCCTGTATCGGGGGGCAGCGCTATCGCAGTCCGCGAATACTGTCCATCGCAAACAACGGGCGGTTACGAACGAGGTACGCAAGCGGCTACAGAAACAAACCAAAAGATTATTTTCATATTTCTATACGCCTTGTCTTCACAAGTCAGGCGATAGCGCTGACCGCAATTTGATCCAGAACGGACTTTAATTCCATATCTGGATCGATCCCTGTCGATACGCTTGGGATTCGAGATCGAAACGATCCAGCAGCGCACCGCTCGCACCAAGGGTGCCGTCCCGACTTGCCGCACTACCGCCCCTGTGCAGCATCCCGGTGGTGGGATACCGGTGGTCACGCCTGTTCCAACGGATGTCACCGATGCCGATCGCCCGCCTGCTGTTCGCCACGCTGATGCTGGCCTCGTCGTCGGCGGCACGGCCAGCCTTGCCGCGTATCGAAGCGATCGACCGGGTATGGGCGGGCCATTACAGCCGCTTCGCGCTGGTCACGACCGAACGGCGGATCGTCGTCGCCTATTATGATGCCAACCGGCAACTGACCGTCGCGACCCGCGCGCGCGGCGATGGCGCGAGCTGGGTCTATCACCGGCTGGCGAGCTGGACCGGGTGGGATAGTCACAATTATATCGCGGCGGCGGTGGATTCCGCCGGGCAGATCCATGTCGTCGCCAATCTGCACAATGATCCGCTGGTCTATTTCCGTACCATGCGCGCGGGCGATCCGCGCAGCTTCGTGGGCGTGGCGACGATGGTCGATGGACCGCGCGAACGGCGGATGACCTATCCCGTCTTCCTGCGCGACGGCGCGGGCGGGCTGATCTTCAAATATCGCGACGGGGGCAGCGGCAACGGCAACGAGATCTACAACCGCTACGACCCCGCCACCGGACGATGGAGCGCGCTGCTCGCCACGCCGCTCGTCGATGGCGAGGGGCGGAGCAACGCCTATTTCGTGGGACCCACGCCGGGGCCGGACGGACGCTTTCACGTGGCATGGGTGTGGCGCGATACGCCCGACGCCGCGACCAACCACGACCTGTCCTATGCGGTCAGCCGCGATCTGGTCCACTGGACCCGGGCCGATGGCACGCCGCTGCCGCTGCCGATCACGCTGAAGGCAGCAGAGATCGTCGATCCGGTGCCGGTGCGCGGCGGCATGATAAACAACAACAGCGTCATCGGCTTCGACCGGCAGGGTCGGCCGATCATCACCTATCACAAGTTCGTCGCCGACGGATCGACGCAAATCTTCCTCGCGCGGTGGGAGGGACGCCGCTGGCACATCGCACAGGCGAGCGACTGGGCGGGGTTCCGCTGGGACTTCGGCGGCGGCGGGTCGCTCGTCAGCCGGCTGTTCGTCGAGGGCGCGGTGGCCGATGCGCCGGGCATGCTGCGCGTCCGGGTCCGGCGCGACGGCGCGCCGATCGACCTGATCGTCGACGAGGCGACGCTCGCCCGACGGGGTGAGCGCCCCGGCACGACACTGGCCGACACGCTTGCGCCGCTGATCGCGACGCCGCCGGGCATGACGCTGAACACCGTCGAGAGCGACGGCGTGGCGATCGCATGGCCGACCCGCCCGCCGAACCGCGACCGGCCGACGGCGGACATTCCCGAGCCGACGACGCTGCGGCTTGTCCTGCCCTGAGCGGCGAGCGGGCCGACACCGTTCGATGACTTTGCCGGTCGGTTGCCCTATCCTGCCGGCAGGACGGCCGGAATGGCGGAGAGAATCGGACATGCGCCACGGCTGGATCGCCGCCCTCGGACTGCTGACCACCGCGACCGGGCCGGCGCAGGACGTGCCGCTGCCGCCGATCGTCAGCCCGCTGCGCGAACCGCCCGCCGCCGATCGCCTGCCGGGCGCGCGGGTGGTGCTGGCCGACTATCGCCACGACGACCTGTTGTGGGAGAATGATCGCACCGCGCATCGCATCTATGGCCATGCACTCGAAGCGGTCGAGCCGCCATCGGGATCGGGCATCGATGCGTGGGGCAAGAACGTCACGCGGCCGTTCATGGATCGCCAGCTTCGCACCGGCGACCAGCATGGCTTTCATGGCGAGGGAATCGACTTCTACAATGTCGGTGGCAGTCGCGGGATGGGTGGCCTCGGCATCTGGTTCGACAACAAGCTGTGGACATCGCGCAACTTCATCGCGCACCGCATCCTCAGGACCGGCGGCACCGTCGCGCAGTTCGAGGTCGATTATGCCCCGTGGCCGGTCGATACCGGCCGGCGGGTGTGGGAGACGCGGCGCTTCACCCTGCCGATGGGGACGCATTTCACGCGGATGCAGTCGGTCCTCCGCTCCGGTTCGTCCGAGCCGCTGACAGTCGGCATCGGCTTGTCGAAGAAGGCCAGTGGCGATGGCCCGACGCTGAGCGTCGATCGCGCGCGAGGATTGATGACGCTGTGGGGGCCGGAGCATCCCGGGCACGGGACGATGGGCCTTGCGATCCGCGTCGATCCGGCGGCGGTCGTCGGCGTCGGTCAGGATGCCGACAATTACCTGATCCTGTTGCGCGTCCGGCCGGGACAGCCGTTCGTCTATCATGCCGGATCGGCGTGGAGTCGCGGTGTCGGTGGCTTCCGCTCGGCGGCGGCGTGGGACGCCTATGCCCGCGACGCCGATCTCGATTTCCGGCCCGTGCGTTGAGCCGGACTTTGCGCTAGACCGCACGGCATGGGCGCAGAGAGACGCATCGCGATCGTCGGTGGCGGCACCGCCGGCTGGCTGACCGCCGCCTATCTGGCGCGGGCGCTGGGCAGTTCGGTGCGGATCACCCTGCTCGAATCGCCGGGGATCGGCATCATCGGCGTCGGCGAAGGCACCTTCCCGACGATCCGTGAGACGCTGCGCTTCCTCGGCATCGACGAGGCGCAGTTCGTCACCGCCGCCGGGGCGACGTTCAAACAGGGCGTGCGCTTCGACGGCTGGCGGCGCGGCGGACCGGTGCCGCATCGCTATTATCATCCGTTCGAGCCGCCCTTCCCCGCCGACCGGCTGGTCGCGCACTGGCTGCGCGCCGATCCCGCGACCCGCCCGCCGTTCGCGCAGGCGGTGACGATCCAGCATCCGGTGGCCGCCGCCAACCGCGCGCCCAAACAGCCCGGCGACGAGGATTTCGACGGCCCGCTCGCCTATGCCTATCACTTCGACGCGGTGCGGCTGGCCGGCGTCCTCGCCGATCGCGCCCGCGCATCGGGCGTCGCCCATGTCGAGGGGCGGATCGCGCAGGTCGTCCAGAACGACGACGGCACGATCGAGCGGATCGATACCGATGCCGGACCGCTCCACGCCGACCTGTTCGTCGACTGCACCGGCTTTCGCGCCGAACTGATCGGCCAGTTGCCCGGTGCCGCGTTCCGGTCGGTCGCCGACCAGTTGTTCACCGACCGGGCGCTGACCTGCAAGCTGCCCTGCGCCGATCCCGACGCCCCGATCGAGAGCACGACGATCGCGACCGCGCACGAGGCAGGCTGGATCTGGGACATCGGCCTGTCGGGCGCGCGCGGCATCGGCTGCGTCTATGCCAGCCGCTATATCGACGACGATCGCGCCGCTGACCTGTTGCGCGCCTATCTGGGGCCGGCGGCGGACGGGGTCACGCCACGCCGGTTGACGTTCGACGCCGGCTGGCGTCCGCGACAATGGGTCGGCAATTGCGTCGCGGTCGGCCTGTCGGCCGGGTTCCTCGAACCGCTGGAATCGACCGGCGTCGTGCTGATCGAGGCGGCGGCGGCGATGATCGCCGAACTGTTGCCGCATGCCGGGCCGGTCGATGCCCCGGCCGGGCGGTTCAATGCGGTGATGGCGGCGCGCTTCGCCGGGATCGTCGATTTTCTGAAGCTGCACTATTGCCTGAGCGACCGGACCGAGCCGTTCTGGCGCGACAATGCCGATCCCGCCAGTTGGTCGCCCCGGCTGACCGACCTGCTCGACCAGTGGCGGCATCGCCCGCCCAGCCGGTTCGACTTTCCGGTCGACACCGAAACCTTCGCCTTCTTCAACTATCAATATATCCTGTACGGCATGGGCTTCGCGACGGTGCCGCCGCCGGGCGGGGCGGCGCAGCACGCCGAGGCGCAGCGGCTGTTCGCCCGCATCCGCAGCTATGGCGACCATGCCGTGCGCGACCTGCCGCCGCATCGCGTGCTGGTCGACGGATTGCGCGGACTGCCGGCTATCCCCGCGCGAACAGGTTCCTGAGCCATGTCGCGCGCCCGCGCGATGCCTGTCGCCAGTCGCCGTCGTCGGCGGGCAACTCGCCCGGCGCGGGCGTGTAGCGCCACGGATTGACCGTCCGCACCTTGCCCATCCGAAACGCCGCCGGATTGCTGGTCGCCAGCGTCAGCCCCTGTTCGAGCGCGGTGGCGGCGATCAGGCCGTCGACCATGTTGGCATAGCCGAGCGTCGCCGCCCGCATCGCCACGCCGGTATCGACCGGCAGGATGCGCCCGTCGAACGCGCGCCGCACCGCCCCGTCTGCCCAGCGCTGCATCGCCGCCGCGCCCGCCTTGTCCGCGCGTTCGATTGATCGTGCCCCCGCCCCCAGTTCGGCCAGCGCCAGCGCCGACACGAACAAATTGCCGCGCGATTGCCCCGCCGCCCATGCCGCGACCGTCGCATCGCCCCGGCCACTGCTACCATGGCGCAATTCCCACAGCACATCGGTGTCGAGCAGGATCATGGCACCCGTCCCCGGATCGCCCGCCAGTCGGGATCGGTCGTGACCGGCTCGTCGATCGCCAATACCTCGACGATGCCGTCGCCCTGCCCCGACAGGTGCCGGAACAGGTCGATGCCGACCAGCACGTGCGTCGGTCGCCCGCGATCGGTGACGACCACCGGGCCGTCCTGCGCGAGTCGCTTGGCATGGCTGACGTCCTGATTGAACGCCCGGCTGGACAGCAGTTTCATGGCGAAATGCCCCGCATCGATCACAAGATATGTAGGTACGTACCTATCTTGTAGCACCAGTACAACGATCGCCCACCCGTCGGCGAAAATCATCGGCGGCGGTCCGAACGGCCTATTGCATCGATCGCGTCCTGTGCGTGTAAGCGCCCGATCCGGTCCGCAGACGATCGGCCGTCATGGGGGAGGAACGGGAATGGACGACTGGCTGGACAGCCTTGGACGCACGGCATCGGGACTGTTATCGGCGCATGGGCCGGCGACGCCCGCCACCGCGCAAAGCTATGCGCCGGGCGATTTCAGCGTCCACTTCTTCCTGCAACTCGCGGTCATCCTGATCGCCTGCCGCGTCGTCGGCTGGCTCGGCAAGAAGCTGCTGGCGCAGCCGCAGGTGGTCGGCGAGATGATCGCCGGGGTCGTGCTCGGCCCCTCGCTGCTGGGGCTGTTCTCGCCCGATCTTCAGGCGGCGATCTTTCCGAAGGAAACGAAGAACGTCCTGTATGCCGGCGCGCAACTGGGTGTCGGTCTGTACATGTTCCTCGTCGGCACGACGCTGCGGCTCGACCATTTCAAGTCGAAGGCACGCAGCGCGTCGTTCGTGTCGCTGGCCGGAATCGTCGCGCCGTTCGGCATCGCGGTCCTCATCACGCCGATGCTGCTGGGCGTGCCCGACCTGTTCACGCCGGGCATCAGCCAGTCGAACGCCACGCTGTTCCTCGGCGCGTGCATCGCGCTCACCGCCTTTCCGATGCTCGCGCGGATCATCAACGAACGCGGTCTTGCCGACAGCGCGCTCGGCACGCTGTCGCTGACCGCCGGGGCGTTCGACGATGCGGTGTCGTGGTGCGTGCTGGCGATCGTGCTGGCGACGTTCGGCGGCGGTGCGGGCGTCGCGATCCTCGCGATCGGCGGCGGGCTGGCATGGGCGCTGTTCGTATTGCTGGCCGGACCACGGCTGCTCGCCCCGCTCGCCCGCATGGTCGAGCGCGACGGGGAGTTGCGCACGCCGGTGTTCGCGCTGGTGATGATCGCCTTCTGCGTCTCGGCGTTCCTGATGGACGTGGTGGGCATCCATGCGATCTTCGGCGGGTTCATCCTCGGCGCCGTCATGCCGCGCGGATTGCTGACCGAGGAAATCCGCCGCAAGCTCGAACCGCTGACCGTCGTGCTGCTGCTGCCGATGTTCTTCACCTATTCGGGGCTGAACACGCGGATGGACATGGTCAATTCGCCGGGGCTGCTGCTGATCGCGTTCGGCATCCTCGTCGCGTCGATTCTGGCGAAGGGCGGTGCCTGCTATCTCGCCGCGCGCCTGTCGGGCGAGGACAATCGCACAGCGCTCGGCATCGGCGCGCTGATGAACTCGCGCGGGCTGATGGAACTCATCATCATCAACATCGGGCTGCAAAAGGGCATCATCGGCCCGACGCTGTTCTCGATGCTGGTGCTGATGGCGATCGTGACGACGATGATGGCCAGTCCGCTGTTCGAGCTGTTCTATGGCCGCAAGGGCCGGGAGAGCGGCGAACTGGCCGCGCTGCCGCAGACCAGCTAACCAAGCGTGCGGCGCACCGCGTCGCGCCACCCGGCGACGAGTGGCGCGCGCTCGTCCGCACTCATCGCCGAGTCGAAGCAATGTTCGCGCGCCCACAACGCCCGAATGTCACCGAGTCCCGACCAGACGCCGGTCGCCAGCCCCGCGAAGAACGCCGCCCCGCGCGCGGTCGTCTCCAGATCGGCCGGGCGTTCGACCGGCACGCCGATCATGTTGGCGAGGAAGCGGCACAGCCAGTCGTTCGCCGCCATGCCGCCGTCCACCCGCAGCTTCGCCGGCTGCCCACCGCCATCGGCCACCATCGCCTGTGTCAGATCCATCGTCTGATAGGCGACCGATTCAAGCGCCGCCCGGGCAAGGTGCGCGGCGGTCGCGCCGAGCGTCAGGCCGAAGATCGCGCCACGCGCGTCCGGCGCCCAATAGGGCGCGCCCATCCCGACGAACGCCGGGACCATATAGACGCCGTGGCTGTCGGGCACCTGCGTCGCCAGATCGTCGGTCTGGCTGGCGTGGGTGATGACGCCAAGGCCATCGCGCAGCCATTTGATCGCCGCGCCGGCGATGAAGATCGATCCTTCCAGCGCATAGGTGGTCCGGCCACCCAGCCGATAGGCCGGGGTGGTCAGCAACCGGTGGCGTGACGCGACCGCCGTGTCGCCGGTGTTGAGCAGCATGAAACAGCCGGTGCCATAGGTCGCCTTGGCCATGCCCTTGTCGACACAGGCCTGCCCGAACAGCGCGGCATGCTGATCGCCCGCCATGCCGGCGACCGGGATGGCGCGGCCGAACAGGTCGGGCATGGTCGTGCCGAACCCATGCGCATTGTCGTGAACCTTGGGCAGCAGCGCCATCGGCACGCGCAGCAGCCGGCACAATTCCTCGTCCCAGCACTGGCGGTGGATGTCGAACAACATCGTCCGGCTGGCGTTGGTCGCATCGGTCGCGTGGGACCTGCCACCGGTCAGCCGCCACAGCAGGAAACTGTCGATCGTCCCGAACGCCAGTTCGCCGCGCTCGGCCCGCGCCCGCGCGCCCGGCACATGATCGAGCAGCCACGCGATCTTGGTGGCGGAAAAATAGGGGTCGACGATCAGTCCGGTGCGCTCGCGGATCATGTCCTCGGCACCGTCGGCCCGAAGCTGCTGGCATTGCGGGGTCCCGCGCCGGTCCTGCCACACGATCGCGCGGTGGATCGGCACACCGGTCGCGCGGTCCCACACCACCGCCGTCTCGCGCTGGTTGGTGATGCCGATCGCGGCGATCGATGCCACCGGCACCCCGCCGGTCGCGATCGCCTCGCGCGCGGTCGCCACCACGTCGCGCCAAATTTCCTCCGGATCATGTTCGACCCTGCCGGGTGCGGGATAATGTTGCGTGAATTCGGTTTGCGCGATGGCGATGCGGCGGGCCGCCGCATCGAACAGGATGCTGCGGGTCGAGGTGGTCCCCTGATCGACGACCAATAGATGCGACGCCACCTGCGCTCTCCCTTCACCCGCCGGAACGCGCCGGGCGGTCGTTTCGTTCGATCACCGGCGCGGCAGGGGGTCAAGGACCACGATGGAGCAGGACGATACCGAACGCTTCGACCTGCTGGTGGTCGGCGGTGGGATCAACGGCACCGGTATCGCGCGCGATGCCGCCGGGCGCGGCCTGTCGGTGCTGCTGGTCGAGCAGGACGATCTGGCGGCGCATACCTCGTCCGCCTCGACCAAGCTGATCCATGGCGGCCTGCGCTACCTCGAATATGGCGAGATCCGGCTGGTGCGCGAGGCATTGATCGAGCGCGAGCGACTGTTGGCCATTGCCCCGCACATCATCTGGCCATTGTCGTTCGTCCTGCCGCAGACGCACAGTCCGCGGGCGGCGTGGATGGTCCGGCTGGGGCTGTTCCTCTACGATCACCTCGGCGGGCGGAAAACGCTGCCGGCGACACGCACCGTGCGGCTCGACCGTTCGGCGCTAGGCAATGGCTTGCGCGAGCGGCGCGGCAAGGCGTTCGTCTATGCCGATTGCTGGGTCGAGGACAGCCGCCTGGTCGTGCTCAACGCGCTCGACGCCGCCGAACGGGGGGCGACGATCGCCACCCGCACGACGCTGATCGATGCGCAGCGCGAGGGCGACGGCTGGGTCGCGACGCTGCGGTCCGACGGCGGCGCGCGGATCGTCCGCGCCACGGCGCTGGTTAATGCCGCCGGACCCTGGGTCGCCGACGTGATCGGCCGCATCGGTGGCGCGCGTGCCGATCGTGGCGTCAGGCTGGTCAAGGGCAGCCATATCGTCGTGCCGCGCCTCTACGACGGCGACCATGCGTTCATGCTCCAGAACGACGATCGCCGGATCGTCTTCGCGATGCCCTATGAAGGGCGCTTCACCCTGATCGGCACGACCGACCTGCCATGGGCGGGTGCCCCGGCAAAGGCGGCGATCGGCGCGGAGGAAACCCGCTATCTGCTGGGCACCATCAACCGCTATTTCGCGCGGACCGTGGCGGAAGGCGACATCGTATGGAGCTATGCCGGCATCCGTCCGCTCTACGAAGACCATGCCGCCAATGCCTCGGCGGTCACGCGCGATTATGTGCTCGATCTCGATGCCGGGTCCGAGGGTGTCGACGCACCGCTGCTCAGCGTGTTCGGTGGCAAGATCACCACCTATCGCCGTCTCGCCGAACAGGCGATGCGCGATCTGGCGCCGTTCTTTCGTGACGCGGGCGGACCATGGACCGGAGCGAGCGCGCTGCCCGGCGGCGATTTCGCGGACTTCGATCGATTTGTGGCAGGGGTCATCGATCGTTATCCAGCGCTGCCCGAACCGCTGCTGCGCCGCCTCGCGCGTGCCTATGGGTCGCGGGTCGACCGGCTGCTGGGGCAGGCGCGGACGCTGGACGATCTCGGGCAGGATTTCGGCGGCGGGCTATATCGCGCCGAAGTCGATTACCTCGTCCGCAGCGAATGGGCGCGGACGGCCGAGGACATCCTCTACCGCCGCAGCAAGCTCGGCCTGCATGTTCCCGCCGGCACCGCCGACCGGCTCGACGCCTGTCTTGGCGGGGCCGTCGGTTAGCTGCCGGCAGGCCGTTCGAGCTCTACCGGCGTGTCGAGCGCGTCATGCAGTCGCAGCGCGACCGTCCGTCCCGACTGCGCCGGCAGCGTGATCGACGATCCGACGAACCCGGCCGGCACCATCGTCATCCGCTGCGGGTCCGACGGATCGCCCGCCGCCGCGATCACGAACAGGTCGCGTCCGCTCAGCACGCACCCGCCGGTCGCGCCACAGGTTACGCCGGTGATTGCCGGCAGCCGGACGACCTGCGCCAACGGCCGCCAGTCCCCCGCCGCCTCCCTGCGCCGGACCCGGACCCTGAGCGGCCCCGCCGCGTCCGGCCCGAGCAACGCCTGCGGCACGATCGACGCAACGACGACGTCACTGCCGATCCGCTGTACCCCGCCCGACGCGAAATCGAGCGATACGGTCCTTCCCTCCGCGCCGGCGATCTCGATCGTGTCATCGCCGGTCACGCCGCCGTCGACCCGCAGCGAGAAGCGCAGCGTCGCATCGACCGGCACGATCCCGTCGGGCAGCCGCAGCGGCAGCGTTCCCGCCACCGGCCGAACCGTCACGTCCCGGCCAATGACGGCGAGCGACGGACGCGGCGGGGCGAGCGTCGCGTCGACGCCGGCGGTTCGCTCGTCGCGCAGCCGCACCTTCGCGCTCGTCGCCTTATCACCGGCCTCGATCGCGCCATCGGCTTGCAGGACCAGCCGGTCGCCTTTCGCGCCGCGCGTCAACACACCCGCCACGAAGCGCCGCCCGGCGAAGTCGAGCGACTGGACCTGATCCAACCGTTGCCCGGTCAACACTCCTTCGCGGTCGCCGGCATGAATCGTGAAGCGGTCGAGCCGGCTCGCCTCGACCCGGCCGGTCAGGGCGAGCGCGGCCGGATCGGCCACGCCATAGCGCGCGATCCTGAGCGTCAGCGGACCCGGCCGGACCTTGCCCAGCGGCAACGTCGCGCGCAGTTCGTCGGGTGCGGTGGCCTTCCACTCGACCGGCAGGATCGTGTCGTCGCCCGCGACGATCGCGAGGCCGGCGACACACGCCGATGCTCCGCCACGCAACGTCAGCGGCGATTCGCGACCGACGACCACCGAGGCGTCGGGCTCGGCGTGCCACGTACCGGCGGCATCGGCCTGCACCGCAAGGCGCGGCCCGGTGAAGCGATCGAAGCCCCAGCGCCCTTGCAGCACGCCGCCCGTGACCGGCCCGGCGATCGCCGGCATTCCCGATGTGGCGCGAACGCCGCCACGTTCGACGTCGCGTACCATCGGCACGTCGACGCTTTGGCCGTTGGTGGTGGTGATCCGCAGCGTCAGATCCTGGGCGTAATCGGTCGCGAATAGCAACGACGCATCGTCGAGCGTCAGCACCGCATCGGGCCGGGTCAGGCAGACCGGGGCGGTCGCACCGGCCCGGAACAGCGGCGGCATCGCCGGGCCGATCGGCGGCAGCGGTGCCACCAGCACCGATCGCGGATTCTGGAACGACGGCGCAGCGTTCAGTTGCAGCGTCATCCGATCGCCGCTACCCGTCGTCAGCGCGGGGAGATATTGATATTGTGCGCTCTGAAACGCGCCGAACAACCGCGCCAGATCACGCGCGAGGCCGATATAGGGGCTGTAGAACCCCGCCCCGCCCTCGCGCGTCGCGGCAACGCCATAGGCGAGGTTCACCGGCGCGCCGGTCAGCGTTTCGGTGAAGCTGGTGCCCCGCCCGGCCTGAAGGATCGTCGCGCTGCGATCCTGCATCAGACACGCCGCCTGCAACGCCCGCTGCCGCGTCAGGCATTCCGCATTCAGCTTGATCCGCAGCGCGTCGGCCAGCACCGGCGCGACCGCTGCCAGCCGTTCGGGAGCACGCTCGCCGATCGACCCGACCACCCCGACGAAGGTGTCGAGCCGTGCCCGGTCGAGCGACGCCTGATAGAGATCCTGCGCCGCCCGCACGAAGATGCCGGGCCTACCGCGTACGGCATCGCGCACCGCGTCGAAGCCGCCGCCGGCATCGGGCACCATCAGCACGATCGCCTGTTCGGCGCCTTCGGGCACGCTCAGGGTCAGTGTGTTGCGTTTGGGCTTCCACGTCTCGGCGCGGAAGAACCATTGTTTGGGCGGCGGATTGGTTGCGCCGCGCAGGAAGGCGACGACCATCAGATAGCGCGCCGACTGGTCCGCCGGCAGTTCCGCCCGCGCGACCAGCCGGTCGCCGGGCTTGAGCGACGGCACGGCGGTCAGCGGCAGCGTGGCGTCGCCCCGGCCGACGGTGATCGTCAGTTGCGGGCCTGTCAGGTCGAACCCGCCCTGCTGGGCCAGGGCGGGCGATGCCGTGAGCGTCAGCAACGCCGTGCAGAAGCGGAAGAATACGCGAACCATGGCAGGGCTATAGTCGATCCATGCGCCTCGACGCCACGCCGCGTGTGCGGGCCGCTTGACGCCATCACCGGTGCTGTCCGATGATCGCGCCATGCTGAAACCCATCGCGCTTTCGATCAGCCTGCTGGCCCTTACCGCAGGCGTCTCCGCCCAGACCGTCCCGCAGCGGCAGGTGGGCAGCGCCACCCTGTCGGGCGTGCCCGACATTCCAAGCGACGTGCGCGAGGCGGTCCAGCGCTATCAGAACAGCCGCGCCGCGCAGTTCGAGGACTGGTTGCCCGACGGGTCGATGCTGATCGCCACCCGCTTCGGTTCGACCCAACAACTCCATCACGTCGCGCGGCCGGGCGGGGTCCGCACCCAGTTGACCTTCGGGGCCGAACCGGTGGCGGGGGCCATGGTGATCCCCGGCACCGACCGTTTCGTGCTGACCCGCGACACCGGTGGCGACGAATGGTTCCAGCTCTATGCACGCGGCCTAACCGGGCCGGCGCGGCAACTGACCGAGGCGGGGACGCGCAACGAGAATCCAGTGTTCAGCAAGGACGGCACGCTGCTGGCATGGTCGCAGGCGACCAAGGGCAGCGCCGCCTATTCGATCCTCGCCGCCGATTCGAAGGGCGGCAGCGCGGCGCGTGTGCTGTATCGCGCGGACGGGGCGGTCGCGCCGGCGGCGATCGCCGCCGACAAGACGCGACTGATCTTCGTGCGCAGCCTGTCGAACCGCGAGGACCAGTTGTTCGAACTGGACATCGCCACCGGCAAGGCGCGCCGCATCGCCGCCGATGCCCCGCCGGCGCTCTATCAGGATCCGCGCTACCTGCCCGACGGCAAGCGGCTCATCGCCATTTCGGATGCGGGCAGCGACACGCGGCAACTGGTCGAGATCGATCTGGCAACCGGCAAGCGGACGGTGCTGACTCCCGGCCTCAAATGGGACGTCGAAAGTTATGACCTGACCGACGATAGCCGGGTGCTTGCCTATTCGGTGAACGAGGACGGGCTGTCGCGGGTGGTGGTGCAGGACCGCATCACCCGTCGCGCATTGCCGCAGCCGAAACTGCCGCAGGGCGTGCTGACCGCGCTGCGCTTTTCGGGCGATGGCAGCAACCTCGCGATCGGGCTGACGTCGGCGACCTCGGCGGGCGACGTGTGGAGCTGGGGCGTGGCCAATGGCACACTGACCCGCTGGACGATGTCGGAACTGGGCGATCTCGACCCCGCGAAACTGGTCGAGCCCGAGCTGATCCGCTTCTCCTCGTTCGACGGGCTGTCGGTCCCGGCGTTCGTCTATCGCCCGAAGGACGTGGCCCCCGGCACGCGCACCCCGGTCATCATCGACATCCACGGCGGTCCGGAAGCGCAGACCCGCCCCGGCTGGAACTATGGCGCGCAATATTTCGCCGATGTGCTCAAAGCGACGGTCATCCTGCCCAATGTTCGCGGCAGCGACGGCTATGGCCGGCGCTATCTGAATCTCGACAATGCCGAGAAGCGCGAGGATTCGGTCAGGGACATTGGCGCGCTGCTCGACTGGATCGCGCGCCAGCCGGGCCTCGATGCGAAGCGGGTCGCGGTCTATGGCCAGTCCTATGGCGGCTATATGAGCCTTGCGGTCATGACGCATTATTCCGACCGGCTGGTCGGCGGGGTCGAGCGGTACGGCATCAGCAACTGGATCACCTTCCTCCAGAACACCGAAGCCTATCGCCGCGACAATCGCCGCGCCGAATATGGCGACGAGCGCGTGCCCGCGATGCACGCGGTGCTGACGCGGATCTCGCCGGTCGCCAATGTCGGGCGGATCACCAAACCGATGCTGGTGATGCAGGGCGCCAACGATCCGCGCGTGCCGCAATCCGAATCGGATCAGGTCGTCGCCAGCCTGCGCGCCAAGGGCAACGAGGCATGGTACGTGCTGTTCGCCGACGAAGGGCACGGCTTCCAGAAGAAACCGAACAACGACCTGCGCCGCGAGGTCGAGACGGTGTTCCTGCGCCGGTTGTTTGAGCCGCCGAAGCGCTGACCGGCCGGGCTGGCACGGGACGGGTCGACACGGTCCGCGCCTTCCCCGTGCCGGAAACGATTATTCACACTTCGCCAATACAGTGTAATATTATATCCTCTACCTGTTGCTGGTCCAAAGATCATGCAGGAAGAGGCGAACGGGATGTTTACGGATCAGATGGTACATGTGACGTTGCAGACGTGGTGCGACAATGTCGTCGCGGTCGGCAAGGTCCATAGCGAGGGTGGCGACGTCCATGCGTTCGCGACCCAGGTATTGAGCGACAATTACGACTATGATGCGGGCAAGGTGCTGTTCAAGCCGACCCTGACCCATGGTGCGCAGACCTTCCGCCCGACAAAGGCTGGTGCGCTATCCTATTTCGTCGGTGGCGATCCCGAGTTCCCCGATGACAAGGGGTTCAAGCTCAAACCATGGGTCAAGGTGTGGTACAACAAGCTCGATTATGTCCTGCACGGCGACATCGCCATCGTGCAGTGCAACGTCCACTTCATCGGCGCCGACGACAGCCACATCTTCGTGAACAAGAGCTTCGTGTTCAAGGAATGCGGCGATGGCAAGGTGCGGATCGTCCTTCACCAGTCATCGCTGCCGTATCAGCCCTGATCGGATCGGCGGGGCAGCGCGGGGAAGCAGGGTGTCACTCGCCCGCCTCGAACGGCTGATCGCGATCGGCGGCGACCGGGCATCGCTCGATCGCATCGCCCGGCCCGGCGCGGCACTGGCGATCTGGTGGCGGCACCTGCCCGAGCCGTTGCGGGCTGCACTCGCAACGCTCGACCTGCCGGGCGTCGGTGATCTGTCGGTCGAGGTCGACGCGGACCGATCGGTCGGTCCCGCCCTCCGCGCGGTCGGCTATGCCGGAAGTGCGCTTGCCCTTCTCGCGGCCGATATCGACCTGCTGGTCCGGCGGCACGCCGCGCTGACCGGCGAGGATCGGTTGCGGGTTCGGCTCGACGTGATCGAAACCGATGCGGGCAGTCGCTTTCAGGCCGGCTGCGGCACGCTGGGCCTGAACTGCACCTATGTCGGCCCCGGCACGGAGTGGTGCTGCGTCGACGGGCAGGATGCGATCTGCGAGGTACCGACCGGCGCGGTCGGCGTGTTCAAGGGCCGGGCGCTGCTGAACCCGCCCGAGGTCCTCCATCGCTCGCCGCCGATCGCCGCCAACGACGGCCCCCGCCTCGTCCTGTCGATCGATCCGCCGCCAGACCAATGATCGCGACGATGCCCAGGCCCGCCGCGACTGGTTCGCGGCGGGCCTTTTCGTTATTTCAGCGGCAGCAGCGCACTGGCGGCACTCGCCGGATCGGCACGATCGAGCAGCGACAGCCACATCGCCCGCGCGGTGCGCGGCACCCGCCCGTGAAACACGCGGCGGCCATCGATCGTCACCGTGACCGGCCGGTCGAGATCGAGCAGCCGGTCGGACAGGCGCAGCGTCGTTCCCGCCGGGACCGCGCCGGTCAGCGCAATGGTCTGTCCGGTGACGGTGGCGACGATCCGGTCCCCGGCGGCGACCTTGGCACCCTGCGGAATCTGCAACCAGTAGAAGCGGTCGCTCGTCACATCGTCCTGCACCCACACGATGCGCTTGGGCCAAGGGTCGCGGCGGAACTGCGCCATCCACGGCAGCGCCTCGGCGTCCTTGCGGTTCATCCAGTGCGGCAATCCGGGATAGATGCGCGACAGCCCGACATAGCCACCCGGATCGGCACGGTGCAGTGCTGCAAGCTCGGCGCTCTTCTCGGCGGCGATCCGGTTGCGGTCATAGGCGGCATCGGCCCCGCCCATGAAGATCGCGAACGGCAGGTTGCGCACCGGTTCGAGCCGCGCCTCGTTGGGATGGCCCGCCATCGTCGCCGCTGCGGCGAAGCGGTCCGCCATGCGCGGCGCGAGCTGCCACACCCCGTCGCCCCCGGCCGAATAGCCCAGCAGATACACCCTGTCGGGATCGACGCCGTTGACCGCGACCTGATAGTCGATCAGCCGCTGGAACAGCGGATCGATATGCGGCTCATGCCACAGGTTCCACGTATCGGTCGGCGCGCGCGGCGCCAAGTAGATGCCCTCCGCCGGTTCGTAGAGGCGAATCTGGTTGCGCCATTGCTGGTCGTTGACCGCCGCCGGGGCATTGCCGCCGCCATGGAGCGAAATCCACAGGCTGCGGCTGCCGGCGGGCGCGTTGCCGAAGGTCCGGCTTTCCCAGCGCAGCGTCCGGCCATCCAGCGTGATCGCCTTGGCATCGATCCCCGCGCGCCCTGCCTCGGCGACGGTCCGCAACCGCGCCGCCGAGAGCAGCGACAACGCCCGTGCCGCCGCCCCCCGGTCGAGCGGGCGCGCGAGGACCGGCACATCGATCGTCCGTTCGGCCGCCGGCCGTTCGAGCCATGTCGTCAGCGCGCCGGGCACGCCGCCGGCACGTTGCCCGCCGGTCGCCGGGGCCGGCGCGACCTGACACAATGCGGCCGCCGCGACGCAGCCGAGTAACGTCCGTCTGCCGGGAAGAATGCTGGGCATGATGGCTGTCCGGTTCGAGGAAATCATGGAAGGCGTCGCGGTAACGCGCCTGTCCGTCGATAATGCGCCGCCGCCATGGCCGACGAGGCAAGATACCGTCAACCTTCCGACCGTATACCGTCGCCAATACTGGAGGTTCCGACGATGACGATCGAGACGCTTGCACGTTCGCTGGCCAAAGCCCTTCCCGCGACCGCACCGACGTTGAAGGCGGGGTATCGCGTGTCCGAACGGATGCGATCATCGGTCGCCGCCTATTGGCCGCAAACCATTCGCGCCAACACCGAAAAGATCACGATCGCCATCACCGCGCACTGCAATTTGCGGTGTCAGGGGTGCAAATACGGGCGCGACTTCATGCCCGGCGCGCAACTGCCGTTCGAGATCGTCGAGAAGCTGCTCGAAGACGCCGCCGCCGCCAGGGTGCCGGCGGTGCGGCTCTATGGCGGCGAGCCGCTGCTCCATCCCGACGTGGTGCGGATGGTCGAAACCGCCAACCGGCTGGGCGTCGGCTGCTATATGACGACCAACGCCCTGATCCTCGACCGCAAGATCGCCGACCTTCACGCCGCGGGACTGCGCAAGGTGACGATCGGCTATTACGGGCAGGATGGTGCGTTCGACGAGTATGTCCAGCGGCCGGGCCGCTACGCCCGGTTCGTCGAGAGCCTCGAAAACACCCGCGCGATGTTCGGGCCGGACGAGCTCGATATTCAGATCAACTTCCTGCTCAGCCGGCGTTCCGCGAACCTTCAGGCGGTCGACGACATGATCGCCTTTGCCCGGCGGTTTCAGGCCAAAGTGCATGTCGACGTCGTCCATTATTCGCTGCCCTATTTTCAGGAGGGGCCGGAGCGCGAGTTGCAGTTTCGCCCGGAGGACAAGCCGGCGATCGACCGCGTCATCGACCATCTGCTGAAACTGAAGGCGGCCGAGCCCGACCTGCTGACCGAGTCCGCCCCGGCGATCGCCGCGTTCGCCGACTGGGCGATGGAGCAGCAGGGGATGCGCATCCCGTGCGATGCCCGCAAGCTGTTGTGGGTCGGCGCCGACGGATCGGTGATGCTCTGCTACGTCACCTTCCCGCTCGGCAATCTGCACGAGAAGCGGCTGGCGGACATTCTCTACACCCCCGAACATCATCGCGCGGCACGCGATGCGTTCCAGCTCAACTGCCCCAATTGCCATTGCGAGGCGGGCGCACGGGTCGAGAAGCACGCCCCGTCGTTCCGCAAATACCGCCGCGACGCGGCCGATCGGCTCGCGCGAACGTGATCCGCGTCGCGCACGTCCTGCCGCATATGGCGGTGGGCGGGCGGGAGCGGATCGTGGCCGATCTTTGTCGCACCGCGCCGCGCCACGGGGTGATGCCGGTCATCGTCACCTTCGACGCGGCGACCGGCGCGGTTGTCGAACCGGAGGCCTCGGTCGTCGCGCTTGATCGCCGGTCCGCGACCTTCGCCCGGTCGCTGCACGAAACGATCGCCGCGGAGCGGATCGACGTCGTCCATGCACACGGCCATGTCACCGCCGCGCTGTTGCCAAGGCTTGCCGTGCCGGTCGTCACGACGCTGCATGTCGCGCTGGGCAGCGGCTGGCGCTGGCTTCCAGCGATCGCGACCGGGCTTCGCCGCAGCGCCGCGATCACCGCCGTTTCAGACGATCTCGCCCGCCGCTTTCGCTGGGCCGGGCGTCCGATCAGCGTGATTGCGCCGGGGATCGATCTTCCTCGCTTCGCCGACGTGCAGCGGGTCGGCGACGGCGGCTTCACGCTCGGCATCGCCGCCCGGCTCCACCCGGTCAAGCGGCACGGCGACCTGATCGCCGCGTTGCGCCTGCTCAACCGGAAGGGTCAACGCTACCGGTTGCTGATCGCCGGCGATGGCCCAACCGGCGACGCGATCCGTGAGGCAGGCGCGGGGCTCGACGTCACGCTGCTCGGCGCGGTCGATGATGTCGCGGGGTTTCTCGGCCGGCTCGACGGCTTCGTGCTGCCGTCCGATCATGAAGGTACGCCGGTGGCATTGATCGAGGCGATGGCCGCCGGCCTGCCCATCGTCGCGTCGGCGGTGGGTGGCATCCCCGCGCTGGTCGGCGATGCCGGCCTGCTCGTCACCCGCCGCAGCCCGCGCGCGCTGGCGGAGGCGATCGAACGACTGGCGACCTCGTCCGACCTGCGACGCGGCCTCGGCGATGCGGCGCGCCAGCGGGTTGCGGGCCATGGGCTGGACCGGCAGGCGGCCGCCTATCGCGCGGTATATCGGGACGTCGTACCCCACCGCGATTGAACCCGGGAGGCGATCGTCGGCGTGGACAGCGGCCGATCGATTCGATATGTAATGTTGTAACATTACTATTTGGACTATCGCTATGGGTATCTCTGCCGCCGTGGACCGCCGCCTTCCCGTTACCGTATTGTCGGGCTTTCTGGGGGCGGGCAAGACGACGTTGCTCAACCACATCCTCGCCAATCGCGAGGGACGGCGGGTGGCGGTGATCGTCAACGACATGAGCGAGGTGAACATCGACGCCGACCTCGTCCGCGGCGGCGAGGCGGCGCTGTCGCGGTCCGAGGAGGCGCTGGTCGAGATGACCAACGGCTGCATCTGCTGCACGCTGCGCGACGACCTGCTGGCCGAGGTGCGCGCATTGGCCGAGGCGGGACGGTTCGACTATCTGGTGATCGAAAGCACCGGCGTTTCCGAACCGTTGCCGGTAGCCACGACCTTCTCGTTCCGCGACGAGGAGGATGTGTCGCTCGGCGACGTCGCCCGGCTCGACACGATGGTGACGGTGGTCGACGCGGTGAACCTGCTCGCCGATTATTCGAGCCAGGATTTCCTTGCCCAGCGCGGTGCGGCGATGGGCGACGAGGATGATCGCAGCCTCGTCGGGCTGCTGGTCGAACAGATCGAGTTCGCCGATGTCGTCGTGGTCAACAAGGCATCGTCGGTTTCCCCCGACCAACTGGCGATCGTGAAGAAGCTGGTCGCCAGCCTCAACGCCGATGCGCTGATCGTTGCCGCCGACCATGGCCGGGTCGACCTCGACCAGGTGCTGGCGACCGGCCGGTTCGACGAGGAGGCGGCGTCGCGCCACCCGCTGTGGGCCAAGGAACTCTATGGCTATGCGCAGCATCAGCCGGAAACCGAGGAATATGGCATCGAGAGCTTCGTCTATCGCGCGCGTCGCCCGTTCGATCCGGCGAAGTTCCACCGCTTCCTGACCGATGGCGGGCTCGACCATGTCGTGCGGGCCAAGGGGCATTTCTGGCTGGCGACCCGCCCCGACTGGGTTGGTGAACTGGCAGTGGCGGGCAGCCAGACGACGACGTCGCGCATGGGCAAATGGTGGGCGGCCCTCCCCAAACACCACTGGCCCGACGACGGCCGGTTCGAGGAGTTCGTCGCCCGCCACTGGGATGGCCTCTGGGGGGATCGCCGGCAGGAACTGGTGTTCATCGGTATCGACATGGATGAGGGACGCATTCGCGATCGCCTCGACACCTGTCTGGTCGCGGCGGACGGCTTCGCCCCCGAACGCTGGCGGGACCTTGCCGACCCGTTCCCGCAATGGGGCCAGCCGCAGCCGGAGCTGGCGGCATGACGGTGACGACGCTGCCCCGGCAGGTCGTCGCCGGCACCGATGCCGCCGCGCTCGATGCGATCGCCCGGCCGGAAGTCGCGCTCGTGCTCTGGTCGCGCGGACTCGACCCGGCGCTCCGCGATGCGCTCGACGGGCTCGACTATGCGACGATCGACGACGTCCGGCTCGATTGCCGCGCGGGCGATGCGGTCGACGGCGACCTGCGGGCAGCCGGCTATGGCGACATGCTCGCGGATGTGCTGGGGCGGGACATTGCGATGCTCGTCGCCCGTCATGCCGCGCTGACCGGCGAGGACCGGCTGCGGGTCCGGCTCGACGTGATCGACACCGACGCCTGCCGCCGGTTTCACGCCGATTACGTCACGCTGCGGCTGTTATGTACCTATGCCGGTCCGGGGACGCAGTGGTGCGACGCCGACGAACCGGAGGCGGTCCGCGATGTCGCGACCGGGTCGGTCGGAGTGTTCAAGGGCCGGTTGCTGCTCGACCCGCCGAGCGTCCTGCACCGGTCGCCACCGATCGCGGCGACCGGCGGCCGTCGCCTGATGCTCGTGATCGACCCCTGCCCCGTCGTTCCCTGAGGAACGCAGCCAGCATGAGGCAGCGGGGTTCGTCACTCGGCAGCAGCGGAAGCCTGACGCCACGACCGTGCGGGTCGATCGGACCGAACCCGGCCGGCGTCTGACAGTAATTCCGCACAAACCGAAGCGATCGGGAAACACGGCCGTTTGCCGGCAACTCGCGCCGCTCCGGCACGCTGACGGGTAGTCGCGTCAGCCCAGCCCGATCCGCGTGCCGAGCGCCGCCACCAGCGCCAGCGGCATCGCGACGGCGCCGACCTTCAGGAAACGCCAGAAGCCGACGTCCTGCCCCTCGCGGCGGATCGCCTGCAACCACAGGATCGTCGCCAGACTGCCGGTGATCGACAGATTGGGGCCGAGATCGACGCCGATCAGCAGCGCATCGACCACCAGCCGCGGCGGCTGTGCCTGTGCCACGGCGGTACTGGCGACCAGCCCGGCGGGCAGGTTGTTCATCAGGTTGGACGCGAAGGCGAGGATCGTGCCCGACACCGCCGCTGCCCGGACCGGATCGGACGAGGCCGCGCGCAGCGCCGCCGCGACCTGTCCGATCACTCCGGTCAGGTCGAGTGCCTCGACCAATATGAACAGCCCGGCTACGAGCGGCAGCACGCTCCACGACACGTCGCGCAGCAACGTGACCGGCGACGAGTGGGCGATGGCGCAGACGACCAGCGTCGTTGCGATCCCGGCGATCGCGGTCGGCAGCCCCAGTTCGATGTCGAGCGCCGACACTACCAGCAACACCGCCGCCGTGGCGACGATCCCGACGAACGCGGCCTTGCCGCCCGGCGTCAGCGGCGCGCGCTCGACGGTGCTGATGCACGTCCCTGCTAGCCGGTCGCGCTCCAGCCAGCGCAGGACGAGGAACGTCACCCCGATCGCTGCCAGCGACGGCAGAGCGAACGACGCGAACCATTGCCCGAGCGGCGGCATCTTGCCGCCATACAGCACGAGGTTGGCGGGATTGGAGATCGGCAGGACGAAGCTGGCGGCATTGGCGATCAGCGCGCAGGCGAACAGCAGCGGCAACGGATCGGCCTTCGCCTTCTTCGCGGCGGCATAGACCGCCGGGGTCAGCACGACGGCGGTCGCGTCGTTCGACAGGAAGGTGGTGGTGACGATGCCGGTGACATAGACCAGCGCGAACAGCCGGGTGGGCGATCCGCGCGCATGGATCGCGGCGGTCGCCGCCACCCAGTCGAACAGTCCTTCGGCGCGCGCGACCTCGCTCAGCAGCATCATGCCGATCAGGAACAGATAGACGTCGCCGCCCTTCGCCACCGCCCCTAGCGCCGCCGACACCGGCAGGAGGCCGAGGATCAGCAGCAGCGCGGCACCGGCCAGCGCCCAGACCGCTTCGGGCCAGCGGAACGGCCGCGCGATCACCGCCGCGGTCGCGGCCGCACAGATTCCCCAGGTCGCCCCGGTCGCGAGGATCACCAGTGTCGTCCGTTCTTGTTGGGGCCGAGTTGCGTGCCCATGATGCCATGGTCGGGCCATGCACCGATGGTGTGGAGGTCGCGGCCGGGAGCGATCGGCGCACCGCGCCGGGGAATATCGGCCTCGCCGCGCACCAATATCCCGATCACGTCGCGGTCGTCGCCGGCGGTCACGGCGATCCGGTGCGCGCCGGCCGCCAGTTCGACCGCCGCCGACCATAGCCCGCCTTCGCCGGCCGCGACCATCGGCGTGTCGGAGCCGCCGTCGACCGACAGCAGCACCGGGCCACCGGTATCGCCGAACAGCCTGGCGACGATGTTGACCGTGCCGGGGCGCGGCACCTGCGTCGGATCGGCGGGGCGCGTTACCAGCCGGATGTCGGCGGGGGCGACGATCTGCACGAACGGCCAGGTGCCACCCGTCTCCTTGAACCGCCAACTCGGCACGCGGTCGTGGAGCGTTACGATCGAGAAGCCGGGCCGGCCGTCGCCTTCCTCGATCTCGCCGGTCGACCGGGTCGCGCCATAGACGACGCGGCAGTCGTTCAGCAGTTCGTTATAATGGGTATGGCCGGTATCGACGAACGCGACACGGGCATCGGCGAGGATACGGGCGATCTCCTCGCCATCCGCCGCAAGATCGCCGGGATAGGCGTGCATGAACACCACCGGCACCTGCCCCGCCGCCTCCGCCCGCGCCAGTTCGGCCCGCAAGCGGTTGCGGTGGTGCATGGTCAGGCGGAAGTCGGGCCCGCCCGCGCCGGCGGACACGATGTCGAGGAAGATGCAGCGATGACCGGCGACCACTTCCACCTCTGGCCGGTTTTCTGCCGGAAAGGCCGCCTCATACCGTGCGAGATCGCCCGTTTCGTAATCATGGTCGCCGGGGATCACGCGGTACGGCAGGCGCAGCGACGCCAGCGTATCGGTTATCACGCGATATTGTTCGGCGGTGGCATGGTTTGCGTTGTCGCCGGGCAGGTAGACGAAATCCACGCCGTCACCGACGTGGTCGTTGATCTCGGCGACGATCGCCGCCAGCCGGTCGCGGCTTTCCCAGCCGCCCGCCTCGTCCATATGCAGGTCGCCGATATGGACCCAGCTCAGCACCGCCGGCCGGGTCATTTGTGCGTTTCCGGCATCGCGATCAGGTACAGTACGAAGCCGACGGCGGCGATCCCGGCCAGCGTCAGGAAGCCGGCGCTATATCCCGCCCACACGATAATCGATCCGGCGAGCGTCGCCGACAATGCCGCGCCAAGCCCGAAGACGCTCGACACCACCCCCTGGCTGACATTGAACCGGCCCGACCCCTTGGTCAGATCGGCGACGATCACCGGGAACAGCGCGCCGAAGATGCCGGCGCCGATCCCGTCGAGCGCCTGCACCCCGACCAGCCACCACGGGTCGTTCGATACGGTGTAGAGCGCGCCCCGGATCGCGAGGAAACCGAACGCGACGAGGAACATCGGCTTGGTGCCCCAGCGTTCGGTGTTGCGGCCGACGACGATCGCGACCGGCACCATCACCAGTTGCGCGGCGACGATGCACGCGGCGGTCAGCGACGTCGCCTTGTCGGTACCGACGGTGCGCCCTAGCAACTGGCTGACCGACGTCAGCATCGCCGCATTGGCGAGGTGAAAGGTGAAGGCGGCGAGCGCGAAGATCATCAGCGGGCGGTTTTCGAGCAGCGTCTTCCACCCGCTCGGCTCCTCGCACCCCTCCTCGGGTTCGCAGTCGAGGCCACGCGCGACGGCGTTGTCGATGTCGTCGTTGTTCAGCCGCGCCGACACCACGACGCTGGCGACGGTCAGCGCCGCCATCAGCCAGAAGACGACGACCGGTCCGAACGACCAGGCAAGCACGCCTGCCAGCCCGGCCGACACCGCGTTGCCGGCATGGTTGAACGCTTCGTTGCGACCGACGCGCTTGGCGAACAGCTTGGGCCCAACCAGTCCCAGCGTGATCGCCGAGATGGCGGGGGCGAACACCGCACCCGCCGCCGCCGCGATCGACTGGGTGATCGTCACCATCGTGAAGCCGGAGACGATCGGCAGCGACAGGCTGCTCGCCGTCACCAGCAGCGCGGCGGCGATGACGATGCGCGGCTTGTTCTTCGCCCGGTCGATCAGCCCGCCTGCCGGCGTCTGCGACAACAGCCCGACGATCCCGGCGATGGTCAGGACCAGCCCGACCGTCGCCTCGTTCCAGC
Organism: Sphingomonas sp. Leaf25; assembly: GCF_001421635.1. NCBI lineage: Bacteria > Pseudomonadati > Pseudomonadota > Alphaproteobacteria > Sphingomonadales > Sphingomonadaceae > Sphingomonas > Sphingomonas sp. Leaf25. The sequence continues at coordinate 217,342 of NZ_LMKU01000028.1, forward strand.
CATGCGACGGCCCGCGCACCACCAGCAGATAGATCGCCAGATACGGACCCAGTCCGTCGCGCACATCGGCGAGAAAGAAGTTGAGCGCATCGAGCGTACCGGTCGGCGTCGTGCCGCGCGAGCTTCGGGCGGTGCCGGGAGGGACGATTGCCGTTGCCATTACGTCTCTCCGACTTGTCTACACATCGATGGCGGCGACGCTTCTATCGAAGCGCCGCCCAAATCCGACCAGACAGGATTTGGCTCAATGCTTGTGCAAGACTTCCTGATGGAAGTCGTGCATGGGCTTGGGTGTCCGAACCTAGTCGAACCCGCATGGTCCGCAGCTAATCGTGCAACATGCCGCATCGGTTCCGAAGCAATATGGAAATAATTCTATGCTGGCTTGGTTGTGTTCTGGGTATTTCCGAACACAAGCCGTAACATTATGCAGCATATATAAATGAAAAACGGGCACGACCCGTTTAAAATTCTCGATCGCTTCGATCTAAATCATTTTTATCATAATATTATCTATGGATCAAAATCAAAATGCGCGTATAAATCATATAATTATTGCTTAAATATTTTGGCAATATTACAAGACACCGAACATTAGCACGCATTCATGCGTGATATTTGGTTATGAAAATGATGAAGATCAGTTCCGACCAAAACAGTTCGCAGTCAACCCGAACCATATAGAACAATGCTCGTCAGGACATCGTTCGCCCAAGCATATAGCTTGGCAGAATCCGATAGACTGCTGGCTATTCGCTGGCGATCTGCCGCATCGGCGAATGGCGAGTCAGCGACACATTTTCGATCAGGACCCGATCGGCCTCATTGCTCCTCGCACGGGTTGCGCAAGGACGTGGCACGTCGCCCGACAAAGAAACAGGCCGGCCAACCGGCAAAGCCAAATTTTGACCGAAGACAAGACCAACCACATGGTCGACCGTGCGATGGCGAAAGCAAATCGCCAGGATTGGCCACATGCCTGACGGGCTAGCGAGAAATCGCCGAGCCGCCGGATTTCATGCGTGTAGTGGCGGAGAGGGAGGGAAGCCGTTCTCCGCGATAAAACCCTCTGATATGGCGTGCTATTTCG
>NZ_LMKU01000029.1:0-93377 GCF_001421635.1 Sphingomonas sp. Leaf25
CTAAGCCCACCCCGCCAAACCGTCAACAACTCTTTTCACTTTTATGGCCACTCCGTTGCAGTTCAGGGACTTGGATAAGGGTTTGCGAGGGAACCAGGCATTGGATCAGGGCGCTTGGCGACGCCCTGCCACGACGAATCAGGCGATTCCGATCCGAATCAGGGCCGTCCCGCCCCCCATTCGCCCATCGTGACATAGTCCAGCTTGCCGGTGCCAAGGACCGGCAGCGCCTCGACGATCCGCAGGTCGCGCGGGATCGCCAATTCGGCCACGCCATTCGCCCTCGCCCATTCCTGCAGCGCCGCGACGGTCGCGTCGGTGCGGGTGGTGAACAGCACCAGTTGCTCGCCCTTGCGCGGATCGGGCCGGGTGACGACCGCGTGCTCCGCGCCCGGCCATAGTTTCGCGGCATAGCCCTCGACCGCCGGGAGCGAGATCATCTCGCCGCCGATCTTGGCGAATCTTTTGGCGCGACCGTTGATCGTGACGAACCCCGCCGCGTCGATCGTGACAATATCGCCGCTGTCGTGCCAGCCGTTCTCGGGCGGTTGCAGCAGTCCCGGCGCATCCGCCTTCAGATAGCCGGCCATGATGTTCGGTCCCCGGACGAACAGCCGACCGCCCGCTGCGATCCCCGGAACCGGATCGATCCTCGCTTCCATGCCGGGGAGCAGCCGGCCGACGCTGCCCGCCTTGAAGTGCATCGGCGTGTTGACCGCGATCACCGGCGCCGCCTCGGTCGCGCCATAGCCTTCGAGGATGCGCAGACCGAATTTTTCGGCATAGGTCGCGCGAGTTTCGGGGCGCACCCGCTCGGCCCCGGCAAAGATGTAGCGCAGCGAATAGAAATCATAGCCGTGCGCCATCCGCGCATAGCCCGACAGGAAGGTATCGGTGCCGAACAGGATCGTCGCATTGGCGTCATAGGCAAGCGCCGGCACGATCCGGTAGTGCAGCGGACTGGGATAGAGCAGCGTCCGAACCCCCGACAGGATCGGCAGCAGCGTGCCCCCGGTCAGCCCGAAGCTGTGGAATACCGGCAGCGCGTTCAGCACCACGTCGCTCGAGTTGAAATCGATCCGCGCCGAGAGCTGGAGACAGTTGGCGAGCAGGTTGCGATGGGTCAGCACCACGCCCTTGGGCAGCCCTTCCGATCCGCTGGTGAACAGGATCACCGCCGGCGCGTCGGGCGATACCCGGTAGCGGCGATGACGCTGTCCCGCCCAGCGCGCGGCGATCAGCGCGCGCAGTTTGGCAAGCCGGCCGATGCTAGCACCGACATCCTCAAGATAGAGAATCCGCAGTCCCTCCGCCTCGAGTCCGGCAAGCATTTCGGACAGCTTGGCCTGAGTGACGAAGGCCCGCGCGGTGACGATCGTGCGCACCTCCGCCGCGGTGCAGGCCGCGCGCAGACTGGCGAGGCCGGCGGTATAATTGAGCATCGCCGGCACCCGGCCGATCCCCTGTAGCGCGAAGAAGCTCGCCACCACCGCGTTGACGTTGGGCAGCAACAGTCCGACCGCCTCGCCCGGCACGGTGATCGGCGCGAACGCCCGGCCCAGCGCGATGCTGCCGGTCAGCAACCGGCCGTAGCTAACGGACTCGCGCTTCACATCCTCGACGATCGGGGTACGGCTGCCGTGGATGTCGCTCGCGTCGACCAGCGCCTGATAGAGCGTGCGATCGGTGTCGGACGTGGCGAAGATCATGTCGCTCATCACGTCGTAGAGCTTCGCCCCCGCCGCCGCACGACGCTGGCGGGCAGTGTCGCCCGTTACCTCGAACCGGCGCGGTGGCAGGATCGTCAGGTCGATCTTGGGGAAGGTCCTGAGCCGCACCTTGCCCTTCAGCCGCGAGAACGGGGTATATTGCGCGCCGGCGATCCGCACCGGCACGATCGGCGCGTCGCTCTTGTCGGCGACCATGCCGGGGCCGTCGAACACCTTCATCAACGCGCCGGTCACGGTGATGCGGCCTTCGGGAAAGATCACCAAGGTCCGCCCCTCGCGCACTGCCTTCACCATCGCCTTGGCCGCCATCGGGTTGGTCGGATCGACCGGAAAGGCATCGAACAGGCCAAGGAACGGCCGGACCCACCATGCCCTGGCGATGCGGGTGGCGACCGCGAAGGTCGGTTTGCCCGGCAGGAACGCGGCGAGCAGCAATCCGTCGAGGAACGAGACGTGGTTGACGACCACCACCGCCCGCTCGCCGGGGCGCGGCATGTTCTCCTGCCCATGCACGTCGACGCGGTAGAGCAGCACCAGCAGCGCCCGGATCAACGCCTTGAACACCGTTTCGGGCAGCAGCCAGCACGAGATCAACGCCACCGCCAGCGTCGCGAACCCCATCGCACCGATGACTCCCGGCACCGACGTGCCCGAGGCGAGCAGGCCGGTGACGACCCCGACCATCGCGACGGTGACGATCGCGTTGACGATGTTGTTCGCCGCGATCACCCGCGAGCGTTCGGCGGGTTCGCTGTGGACCTGCAGGATGGCATAGAGCGGCACGATGAACACCCCACCCGACTGTGCGATGCCCGCCAGCGCGACAAGGATATGCCAACTGCCCGGTGTGGTGAGAAACGCCGGCACGTCCGCGCCCGCCACGCCCGGCGCGAAGCCGCGCGTCGCGATCCACAGGTCGATCAGGAACACCGCCATGCCCAGCGCCGCCGCCGGAACGTAGCGCGCCGACACTTCGCCGCCGAGCAGCTTGTTGACGACCAGCGAACCAGTCGCGACCGACACCGAGAACACCAGCAGGAACAGTGTCACCACCCCTGCCCCGGCGTGCAGCGTGCCGCTGACCAGCGGTGCGAATTCGGACAGCAGGATCGCGCCGATCGCGAAGAACCAGCTAATGCCGAGGATCGCCAGCCACAACCCGCGCCCGGCCCGCGCGACCGACAGGATGTCCCAGGTGCCACGCCACAGGTTGCGGTCGATCCGCACCCCCGGCGCCTGCGACGGCGCGGACGGAACGGCAAGGCTGACGAGGAAGCCAAGCACGGCGATGCCGACCGCCACCAGGCCCGCCTCCCATGCCGGAAGGATGCCGCCGAGCAATTGCCCGCCGAGGATGGCGAGGAACGTCCCCGCCTCGATCAGCCCAGTGCCGCCCATCAGTTCGTGGCTGCCGAGCTGTTGCGGCAGGATCGAATATTTGACCGGTCCGAACAGCGTCGAATGCACCCCCATCAGGAACAGGCAGGTCAGCAGCACCGGCACCGACTGAAACCAGAAGCCGGCCAGCGCCAGCGTCATGATCCCGATCTCCGCCGCCTTGATCCAGCGGATCAGCCGCGCCTTGTCCCATTTGTCGGCCAACTGCCCGGCCAGCGCCGACAGCAGAAAATAGGGCAGGATGAACAGCCCGGTCGCCACCGTCGCCAGCAGCTCCGCCTTGTCGGGCGCGGCGCGGTACAGCGTGAAATTGGCCAGGAACAGCAGCGCGAACTTCAACAGATTGTCGTTGAACGCGCCAAGGAACTGGACGGCAAACAACGGTGCGAAGCGGCGCTTGCCCAGCAGCGACAGATCAGGTGCGGACATGATCGAAAGCTCCCTCGAACGTGAGCGATAGCGGCAAAAGCTTAACGGGACCGGCCGGGCCGACCCGATTACGAGTCGCGATCATAATGATAAATGAGCATCGCTCAATATAATAATTGGACGGCGCTCAATTTTAGTTTTAGGGAGGGGACATGGGCCGCCGATCCGATCATAGCCGCAGCGAACTCGAAACCCTGATCCTCGACGCCGGGGCTGGCCTTGTCGCCGAAGTGGGGTTGAGCGGCTTTTCGGCACGCGAGGTGGCGCGGCGGATCGGCTATTCGATCGGCACGATCCACAATGTCCACGGCACCGCCGACCGGCTGATCGCGGCGATCAATACCCGCAGCTTCGGGCTGTGGGCGGCGTATCTGGAGGAACGGCTGGCGGCTGGCGATGGCGACCGGATCGCGGCGCTGGTCGACGGCTATTTCGGCTTCGCGCGCGACCACACCCATTTGTGGACGGCGATCTACGACCACCGCCTGCCGCCCGACATGAACCTGACCGAAGCGGATGAGACCGGGCGCGGCCTGCTCACCAAGATCGTCGTGCAGGAGGTCGCCGGAGCACTCGGCCGGCCGATCGACGATACGGTGGCAGCCCTTGCCCGCTCGCTGATCGCCACCGTTCACGGCCACTGTGCCTTCGCGATCAGCGGCGCATGGGAATTGATGGGCGAGGCCGCACCCGAAGCCGCCGCGCTGGCGCGCGTGCGCGAAACGCTGGCGGCGTTCAGGCCATCGCCTTCCCGTTGAACAGGAAACCCAGCAATCGCGAACGGCCGATGACCGCCCAGTGGAGCAAGAGGCACGTCGCATAGGCGATGACGATCACCGCCAGCCACTTCGCCACGTTGGCGACAGGCAGTCTGGCGATATAAAACCCCAGTGCCGCAATGACCGCGACGTGGAAGAGATAGACGGTGTAGGACGCATCCGACAGGAAGCCGATCGTCCTCGACGGGCGGTTGCCCCAGCGCGCGAACGCCCACAGCAGCGCGGTGCAGATCTGGAACCCGGCAAAGCCCTTCACCAGAAATTCTACGCTTTCACCGCCCACGACGCCGAAGCGCAAGCGGATGGTCTGGTCCAGATACACCGCCAGCGCGAGCAGCAGCACCGCGAGCGTGGCGGGAATCGGGTGGAAGCTGTGCATTGTCCGGTAGATCGCCGGTTTCCGGCAGGCGAGTATGCCGAGCAGGAACCAGCCGCTGAACACCCATGTTTCCTGCACGATGAAGTTGAACGGTCCGCCGGTCAGCACCGGCTCGGTAAGCAGCAGATGGGCGATCCTGCCCGCCACGAACAGCAGCGTCATGACGCCCGAAAGGATCAGGTTCGCGCGCCAGCCTTCGGGATCGGGGAAGGCGCGGGCGATCAGGTTTCGCATCACCGCGCTGTCGGCCAGCCGCAGGAACGCCGCCGAGGTCAGGCAGTAGAACAGCACGACGATCAGGAACCACAAATGGCTGTGCCACGCCACGAACGGAGGAACCGGTCCCCAGTCGAAGCCGGCGGTGTTCCATGCCGGGGCTGCGAACACGATGTCTGACAGCGTGCGCGGCGCCCCGAACAGGTTGATGAAATAATAGCGTTCGATCCAGCTCACCGTCAGGAGGATCATGACGGCGGGTACGCCGAAGCGGATCGCCCGCTCGCGCAGCACCACCCCGGTCGGCCGCTTGCCCAGCAGCAACGCCATGAAGAAGCCGGCGATGAACACGAACAAGCTCATGCGGAACGCGCCCGACAGGATGGCGACGATCCGCGCCGGCGCGCAGGGCGCGACCAGTCCCGCGTGGAGCGGAACGCCGATGCTCATGATGAGCGCGCGCAGCGTATCGAAATGATGCAGCCGGCCGGCAACAGGCAATGTCACGGTCGAATCCCCCGAGCCCCAAGCGATCCCGCCCCCGGCGCGCTTCGCCGCCATCCATAGGCGGCGATCGCGGACAAGGATAGTTGCCGCCCGGCCCGTCAACGCCCCGGAAACGGCGTCGCCCGGCCATCCCCGTCGACGCTGACCATCGTGAACAGTGCGGTGGCGGCGTGCCGCCTTGCCCCGGTCAGCAGGTCCTCGGCGGCGAGGTCGACGCCGATCCGTACTGAACTGCGCCCCGCCATCCGCACCTGCGCGCTCAGCTCGACCATTTCGCCCTCGCGGATCGGCGAGGTGAAATCGATCCGGTCCGATGCCGCCATCACCATCACCCCGCGCGCATGGCGGGTCGAGGCAATGAACGCCGCCTTGCCCATCATTTTCAGCGCATCGCCGCCATACAGCGTGCCGTAATGGCTGGTCTGCGTGGGGAATACGATGTCGACCATGCGCAGCACGTCGGCCGGTTCCTCGTCATACGCCGGCACCGGCGGCAACGGCAGGCGAACCCCGCCACCCTTCACCGCGACCAGCGTGAAGCGCCCGCGCGTACACAGCCGCCGCTCACCCGACACCGGCGCCTCGGCGACCAGCTCGACCTCGACGTCGAGCGAACTGGTGCCGACCCGCACGACCCGCCCGGTCACTTCCACGATGTCGCCGTGGCGGGCGGGCTGCGCGAAATCGATCTTCTGCGACGATGCGGTGACGAACGACGCGCGGCCATGGCGCGAGGCGGCGAGGAACGCGACCTTATCCATATGCGCCAGCGCCACCCCGCCGAACAGCGTGCCGTGATGGTTGGTATCGCCGGGAAAGACGATGTCGACCAGCCGGACGGGGCTGGCCGGCGGTTGCAGGTCGAAGGATGGGGTGTCGGTCACGGGCGTTCTCGATACTGGAGCGGAGACGCGGACCGGACGCGATGCGATACCGCCGGACACACCGACGGCGGGCGATGACGCGACCCGACCGGGCACCCCGCCGGTGAGTGGTATGGCGCCCAAGGCAGGTCTCCTGGCTCGCGGGTCGGTGCGGAGCGACCCGGCCTTCCCAGCACGCGAGGCACCAGTGACACGCAGGGGGTCGTCCACTCGCCGCTTACAGTTGCGGGGGCAGCGCCGGCATCGCACCGGCTTCCCGTCTTAGCTCCGCCCGGCGACGCCGGCCGAAGAACCTCGAACCCCCTGCCCTTCGGCCGGTGCGTCCCCCGCGTCAACCGCGATCAGTCGCGCGCCGTCCCCGGATTGTCGGGCACATGCTCGGCATAGGTCGGCGCGACCCGCGCGGCGGCGGCCTGTTCATAGGCATAGCCCGCGCCGATCAGCAGCGCATCGCTGTTCGCCGTTCCGATGAACGACAGCCCGACCGGCAGGCCAAGCGCCAGCCCCATCGGCACCGTCAGATGCGGATAGCCCGACATCGCCGGCAACTGGCTGGCCGACGGGCCGGAGAACTGGTCGCCGTTCACCGGGTCCGACAGCCATGGCAGCCCATAGGTCGGCGACACGATCGCCTGCGCGCTCGCCGCCGTCAGCACGCCGTCGATCGCGCCCGCCGCCCGCGCCTGCCCATCGCTGCGCGCTTTGCGATAGGCGGGATCGTCCAGCCCCGGCATCGCCTGCGCCGCGACGAACAGCTCCTGCCCGAAATAGCGATGCTCGCGTGGCGCTTCGCGTTCGTTGAAGGCGATCACGTCGGCCAGCGTCCGGGTCCGCACACTCGCCGGGGTCGTCGCCAGATAGGCGTCGAGGTCGGCCTTCAACTCGGCCTTGAGCACCGTCAGCTCCTGCTCGCCCAGTCCCGGCAGGTCGGGCAGCGTCGCCTCCACCAGCACCGCGCCCGCGCCGCGCAGGCAACCGAGCGCACGGTCATAGGCGTCGGCCAGCGCCTTGGGCATCGCCGGGCGCAACACCGCGATCCGCATGCCGCGCAGCGCGCCCGCCGACAGGCCGGCGGCATAGTCGCGCCGCCGGGTGTCGGCACTCTGCGTCGCCGGGTCGGCGGGGTCGCTGCCAGCCATCGCGGTCATCAGCAGCGCCACGTCGCGCACGCTGCGTCCCATCGGCCCTGGCGTATCCTGGCTATGGCTGATCGGCACGACATGCGTCCGGCTGACGAGGCCGATCGTCGGTTTCAGCCCGACCAGCCCGTTCATCGCCGAGGGACAGACGACCGACCCGTCGGTTTCGGTGCCCACCCCGATCGCCGCGAAACTGGCGGCGATCGCCGCGCCGGTGCCCGACGACGACCCGCACGACGTCCGATCGAGCGCATAGGGATTGCGCACAAGACCGCCGACCGCGCTCCACCCGCTCATCGAGGCGTTCGAGCGGATGTTGGCCCATTCCGACAGGTTGGTCTTGCCGAGGATCACCGCGCCCGCCGCGCGCAGCCGCGCGACGACCGGCGCATCGCGCCCGGTGCGATTGTCGGCGAGCGCGAGGCTGCCGGCCGTCGTCGCATTCTCGCGCGTCTCGATATTGTCCTTGATGAGCACCGGTATACCGTGGAGCGGTCCACGGACCTGCCCGGCGCGCCGCTCGGCATCGCGGGCGCGCGCCTCGGCGACTGCCTGCGGGTTGATCGCGATCACCGCGCGCAGGCTCGGCCCCTTGCGGTTCATCGCCTCGATCCGCGTCAGATAGGCGCGGGTCAGCGCCTCGGCGGTGGTGCGGCCGGCGGCCATGTCGTCCGCCAGCGCGGAGGCGCTACGTTCCTCTACCCGGTCCGTTTGCGCCATTGCCGGGGCAGCCACCAATAACCCGAATAGTACCGCGGCCTTGCGCATATCGATCCCCGTCCAGCCATCATCGTCGGCGAGTGTCGGCCAAGCCAGCATTCTTGTCACGTCGCCTAAAGATAAACATTATCCCACTAAACGAATGGGAATAGTGCCATCGTCCGCCAGCCGGCTAGGATAGCCCTACCGCCAGCAAAGGCGGCTCGCGACGCCGGGGGCGACCGCGACCGGCGAATTTCGGGAGAAGCAGGTTGAAGACCATCGTTGCAGCATTCGGACTGGTTCTGGCGGCGGGCGTCGCCGGGTGTTCGGGATCAAACGGCGTCGACAATTCGGTCGCCGAAACCAACCTGACGACCATCGACGAGCTGCCGGCGAAGGATGCGGCCTTCGGCAATGACGCCGCGCTGCTGAACGACACCGCTTATGGCAACGCCGGCGAGCCGCTCGAAGGCGCCGGGCTGAACGCTGCCGACCCGATCGGCAATGCGATCGAGAACGGCGCCGGCCTCTGATTTCGGCGGCGGCCGCCCACGGCCGCCCGCCACCGTCAACGCTCTGGTGAGGCTCCCTAAGCGACCAAGCGTAGCCTCAAGGCCGGGCGATCCGTCGCCCGGCCGCTTTGTATCGGACGAAGGGGATGCCCGATGACCGCCGATGCCGATCATACCCAAGCGGTGCAACAGGCAGTGCGCGCGCTGTCCGCCGCGCGGGCGGCATGGCGGCATGCCCAGCCGAGCCGCCCCGCCCCGGCACGCTTTCCCTCGCGGGGTCCACTGGCGCGCGCGGTATCGCTGCTCGCCGACGCGCTGTTCCCGGCGCGGATCGGCCGGTTTCGCGGCGATGCGGCGGACGAGGACGCCTTCGTCGCCGACCGGATCGGCGAGGCGCTGCACCTGATCGAAGACGAGATCGCACAGGAACTGGCCTATTGGCACGACGTGCAGGGGCTGGTCGCCGGGGCGGACCGGCCGCGCCAGATCGTCCGGCTGTTCGCCGGCACGCTGTCGCGCATCCGCTCGCTGCTCGATACCGATGTCGCGGCGATCTTTCGCGGCGATCCGGCGGCGCGCAGCGTCGATGAAATCCTGATCTGCTATCCCGGCGCCACCGCGATCCTGCACCACCGGATCGCGCATGAACTCGATTCGCTGGGCGCGCCGATCGTCGCGCGGATCGTGTCCGAACTCGCCAACGAACGCACGGGAATCGACATCCATCCGGGCGCGACGATCGGCCCCAGCTTCTTCATCGACCATGGCACCGGCGTGGTGATCGGCGAGACGGCGGTGATCGGCGCGCGCGTCCGCCTCTATCAGCATGTGACGCTGGGCGGGCGCGGACGGCGCGCCAACGGCCACGAACCCGAACGCGGCCCGCATGGCGAACGCGAGGCGCGCCATCCGATCATCGGCGACGACGTGCTGATCTATGCCGGGGCGACGATTCTGGGGAGGGTGCGGATCGGCGACGGCACAGTGATCGGCGGCAACGTGTGGCTGCTGAGCGACGTACCGCCGCGCAGTCTGGTACTGCAACCCGAAGCGGTCGTGGCACCGCGCTGACGCTTCAGGCGAGGACCGGGTAGCCCGCCGCCCGCGCGGCGGCGTCCTGTGCCAGAATATGCTCGCGCAGACCGGGCCGGCTCGCGACCAGACCGGTGATGCCCAGTTCCTCCGGCGCGTCGGCCACCGCCCGTTCGAGCGCGATCCGCAGCCGGGCGACGACCTCGATCGGCGTCGCGGCGGCGGTGACGAACGCCGGGGTCGCGGCCGGCGCGCTGCGGGCAAGCACGCGCAATCGTCCGGTCAGTTCGGGTTCGAACCGGGCGAGCGCGGCGAACGTCACTTCATCGATCGATGCGACATCCGCCTCTTCGTTCGCGACCGCCCGCGCGCTCTCGCGATGCGCCCCGGTCGTCACGATATCGCCGAAGAACCGCCCGCCCGACGCCAGCGGCGCGACCGCATCGCGCAGCAGCGCCACGCCGGTATTCGACCCCGCATCGTTGATCGCCACCCGCCGCCCGCGCAGATCGGCCAGCCCGGTCGCGGGATCGCCCTGCCGCACCACGATCAGGCTGCGGTGTTCCCCCGCGACCTCGGTCCCGGCATAGGCCGGATGGCCGAGCAGGCGCAGTCCACTATGCTCCAGCGCCCATGGCCGGGTGCAGATCATGCCGAGCAACAGCCGGGGATGGCCCCACACCGCCGCCGTCACCACCCCGCGCGTCAATGTCGCCGGCACCACCCGCCGCACGCCGACATCGCGCAGGTGATCGCGGATCGTCGCCCACAAGCGATCGTTCGCCGCCTGCTGTCCGCCATGGTCGTACATGCCGAGCCATGCGATCTCATCCACGGGGATGGCGCACCGCGTCATGGGCATGGAACGCGAACCGGCGGATCACGTCGCGATAGCCGCGATAGCGCGGCTCGCCCCGTCCGTGACGCCGCGCCTCCACGGCGGGCAGGCGATACCACGGTGCGCCCGGATCGGCATGATGCGCGGCATGAAGATTGTTGTTGAGGAACAGCAGGGCCAGCGGCCCGCGCGACACCACCGTCGCCGCGCGCGACGGCCCCGGCGCATCAGCACGGTGTTCGGCATAGCCGCGCAGCAAAGACGCCGCCTGCCCCGGCAGCACGAAACAGGACAGATAGGTCAGGATCGGCAAGTCGACCACGCGCAGCCACGCCAGCACCAGCGCGACGCCGATCAGATGCGGCCCCCATTCGCGCGCGAACGCCGCCGGCTGCCGCCAAGCCCGCGCGGCTTCGTCGGCGAGGAACAGCACGATGCTGGCGACCGGTCCGACGATCATCTGCCCGACCAGCGTCGACCGAACCCGCGCGACCCACGCGGTCCACCCCGCCCCCGTCGCGACATAGCGCGACTCCGGGTCAAGCCGGGGATGCGTCGGCTCGGCCGAACGGTGATGCGCGACATGCGTCCGACGGTACACGCCATAGGGCAGCCACAGCGACAGCGGCACGCCGCCGATCAGGTCATTGACTGGGCGATAGCGGGTCGGATGGCCGTGGATCGTCTCGTGCTGCAACGATCCGTGCCAGCCGAGGAACCAGCCGCCCGCCAGCATCAGCAGCGGCACCGGCAGCAGCGCATGCGCCGCCGTCACCGCCATCCATCCGCCATAGATCGCCACCGCCAGTGCGAGCGTCGGCCATTCGATCCCAGTCGTCCGTTTCATATTCCCACCATATCGATGGGATAAATAATGACAACCCCTGCTACAGCCCCTCGCCGCCGACCCAGTGGGTGTTCGCGAGGCTTCGGGCGAGCGTCCAGCACTGGACGCGAATGTCGGGGATCGCGACGACTTCCCACCACATGCCGCGCGTCATCGGGCCGATCGCGTGCAGGGTCGGGGTGGCGCTGCCGTCCGCGCCGATCGTCCGGGTGGCGGCATCGACATCGATGCCGAGGTGGCAGGCATCGGGCCGGATCAGCCCCGCGCCGGTCAGTTGTTCGAGCAACGGCTCGCGGCTGCGCGACAGATCGCCCTGCGGCCCGGTGCAGTTGACGATCCGGGCATAGCGCGCCGTCTCAACCGTATCGCGCCCGCGCGGGCGATGGCGGACCAGCGCGGCATCGCCCGCGCCCGTCACCTCGACCAGCTTGCCCGCCGCGAACCGCAACCGGCCGGCGGCGACCATCGCGTCGATCCGCGCACCGACCGCCGGGGCCAGCCGATGGCGATGCACGTCCCAGAACGGCCGCAGGTGGCGCAGGAACCGTCGCCGTTCGGCCCCGTCCGCCCCCGACCATAGCAATTGCGTCACCGGCCGCAGCGCATCGACCGCGCCGCGCCAGCCGTCGCCTGCCGCCGCCTGTCGCACCTCGCGGACCAGCGCGGAGACGCTGCGCGCCGGCTTTTCGCTACGCGGTGCCACCGGCGGCTGGGAATCGTCGTGCGGGCGCGGGCGCAGGCCCCGGCGCGACATGGCGGTGATGCGCCCCGCGAACCCGCGCCTTTCGAGCAGCAGCGCGGCGTCGACGGCGGTCAGCCCCGATCCCAGCAACAGCACCGCATCATCGGCCGACAGGCCGTCGGCGATGTCGCCCGCCCATGGATCGTCGCGATAGACCCCGGCCGGCAGCGCGGCGAGATCGATCCCCGCCGGCGGATGCGGCGGCAGGTTGCCGAGCGCCAGCACCGCGCGGTCGAAGCCTTCTTCACGCCCGTCGGCGAAACGCGCGGTCACGCCGCCGTTGCCTTCCGTCAGCGCGACGACCTCATCGGCAATCAGCGTCAGCCGATCGCCCGCCACCGCCTTCGCATCGGTGAGCAGGCTGCGAAGATACGCGCCATAGACCGTCCGGCGCACGAAGCTGCGCCCGTCGCCCAGCCCCGCCTGCCCCAGCCAGCGGACGAAATGATCGCAATCGTCGGGAAAGGCGCTCATGTTCGCCGCGCGCACGTTGAGCAGATGGCTGTCGTCCGCCGCGCTATAGGCGACGCCGCGCGCCAGTTGCCCTGGCCGGCGCTCGACCAGCGTCACCCGTGGCCCCTCCTGCCGCAACAGATTGACGGCGAGCAACGTGCCCGAGGCACCGCCGCCGACGATCAGGACATGGGGGTCGGGCAAGGTCATCATCGGCCTCCGGCACGGCGGGTGGTCCGGCGGCTATAGGCGAAGCGGGCGGCAGCGGGCAAAGGGGCAGCGACCGCCCCGAACGCGAGTGTAAGCCTGATGTCCTCCCCGTCGCCATCCTCGCGGCCGCGCCGTGCCACCCGCGCGATCCGCCGCTTCTTCGCCGGACAGGCCGCCGGGGGGCTGGTGCTGCTCGGCGCGGCGGTGCTGGCGCTGCTCGTCGCCAATTCGCCGGCCGCCCCGGCCTATTTCGCGGGACTGGAAGCGCATGTCGGGCCGCTCAGCATCCGCCACTGGATCGACGACGGGCTGATGACGCTGTTCTTCCTGCTGATCGGGCTGGAGGTAAAGCGCGAGCTGATCGCCGGACAATTGTCGGCATGGGACCAGCGTATCCTGCCCGGTGCGGCGGCGGTGGCGGGCATGGCGGTGCCGGCCCTCCTCTACAGCGCGATCAACGCCGGCACCCCGGCGCTGCGCGGCTGGGCGATTCCGGCGGCGACCGACATCGCCTTCGCGCTCGGCATCGTTGCGCTGCTCGGACCGCGCGTACCGCTGTCGCTCAAGGTGCTGCTGACCGCGATCGCGGTGATCGACGACCTGCTGGCGATCGTCGTCATCGCCGTCTTCTATACCGAATCGATCGCGGTCGTGCCGCTCGCGCTGGCGATCGTCGGGCTGGCGATCCTGCTTGGTTTCAACCGGATGGGCGTCCGCTCGCTCGCCCCCTATCTGCTGGTCGGGGCCGGGGTGTGGGTCGCGGTGCTGCTGTCGGGCGTCCATGCGACGCTGGCCGGAGTCGCGGTGGCGCTGACGATTCCGCTGCGCGGGGCTGGCGAGACGCCGCCGCTCGAACGGCTGGAACATGCGATCCAGCCATGGGTCGCCTTTGCCATCGTGCCGCTGTTCGGCTTCGCCAACGCCGGCGTGTCGTTCGCCGGGACCGGCCCCGCCGATCTCATCGCGCCGCTGCCGCTCGGGATCATGGCCGGGCTGTTCCTCGGCAAGCAGGCGGGCATCTTCGCCACCGTCTGGGCGATGGTGCGCCTCGGCCTGACGACCATGCCCGACCATGCGGGCTGGCGACAGGTGTGGGGCATGGCCGCGCTGTGCGGGATCGGCTTCACCATGAGCCTGTTCATCGGCGGCCTCGCCTTTGGCGAAGGGCCGGTGATGGACGCGGTCAGGATCGGCGTGCTCGGCGGCTCGCTGCTGTCCGGGCTGGTCGGCTGGGCGATCCTCGCGCGGCGGTGAAGGATCAGGCCGGACGCAAATCCGGCCCGACCAGCCGCAGCGGCCGACCAGCGACCAGCGTCACCGGCCGGCGGACGTTGCCGAGGATCAGCGTGCGCGTACCCGCGCGGTCGGGTCGCAAGGTCGCCTCGACCAGCCGCCCGCCCTGCCAGCGCAGATCGACGCCGCACCCGCCCCGCGCGCGCAGCCCTGCGATCCGGCCGCCGCTCCACGCGCCGGGCAGCGCCGGCAACAGGCGGATGGTGTCGCCCTCGCTCTGCATCAGCATCTCGCCGATCGCGCGCGCCCCGCCGAAATTGCCGTCGATCTGGAATGGGGGATGGGCGTCGAACATGTTGGGATAGGTCCGCTCCGGCCCGAGCAGGAAGCGCAGGATGCGATGCGCATGCTCGCCGTCGCGCAGCCGCGCCCACAGGTTGATGCGCCACGCCGTCGCCCAGCCGGTCGCCTCGTCGCCGCGCACTTCCAAAGACTTGCGCGCGGCAGCGGCCAGCGCCGGGGTGCGGTCGAGCGAGATCTGGTCGCTCGGGAACAGCGCATAGAGATGCGATACATGGCGATGGTTCTGTTCGGGCGCAGTCGCGTCCCAATCGGCCTGCCATTCCTGCAACTGGCCCTGCGCGCCGATCCGGTCGGGGGCGAGGCGGGCGCGCGCCGCCGTCAGTTCGCGGACGAAACCGGCGTCGATCTTCAGGATTCCGGCGGCTTGCATGGTCTGGGCGAACAGGTCGCGCAGGATCTGCTGGTCCATCGCCGGCCCTTCACAGATCGCGATACCGGGGCGATGTTCGTTCTCGGGCGAGAGCGACGGGCTGGTCATCAGGCTGCCCGTCGCCGGATCGGTGACGAGCGTGTCGAGGAAAAAGCGGCACGCCCCGGCCATTACCGGATAGACATCGCGCAGGAACGCGGTGTCGCGGTGATAGTCGTAATGCTCCCACAAATGGGTACACAGCCATGCCCCGCCGGTCGGCCACATGCCCCATTTCGCGCCGTCGACCGGTGCGGTCGACCGCCACAGATCGGTATTGTGATGCACCACCCATCCGCGCGCGCCATACATCTCGCGCGCGGTCGTGGCACCGGTGATCGCGAGGTCCTTGAGCATCGCGACGAGCGGCTGCACGCATTCGCCCAGCGCTAGCGGCTGGGCCGGCCAGTAATTCATCTGGGTATTGATATTGATCGTGAATTTGCAGCCCCATGGCGGATCGACGCTGTCGTTCCAGATGCCTTGCAGATTGCCCGGCTGGGTGCCGGCGCGCGACGAGGTGATGAGCAGGTAGCGCGCATAGTTGAAGTACAGCGCCGCCAGCCCCGGATCGTCGGCGGTCACGCCGGCGACGATCCGCCGGTCAGTCGGCACGTCGGCGCCCGCGTTGTCGCCGAGGTCGATCGAGACGCGACGGTAGAGGCGCTGGTGGCTGGTCGCGGCATCGGCGGCGATGCGGTCGAACGGGCGGGCCGCCGCCTTTGCGATCTGTCGTTCGACGATCGCCACCGGGTCGGCGGTGATGTCATCGAAGCGGCGGTAGCTGGTCGCCATCGCGATCAGGATCGTGACGCTGTCGGCGCCGCGCACCTGGACGGCATCGCCGACCGACTGCATCGCCCCGCCCGAGGGCAGCACGCGGACCAGCGTCGCGAACCGCAGCGCGCCGGGGATTCCTTCGGCCGCCCGCCCTTTGCCAATCATGCGCAACCCGTTGTTCTGCGCGGTGATCTCGGCGGATTGCGGCGTGGTGAGTGCGATGTCGAGGTCGAGTGCTCCCTTGCGGGCGGCACTCACGCGAACGGCGATCACCTGATCGTCGGGCGATGCCACCACGTCGCGCCAATAGGCCACGTCACCGGCGATGAACCGGGTGGTGCAGCGCGCGGTGTCGAGGTCGAGCGCGCGCTGATAGTCGCGCACCGCGCCGAGACCGGGTATGGTCAGCAGCAGGTCGCCGATCGTCTGATACGGCATCTGCTTGATCGGCACGCCCATCAGGTCGCTCTGCGCCAATGCCTGCGCTTCGGCATAGCGTCCGGCGGCGATCAGGCGGCGGACTTCGGGCAGGGATGCTTTTGCCTTGGGATTCAGCGGGTTGTGCGGACCGCCGGCATAAAAGGTGTCCTCGTTCAGTTGCAGCCGTTCGCGCGCCGTCCCGCCGAACACCATCGCGCCCAGCCGGCCGTTGCCGACCGGCAGCGCCTCGGTCCACTTCACGGCGGGGGCGGTGTACCACAGCCGGTCGGGACGTAGCGGCGGTACGCTGGCCGAGACGACATCGGGCAGCGCCAGTGCCGCCGACGCGGCGAGCGAGGCTTCCAGCATGGCCCGGCGGGTCAGTCCGCCTGTATGATCGTCCGTCATCCCGCCATCTCCCCGCTGTTTTGACAGACCCTATTTATCTGACCACGGAAGGTCAAATCCGGCATCACATAAGGATATAACAAAGCCTTTATATGATTTTGCCGAAAAGGATGGGATGCGGATATTCAACTGGTGGTCAGCGCGGGCGCCGCCGGTGCGGGTCGTCGAGCTGGGCCAGCCAGCCGGCCCCTGCCGGTGAGGTCTTGGCCACCGTGCCGCGGGGTTTGCGGGCCGAATCAATGTCGATGTTCGCCTTGTCGAACCGCAGCCCGGCCAGCCGATCGGTCGCCCACACCACTTCGCCGCGCAGATGGTGGAGCGTGCCCATCGACACCAGCACGCGGGCACCCGTCGCCAGTTCGGCCTCGTTGTCGATACAGGCGCCCGAGGCGGAGAGGTTGCGGACGCGGCATTCGATCGCCGCGTCGCTGGTTTCGACGAGCGCGCGCAGGATGACGCTGCTGCGGCGTTCGCGTTCAGGGACATCGTTCGCGGGATCGGTCATCGCTACGCGGTATCGCCCCGGGGGTCCTAAAGCTGCGTTAATCGCGCAGCGTAACGACCGGTATGGGTTGGGAATTGGTGCCCCTGGCCGGGCTCGAACCAGCACTCCTTGCGGAATCCGATTTTGAGTCGGACGCGTCTACCAATTTCACCACAGGGGCACGCGGGGCTCCGTTAGCAAAGGCCGCGCGCCGCTGCAACTAGGCGAAGACATCGGTATCGTCGAGCCGGCCATAGGGGTCCTTGGGATCGGCGCCGAAGCGGTTGGGGCCGGGCGTGCCGGGCAGGATCATCAGCACGATCTGCGCAACCCATACGAAAAAGCCGACGAGCGGCACGAGGCTCAGGACATAGAACAGCAACAGCCACCAGCCGCTCATGTCGCGGTCGTGCAGCCGGCGGACCTGCACCGCGAGCGAGGGGATGAACAGCCCGAGGCCGATCAGCCCGAGGATGCCGAAAACGCCCAGCATCGGACCGTTCACGTCCTGCGAGGGGGCATCTTCCTGCAGCAGCGAAAAGGCCCCGAGGGTGCCGAGGATCGTGCCGAGAACGGCGAAGATCAGCACATAGCCGAGGACGAACATCCAGAGTTCCTTGCGACGCGACCGACCACGGAAATCGGCGTAGCGTTTGAGCGGCAGCAGCATCCAGTACATCGTCGGGACTCCTTGAGCGGATCGTTCAGTTGACCGGCGCGCGCCGGCGATAGCCGAGCGCCTCGGCGACATGGGCGCGGCCGATCGTTTCCACCCCCGCCAGATCGGCGATGGTGCGCGCGACGCGCAGGACGCGGGTGTAGCCACGCGCCGACAGCCGCATCGCCGCCGCCGCCTGCGCCAGCAGGGCGCGGGCACCGTCGTCGAGTGCTGCCGCCTGCGCGAGTACCGCGCCGTCGGCCTCGGCATTGGTGCGCGGGCCGTCGGCACCATAGCGGGTACGCTGGACCGTTCGGGCGCGGGCGACGCGGGCGGCGACCTGCGCCGAGCCTTCCGCCGGGGGCGGCAGGACGAGGTCGGCGGCGCTGACCGCCGTCATCTCGATCACCAGATCGATCCGGTCGAGCAAAGGCCCCGACACCTTCGCCTGATAGTCGGCGGCGCAGCGCGGCGCGCGGGCGCAGGCGAGCGCGGCGTCGCCCAGATGGCCGCAGCGGCACGGATTCATCGCCGCGATCAACTGCACCCGCGCCGGAAAGGTGACATGGGCGTTGGCGCGCGCGACGCTGACCTCGCCGGTCTCCAGCGGCTGGCGCAGCGAATCGAGCACGGCGCGCTGAAATTCGGGCAGCTCGTCGAGGAACAGGACGCCGAGATGCGCCATGCTGATCTCGCCGGGCTTCACCTTCAGCCCGCCGCCGGTCAGCGCCGCCATCGATGCGGAGTGATGCGGCGAGCGGAACGGGCGGGCGCGCGTCATCCGCCCGCCGGTCAGCGTGCCGGCGACCGAGGCGACCATCGACACCTCCAGCGCCTCGGCGGCGTCGAGCGGCGGCAGGATGCCGGGCAGGCAGGAAGCGAGCAGCGACTTGCCCGCCCCCGGCGGCCCGACCATCAGCAGATCCGATAAGGCTACACCGCTCTTGGCACAAGTTTTGAAGCACTCCGAAGGTCGACGCGCCACTGGGATTAGGCGTTGCAGAGCGACGACGGTGATATATGATCCCTCCAGCTCGCGTTGCGAGCTTCGACGGTATCATGGCCGAACCATCCCGTGAGATCACGGGTGAAAAAGGACGTCGTCGACTTCACCAACCGCGAATCGCGGATGGGGAGTCGCGCGAGTCCATCCGCTCCTGCTCGCTCCCAGCCGCTATTCGGAGAAGCAGAAAGTGCAGCATGCAGATCGATCCCTACGAACAGCGTCTCTACAATCTGAAGGACCGGTTCGACCGGCAACAGGTATTCCGCCAAGACCTAGAGGACCGACTCGCGCATCGGCTGTTCCGCCTTCGCGGCGGCACCGATGAGGAACTAATGCGCGACAGGCCGTCGCAACGATGGCTCCTGGCGTGCGAAGACGCTTGTCTCGAAGACGCTCGTGCAGTCGAATCGCTAATCGAGGACGCCCTTGATGAGCAGAAGTCGTTGTTGGATCGCGATGAGCCCCTGGCAGGGTATCGGCTCAGCGAGATCGAGTGCAGCATCACCGAACTCGACGAAGAACTGAGCGACGCCAACGGCGATCTCGGTGACGAACGCGGACACGTCTGACCGTAATCCGCGTAGCGCCACACCCGCAGGTCCCACGACCTGCGGGTGAAGGCGGAGTCGCGCTCACACCCCGGTTTCGCGCCCTATCGCAGATGAGGCTTTTCTCAATCATTCCCGCACTAGCAGCGAACCAACCTGCATCTCATCCCAATCTCCGTCGGTCCAAATGACTTGCGACCGATCGGTCGAGGAGATGCGGCATCCTGTGCCAATGTTCACAGGCGAGTCGCGCCGTAGCAGGTCAATATAGCTTCACCAGAAAGCTGTTGTGATCATTCCACCGGCTTCCTCCCGAAAGGAAGCATAACCTAGCATCATGGCGACGGCGCCTTCCGACGCTTTGGTGGCAAAACCTTGGAACTGACGGTCCGCACGGAAATGTTCTGAATGCTGCCGTTTCGCCGGCGCAGGCGGTCGAGGTATCCCAGCGGAGTGTCCGCCAGGCCCGTTAGGTGCTTCGGGCGGACGGGATCGGTGCCGTCAACTACCGCGAGGCCTAGCATCGATGCCGCTCCCGATGCCTGCGAATACCGCTCGCGCCATTCCGACAACCGGTTTCGCGCTGCCTTCATCCTGTGATCGATCAGATCGCGAAGCGACAGGTGAACTTCGCCAAGCTGGGCGACGTAGCCGCGTACGATCGACTTGAGGTCCGGCTCGACGCCGGCTTCGTCGAGCTCCTTCAGAACCGACGCCTTGAACTTCTTGTCCTCCCGCAACAGCGCAAGATCGAGCTTGATGCGGTAGTTTGCTTCCAGTCGACGGTCGCCCCCTTCGTCGATCCAATGCGGCTCGTATGAGAACCCGTGGACCGGCATTCCCCGATGCTGGGAATAATTGCGCATCGCCTCCATGACCCGATAGTCGAGGGATGCATCGTAGCGATCAGCGAAGAGCGCATCCACGGCTGCCTTCACTACGGCGTCGCCGGGATGCATCGCGCTCATGTGATGCTTCACGTGATCGACATAGGTCCTTGCCGCTGACATGAGGTTGAGCAGCCTCCTCGCAAAGGCGAGCTGGTCGTCCAGCATGTCGTGCGCGGACTGGAACCCTCTCAGGTTCGTTACCAGCGCCCGGTCCAGCAGCTCGCGTTCCAGCTCCAACAGATTCTCGAGAAGGAGATCGAATTTCTGCTCGAAGGCCACCAGGTGCTTGAGATCGGACATCGCCGACACAAGGTCGTCCGCTTCGCTCGCGCTGATCGGAAGAACGTGGTGGGCGCCGAGAGCCCAGATCGTCAGACCAAAACTCTTGCTCACGCTCTAGCGTCCAGGATCGACGGGGTGGTTGTGGAATGCCGCCAATATCGACGTCTCCATGTCACTCATACTAGTAAAATGAGCATCGTCTGCCTCGAATTTGAAAAAGGCGATGCACGTGGTGGGTCAAAGAACATCACGATCTTTGAACACGATGGCGATGAGGTTCGAAGGTGGGACAACTGTGCGTTTTGGTCGGCGTCCTCGGCACCGACAGGCTTCCTCGTGCCTGCGGGACAGGACTTCTCCTTTTTGTATGATGGGCCCACCTCCGAAAAGTTGGCTCGGTGCCAGCTGACGATCTGATCGGCGGCGCCAAGCGTGCCAAAATTGTGATGAAGCGGATGGCAGCGCGTGTGCCGCGGGAGCTGCTGAAGGGACACGCCTCCAGCACGTTGAACTGATCCGGCGGCGCTAGGGGGATCCCGCGTTGGCCGCTCTGGTTCAGAAGCAGTCACCAACAATGCCGGTCTGCAAAGGCGAGGCCGAAGAATATGGCCTGCGAGGGCGTTGGCCGATCTTCAGTTCAGCATGCTTCGAACCCAGGGGCGCCGACTCATGCCGAAGCGAGGCAATGAACGAAGTAGCTGCTTAGTAGATACTGGAGGAAATTGAAGGTGAATACGAGGGACATCGACACGGTGCGCCGCGGGAACGCGGCAATGAACTTGCTAATCTCGGGCCCGACGTTTCTCGGAGCCTTGGACCCGGCCTATGTGCTCCCTGGCGCCGGAACCGGTTTCACAGAAACGGAAAAGCGACAATTCAGCGCAAAGCTCATCCACTCTAATCGCAGCATGGTCTTTCAAGAATACTCGATGAAGGCGGGCAAGCTGGCATAGGATCGTCTTCACGTCGCCGAAACCCATAGCCAAGGCGCTTCGTGGTGTAGCGATTGCACGTGCTGGGCGCCCAGCCCGTCCGCTGAAGTCATCCTTGTTCCGTTAAACGAGGACTCGGAAGGGCACCTTGTCAATCGCGGCGGCGCTCTTTAATATGTCGCCTCTCTCCCCTCGATGACGCAAGAGGGTATCGTCCTCGCCGCGGAGCGGCTGGCAGGCATCGCCGAGCGCCTCAAAAAAGACGATTACGCCGGGCAAGTTCGCGACAAACTCCCCGGTCGCGGGCTGCGATATTGGCAGCGTGAGGGCTTCCGCTTCCGATTGGACAGTTGAGCGACCGGCCCGATAATGATGCCGACTAGCTCGAATGAGCAAAATTCTTAAAGACCGCTCTTCAGCTTCTTGACGGTGGCAGCGTTCATACCCGCACGGTCGAGGCACTTCTGCCCCTCCTTGTCATCCATGAGCCACTGCCGCTGTCGCGCTAGAAGGACACCTCGACCGATCTGGAAGCCACTTCCGCCGACCGGACCGCGACGCCGAGTTCAAAGTCGATGCAATGCTTGCGCCTCGAGCGCTCGAACAGCGCTGCAATCTCGACGTCGAACCCGATCGAGACACTCGAGGACCGTCTCCCTAGCCTGGCAGACTCCCTAGATGACGGTGCGATTGCGGCGCAGGGCTTCGCCCACCATCTACGCTGCAATGAGGGAGGGAATGCGTGGCCGATATGAACGTTCCGTTGGTCATTCAGCTGCAGCAGGCCGCAATGGACGAGAGCGTTAGCGCGTCGTCGCTGCTGCTCAAGGCAAAGCTGGTGGCCAGCAAGCTCGGGCTGGCAAATTCCGAGATGGCCCAGTGGATCGGTCACGAGCTCGACGGCTACGCCGGTGCCGGCGCAGAGCTTCCGCTGTGCAGGTTGCTGACCGTCGAGCCGTTCGCGATCAACCCATACCGAGGCGAGGTCCCGGTCCAGGTCGGACATCCCGCGGCAGACGTCCTGCTGAAGGTTCTATACGAGCTCCCCTTTACTAACCCCGTCGGAGAGATCGAGGCGCTGATCGCGAAGGGAGAAACCTCGGGCCTCCGGGTTCCTTTCCCGTCGGAGCTGCAGCACCTCGTCTCGGAACTAGCCGGCATCAACTTTCCGCTGAGATGGCGGCTGGGACCGGGCGTCCTCGCGGCCATCCTGCAGGCGGTTCGAACGCGCACGATGGAGTGGGCGCTCCAGCTCGAAGCCGGCGGCGTCGTCGGCGAGGACTTCAACTTCACGCTCACAGAAAAGGCGACAGCCATGACGATCACCAACCACATTACGAACAGCAACGTCGGCACGCTCGGCAACGTCACCGGCGGAAGCCAGGTGACCAACAACCAGAACGTGTCTAACGTCGTCGCGATCGACAAGCTGGCAGCGTTCCTGGACCAGCTCCGCCCGGCGATCCCCGCTCTGCCGGCCGACGTTCAGGCGTCGCTGGAGGAGCCTGTGGCGGTCCTGTCGCACGAGGTCGAGGCGAAAGAGCCTTCTCAGTCGAAGATCCGTGCCGCGCTCACCTCAATGAAGACAACATGCGAAGGCGCGGCGGGCAACCTGATCGCCTCAGGCGTCTTGGGCCTGGTCGGCCCGCTGCTCGGCTGATCCGAGCGGCCGGACGCCGTCGGCCGGCCAAGCCGCCTGACGTCGACCCTTCGATACGGGATTAGCCTTCACAATGAACAACCCTCCAAGCCTATATGGGAGATGTCCTGTCCCCGATCCATTTGCGTGAGGCGAAAGCCGGCCGGTAAGTTAATCCCATTGGATCTAGGAATCCTATGGTAAACCCAGGATCAGCGACGCTGCGCAGAATGGCGACTTCGAGAGGCCAGTGGTATTTTGCTGGCACTTCAGTCAATGGCAGTCTTTATGAAGATACTGGCTATATCGGGAAGCGCCCGTGCAGCATCTACGAATACGGCGATGCTGCGTTCAGTAGCCTCCGTCTTCAAAGAGGAGTATGACATTGAGGTGTTCGACGGGATAGCCGCTCTGCCAATTTTCACTCCAGACCGCGAAGGTGAAAGACTACCCGAAAAGGTGCAGCAGTTCGCCGCCTTGGTGGAGGCAAGCGACGCGCTCATCATCTCAAGCCCGGAATATGTTCATGCAATTCCGGGGGTCTCAAAAACGCCATCGATTGGCTAATATCCCGCAGCGAGATTATCGGCAAGTCCATCGCCATTTTGCATGGGTCAGGCCGCGGCGACGACATGCTTGCCCAGCTTCGTTTGGTCCTCTCTACAGTTTCCGAGCGGTTCTCTGCGGAGGCATTTCTCAGTATAGACTTGCTGGGTCTTTCACCCGAGGAAGTCCACGCAAAGGTTACCTATCCGTTGCACGTCCAACAAATACGTAACTTTCTGTCGATTGTGAGCCGAAACCATCGGACGGTTTAGGAGCGCCGCAGATCAGCGTGACCGGCCTTGATTGTGCCCTTCGGAGCAAAGCGTTTCAACTAGCGAGTGCCTTGAGAGACGGCGCAGACGTTCCGGGTGGCGGCAGCCCCGTTCCTCGCTGATAAGATCGGACGTTCCGCAGATCTCATCCTGCTGTCATTGACCGGCCATCGACCGCAGAGCCGGAGGAGGAGATCGAGATCGTGTTCGAAATGACCGCCGCCTTCATGAAGCACATCGTCCGCATTTCGCGCTGATCACCGGGAGATCCGCGCTAGCATCGACGTCCCCAAAAGGACTCGCTGGGAGCCTCCGAGCGGTGCCCAGCAGCATCTTGGGCGAATTGCGCCGTCGATCATCTCGACTGACAGGCAGACGACGATGTGGAGGCGGACACCCGCTATCCTCGGCAGATCCGTTTCAGCAAAGCCGCCACTATCGCCTCAGGCCGATCCTCCTGCACTAGATGCCCGCATTCGGGGACGACGGAGCAGTCGCGCTCGGAGATCAACGCCGCCAAGGCGATGCCCTTTTCGACCGGTATCCATTCGTCGTCCCTGCCCCATAGAACGGTGACAGGGCATTCCATCCGGCCATAGCAGGCCTCCACCTCGTCGGTATGCCTCTGATCCATCTGCGAGATCTGGCGATAGAAGGCAGGCTGGCCGACCGGCCCGAGCCATGGCGCGCTGTAGATTTCCAGCGCTTCGTCGGACAACGGGTTGTAGGCCGCCGTCTGCAGATATGACCGCAGCATCGCCCGATGCATGTAGTCAGGCATGCCCGCGAAAGCCGCTTCGTGCTTGCGGACGTGCTGCACGAACTCCGAACCCCATGGAGCCAAAGCGACGGCGTCGAAGATCGTCAGGGACGCATACCGCAGGCCGTTCAAATAGTATGCCCGCAGCGCCGTAGCGCCGCCGAAATCGTGAGCCAGCACGTCAGGTCGTTCGATCTGCCACTCGAAGAACAGGGCGGCAAGCACTTGGTTCTGCACGGCCAGCGACACGTCCTGGCCCTCCCGCATCTCCGACAGACCGTATCCGACGAGATCGAAGTAGTAGATGGTTCTACGATCGACGAAATGCGGCACGATCCGGCGCCACACCTGCGACGAGAACGGTGTGCCATGGATCGCAACTAGTGGAGGCCCCTCTCCGACCCGGCCCCAACGAACCGCATTTCCATCAACGATAGTGGTATTAGGGAGCGCCAGCATCACTCAACTCGCTTCGCAAACTAGCGGGATCACGCCATACTAGCAGCCTTGGCATATGCGGCGCGACATCGAGCCTCGAGATCCCGGGACGCAGTCGACCTTCGAATGTCCGGTTGATGCTTGGCATGCGCGCGACCTCTAGGAAAGCGTGGCGTCAATCACCGCGACCTTGATCAAGCGATCAGGTCCAGACAGACCGACCGCCTGGGCCTGAAGCGTCGACCGCAGCCCTGCTATCGTCGTCTCAGCGTTCGGCTTGCGCCCGGCGACCTGCTGCGACTCCCACTGCGGGCAGACATACCAACCCACGACATAGAGTCCGACCCCCGAGCCCGTGGACGCGAGATAGCGGTCGACCAGCTGCGATTGCATCGCGGTATGGAGGTCGTCGTTCCAGCAACCCTTCACCTCCACGGTCAAGTTCGCGATCGGACGCCGCCCGCCCTCCGAATCGGCTCCGGTGAAGGCCTGGACCTGGATATCGGTGCGCTGTCCCGAGGTGTCGTTCAGCCTGGATCGAAGCTGCACCTCGCGATCAGCCACGACGGCGCCCCTGACGAGGTCCTGCCGAAGATGATCGACGAGGACGTCGGAAAGGAAGTTCTCGTCCTTCGGTTTTGTTGGTGAGCCCTCTGCGCCCTCATTCCAGAGCGCGCGGACGATCGGATCTCGGCCCTTCAGCCGATGCTGAAAGCGGACGAGCGACTCCATCACCACTTCGAGAAGATCGCGGTCTCCGAGAACCAGTCGAGCGTCGCTTCGGCGAACCAGCGCTAGGACGGCCACGACGTCGACCGGCGGCACGTCGTCGCGCCCGCCGGCCGTCGCCTGTATGGTCAAAAGCCGCCAGTCGAGCATCGACCTGACAATCGGTTCGACGTCGTCCTCATCCGGTCCGGCACCAAGCTCCTCGCCTTCTTCAGCCCCTCCCTCCCGCGAGCTCTCCCACCAATCGGGTGCCTCCCAACGCTCGTAGCCCCTCGGCATGGTAAGGCCGGCGATGGCGATGCGCTGTATCTCCGCGGGGGTGGCCCCCTGCTCTCTAAGATGACCGTAGGGCGCGCCGCCGCTGCCAAGCGCCACCTCTGTGGCTAACGTCGCCCAGATCGACGCCAGCGGTCCATCGAGCGCAGCCAGAGCCTCTTTCACGAGCCACGGGAGGTCGTCGTTCTCAAGCAGGAAGCACGCTTCGAGGAGATTGCGAGCAGCATCGACGCTGGTCGGGCTCAGCTTCGCCACAATGGCGATGAGCGCCCGACGACGATCCGGGGTGGCGGTCTTGGGCAGGCCGCGCTTGTGGAGCGGGAATGACCAACGCAGCCATGGTTCGACGGGCGGGAGTCTCGATATAAACCTCGCCAACGCCGCCATGGTCGACGCGTCGTCCAAGTGCGCCAAGGCGCGCGCAGCGACACTCTGCGCAATAATCAGATGGTCGTCACTCGGCTCTACGATGCGTCGGACAGCGACTTCCGCGACCGCATCCAATACCTCGGGAAGAGCTGAGGGGTCGAGAGCTCGCAGGAAGCGGAGCACAAGAAACGACTGCTTGCCCATAAGGGCGCCAGGCTTAAGCCGGCCAACGACCTCACCCGGTGCCAGCAGCGTCTTCATCGCGATCGACAAGGCGGACAGGCGCAGGTCCTCGTCCGGCTCGTCCAGCAGGCTCAAAGCGAGTATCGCATCCCGCGCTCCTTCCGGTGCCTCCGCAAGCGCCGACAGCGCGGCGCGTCTAACCTTCGCGGGCTCGCTGCGATCCACCGCAACGGTCACGCAGTCGGCGACGGGCACGCATCCCGTGTCCGCGGCCATTCGAGCGGCGAAGGCCCGAACCGCCGGATTCTTGGCCCTGTCGCTGACGAACGACGCAAGAAGTGGAGCCAGTCCGGGACTCGCGACCAGGACAAGGTCTCCGGTTGCCTCCAACTCGTCGACGTCGAGACGGTCGGCGGCCGCTTGCGCAAGCAGTCGATTGGCGAGGTCGAGGCGCTGCCCCGGCGTTTCAGCAGGTATGCCGGACCTGAGCAGCACCTGCGGATCGAACTCTACGAACCGCTCGAAGTGAGCGGCGTCAAGCGCGCCCAGCCAGGAGGCGACGTCGATCCGATTGGCGCCGACAAGACCGCCAGGCGCGAACAGAAGCGGCCGCGTCTGCTCTGGCGACGCGCCGCGTTCGAGCAGATAGGTGGCTGCCAGGAAGCTCGCGAAGCTGGGATGAGCGAAGGCAAAGCCTGCTGGGCCGATCGGGCGAAACAGGGAGGTTCCCACCACCTCGCGCACCGCGCTAGCTGTGACGTGAACCTCGCCGCGAGTGGTGTGCTCGACCCCGCCTGCGACAAGGTCAATGTGCAAGCCCGATCCCGACGGTTCGCTCCCGACATCTATCCGGTCGTGCCCACCGAACGTCGTCAGCGCTGCAACGCGAGCTGCCACCGCGAGGCGGTCGGGCATGTCCAGGTGGCCGATCAATCCGGGATTATTGCCACCCAAGGCCCCCAGACGCCCCCGGCTGCCCTCTCGAAGCAGAGCGGCACAACCCGCCCGATACATCTCTTGGCGGCGCTTTGGGAGATGTCCGTCCTTCTTCCAGAGACCCAGGAGCATCTTGAGCGTCGGGGGACGGGCTGCCAGCGGCGCCACGCGGAGTCCCTCCACCGCGGACAGGAAGTCGTCCGGGTCGATTGCCTCGGCTCTGGCCGCGATCATGACGTCCTCGGCGCGCAACGGCGCCAAGGCCAATTCCTCGAAGCTATCAGAGAACTTTTCGGCGAGCAGCCCAGCGAGGCGGTGGACGGCAAATTCCGACCTGACCGAAATCCGAAGACGGACACGCCTGATGTCGTCCAGCTGCGACACTGCCCGACGCAGGGTGACGTCCAGCGTGGGATCAAGCATCAGCGCTTCATCCAGGCCGTCCAGAAAGATCGTCGGACCTGCACCCGCGACCAGGCTACCGAACAGCGCTGCTACATCGACGAGTCCATCAGCGAGATCGACGAACTCCACCTCAGAACCGCCGCCGCGCAGCCGCTCGACCTCCTGCCGAATCGCGACGGTCTTCCCGGCACCCGATTCCCCGCGAAGGAGCAGCGCTCCGATGTCCGACAAGTCCTGCAGCGTGCTGGGCTCGGGATGACCAGTCGCCCCTGCCAAGGAATGCAGCTCCGGAGAAAACAGTCCGCGCGCACCCGTTCCGGGAACGTCATCCGCCGACAGCCACAGCCTGCGCCAGCGGTAGGGTTTCTCGCTTCCCGACAATTCGACCCCCTCCAAACTCACAATCGAACGCTGGCAGCGCCCACTTCCCCAGCCACGTATTCGCTGCGCCTTTCGAAGGTGGCTACTCAGCGTGCGCAGCTGCCACATCCGGCGCGCTAGTCGCGAGCGCGACCGATCGATTGTCGCAGCTTACCATCACATGATATTTGCCGACCGCTTTGGTCGGGTGTCACAAACGGCAACATCAGATCGTCATCATAGTATCCACGGAAAAGGAAAGCTGTAATGATCGGACTGATTGTCACCCACCGCGCTCAAGCCGGCCAACGCGCATCGTTGGTGGACGCGTGGGAGCGCCACATGCCATCCGCCATCTCTGCCAACCCCGGTCACGTCGCCTACAGCTACGGTCTCGGAGACGACCCCGATGCGATCATCGCAGTCCAGATCTACCGCTCGCCAGCGGACGCCGAGGAGTTTTTACGCACCGACGCATACCGCGAATATCTCGATGCCTCCCGACATTTGCTGGCGCACGAGCCCGAGCTGACGCGCTTCACGCCGCATTGGATCAAGGGGATCGCGTGAGTGTCGAGATTGCGCAACTGTTTGACGAGGCTCGACCAAAGCTGCTCGGACTGGCCTACCGGATGGTCGGCACCTACGCCGAAGCGGAGGATGTCGTCCAGGACGCGTTCGCGCGCTGGCTTGCAGCCGATCATGACGCGATCGAAAATCATCAAGGGTGGCTGACCACCGTTTGCACGCGGCGCGCGATCGACATGCTGCGTTCAGCAAGACGCGTGCGAACCGAATATGTAGGGGCGTGGCTGCCCGAACCCCTGCACGCGCAGACAGCTATCGACGAGGGTGAGGCTGGATCCCTCGAGACAGCTCTGCTGCTCGCGCTCGATCGCCTGTCTCCGCGCGAACGTGCTGCGTTCCTGCTCGCCGACGTCTTCGGCGTATCCCACCAGCAGATCGCGGAGACGCTCGGCATCGGGGAAGTCGCCTGTCGCAAGCTGGCTTCGCGCGCTCGCGCCAAGGTGAGGGACGGCAGATCAAACTCTGTCGCCCCATCGGAATTGAACCGGGGCATCCTGGCCACGTTCGACCGAGCGCTGGAAACGGGTGACGCCAGCGAACTCTCCGAACTGCTTGCCGAACACGTGACGCTCGTCGCCGATGGCGGCGGCAAGGTCCGGGCGGCGCTGAAGCCATTGATCGGCCGCGGTGCGGTCCTGGATTTTGCAGCTCAGGCGAAGGATTGGTGGAGCCCGTATCATCGGAGCCTTGAACGTATGGCGACTGGCGAAGCCTTGGTCATCCGAAACGGCTCGACGGTGATTGCCGTGCTATGGGTCGGGCCGATCGGTGGCGACGGACTAGCGGACAGGCTCTACGTCATGCGCAACCCGGCAAAACTCGGCACGATCACCTCTGTCGCACAGCCGCGATCCGTCGCTGTCCGATGAGCCTCCTCGATCGACGTGCCCCGCCTTCCAAGCGTTCCGCGGGCGTTTCACCGCCGAGGACCATCTCGCGCGGGACATCCAGGTCCAACCTGGCGGGACTTCGCTTGAGATTTTTAAGCGACTGACCCTAGTTAGCGACGATGTATTCCTGGATAGATGCCGCAGCGATCTCTCGGATCGATAGCGCAACGCTCGCGCACGGGCGGCTGGACGGCGATCTCGGGGAACTCGAACAGCTGGCCGTCCTTTTCAGGCCTCCCTTTCTCAAGGCACTTTACGAGGCGCTCGCACCGACGACGTCGCAGGGGAGACTGACGCGTGCGCTCACGATCAAGCTCGGCTGGATCGACAAGATACCGCTTGCGGCGACGAAGCGGTTCATCGAGCGCGTGGAACTCGGCGATTTGGCGATTTTCGCGTTTGAGCAGACGGTCACTTCGGATAGTCGGCCCGCCGGACCGGCGAAGGCGCGCGGTGTCTTCGCGCAGGCTAAGGTCGTCCGCGCGCTGCACCGCATGCGTCGACCCGTGGTTCCGGCCGCGCCTATAAAAGACAGCACAAGCCGAGAGCTGGAACTTCTAACCGACTGGCCGAAGTTCACGCTCTACAAGTCCTCGACATCCAACGACCCACTGGCCACCGGCGTGGATCTGCGGGGCCATGCGTTGGGCGCCCTACCCTTCGGTTGGTATGTCGCCGCGCCATGCGACCCGCGATCGCGGCTGGGAACGCCACCGCTTCCCTGGTCATCCTGGTGGATGGCGGGACCTCCGATCAAGTCGGCTCCAATCGACGTCACCTTCGGATCCTTTCTCGTCGCGTTGCTGCAGGGGACGCCGATCTCCACGGGAACCGGTGAACTGAACGTTGGGCACTCGTTCGCGTGCGCCACCTACCCACCAGCTCGGACAGGGGACGGTTGGGACCGCGTGTGCGCCGAGGTGCTCACACTCGTCGAAGAGGGGCACGCGCCGCAACATGTATTCGGTCAGAGCAAGACCAAGATCTCTTCCGTCGAACCGATCCTGCACAGCTTCCTATCGCGCAAACAGGGGCTGATGCACCTGTTCCCACGATACGCCTGGTGGCGCCCGGACGACGGGCATGGCCCGGTGTTCGAAAGGACGGGCGACGGATGGCGAAGAGACCATCCCGCCGAACGTCCACCGACCGGGGAGGGCATGCCGGTGCTCATCATACACTCGATTGTTCCAGAAGGTTGAAGCGGAAAGCTGCGCCAACCCTGCACACATCCGAAACCTAGCACCAAACTCGGGGGGGCCCGATATGCGATGCAGTCGCGATGACCGGCAGGGTTGCGGCAGACCTGCGTTCCGCTACGCTCACCATGGGCCCGTCCGACAGGAGAAAGTCCTCTGCCGATCGAACGCAACGACGTCGCCTTCCCTCTTTGGCGAAAGAAGGTGGATGGGACCTTCGTGCGCCTCGGTGTCACGCCGATACCGCTCTGGGTGGATCGGATGTGGGGCGTCGCACCCACATTCTCGGCCGTAAAGGGGCGGAGCGATCCGAGCGCCTCGATCACCTGCACCTTTCAAGGAGAGATGTTCAAGGCGGAGATCGTTCCGCACCGCGAAGCGCGGCAGTTCCGCCTCTTCCTGCAGGAGGAGCTGCGCGCCGCGCTCGCTCGAACGTTCCTTATGTCCTACATGCGGGAGCTGGACACCAAGCTCGCAGGTTCCGCGAGCGGCGGCGCCGCGCGCCGACGCGTCGAGGACGCCGAGCGGGCGTTCTGGGAGTTTGCCGATCTCGAATTCGACACGTCGAACCGAACGATGCGCATCGTCGCGCACTACGTGCAAAAGCCGGACTTTCCCCACCTTTTCGCGCGCCTCGCCGGCTCTGCGCCGATGCGGCGGATCGACGACGAGCTGGGCGGAAAGATCCGGCCTCGCATCCACAAGCAGCCATGGCGGCCGCGGGATCAGTATCTGATGGAGATCGGGGCGCGCAACGTGGTCTACATGCTCGCCGACTGCGCGAATCACCTGATCTACGTCGGCGAGGCGGACGACATGGTCGCCCGCTTCCGTCGAGGGCATGGGCCCATCCCAGACTGGACCCACTACCGCTACGACCTGCTTCCTCCGGAACTCGCGACGATACGGGTCACCATCGAGAGACAGCTTATCTGCGACGTAGACGCGATACTCGGGGGATGGGCCGTCGGGCTGCCAACCCATCCCGGCACCTTCCGGATGGTGAACACGAAGATTGATCGATAGCTGCTGATCCGCCGCGACCTCGGCGCGGCACGTAGCTGCCGGACCTGCCGCAGCCGAGACTTCGGCGACAGCGTGAGGTTGCCGTGCCGGCGCGGCATTAAAAGCACTCAGATCAATCCGACCAGTCCGCACAGTCCGAGGAAGCAAGTGCAAGTCCGGGCGTGAAATGGTATCTTCGGCGACGACGTTGGGGACGTCGCCGTGATGACGGAGGGGCAAGAATGCGATCACGCAAACGTAGCTGGACAAATGAACCCGGCAAGAGGCGCGGCATCAACGCCGCAGCTGGCGCCAGGGGAGCCATCTAAGCGGTGACGCTTGTCTGTCCCGAGTGCTTCGGCGAAAAGGGCCTGAAGCGTCGCATCGAAGGCATACGCCCCGGCTACGACGAAGGACCGTGCGACTTCCATCCCCGGCGCAAAGGGGTGCCGGTCGAAGCCGTCGCGGCGATCGTCGACGAGGTATTCCGCAACAACTACGGCTTCAGCGAAACCGAGGCGTTCTTTTCGAGCGATCCGGACGACGACCGCATCTATCACCAACCCACCGGCACGGACTTCCGGGAAACGGTCGAGTCGCTGACGAAACCGTCCGAGGACGGAGCGTTCGACGCGCTGTGCAGCCAGCTGATCGCGGCGGACGACTACTGGCCGCCCGACGGGGGGGAGGCGTTTTACAGTGAAGACGCCCACTACGGACCCGTCCGGGCAAGCGACGGAGGCAACGGCCTCCTGTGGCAACGCTTCTGCCAGGACATCGTCCATCGAAGGCGGTTCTTCAACGACGACGCCAGAGGCGCGCTCGCCACGATCTTCAGGAACGTGCACCTTCTGCAGGACCTTCACCGCAATCCCGCGGTATACATGCTCGCGCCAGATGAGGCCGGCGACCTCCACCGCGCCCGCATCGTCGACGAGGCCGAACTGCAGAAGATCTCCGACGATCCGGTCGGCAGGATGGGCGCCGCCCCGCCGAAGGTCGGCCGCGCCAACCGAATGAACCCGTCCGGCGTGCGAGCCTTCTACGGCTCCTTCGACCAGAAGACCTGCCTCTCCGAGCTGCGCCCGCTGGTGGGCGACCGCGTGGCGGTGGCCACGTTTCGGCTAAGGCGCCCGGTCTGCGTGCTCGACCTTACGCGCTTCGGAGCGGGACCGAAGGAACTGAACGTCTTCGCGAAGGACCACGCGCGCCGGCTCGCGCAGTGGCGCTTCATGCAGCGGTTCATGAGCGAAATCGCGCGACCGATCCTGAAGTCGGACGAACACCTCGATTACGTCCCGACGCAAGCCGTCGCCGAGTTCCTCGCGCACGAGCTCGAGGTCCATGTCGGCGGGAATGAGCGCCGGATCGAGGCCGTCATCTACACGTCCGCACAGCGCTCGCCGGGCAGGAACATCGTTCTGCTCGGCCACGCCGCGCTCGCGGAAGCGAGCGACGCCGCGGTCAGGAAGGCGGCCAAGACGCCCCCTCCGTCGAGCTTCGAACTGAACCTGCTCAAGCCAACGATCCCGCCAGACCCCGGCATATCTCTCGCCGAGCGGTCACTGGTCGTCCTCAGCATAACCGGCGCCGAGTTCACACCCGGCGATGCAGCTGGACTTCGCGACGTCATCAACCCGGCGTTCTAGGCCTTCATCCAAGCATTCCCGGCTGGCATCGCCTAGAAGCTGTTCAAGTCGTCGATGCGGCACAACAAATGCCCAGTTGCCCAACGGCCGCGACTGGTGCCACCCGACGCACGCGCTAGACATCGTTCGGGACGCGAAGCGGCGCGCGCAATATCTCATATGCTGCCCGCACGCTTCACCACCAGCGCACGCGCGGCTCCCTAGGCCGCGGCCTAGCGCTCGACGGATCGAAAGGATCACGGCCGTTCACACCGCGGCAGTCCTGTCGGAACTGTCAGGCCGACACGCGACCGCAAGCACTGCGCCGGACGCGACGACCGTCCGAGCGGTTGAGCCTGGTCTCCCGCCCACAACCTTCCAATCGAAAATCAGACGGGTCCCGTCAGTGCGCACGGAGCGCATCGACCCTACCGTGGCGAGCCAGCAGGTCGAGCACCACCCGCACCCGCTCCGGAAGCCCTTCCGAGCGACCTACGCCGACAGCGTGAAAGGCCTCGCTCCGCAAAGGCTGCACGTCCGGGAGCAATCGGATGAGCCGGCCCGTCTCCAGATCCTGCTGAACGGTGAATGCGGCGAGCACCGCCGGGGCGACGCCGGCCAGCGCGAGCTGGCGGATCGCTTCGCCGTCGTTGACACGAACGTGTTCTGGCGGATCCGTCGATGCGCGCAGCCAGCCCCCGGCCGCGCGCTGATATGAGAAGCCGAGCCGATCGTGCGCCGCGAACTCCGCAAGCGTCGCCGGAGCCCCGTGCCGATCAATCCAGCCTGGCGCGGCCACGGTGATGGCTCAAACGCGACGGACACGGTTGAGAACATGTAGAAGTAGTCCTGCGCTTCGGCAGCGATCCGCAAGGCACCGTTAACAAGAATTCGGCAGAGTGTGATTGGAATGAGGAGTTGAACCTCAATGGGATTTGAAAAATGATTCAGAACGTATTCGAACTTCTTCACGATGCAAGCGCGATCATGCTCAGCAGCCTGGACGCCGCAGGCCTTAAAAAGATGTGGGAGGAGCGCCAGCTGACCGTCCGTAGCCACACCCGTCAACGGTCGAACGAACCCGCGCTATTCTTCGTCGGCTGCGTGGCTCGGACGCGAGGCGGCCTCCGCGTTCCGATCGAACGGAGCATCGTTCTCGGAACCAACGAGCGCTACGATCCGCAGGACATCGCCGAACCGTTCATCAGCGCATTTCGACGCGTCGCTGCGATCGCCGCGTCCGTGACGGAGCGAAAGGCGGGTCTGAGGACCGCGACAGAGCGGGCGGTCGCCGACGGCATCCGAAAGGGAGCCCAATGGAGCCTTATCGACATCGTTGAGCGTCCGGTAGCCGTCATATCCGAGCGTTCCGACATCGAGATCTACTTCGACGTCTCAATGACCATGATCATCGAGCAGGATCTCGGCTTGGACGTGTGCATCATGGACGCGTGGGACAGCGAGGAGTTCACGACCTATCTGAATGGCTCGGTCCTTGACGAGCAGATCGAGCTCGCCCGGCGCCTGCAGGCGACCGGCGTTAAAAAGGCGATAGTTCTTCCGGAGGATGCGTGACGCCAAGCGCGATTTGAGGCGCTGGCCGATCTGCACAACGATCGATCTACGCTCACGGCCTTCGATCGCTAGCCGCTCGTAGGGGTGCATCACATCACGCCCCTAACTCCTTTCCACGTTTTGCGATGAACAAAGATGTGAACACCTCACGATGCTCATAGAATGGAATATGGACAAGCGGAATTGTCCACCTTGTTGTTCACCAATCAACTGAAGAAAAAAACGATGCGCGACACGGGCTACACCGTTTCCGAACACGACCTCATGGCCAGGATCGAGGGATTTCCAAATCCCTACGACCGCTATTCAGTCGTACGCTGGAAGTCTGGCACGACAAGGCGCGTGGCGCAAGAGCTCGGCCTGCAGGACCTGCGCCCCGCCAAGCGCGACCTGCCTGCCGGCTTCCGATACCTGGTGAACCTCACCACCGGCGCCGTAGTGGCGCCCGCCCTGCTCTTCCTCGCCGAGCAGGCCGTGGGCATCGGCGACGAGAAGCACGCCGACAACACGATCAGCGCCTACGCCTACGACCTGCGCGCCTGGTTCGAGTTCCTCGCCACGATGGGTGTTGCATGGGACGCGGCGACCGAGCACCACTTCCGCGACTACGTCTACGAGATGACCGCCGAGGCGTTCGACGAGGAGACCGAGCAGGGCTTCCAGTTTGCCAGGAACACCATCAAGCGGCGCGTCTCGTCCCTGCGGTCATTCTACGTCGACGCGCGTTCGCGCGGTCTGACCGACGTGCGCTTCGTGACCAAGTTGGGCAAGACGATAGGCCGCATCCCCGAGACGGCTATCCGTCCGGTCCCGCTGGAGAGCCTGAAGCCGCTCATCGCCTGCTTCGGGCCGCGGCCGTCCAAGCGGCGCGACGGCGAGACCTCGCGCCTCTGGCTGTCCTCGATGATCGCGCTGCTGGGCGGCCTGCGCCGGTTCGAGGTCTGCGGCCTCGACCGCAAGCAGATCGAAAAGGTGAGAAACAACCCGCGGGCGCCGCTGGCCGAACATGCGATCGATCTGACCGTCACCAAGGGCGGCAACCCGCGCACCATCCTCCTGCCCGGCTTCCTCATCGCCGAGCTCAAGCTCTACATCGCGAGCGAGCGCGCCGCGTGCGTGCCGCTGCCCGACGACGAGCACACCCCGGCGCTGTTCGTGAACCACAGATCGGCCGGTCCAGCGGCCGGCGACCGGCTCTCGCCGGCGATCCTCGGTCGGGATTTCTCGGCCGCCGTCGCCCGCGCGGGCCTGCTCCGTCAGCTTCCCGGCCACCGCCACGGTGCGGGCGCCTCGACGACCGCGCACACATTCCACGATCTCCGGCACACGTGCGCCTGCCTCTACTACGTGAACTCGCGCGGCCACAGCGCCGACCCTTGGCTCGAGGCCCAGCGCCGCCTCGGTCACGCCCTGCTAGAGACGACGCAGAAGGTCTATCTCCGCCACGTGCACGAGTTCGCCGGCGGTGCCGACGACCTCGTGCAGTCGATCGTGTTCGGGCTGCTCGGCTGATGCGCGCGGGCAGCACCGCAGCGCGCAGGGCGGCGCTTGCCAAGTCCAAGCCGGTCCCGTCGGCAGCCCTCGTGCCGCCAGAAATCGCATCCGCGACCAACAAGCGGTGCGAGGACGTCCTCGCCTTTCCCGCGCACGACGATCACGCGCCGCAGATCATTCCAATGGGCCGCCTGTCACGTTTCCCGAGCCTGCGCGACGCGATCGTCCCCACCCTGCTTCCGCTGCTGGGGCATAAGTCGCCGTCGACGAGATCGCGGGTGATCGCCTCGCTCAAGTCCGGACTGCTCGCGTTCTTCGACGAGCAGTCGAGTGGCGACATGTCCCCGAACGACATCGACTGCGACACCATCTCTCGCTTCGTGTGGTGGCTCGACCGCGTGGTCGACGACAAGGCCGCGCTGAGCGTCGGCGTGCGCCGCTCCTATCTGGGCGACGCAAGGATGGTGCTGGAACCCGTCAGCCGGGAGACCGGCAACGACCGCCTCGCGGAGGCCATCCGCGAGTGGCCCGAGAACCCGTGGCCGGACGCGGTGCGGCCGTCGCGCGAACTGAAGACCGTCCCGGACGCGGCGGCGATGTCGAAGCTGCTGCGCCACTGCCGCGACGAGATCGAGCGTCGGATCGAGGAGACGGAGCCGC
This sequence comes from Sphingomonas sp. Leaf25, assembly GCF_001421635.1. Lineage (NCBI taxonomy): Bacteria > Pseudomonadati > Pseudomonadota > Alphaproteobacteria > Sphingomonadales > Sphingomonadaceae > Sphingomonas > Sphingomonas sp. Leaf25. The sequence goes on from NZ_LMKU01000029.1 coordinate 37,163, forward strand.
TGCTCGCGATGTTCGAGGCCGGCGACGCGTCCGACAGGCTGGTCGCGAAGGCGCTGATGCTGCGCGAGCTCTTCATCGCCGGCCGTGCCGCAGATCCGGACTACAACGTCACCGACGAGGTCAACGCGCACTGTTCGCAACACATGGCGCATCGCTTCCGGAAGAGCTTCACGCCAGGGGCGGAGGAGCTGATGCCCTTCATAGTAGTCCTGCTGCACTACACGCGCTTCAATCCGGCCGTGCTGTTCGACCTGAGACTGAGCGATGTGCGCAAGAACTCGCTAGGCAATGCCCATCGCATCGTGATTACTGCACGCAAGCGCCGTCCGGTCGACACCTGGCAGACGGCCTCATTCGCGATCGACGCCTCGTCCACCAATCCTGCGCGACTGCTCGACTTCCTTCAGCGCTGGACCGCGATCGGCCGGGAAGTCGTCGGCAGCGAACTCTATTTCGTGGCGCGCGGCGCCTCGCGCTTCGGCGAGATCGGTCCCGATATCCGAAACAAAGGCGGCGGCGCCATCGCAGGCGCGCTGACGCGCATGATCAAGAGCGCGAAGGTGTCCAACATCCCCATGAAGGACATGCGCAAAGGCGTGCTCGACCTCGTCCACTTGGCGACCGGCGACACCGAGTCGGTCCGAAAGACCGGCGGCCAGGCATCGCAGCAGGTGGTGATCGACCACTATCGCTCGCATGCAGCTGAGAGCCGGGACATCGAGATGCTGGCGCGGGCGGCCGAAGAGCGTGAACGCTGGCTGCTCTCGGATGGCCGCATCGATGCGCGCAAACTTCCGGAAAAGTCGGACCGCTCCGCCGCCACCCCGGGCTTCTCCTGCCTCGACCGCTACGCAAGCCCGATGCCCGGTCAGAAGGGTCAGGCCTGTCACGCCTACGGCCAATGTCCGATCTGCCCCCTGGCGGTGATGGACCTGACGTCGGAGCGGTCGTGCGCCTACGCTCATCTCCTACTCGACGCCATTGAGCGCAGCTTCGACGGCGAGGACGCGCTGTCTGCCGGAGCGTATCTCGGCATCTGGCTGCCTGTCGCGCAGCGGCTGGCCGACGACTGGCTGCCCGCCTTCACCGACGAGGCCCGCGCCCTGGCCAAGAAGATGGACCTTCCACCCCTGCCGGAGATCGAATGATGGCGACCGCCCTCACCACGCAGGAACTGCTGCGCCACCCGGAGGCGTTGAGCTTCGGACCGGGCAAGCGGGTTTCGTCGCTGAGCATGTGGACGGACGTGGTCTGGCGGCTCGACACCGACGATCCCGGGCTCACGGCCTCCGGCATCGGCCTGTATTGGACCACCGGCCTGCCGGACGGCTGGAATCCCTCCCTTCCGGACGGCGGCGTCGGCGCGGTCGACGCCGCGATCGTCGACGACTTCCGCAAGCTGCTCTGGATCGCGCTGGCCGACCCGCGCATCCGCTTCGTCAAGAAGGTCACCGGGGCAGCGAGCATCATGACCGGCATCACCAGCCTCATGCGCTACATGGTCGACCGCGGGCTATCCAGCTTCGAGCAGCTCACTCCGGTCGCCGCGGACGACTACCTGCGGCACCTAGCCGAGAAGTTCGCCGGCGAGGAGAACGCAGCCATCCAGCGCGGCGAGGCTGACGAGGACGAGGCGTCCTCCCATCGGAAGGCAAAGGCGAGTCTGGAGGGTCGCATCAAGACGCGGATCGCCACCTTGGGGTTCATCTGGCAGGCGCGCAGGCAGCTTGCCAAGGCCGGCATCCCGGTCCCGGCGCTGGATCCGCTCGGCGGTCGATCCGCCTCCAAGGTCGCGAACTACGTCGTCAACGTCGTCGAAGACGCGATCCCGCCCATACCCGACGAGGTCTATCTCCGCATCGTGAACACGGCTGAGCGCGTGATCGCCATACACGCGCCGGACGTCTTCGAAGCCCAGCGGCTGTGGTTCGAGCATACTGGCGGCCTGGGTTCCGGGCATGAACGCAATCAGGCCTACGAGGCGTTGCGGAGCCTTCAGTTCCGCACTCACGGCGCGAGCAAGGTGGCTTGGCCAGCAGCGCTTTCCGAGTCCGGTCTGTCCAATACCGGGGCATCCAACAGCCCATCGCTCGCGCTGCACAACCTGCTCTCGACTCTTCGCGACGTCTGCCTGCTCACGGTCATGGCGACTTCGGGCATGCGGCTGTCGGAGGTCGTATCGATCCGTGGCGGCTGGACGCCAGGCAACGCGCATCCAGACTGCATCGTCGTCGAGCGCTCGCAGAGCGGAACGCTCGACCTGTTCTTCGTCCGCGCCAAGCTGCTGAAGAAGCAGACGACGCCCGTCGACGACCTCTGGCTCGTCGGATCGCGACTGGCCGGAACGGGCGAGGTCCCGCTCGCCGTCAGGGCGATCGAGACGCTGGAGCGCCTCATGTCCCCCTGGCGCGGACTGTCGCCCGACCAGCAGGCGCGGACCGCTCTCAGTGTCTGCATGAACTGTCCGGGCATGCCGTGGAAGCCGTCGAGCATCTGCCGAATCACGCGCCACCGCTTCGCCACCTCGGTGAAGCAGTTCTACGCCCGCTTCGTCGACTTGACCGGGCTGCCCGACGTAGGCGCCAGCCTGGACGGCCCGGACATCAGGCCATACCGGGAGTCCAGATGCGCGAACGTGCGGGCGCACCAATATCGCAAGAACTTCGCGAAGTTCATGCTGCGCCTCGACGGCAGGCTGCTTCCCGCGATCAAGCGGCAATACAAGCACCTGCGGATCGCCACCCTCCAGACCGGCTACATGGGTCGCAACCCGGCCATGTATTTCGGCGGGGACGACGAACGCCGGCTCGTCGCGAACCGCAGCCTCGCCACCATGCTCGGTCTCGAGGAGGCGGTCGGCGGGCGGCTCGAGGACGTCATCTCCCGTCACGAGAGGATGCTCCGCTCGCGACGCGCCATCTCCGAAGACGAGGTGAGAGTCCCTACCGAAGACGACGAGGGCAAACGGCTCAAGGCCCGCCGGCACTTCCCCGAACTGGACGAGAAGGAAGAACTTGAGATCCGCACCGCGGTGACGAGGGCCGCCCTGGCCGCCGCCGCGGATCCGAGGAAGAGGACGGCCGGATCGCTGACGCGCTTCTTGTCCGTGGGCGACGGGACGGCAATGGCGCCGGACGTGTCGGAAGAGCTGATCGAGACCGGTGCCACGCTGACCCCCGGCGAGCACGGCTCGTGCGGGATTGCCCTCGCGCCGCATCGGTCGCGCTGCAACGACATGACAGGCAGCGCCACCTTCCTCAACAGCACGCCCGATCAGATGATACGCAGTCCGTCGATCTGCGGCGGCTGCCAGCTGTTTCTCGCCGACCAGAGCCATCTCGGCTATTGGCGCCGCCGCTATCTCACAAACGAGCGCGTCTGGCGCAGTGCCAAGCGGCGCGGCCTGGAGGACCAATACTGGGTCGCCAATCGGCGGGCCGAGCAGTCGCGCGCCATGCTGCGCGCGCTCGGATACGAAAGGTATGACCGGTGAGCTTCAAGGTCAGGACGCTCGAGAACGAGGATCCCGTGGAGACCGCCTTCTTGCAGGCCCTCCAGCGCGTGGTCGACGGGACGCCATCACAACAGAAGACCCGGGCGCTCAAGCTGTCCGGCAGGCTCAGCGTGTGCCAGCAGCATGTCGCCTGGGAAGCCGGCAAAAGCAGCCGCACGCCCATCAGCGGCGACGGAGCGAAATGGCCCCGGGTGCGCGACGAAGTCGAGCGCGCCAAGAGATACGTGGGGGCTGCCGCCCGCAGCCAGCCGGATCCTGGAGAGCGGAGTGCGCGAAAGGAGCTCGCCGCACTGCGGGCGGAGATCGCCGCGCTCCGCACGGAGCGGCGCATCCTGACGGCCGAGCGCGACCTCGCCTTCGCCAAGAGCGCCGCCCTCCTGCTGCTGCTCGAGGAGCTGAAGCGAGAGCGTCTCGTCCCGGTCACGAGCGAGGACGAACGCCTCGCGACGCGCCGCGCGGCGGAGGAGCGCTACGCCGCCAGCTAGTCGAGCCACTCGAGTAGACGCGGATCGATCCCGGGCTGATCGTCCGACGGGGTCCAGCCCTCGCCCACCCGAACCCGTTCGATCGCCATGATGGCGTGGAAGAGGCTGGTCTCGGCCGCCCGGACGTAGACCTGCGCAACGGGAACTCCCAGCCAGCCCAAGCGCTCGGCGCAGCCGTCCAGCAGGCCGAGCGGCGGCCACAGGCTTTCGGCGACCGCCGAAAGACCGCCGTCGAGGATGCCGACGACCGGCTCGGAACGCTCACCGGGCATGTCGGACGCGCCAGTCGATCTCGCTCACGCTCGGCACATCGGTGGCGGCGTAGATCTGGATTGTCGCCCAGTCGATCTCGTCGTCCTTCAACGACCCTTCCACCTCGATCGACCAGACGCCGCGAACCGGCGACCAGCGCCAGCCGCGCGCCTTGAGTTTCTCCGACGCCGACCGCGGCGCCCGAGCCGCGTCGAGCCGGTAGGTGGTCCGACGGGCCCGATCCAGCATGTGGGATAGGACCGTGGTTCCATCGTGCAGCGTGTGATCGAGCAGATGCAGCAGCGCGTTGACGTCCACGCCCGCACGGTGGGCGTCGTAGAAGCCGCCGATCGCGGCGACCAGCTGCGACTGGGTGCGCCCCTCGAAGCCGAGGCCTCGCCAATCCACGTCGTTCAGGCTGCAGGCCCAGGCAAGGTCGCGCGCCTCTGGCAGCCGCGCCTCTACGAACGGCCGGTCGAAGGACGCGTTGTGGCTGACGACGAAGTCGGCATAGGCGAGGATCGACCCGGCCTCTCCGTCGCGGATGGCCTTTCCCTTCACGTCCTCCGCCCGGATGCCGGTCACCTTTGTGATCTCCGGCGTGATCGGGATGCCGGGATCCTCGAAATAGGCGACCAGCGGCTCCGCCGACACGATCCGGCCTTCCGCGTCGGCCTCGAAACGCTGCATCGCCAGCTCGATGATCCGGTCGTCTTCCGGATGGAAGCCGGTGGTCTCCACGTCGAGCGCGACGCCGGTGATCACGCCGGTCCTGAGCGCGGGCACGTCGCGGCGCTCGAACGGCGGAAGCCTGCGCAGCACGCGGTAGTCCGGGTGGCGGTCGAGCACGCGCGCGATCGCCGACGCTTCGACCGGCACGTTGACGAGACCCTGCACGCTCATGCGCGCCACTCCAGCACCACGGCGAAGCCCTCCGCCGTCATCTTGCCGGGGTCCGTCGCGAGGAAGGCGAGCTCGTTGGCGATGTGGTCGGACACCAGCCGCGAGCCGATCGTGTCGTAGAGGTCGAACCCCTCCCTAACCTTCGCGCCCAGCGCGGCGATCGCGCCGTAGCGCTCGAACAGCCGGTTCCTGAACGTCCGCTCGCTGTCCACGACCGCGGCGACGAACACCAGCATCCGCCCGCCTGCCGCATACTGCGAGAAGCCCGTCGAGAAGAGCCGGTCGCCGGTGTGCGTGCGCTGCGCCGCGCGGCGCCGCCAGGCCCGCGCCTCCGGCGACTTCTGCGGGAACGGCGGGTCGTGCCGCGGACCGGCCCCAGCCTCCGCGTCCAGCTCGGACACGGCGATGTCGTCGAGCAGCTCGTCGTCGAGGACGTCGTCGTCGTCATCGGAGAGAAGTTCGTCGAGCAGCTCGGGATCCGCGTCGAGCCCCAGGTCGGCGCCCTGCGCATGGAGGACAAGCGCCCGCTCGAACGCCCTGCCCTCCAGACAGGCGGTCAGGGCACTCTCCCCGTCGAACATCGCGCGGGGAGAGAGCATCCACGCCATCGGGTCGCACGCAAGCCCGTCCCTCTCGAACCGCGCGCCGACGGTCGTGGCGACGATCGCCAGCCTGACCAGCGCCGGGCGCTGGGCGTCGTCGGGACGCCAGTGCAATCGGTCCGCGGCGAAAGGATCCGCAATCGCGGGCACTTCGAGCTGCGGCTCCGCAACGACGATCTGACCTTCCATGTTCTTTAACTCCCTTGTTTCCGACGCCCGGATCGGTGAAACCAATCCCGAGCGCCCATATATCGATATATCGTGAAATAACGAAATATCAAGGGTGTCTTGACCGGCGCGCTTCGAAAAGCACACTGGACCCATGAATTCCGAACGGATCCCGACCATCCTGGCAGCCGCCGGCCACCCGACGAGGTTCGAGGTCCTCCGCCTGCTGTCGGGCGAGAAGGACGGGCTCGCCGCGGGCGAGATCGGACGTCGTCTCGAAGTCGGTCAGAGCACCCTGTCGTCGCACCTGAAGAAGCTCGCCGACGCGGATCTCGTCAGCACCACGCGCTCGGGGACGACCATCTCCTACCGATTGAACAGGTCGACCGCCGAAGCGGTCGGCAAGGCGATGACCGAGCTCTGACGACTGTTCCGGAAGGAGCTACTTGTGCGTTGTCCCCCGCCGCCCGACCTTCCTTACATAGATGCGATATCGACGCGCCTGGTCGAGCACCTCGGCATTCGTAAGGGCCTGACGCACAGCTGCCGGACGTGCCGGAGTGTAATCGGGAAAGCTCAGCACCATGCTTTCTAGTTCGTCGGCTCCGGCGGCGAAGATGGACTTGGCAGCGTCGGTGCATAGGAACGACGTGATGCTGTCGGACGGAACAGGCGTGCCGTCCGGCTGGACGTAGAACGGAACCTTGTCCTTCTCCGCAACGAACCGGACGTAGTCCGCTTCGAGCGTCGCCTTGTGCGCGAAACCAAACAGATCTGCGCTGACCGGCTCGGGCGCCCAATACTTGGTGGCGGGCTTACCGGTCGATCCACCATGCGTGTGTGGATGCGACACGGCCAGCGAATTGGACAGGTTATACATGATGTTGCCGATCCGATACTGCCCCGGGTCGCCCTGCAGATAGATCACAGCCTTCAGGTTCGCGAGCGTCATCACGCCCGAGCACTGGGCACATGACTCCAAGCTCGTGTAGAGCGTCACCGCGCTCAGCAGCGTTCCGTAGGGGACCTCCTTGATCTCGCTCGTGTCGATCGTCTGCCAGTGATCGTAGTTCTGGTTCAGGTTAAAGATGCGGCGGACCAGCCGAGCCTCCGCGTGCTCCGTCGAACTGTTGTAGAGCTCGTTGTGGTTGAACTCGAAATCGATGATCTCGCCCCGCCCGTCGACAGCGATGCAGGCGATGTTGTGACCGAAGTAGCGGTCGCCGCAGGCATCGCCCGCGTAGCGCCCCTTCTCGATCATCTGGCTGGCTCGTCCGGGATAGGTGCCGGCCGGCCCCTTCTTGTTTCCGTTGAACGCGTCCGCGACGATCGCGAAGACCAACCGGCTGTAGATGGTATGGCGTTCGGCGTCCTCGGCAGACACGTTGTTGTTCTCGACCTGCGTCAGCTCCTCCACTGTCTTCTTCGCGTAGAATGCGAGAGGATCCTGATCGGCTTCGCTGGTCGCTTTCGGCTCGCCCCCCATTTGGCGTCTCCTCCCCTTCCTGGCCCTCAATCAGCATGACGCAAAGCCGCTGTCTTGCAAGTAAACAAGAAGGGCGGCGCCCGATTTACTTGCGCTCTTCGCTCGTGCATCCTGCAGCCGCTGCAGCTCGGGGCTAATTCGACGGCAGGCTCGTCGCGACAACCGTGGCAGCACACGGGGGAGAGCTGCATTGGGCCAGAATCAACCGAAATGGCTGGAACCTGATCTTCGCCGTGCCAAGATCACAGGAGAGAAGGTCTTCGCTAGCGACTATCGCTCGGACGATCTCGGCTGGGGGGAGGACTGCGCACACGCGCTCGTGGTGCGAGCGACCTGCGTCACGAAGAAGTTCAAGCGCCTCGACCTCACCAAGCTGAGCAAAGAGAACCAGCCCTCCAAAGTGATTACCGAAGAGACAATCCGCATCGCGGGCTACGACCCGAAGATCGGCGTGATGCCTGCCCCGAAGGACGCCAACTGGACGGTGACCCGCCAGATATGCCTCGCCGACACCGTTCCCGAGTTCCTCAGCCAGCCCCTTGCCATCCTCATCTACGACGACTTCCTGACCTTTCGAAGGTCCGCGCAGGAGCTGCGCGAAGACCGCGGCATTGTCGTATACGAGGACGTGCCCCCGGAAGTCCTGCCGGCTAACCCGACGCTGGACGAGATACTCGGGGACTGGCGCAACTCGAAGGCGGATGCGACCCTTGCGAGACAGCACTACCTCTGGTCGACGGCCCCCTATCCATCTTCCAGCCAGTATTCTAACGGGCCGCTGACCTTCAGCGGCGGGGCCTGGTCACGGGCAGATCCGACGGACCGAGTCACGGCCAGCGCCACGGCGGCGGCAATCCAAGTGGAACTTGGGCAGCTGAAGGCGGGCCAGCTCTGCGTGGAGACCACGACCTACACGCAGCAGGTGGACCCCGCATTTCTCGAGCCGGAAAGCGGGCTGGCGCGTTTGAAGGACGGCACGCTGACGATTCTGGCCGGGACGCAGTCGGCGTCTGGAGAACGCCGGGCGCTCGCGGCGCTCGTTACGGCCAATTCCCCGGTCAAGAAGATCGAGCTCTGGGGTGCCGACATCGGCGGCGGCTTCGGTGGTCGCGACATGGCGCCTCATCTCTTCCAGCTCGCCTTCGCCGCCATTTTCGCCGGCAAGCCCGTCCGACTGGCATATGACCGCTTCGAGCAGTTCCAGGCAGGACTGAAACGGCACGGCTCCGCCGTCCACAGCCTCGTGACGGCAACCGAGGAAGGATTGCTCGACCGTGCGCTCATCCACGTGGTGTTCGAAGGCGGGGCCGAGATCAACCTGAGCAATCCCGTGATGTCGCTCGGGTCTCTGCACGCCACCAGTTTCTACAGGTTCCGGCAGGCCAGCGTGAACGGCATCGTGACGAGACGCGCCGTTCCGGTTGTCGGCTCGATGCGCGGCTTCGGCATCCCCCAGGTCAACTTCAACATCGAGACGGCCGTCGACAAGCTCGCCGTGCTGGGTCTGAAGGAAGACCCAGTCGCATTCAGACGCCGCAACGTCCTCAAGCACGCTCGACTGCCGGCTGACGCCGACTGCGATCTCGCCGGCACCCCACTCAAGTTCCACGTCGCGAACGCCGAGGTCTGCGATCTCGCCGGCAAGCATCCGCTCTGGACCGGGCGAGCAGAAGCGCGCGACGAGGGCGCAGCGCGCGGCGTCTATCGGGGCGTTGGGTTCGCCGGCTGCATGCAAGCCTATGGCACCTCGGGGGATCCGCAGTTCGCGGCTGTGCAGCTCGAGCTCGACGGCGCCGTCACCGTATGGAGCGAGACCGTCGACATGGGCCAGGGAGCGAGGCAGTCGCTCGCCGCCGTGGTCGAGGCCGCCTTCCACACCCGTGCCCAGGTCCAGCTTGGCACGGCGGAACCCTTCGCCGCCTTCTCGGCGCTGATGTTGCAGAACGCGCAAAACGTCCCGAAGAAATGGGGGGACCGGTCGTCGGCGAGTGCGTCGAAGACGGCCTTCTTCCATGTTCACGTCGTCCGCGAGGCGCTGGCCGCTCTGCTGCGGTTCCGCGTCCTCCCCACGCTGCGCGCCATCACGGGATCGAAGCTAGACGACGAGGCGATCGCTGCTGCCTGGAACGAGAAGGGCTTCGTGGTCGACGGTCGAACTGTCACGTTGGCCGAGATCGCCAAGCAAATGGAGGACACTGGCCGCGAGAGGATGGCGATAGCGCACGGGTACTTCGCCAACGGCTGGTCAAAGGCAAGGTTCGTCGAGGGACCGATCGAGCACCAGACTTTCGCCGACGCGATCGGCTTCGCGCGCGATCCCCTCGCAGCGCCGACGCTGCTCGACGTCTACGAACGCGTCTTCCCCGACCCCACGGGCCCGGGAAAGTCGCCCGTGCCTCGGTCCGGATACGCAGCCGGCGCGCACCTGATCGCGGTCGAGGTCGATCCAAAGGCCGGCCGCATTGTCGTCACCGACGTGGTCGCGTTTCTCGATGCCGGAGAACCCATCATCGAAGCTGTGCTGGCCGGACAGGTGGAGGGCGGACTGCAGATGGGCATCGCCCACGCCCTCTTCGAGGAGCTGCCGCGCGAGTCCGGCCAGGATCGATACGTGAATTTCGACCGCTACATTATGCCGAGATCGTCCGACGTTAGCGGAATCAAGCTCGAGCAGCACTGCGTCGCCCTTCCGATCGGCGGTGCGCTCAACGCCGACGACGCCCACATTCGGCACAAGGGCGCTGGCGAAGTGACGATGACCACCGTCGCCGCCGCGATCTCAAACGCGATAGCGCATGCGCTGGGGCATCATTCGTCGGACGCTTGGCCCAATCGGCTGCCAATCAAGTTTGCAGACCTCAAGATCGTGGGGGGCCTAGGTGCTTAGAAAGACCTCAGACGTCAGCTTCACCGTCAACGGCACGTCCCAGATCGTAAAGGACGTCCCCGAGGACATGCACCTCGGACACTACTTGCGCGAGGTCCTGGGCAAGACGGGCACCCGGATCGGCTGCAGCATCGGCGAATGCCGCGCCTGCACCGTCATGGTGCGCCACGGTCCCGGCGAGCCACCCGTGACGAAGCAATCCTGCATGATCGCCATGCGCCACGTGAACGACTGGGAGGTCACGACGATCGAAGGCATCGCCAATGGGACCAACCTCCATCCGGTCCAGCAGGCCATTCTCGACGAGGGCGCGATGCAGTGCGGCTACTGCGCAGCCGGCTTCGCCGTCGCCGGCGTGGTAGCTTACGAGCAAATGGCGGCACTGCCCCAACAGGATCCCGAGACGGTGATCGAGGCGGTCGCGGGCCACAACCTGTGCCGGTGCACCGGCTACGCGAGATACCGGAAAGCCATACGACGGGCGATCGACGAGCGCGCGCCGGCACACGCGCCAGCCAACTTCTCTCTCAAGATGAAGGACGACCCGCTGACAGAGCGGTTCGACATGCTGGGCCTGCTGGAACCCACCGTCGAGAAGGGCGCCGTCCACAACCTTCGCGCCGACTTCAGCCTCGACGCGATCGAAATCCCGCTCGCCGTGAGTCTGGCCGCCAGCCCGACACCTGCTCAAGGCTACGTGCCGCTCTTCGCAAATCCGCTGATCGAACTGATAAGGCTGCTGCGGGACGCTGCCGAGATCGAGCATTCGCTGCTCGTCCAGTATCTCTACGCCGCATTCTCGGTGAAATGTCCGGAATATCTGTCGTTGGCAGGATGGGCGAGCCACCGCTACGGCGGCCGTCCGCTCCACATCCTCGGCGTCGCGATCGAGGAGATGACCCACCTCGACGTCGTCAACGGCCTGCTGGTCGAACTGGGCGCCGGTCCACACCTCGGACGGCAGCAGTTCCCCTACGAGCAGGACATCTATCCATTCGCCTTCGCGCTAGAGGCTCTGAGCCTCGAGACCGTGGCCAAATACGTCTATGTCGAAGCGCCGGCCGATAGCATCTCGCCCGAACAACAGGATTCGGCAGATCAGAAGTTCGTGGATCAGCTGTATGGCATATTAGGCACGGCGAGACCCAATCAAGTCGGCTCGCTCTACAGGAAGATCGAGGCGGTTATCGCGGAACTCCGCAGCCGCGAGCCCGATCTCATCGACTTCGACCTCTGGCTGAAGCGGCTTGAGGAGGTGCGCATCGAAGGCGAAGCCGAGCACTTCGAGCTCTTCAAGTCGATCTTCCTAGGCACGCACTCCGCGCTCCCAGGACCAGAGGTGTGGACGACGGGCCACCCACACTTTCCAAGCCATGAGCTGCGGGTGGAGACCGGCCTTCCGCCAGCCGGCGAAGACGTGAAGGACGAATTGCTCCCCGCTTTGCGCCACATCGGCAATCTTAACTACTGGGCCGTCTGCATGCTGCTCGACCAGTCCTATCGCCGGCGCGGTCGCTATCATAATGCGTCCCGCCGACACATGACTGGCCCGCTCCGGAGCATCGCAAGCGCGCTGGCGCTGCACGGCGAGGGCGTCCCATTCGACGCACTCCCGCAGGGTTACTCGTTCGGCCTGGACGACAGTCAGAATCTCGCGCTCACGCTGACGATGGTCCGCGAAATCACGCAAGCTGAAATCCGCTTCAGTCGCTTCCTTCCCCCGGACTACTCGACGCGCTGCGCGCTGGAGACGGTGGAGGAAATACTCGTCACCCTTTAGCCGACAGAAGGTCCGCGCACGTCCACTCCTACACTCAGGACCACGTCGAACCAGGAACGCGTTCGGAGCCGGAAGAAGATGCCGAGAGGTCGTCGTCAGGACAGCATCCGAACGACGCCCGCGATGTCGTGCCACGGCGGATCAGCCACGTCGTGCGACCAGGAGATCCTGATCGTTCCCCTCAGCACCTCGTCGTCCACGCCCATCGCCTCGAGCACGTGGGAAGGCTTGTAGCTCGCCGACGTGCAGGCGGAACCGTTGGACACCGCCGCGACGCCGCGCAGCGCGACCATCAGCGCTTCGGAATCGATGCCGGGAAACGCCACCGAGAGGATGTGCGGCAGCGTGCGCCCGCCTTCCCCGTGGAACACGCCGCCCAGCGAGCCAAGCGCATCCAGCGCGTCCGACCGGATCACCGCGCAGCGCTCGCCGCGCGCCGCGCCCTCCGCCTCGGCCAGTGCGCTGGCGAGTCCAAGGCCGGCGACGAGCGGCACCGGGACGGTCCCCGGCCGCAGACCCCGCTCCTGCCCGCCCCCGAACATGATCGGCGCGATCGGGGGACGACCGTCGCCACGGCGAGCCACGAGCGCGCCCACGCCTTTAGGTGCATAGATCTTGTGGCCGCTCACGCTGATCAGATCGATGCGCGGGTAACGCAGGTCCTCGTTCAGCCGACCGAAGGTCTGCGCCGCGTCGACGTGAAAGGCCGGCTCGGCGCGAAGGCCGTCGGCGATCGCGACGATCGGCTGGACGGCGCCGGTCTCGTTGTTCGCGTGCATCACCGACACCAGCAGCGTGTCCTCCCGAACCGCTGCCAAGACGTCGTCGGCCGACACGTGGCCGCGCCGGTCCGGCGCCACGCGGGTCACCTCGTAGCCGTCGCGCTCCAAAGCCGCTATCGGCCCCTCGACGGCGCTGTGCTCGATCGCTGTGGTGACGATGTGGCGCGCAGCGCCCTTGTTCGCGCGCGCCAGGCCCAGGATGGCCAGGTTCGAAGCCTCGGTCGCGCCGCTGGTGAACACCACCTCCTCGGGTGACGCCGCCAGCGCGCGGGCGACCAGCTCCCTCGCCTTCGACACCTCCCGCGCCGCATGCACGCCCATCTCGTGGGTGCGGCTACCGGCGTTGGCGAAGTCGTCGCGCATCAGCCGCAACACCAGCTCGGCGACGCGCTCGTCCACCGGGGTCGTCGCGGCGAAGTCTAGATAGGCTACGTCATTTCCGGAATAATTTGCCAAACTACGTCTCTTCGATTGACGCAGTGCGTCTCTATAGACATAGCCTATCACGCGTTCGTCGAGGCGTGAAGCGGGGATAGCGATGCAGACTGCCGGAAGCTACGTCTTTCCCGCCGTGCGAGGGATTCAGGCAGGGCGAGAATACTACGTCTCCATGTGTCCTCTGCGGATGCTGGTGATGCTCTTCCAGTTCGACGACATCGAGCCGCCGGAGCTGCGCGCGCAGCGCCAGCTCAACCGCGGGCGCGTGCCCGAGATCGCCCGCTACATCGTCGACCACGCCGACTCATACGTGTTCTCCGCCATCACCGCGTCGATCGACGCCGACGTGCGGTTCGAGGCCACCGGGGCCAGCGACGTGGGCACCCTGCACATCCCGCTGTCGGCGCGCTTCATCATCAACGACGGCCAGCACCGCCGGGCCGCAATCGAGCAGGCGCTGCGCCAGCGTCCATCCCTAGCGGACGAGACGATCGCCGTCGTCTTCTTCCACGACCGCTCGCTCGCACGCTGCCAACAGATGTTCGCGGACCTCAACCGCTACTCCATCCGGCCGTCCTCCTCGCTGAACGTCCTCTACGACCACCGCGACGAGAAGGCCGGTCTGGCGCGCGCCGTAATCGAACGTATTCCGGAGCTGAAGGAGCTGGTCGACATGGAGCGGTCGAGCTTGTCCAAGGGCTCGAAGAAGCTGTTCACGCTGAGCGCGCTGCACACGGCGACCAAGCAGCTGCTGTCGGCCGCGCCCGAGGTCGATCGGCTCGAGACGTCGGTCGCTTTCTGGCGCGACCTCTACTCCCGCTTCCCGGCCTGGGAGGAGGTCCGCGCTGGCAGGGTGTCCGCCGGGCGGATCCGGTCCGAGTGCATCCACACGCACGGCGTCGCCCTTCACGCTCTGGGCCGGGTCGGGAGCTGCCTCGTCCACAACGGCGGCGGCACTCTCGGCGATGGACTCGCCGGCATCGAGGCACTCGACTGGCGCCGCGACGCTCCCGGTTGGGAGGGCAGAGCGACCACCGGCGGCAATCTCGCCAAGAACTCCCAGAACGTCATCCTGACGGGCAATCTAATCAAGACGGCGATCGGCCTCGAACTCTCCCCGGAGGAGCAGCGGCTCGAAGACGCCTTCAACAGGAGCCAGAATGTCGACTGACCCAGCGTCCCGGCGGGCCGCCTCGGCCTTCGCGGACGGCTTCAAGGCCGCCATCGCGCGAATGATGGAGGAGATCGTCGAGCTCTATCGGGCTGACGAAATTCCGTGGATCATCGGATACAGCGGCGGCAAGGACTCGACGGCGACGCTGCAGGCCGTGTGGCTGGCATTGTCCTCCCTGCCAAAGGATCAGCTGCACAAGCCGGTCCACGTCATCTCGACCGACACGCTCGTGGAGAACCCGGTCGTCGCGGCATGGGTGTCGCGCTCGCTCGACCTGATCGGCCAGCGCGCGAAGGCGGCCGGTCTGCCAATCACGTCGCATCGGCTGACTCCCGATCCCATCAACACCTTCTGGGTCAACCTGATCGGCCGCGGCTACCCGGCGCCGCGCCCGAAGTTTCGGTGGTGCACCGAGCGGCTTAAGATCGATCCGTCCAACCGCTTCATCGGCGAGGTCACCCGCGCGAATGGCGAAAGCATCGTCGTGCTTGGGATGCGCAAGGCCGAGTCCGGCGCGCGAACGAAGGTGATGGAGCGGCTAGAGGGGCAGCGCCTGCGCGACGGCCTCAGTCCCAACGCGTCGCTGCCCAACTCCTACGTCTACACCCCGATCGAGACCTGGACCAACGACGACGTCTGGCTCTTCCTCATGCAGGTCCAGAACCCTTGGGGCTTCGACAACCGAGACCTGCTCACGATGTATCAAGGCGCGTCCGCCGACGGCGAGTGCCCGCTGGTAATCGACGCGTCCACGCCATCATGCGGCGACAGCCGCTTCGGCTGCTGGGTCTGCACGCTCGTCGACAAGGACAAGTCGATGCAGGCGATGATCCAGAACGACCAGGAGAAGGAGTGGATGACGCCGCTCCTCGCGCTGCGCGACGAGCTCGACGTGCGGAGCGAGGAGACCGGCAAGCGCGACGATCGCCACCTTCGCGACTTCCGCCGGATGAACGGCTCGGTTCAGCTTCACAACGACCGCCTGATCCATGGACCCTACACGCAGGACGCCCGCTCGATGTGGCTGCGCCGCGTGCTCGAGGCGCAGACGAACATCCGCCGCGAGGGACCGCCTGAGATGGCCGAGATGGAGCTTCTCACCCCGGAGGAGCTGCACGAAATCAGGCGGCTGTGGGTGTTCGAGAAGCACGAGACCGAAGACCTGCTGCCCGGCATCTACGAGACCGCCACCGGCAAGGCGTATGACGGACCGCCGATCGCTGACGACCTCACGACCGCCGCCGAGGACACGCAGCTACTGAAGGAGATGCTTGCGGACGACGCTCTGTTCGCCCTCACTCGCGAGCTGCTTGACGTCGAACGCAGGCACCGCACGATGACACGCCGCGCCGGTCTCTTCCGCGCGCTGGAGAATTCGCTGCGGCGCGGCGTCTTCCTCGACGCCGAGGAGGCGACGACGTCCGCACTCGAGCGCCGCGCGGCGTTTTCGCGCGACGATGGTCCCGCCGCACCGGAACTCCCGCTCTCGGAGATCGGCGCTTGATCATCGACGAACTCACGGTCCACGACTTCGGCGTCTACGCGGGGCGTCAGACGGCAGTGCTGACCCCCCACTCCCAGGACCGCCCCATCATCCTGTTCGGCGGGCTGAACGGCGCAGGCAAGACCACGCTTCTGGACGCCCTGCAGCTCGGTCTCTTCGGCACGGCGGCCGCCGTCTCGAACCGGTCGGGCGGTTCCTACGACGACTATCTCCGTCGCTCCATCCACCGACGCGCTCCAGCGCCGGAGGCCGCGATCGAGGTGGCCTTCCGACACGTCTCGGAAGGTCGCGAGCGCTCGGTCCGCCTGCACCGCTCCTGGTCGGTGCGCGGCGAGCGCGTGCGCGAACGCTTCGAGGTGCTCCGCGACGGAAAGCCCGACGCGCTGGCGGCGGAGCACTGGGCCGAACTGGTCGAGGAAATCCTGCCGGCGCGGATCGCCGAGCTCTTCCTCTTCGACGGCGAAAAGATCGAAGCCTACGCCGATCTCGAGGGCGCGTCGCGCCTGATCCGCACCGCGATCGAGAACCTCCTCGGCCTCGACGTCATCGAGCAGCTCGCCACCGACCTCTTGCTGCTCGAACGGCGGAAGCGGACCGAAAACAGGACGGACCCAGCACCCGACAAGGGTGCGGACATCGCAGCAAGGCTCGAGACGGTGGACGGCGAGCGCAAGGCGCTCATCCAGCGCCGGGCGGCTGCGGTGAACGAGATCGAACGACTGGAAGCAACACTTCGGGATCGGGAGGAAGCCTATCGCCGCGAAGGCGGTGGCATGGCCGATCAGCGCCTTGGCCTCGAAGCCGCGCTCAAGGAGGCGTCCCATCAGACTGAAGAGCTGAGGCACGACCTGCGCGAGATCGCCGCGGGCGTGCTTCCGCTCGCGCTCACGCGCCCGCTCCTGGATCGCGTTCAGCGCCGCTGGCGCGAGCAGGACAGCCGGTGGCGCAAGGCAACCGCGCACGCGCTGCTCGTGGAGGAGCGTGCGATGTTCAGGGAAATGCTGAACGAGCCCGGCATCGACGGTTCCGTCCGGCTGCGTCTCCTGGCCGCTCTCGATGCCCGCGACGATGACGCCGCGACCGCGAGCGAGCCCACGGCCGAGGTTCCGACCGTCGCCAACGACCAGCTCGCACACCTGCTGGCTGGACAACTGGACGACGTGCGCGAACGCGCCGCGGCCGCCGCAGGCGCGCTGAAGGCGGCTCGCACGCGTCTGGCCGACGTCAAGGGCGCGATCGACTCCATCCCGGCCGAGGAGCGACTGGCCCCGTTTGCCGCCGACCTCGAGCAGGCGCGGCGCGCACTCGCCGACGCGCGCGTCGAGCAGGAGGCGCGAGCTGAGGCGGTGGCCCGGTTCGATCGCGAGGTGGCGGACCTGAAGGCCGCGGCCCAGAACGCGCATGACGCGATGATGAGCGCAAAGTTCGCGACCGAGGATCTCCAGAAGATGCTGTCGCAGTCCGTCCGGGTCCGCGAGAGCCTCGTCGGCTTCCGCAAGGCGGTGCTGGAAAAGCACGCGTCCCGGATCGAGGCCGCGATACTCCAGAGCTTTCACGAACTCGCGCGAAAGCGCACGCTCATCGCGGGCGTCCGCATCGATCCGGCGAACTTCTCGCTCGAACTCGTCGGCCGGCGCGGCGACCGCGTCACGCCCGAACGTCTTTCGGCGGGCGAGCGGCAGATCCTGGCCGTCGCGGTCCTGTGGGGGCTGGCGCGGGCCTCGGGACGACCACTGCCCACCGTCATCGACACGCCTCTCGGCCGTCTCGACTCGGCGCATCGCGGCAGTCTCATCAGCCGCTACTTCCCACATGTCAGCCACCAGACCATCCTCCTGTCCACGGACGAGGAGATCGCCGGACGGACGCTCGCGGCGCTGCGTCCGTCAATCGGGCGAAGTTACCGCCTGGTCCACGACGAGGCGGCGGACGCGACCAGAATCGAAGACGGAGAGCTGGAGACCGCCAATGAGCATTGAGCAGGTGACCGTCTCGAAGCAGGCGCGCGAGCAGCTGATCCGGCTCAAACGCCGGACCGGCATCGAACACTGGAACGTCCTGTGCCGCTGGGCGCTTTGTCGATCGCTCGCCGAGCCGAGCGTTCCGCCGGCGACGCGCCATCCCGCCGACAGCAACGTCGAGATGACGTGGAGGGTCTTCGGCGGAAAGCACGCCGATCTCTACCTTGCGCTCCTGGAGGAGCGCTGCCTCGTCGACGGGATGACGCCCGATCCCGCCACCGTGGCGCAGCAGTTCCGGCTCCACCTTCACCGGGGCATCTCGTATCTGGCCGCAGACCGCAGCATCAGCGACATCGACGCCCTGACGGCGCTGGCCGCCTAGCGATGATCGATCCGCCGCAACGCCATCGGAGCGCGATGCGGCGGACGAGCCTCTCCCGTCCGATCAGAACCGCCATCGCGGACGGGCTGATCGGGCCGGAGAGGACGCTCCTCGACTACGGCTGCGGACTGGGTGGCGACGTCCGCGGGCTGCGCGATGCTGGGATCGACGCCGTCGGCTGGGATCCGGTCCACGCGCCCACCATCAGCCGGGCGCCCGCGGCGATCGTCAACCTAGGCTACGTGATCAACGTCATCGAGAACGTCGAGGAGCGGTGCCAGACTCTGCGCGACGCATACGGGTTCGCGCGGGAGCTGCTGATCGTCTCCGCCCGCCTCACCGACGAGGCGCCAGCCGGCGGTGGTCCGCGCCTTGCCGACGGCGTGATCACGCGGATCGGCACGTTCCAGAAGTTCTTCGAGCAGCAGGAGCTTCGGTCCTGGATCGACGCCACACTGTCAGTGAAGTCGATCGCCGCGGCACCGGGGATCTTCTACGTCTTCGCCGACGAGCGGACCCGCGCGTCCCATCTCGCCGCGCGGCAGCTGCGCACCCGCGAGTTCCGGGCCGCCCTTCGCCCCATGCCAGACAGGTCGGAGCTCGAGCCCCTGGTCGCCTTCATCGCGACGCACGGCCGCGCGCCGAACCTGACCGAACTGCCCGGACTAAACGCGATCAATCGCGCCGCCGGCGGCGCGGCCCGCGCGGCCATGCTCGCCTTCGAACACGCTGGCGACATCGACCCCGTCCGAGCGGCGCGATCGGAGGACCTGCTCGTCATGCTTGCTCTCGCCCGCTTTGACGGCCGCCCCAACGCCTCGGCCATGCCTGCCGTGGTTCTCACCGACGCGAAGGCCTTCTTCGGCAGCTATGCGGCCGCCTGCGCCGAGGCTGACGCCGAACTCGTCTCTCTGGGGAAGCCTGGCGTGATCGGGGACGAGTGCAGGCAGGCGCCGTTCGGTAAGCTGATGCCGACCGCGCTCTACGCCGCGCTCGAAGCCGTCGCGTCTTTGCCCCGCAGGCTTCGCCTCCTCGAAGGGTGCGCCCGCGGCTACGTCGGCGCGGTGCCGGACGCCAACGTGGTGAAGCTCGGCATCGACGAGCCAACGGTGACCTACCTCTGCTACGAACCGCTCGACGGCGTCGCCCACCCCGCCCTCCTGTCGTCGGTCAAGGTCCACCTTCGGGAGCTGACCGTCAGGTCGCGCAGGTTCGGCGGCCGGGCGAACCCGCCCGTCCTCCACCGCAAGGAACTGATGCTGCCGCAAGACCACCCGCGCCGCGCGACCTACGCCAGACTGACCGCGGCGGAGGAGCGTCACGGGCTCTATGACGAACCGTCGGCGATCGGCACCAGAAAGGGTTGGGAAGAAGCGATGGCCCGCGCCGGCGTCGAGATCAGGGGTCACCGGTTGCTCGTCCAGAAGTGACGCGCGCGCCGGCCATGCGCTGAGAGAACAAGGCACGTCTTCAGATCAAGCGATCTGGAGGAAACGATGAAGGACTACTTCAGCGACGAGGAACTGGCACTGCTCGTCGAGAACGGACGCAGATCCGCAGCCGAGCCCGACTTCGATCCGGTTCCGGTCGCCAGGCTGTTCGTGCCGGACGGTGCCGCGTCATGGCTTTTGACGGAAATCGATCCATCGGATCTCGATCTCGCCTACGGCCTGTGCGACGCCGGCATCGGCCTCCCGGAGGAAGGCTACTTCAGGCTCACCGCGCTGGCACGGCCGACCGGCGTCCTTGGCGCCGCCGCCGAGCGCGACCTGCGCTGGCGAGCCCCGCCCGGATTGACGCTCTCCACCTTTGCGCGTCTTGCGGCCGCAGCAGGGCGCATAATTGTCTGAAGGCCGGCGTCGACCAGCAGTTCGCCGATCAGCTCGACGCGGGCCATCGCGAACTCTCCGCCGACCGACCAGCCGCGCGAGGCTATGCCGACGAGAAGGCTCTGCTCCAATGCGTGCGCCGCTTCCGCCGTCATCATGGGCGACGCCGAAAAGGGAACCCAGCGCAACCCCAGCGTCGACGGGAAGCCCCAGTTCAGCTCTGCGGTCCGCCGGCGCAGATCGCCGCTGCGGCCGATTTTGAACAGATCGCGACCCTCGGCAGTGCCGGCGGCAAGCGTCGTCGCGCCGCCTTCCAGCCGAAGGGCGTATACCAGGCTGGGGTCGGCTGTGCGATCGACGCGGAACGCCCCCTCCGACGGCACCGGACCTCGTGACGGAGCCGCCCTCCACTCCAAGAGCGCTTCGGCTTCGACCGACGCTGCTCTCAGCCTGTCGAGCCGGCCTTCGAACTGCCCGATGACCGAGACGGCCTCGCGGCCCAGGCGGACGAGCCGAGCGGGCTCGACCAGCGCGCGGCGGATCGCCAGCACCTTCAGCGCCACCGCGCGAGGGCACCGGGTCCACGGGGAACTAGGACGGCCGCCCTGGAGAACGGCACGCGACAGCAGGTCAGCCAGCGTCACCACCGCGAAGGACGGCCTGTCGGGATCGATCCCGTCGGACGACACGGCGATGCGAAGCGCCATAACCAGCTCTTCGCGCGTCCAGACGGCTCCACGCTCCGACGGCGGATCGGGCACCCCCTCGATCACGGACGGCCGGCCAGAACCTTCGGCACGAACGAAGTGGCGCTCGCCTGCGCCTGCATCATGGGCGACATCCAGCCAAGCACCGTCAGCAGATCCTCATGCAACCCGCGCAGGTCGAGATCGAGCAGCGGCTCGTGATGGCCTATCGCATTGCGCAGCTTCAGCAGCCCGTCGATCGTCTGGGCGATAGAACGAAACGGAAGGCGCCGATGACCGGGGAAGACCTGACTAGCATGGTGGCGCCAAATCAGATCGAAGTAGCGGGGCCTCAGGATCGCCACCCAAGCTCCGAAGGTGATCTCCGCGACGACGTCGGCGTGACCGTCGCGGCCCTTGGCTTCGGCGTGCTTGGAGGCTTCGTCCAGCGCGGCGATGGTCACCTGGCTCGCCTGCGCGAGAAATTTGGGCGCATGCCACCAGTGGGTGCCGAACTCGACCGTCAGCGCCTTGTCGATGCGGTTACGGATCGCGACTTCGACAAGTTCGAGGGGCCGGTGGAAGGCGGCGCCCACGTTGTTGTTCCACGCGTGCAGTCGCACCGCGCGCGTCTGATCGCCCAAGGCGAACTTGAGAAAGGGCGCCATGTAGGGCACGCCGAGCTCCTGCTCGAAATCGGCGAACGTCAGCGGTTGCAATTTCGTCGCCATCGTAATACATACCTATCCGTGTGCCGGACATGGCCCCTGACGCCTTGAGCGTCATACCACTCCGGACGAAGACCCCACGTAGGCAATCGCCTTCGTGGGGTTTTTCCGTTCTGGGCCTGAGTCGTCAGGTCGGGTCACGCTGTTACGCCGACCGAGGGCAACGAACAACCCTAATAATTCCATAATTCCGGAATGCCTTGTAAGTTCCATTTTTGTGGAATAGATAAGGTTCCATGGCCCGCTACACCGTCTCCCACCCCCTGGTGCGTCAGCTGATCAGCGACATGCTGATCCCCGGCTTTCTAGAAACCGGCAACACAGCCGCTCTCACGCGCGCGCTAAACGACGCGCTGCGGGGTGCGGACGGCACCGTGCACGTCAACCGCGTTCACGCCCTTCTGTCTGAAGACGTGGCGCGCGGGGTTAATCAGAGCACAGTCGATCTGCTCAGCTCGATCTTCGCCAACAATCCGTGGGCATCGCGCGTTGATGAGGGCGCTCTTTCGGAATTTCGGAATCGCGCCGCGCCACATCTGCAGGCTGGACTGGAGCTTCCAGCTGTCGCCGACCTGCTTGGCGTCCCCGTCGCCGTCCTCGCGCGCGCCGTAAGGGGCGCCACGCCACTCGTGGCCACCGCTCCGACCGCGCCCGATGGTCCTGACTGGAGCTTTCAGGACGTGGCGGTCGAGCGCTGCATGGCCGCGTTCCGGAAGAGCGAGACGATCAACGTCGGTCTCGTGCTGCCCACCGGCGCCGGCAAGACGCGGACCGCGCTGCGCATCGTCCTGGAGCGCTTAGCGGCGGCTCTGTCGTCTGACGCGCGGGCGATCTGGGTCACGCACCGCCACAATCTGAAGGCGCAGGCGTTCCGGGAGCTCGGAAAGCTGGTCGACCAGTCGCCGCCCGGCCTGCCCGCAAACGCGCAGGTCCTGGCCGAGCGCATCGACTTCGCGATGCTAAGCGAGGTGCCCGCCCTGATGGAGCGGCGCACGCCGACGTCGATGGTGATCGTCGACGAGGCGCACCATGCGGCCGCGCCAAGCTACCGCCCGGTCTTCGATAAGAAGTCGCCCTACCCGGTCCTCCTTCTCACCGCGACGCCGGTGCGGATGGACGAGAAGCCGATCTTCATCGACGAGATCGCCTTCACCGTCACCTATCGCGAGCTCGCGGAGCGTCGCGCCATCATCGTGCCGGTGTTCGAGCCTCTCAAGGTCGCTTCTCTTGACTTGGGCGACCCCGACATCATCGACCAGATCGCGCACAAGGTCGTCGATGAGACGGCCTCGCGCTTCCGCAAGACGATGGTGATCGCCTCGCGCGTCGAGCACGTCGAGGCGATCCATGCGCGCATCGCCAGGCTGCTGGACGAGCGCGACGGACATCCCGTCGGCCCTGCCGACGTCGGGTTCATCCACGGCAAGGCGAATTCGCACGACCTAGGCCAGGAAGCCCTCCTCGCGCTCTTCGCCGAGAAGCCTCACGCCATCCTTGTTTCGGCACAGATGCTCCTTGAAGGCTTCGACGATCCGGCGATCGACTCCGTCGTCATCACCTATCGGACGGAGAGCATCGTCACGCTGATGCAGGCGGCTGGACGCTGTGTCCGGCATGCGCCCGGCAAACGGAAGGCGTGGGTCGTCCAGGTCGACAACCCCGCCCTCGCCTACCGGTTCGATCAGCGCTGGCTCTACGAGGACATCAGTGACCGCCCCCGCCCGGCCCTGCTCGATCTCGACTACTCCACTCGCGAGGAACTGGTGTCCGGCATCGAAGCGCTGCTGGCGGAGCACAACGTCGCACCCGAGAACGTTCGTCGCGTGAGAAACGCCCTGGCGGACGTGGAGCTCGACGACGAGCCGCGTCTGATGCTCTACGGCCTCCCCTACTTCGGCAAGGCGTCGAAGTTCGACGAGGCCCCGTGGGGCGCATTCCTCGAGACGAAGTCTAACACCCGCCTCTTCCGCGCTCTCTTCAACAGATACTGCGAAACCAACCGCGAGCGGGCTGACGCCCGCGAGTTCGTCGATTCCTATGGTCCGACCGTCGGTCTGGAGGCCGGCGCAAATCGTCTTCGCCGCGAACTGATCGAGGTCATGGGAGCCCTCGGCTTCGCGCTGGACGAGACCGACGATCGCCCCGGCGCCGCGCTAGGCAACCGCGACTACCACAAGCACGCCGCAACCACGTTCCTGCGCTACGCGATCTCGCACTACCGCAACCGCGTGCCTCGGGCTCTGGAGGCGTTTCTGGCGGACTGTCACAACGGCGCCAGCATCGCCGCCTTCTACGCCGAGGACCCAGCCTGGGCCGCGTTGGCGATGAAGGTCCCGATGCCGATCGGCGGCTTCGAGGCGCGACTGCTCTCCGGCGATGACGCTACGATCTTCGTGGAATGGTTGGACACCCTCGCCGACGCTCTGCGCGCGGTCGAGCCCGCGCGCCAGCTGTCGCGGATCACCGTTCTCCGATCCGAGATACCCTCGCCGCCCCTGCCCCCGCTGCACCTCGACCGCACCGAGGGAATGATCGCGGAAGCGGGGCGCAGAAAGCTCACCCTAGACCTGAAGAACTTGCAGGAGCAGCCATCATGACCAAGGCAACCGACCCCGCCTATCTCCATCCCGCCGAGGACATCGAGCTCGGAAAGATGTTCGTGGATCCGAACAATCCGCGCATCACGCCGGACGAGCCGCCCGGCTACGGCAGCGCCGATCAGCTCTTCGATCCGGCCAAGCAGGAGGCGCTGATCGCGCGCACCTACGAAGTCTACAAGGCGGAGACACTGGAATCGTCGATCATCGACCAGGGCTGGGTGCCGGTCGATCCGATCCTCGTGTGGAAGGATCCGAAGACCGAACGCTACGTGGTCGTGGAAGGCAACACCCGCACTTCGGTCCTCAAGACGGTTCGCAAGAACCTGGCGAAGGAGGAGGAGAAGCTCGAGAAGCTGCGCCGCGGTCAGGGCGGGGGCTTCCCCGCGCCCGAGCTCAGCCGGCAGGAGCAGCGGGTCGAGAAGATCAAGAGCCTCATCGCGAGCACGGAGAAGATCAAGGCGTTCCCGGTCAAGGCCGCCAACGCTGCCGAGCTGAACCAGATCCTCCCGCGCCTGCACGGCGCGCGACACGTCGCCCCTGCCAAGCAATGGGGCCCTCACGCCGTCGGTCTATACATCATGTCGCTCTACCTCGAGCGGTTCCACGCGCAGTTTCCGAAGGAGGAGCTGCGGATCGACGAGGGCATCCTGACGCAGATCGCCGACATCATTCCGCTCAAGAAGGACGAGATCCGCCGCAAGATCCAGGCATCTTCCGCGTTCGGGCGCTTCCGCGCGAACTACGATGACCGCGTCCAAACCGCCGGGAACTCGTTCGTGTCCGGCGATCAATACTACATAGAGCAGATACTCGACCACCAGGTGTCGAGGAACGCCTTCGAATTCGGCAGCAATGACCTCTATCTCAGCGAGAAGGGCGAGGAGGCACTGTTCCAGTGGGCCTTCAGCAAGCCGCGGAATCGAAAGAAGACCGAGGACGACGACGATCCCAACGTCTTCCAGAAGGCCGAGGACATGCGGGTTTGGCAGCGCATTGCCAACTACGACGCGAAGAACTCCACCACAAACTTCGCCGGACGCCTCAACGTCGAGGAACCGAGCGACGCCACCCCGGTCCGCGATTTGCTTGCGGAAATGACCCTGCACCGCGGCAAGAGCAAGCCGATCAAGACTCTTACCGACCTTCTCGAGACGATGAAGGAGTTCAAGGCCGGATCGCTCGTCGACCAGGCAGCGCACATCCGCCCTCTGCTCAAGGAAGTCGAGAGGCAGGCCCAACGCTTCATCACGATGCTAGACGCCGCCACGCATGACGAGGACGAGGATGAAGCGAGCGACGTCGAGTAACCGCCCTAGGGGCCGGCCGAGACCGGCCCCGACATCGGTCGAGGCTCTGCCCAGAGCAGTCGATGGCCTCGTCACCTCGGAGAACCAAACCGCCATCCCGTCCGGTCGCAGCCAGGCGAAACGTCCGCCAGTCGAATTCCAGAGTGACGCTTTCGACGTCGGCGAAGCAGCCCCCGCCAACAAGGGCGCGACTGAGCCGTTCAGGCCGTCATCACGTCTCGGCCGCCTGCTTCGGAGAGCCCGTAGGCGGCATGGAACAGGATGCACCAGCCGATCTCGCTGAGCACGCCGAGCATGCCGCCGTAATGCTCCTCGGCCTGGGCCGGCGCGTAGTGGCCAACCGAATCAGAGAAGTCGACGCCGTGCGCCTCGAGATCGCGCGCAAGTTCGAGAGCGTCCGACAACGTCACTTCGTGACCGAAGATGTGGGCGAAGTCGTTCCTGAAGTCGTTGAACCTGTCGTAGGCGGCCTGATCGCTCGCCGATATCAGCCCCTGCTTGTGCAGCAGCTCGGTCTTGCCGGGAAAGGAAAGCCTGTAGATCTTGTCGTCGGTCTGGAACGTGGTGATCATCTCTATCAGAAGTGCTTCAAGCGCCAAGTGAACCTTCATGACGAGGGCGATGACATCCGGATCGTTCCCGAGGATCTGTCCCGAGATTATGTCTTCGAGCTCGACCTGACGACTGGGTCTGCGCATTGCTAACTCCCAAAAATGCGGGTGAGGGTCGGGGCGGCGAACGTGCCCGGCCTATTCACGGTTCGCGCCGAACTCGCCGGTCGGGGCGCTGGCCGCAATCACCGTCTCTCACCCCAGAGCGTCGCGACCACAGAGGCGGCATGCAGCCGATCAGCGGCCACCAGATCGTGCTCCTGGCACACGACCGTCAGGTTCATGGGGTTCGGCGATCCGCGCCAGTCGATCAGCGAGACGAACATCTCCGCGGTGTCCGCAGTGTTGTCGCAACCGGCGGGGTGCTGGCACCGCCGCCGAAGCGCCATGGTCCGAATTGTCCAGAAGGGATGCGGCAGTTCGTGTATCTCGTGTGAACCGACCTTGAAGCCCGGAATCTGCGAAGGCACGTGACTCGCCTCGTAGAGGGACACCTTCGAGCTCTTGTATTTGTTGCACCAGCCGCAGGCGAGCCGAAGATTGTCCTTTCCATGCCCATGGTAGGCGACAGGGACGACGTGCTCGATCTCTATGCTCACGTCCCTTTCGCGCAAGCGCGGACGAAACACGTCCACGAGCCTGGGCAGGGTGATTTCGTCGCGCATCTTCTTGCCGATCAGCGCGTCCTGAGCCTCCTGCGAGAACGCGAAGCCGCAGATGTAGCATCTGGGAGGCGATCGCTCTCCCAGCAGCTGGACCTTGGTGCCCTTGTCGGCACGGTCCCGCTTCACGTCCGCGCGCAGCCGCTCGACATCGGCGAACAGGTGATCGGTGATCTTCTCGGTCAGCATCCGCTGGCGCGTGACGTCCACCGATGGATAGAGGCGAATGATCCGCTCGAGCACTACTGCGAAGACGTCCAGACGCTGCAGCGCAGCGTTCCTGCTGAATGCGAGCGGGCTAACAAGGCCCTCCAAGAACCATCGCAGCCAAAGCCGATACTGGTCGCCGCGCAGGATCGACTGCTGGTCGCCAAGGATCGCGTCAGGGAACGCGCGACCGGACATGGCCGTGACCATCCCATAGTCCCAGCTGCTAGCGACGCCGATCGGCGATTCGGTTATGAAGAAGATGTCGTCGTCGATGGCCAATCGACTAAGCCCTCATGATCTTGGAGAAGTCAGCGGGCGGGGGCGGCGCTCCGCCCTGCTGCCGATGATTGGCCCAGAGCTTCGACCACTGTCTACGCGTCCCGACCGAATCCTTCTTCACGCCGGACAGCTGCCAGTCCCGCGCGAAGTATTTCGGCGAAGTGTATTCGAGCCATTCGTCGACCAGTCCGGGAACCTCCTCCTTGGACCGCAGCTTCGTCTTCTGCTCCCGCAGGTAGGAGAAGAAGTCCGCCGTCAGGATGTGAAGCATCGGCTTGTTGAAGATGTTTGAGTTCCGAGGGTCGCCCCAGAAGTTAGAGGTATCGGGATTGTCCGATGCGAGCCGAAGACGGACCTGTCCCCAGAACGCCTTGAAGACGTCGATCCAAGGACCGCCCAGATCTCCCCAGTAAGCCTCGGGCGAAGCATACTCCTGCGTCTTCCAGTCCGCGACGATCTCCGATCCCGCGAGATGGTGCTTCTGCCAGGTGAGGGCGTGATCCGTCGTCTCGTGATAGAAGCGGCCACCTCGCAGATCGCGGAAGATGTCGCTGAGCGAACCCAGCACGTTCCATTGCAGCTTCGAGCTGTCGTCCGCTCCGAAGCCTCTGGCGATCAGGCCGGCGAACGGACTGTCCTCCGCGCGCGACAGCATCGACACGACGCGCGCGCCTTCCAGCGGAATCTTGGCATCCTCCAGCCGCGCCGCGATCGTCGAGAGTTCGTCCTCCACGAGGCTCGTCGAAATGATGGTGCCCAGCAGCGCCTTGGGAACCGGCGTCGCCTTCTGGTTGACCAGCACATACTGGAAGACGTGCTCGGCAGGCGAATCATCCATCAGAAGCGACACCGGCAGATGCCGCGCCAGCTGACCCGACACCGTGGCCACCGCCGCGGCCGGGGTTGCTCCCTCCACGATCAGATCCCCGCCCTGGACGCTGCGGTTCGCCTGATCCTCGGCAGCGAGGACCGCGCCGCGAAGCCTGTGCTGTCCGTCGACGAGGATCACGGGTCGCAGATAAGAGGTCAGCATCTCGCGTGAGAAGCCGGCAAGCTCGTCAGGGCGTTCTGCGCCGAGCTTCTGCGCGATCTCCTCGCGGGCACGAAGGTGATCCCAGAAGTCGGTGATCTGCGACTCGTCGAACAATGCGTCCTCGGCCGGCTCGGACACCCCGGCCTCGTCGCTCACGACATCCTCCTGGGCCTCCTCCCCTTCCCCGTCGCCCACGTCGGTGTTGATCTCGCCCTCCAGCTCCAGGATCAGCTCCGTCGGGACCTGCCGCCCGACAAGCGCCGGCGCTCGACTTTCGAGATACGTGCGTGCTGCTCGCAACAGATCCTCCAACGACATCGCGCCGAAGTCGTCGAGATCGATGCGGACCGATCCCACGCGCGCGTTTCCCTCCGATGGCTCGTAGGTCACCTTCACGCCTCCAGCCTGCCTGATCGCGCAGAGCAAGGGATTCTGGATCACGTTGTGCGGCTCGGCGAAAAATCTCCGAAGCGCCGCCTCCCGCGCCGGCGAGACGGTGCGCTGAAATCCGGACGTCTCCGTCCCGGACAGACTGAGGCGCTGCGGAATGCCGATCCATCCATCGATCTCGGTTGCTGAGGCGGAGAACAGAAGGATGCTCTTGCCATCGCTGGACTGTTCCACAGCCACGCAAGGATATTCGAACGACTGGGCCAATCTCCGCTCCCTCCACTCCACTCCACTTGCACCGGGATATGATGAGGGCGCATTCGCGCCAACTTCTTTGTCGCGATCACATCACAAATGGTTCGATCAATCGTCGTTCACAGCGACTTTTCGAGAGGATCGAGAGACCACATAAGGACATCAAATCTCGGAAATGAAGCGTCTCCGGCGACTCCTCAACGCACGGGTCCGAGCTGCCATGCCAAGCCTGCGTGCCGCCACGTGTCGGGCGTCCGGTTTCGATGAAGACAGCTGGACGGATGCGCCCTGCCTCAACCGAAAAATCGGGGATCGTAGCGATAATAGAATTCTGCATCCGGCCCCTTGCCGGAAACGCACTCGATCGTTGCGCCTAGCCCCCCCTTCGTGGTCACCTCGGCCAAGTTGGCTGCTGGACCGAAACGCATCGAGCCGATCAGACCATGCACGGCTTCCATCACCCGCGAACGCGCTTCGAACCTCAGATCCTCATCATGTGCGACCATCTGATCGAAGAGGTCGACGATGCGCTTCTGGTGCTCAGCCGGCGACACGACCCCTCGGGCGGCCAGGATGCGCTTCTTCAACGTCGCCAACGCGGCCTCGAGTCCGTCCGCCTCAGCCGAAAGCCGCTGCCACGCCGCCTTCGCCTCCGGACGGGTCGTTTCCAGGAACAGGTCCATAGCGACCTCCGCCTTGCGCTTCGCGGCTTCGCGCCGTCGAACGCTCTCAGCGCGTTCGACCTCCAGCGCCCTCACCTCCTGCTGAGACGTGAAGTGCTCGTCCCCCATGGCCTGCGCCAGAACCGCGTTCAGGAGCGCGGTCTCCCACGCGCGGTAGTTGTAGTGGTGGCCGTTGGCACAGCCCCGCCCACGCTGATAGCTGTCGCACACAAGATAGTCCTCGTTGACGATCGCGCCATCGGCCCGGACCCGTTCGCCCTTTCCACGAAACGTCATCTTCGCCCCGCAGGCGGCGCACTTCGCCACTCCCGAGAGAATGTTCACAAGGCGACGTCCGCGCCCGGCAACGCGCCTCGACCGTGCGCGCATGCTTTGCCGGGCGCGCGCATGGAGGTCCGCGTCGATGGCCGGGGGATAATAGCCGGCGATCGGGTCGCCGACGAGCTCCCGCGGCGTGCCCCGGGCCTTCCTCCCTGGCTGCATCTCACCGAGCACGGTTGCGCTTTCCAGAATCTTCTGAATGTAGGACGAGTGCCAGCCGCTCGCGAGGCCGAAGGTCGCGACTCCCTCCAGATTCAGACGACGCGCGATGCTGTGCTTGCCGTAGCCGGCGACTGTCTCCTCGAAGATCCTGCGGACGATTGCCGCCCGTTCCTCGATCAACGCGAACCGGGGAGGATCGCCGACGACCTCGACCCAGGCGGGCGCCCGGCGCGTCAGGACGAGCGGCTCTCCCCGCAGCAGCCTGTCCCGCTTCCTCTCCCACGCCGCAGCCAGTCGATCCGACTTCTTCTTGGACTCCTCGTGCGAAAGCTGCGCGCCGACGACCACTTCGAAGATGCTGGACATCTCGAACCCGCCGCGCCGGAACTGCCGGTCGCGATCCGCGAGCGCGACTACGACACCCATCTCCGTCACGTCGATCATCCACCTGAAGACGGTGACCGGCTCCTCGCGCGACAGCCGATCAATCTTCTCGGCGATCACCACGATCCCCGCAGGAAATGCGCCCCCTGCCACTTCGGCTATGAACTGACCGAGCTTGCCCGAGGCGCTCACGTTCTTGCCGCTGAACCCCGACACGCCCTCGTCGATGATGGTTCTTACGACCCTCAGATTCCTACTGGCGGCATAGTGCCTGCACACGTCCAGCTGCCGCGCCCGGCTCGAGCCGTGGGATTGTTCGGCGCTCGACCAGCGCACGTATATTACCGCGTCCATCGTGTCTCATCGAAAACTGGAATGTCAGGGTGTCGAGATTTGGACTCAATTATCGA
Source organism: Sphingomonas sp. Leaf25 (assembly GCF_001421635.1). Classification (NCBI taxonomy): domain Bacteria; kingdom Pseudomonadati; phylum Pseudomonadota; class Alphaproteobacteria; order Sphingomonadales; family Sphingomonadaceae; genus Sphingomonas; species Sphingomonas sp. Leaf25. The sequence continues at coordinate 68,031 of NZ_LMKU01000029.1, forward strand.
TTAACGACGCCGTCAACGAGGTGACACGCACTCGACCGGTTCATGGGTGTCGCCCGAGCCCTCGGCCGACTGCACCGCCGACCAACATGCCGTGGTCGCGCCCTAACGGTTGTCCGGCAGACATGAGGTGGCTACCTCATCATCCCCGGCGCCTGTGCCAGTCACGGATCAGCTGTCGATGCCTTCACGCTCGTTTCGTCCAGGATAGCGCTAGCTACCGGCAACTCAAAGAACGACCTGCGCAATCCGACGTCCAGCCGCACAAGCCGCCGCTCCAACCAAAGCTCGGCTGTGATCGTGAAGTGAGTTTTTCCAAGCCTCGTCAATCTCGTCATCAGCTCCGCACCTTGCCGCTTTATCAGCGGTGTAGCCCTACCTATCATCAGCAGATTGTGGCCGCCGGCGGCGGCGATCTCCAGCGCGCGCTTGGCGACTTCCTGCCCCTTTACCTGGGCAAGATCATTGCCGACCGGCATATCCTCCGCATGACCGGCGACCGGACCGGCGAGCAGTTGTTCGCCCTTCAGATGATTCAGCAACGCCAGCAGGTCGGGCGCGGCGGCGATGGTCGTGCCGGCCCATGCCGCGTCGGACCCTTGCGCGGCGGGGCAGATCAGCGACAGTCCCTCGCCCGCCGCCAGCATCGCCGCCAGCAGCACGCCGGGCGAAGCGGCGATGCGGCCGTCGAGCCCCAGTTCGCCGACGACCAGATAGTCGGCCAGCGCCTCGGCATCGACCACGCCCATCGCCGCCAGCAGGCCGAGCGCGATCGGCAGGTCGTAGTGCGACCCTTCCTTGGGCAGATCGGCGGGCGAGAGGTTGACGGTGATCCGCTTGGGCGGGAGGGCAAGGCCGATCGCGGCGATCGCGGCGCGGACCCGTTCGCGGCTCTCGCCGACCGCCTTGTCGGCCAGCCCGACGACGACGAAGGCGGGGATGCCGGGCGAAAGTTGCACCTGCACCTCGACCCGGCGCGCCTCCAGCCCGAGATACGCCGCCGTCGATACGATCGCGACCAAAAGCCAGCCCCCTGCCCTGTTGCCCCATCTGTGGACTTAAGCGGTGTTCGATGGGGCGTCGAGCCGGGTTTTCGCATCCGGTTTCGCATCCGGTACAGTGCTTGAACGGAAGGGCTGCCTGTCTTCGTCACCCCGGACTTGTTCCGGGGTCCACCCGGCCGCGCAGGTTGTCGATAGTGCATCGAGCGGCGTCGATCGCCGCGCCGTGGACCCCGGAACAAGTCCGGGGTGACAATGTGGCTGTGCATTTCGATCAGCATCGAGGATTCACAGATTTGGGGCGGGCGTAACGTTCCCTCGCCGGCCGACCCACCCCCGGCCCCTCCCTTGTCAGGGAGAGGCGTTTTCCGACGGACTGCCTTTGCCATCCGATGGAACACGGCGCACGCCGTCTTGTGGCTGCAACACACTGGTGGCATGGATGGTGGCCATGCAGATCCTGCTCCTGATCCTTGGTTCGATGCTGATTCTCGCGACGCCGCTGGTCGCGTTGTTGCCGGGGCCGGGGGGCATGTTCACCTTTGCCGCCGGGCTCGCGCTGATCCTGCGCAATTCGCCGTGGGCCAGGCGCCGGTTCGCGCGGGTGATGCGGCGTTATCCGCGCACCTCGGCGCTGGTCGACCGGGTGCTGCGCCGGGCGAGCGCGAAGCGGCGCCGCCTGCGCGGGTGATCCGTTGACTTGGGGCCGACCGATCGCTAAGGGCTCCAACCACGCGGCCGCCGTAACTGGCGGCTTTTTACGTTCTATTGCAGTTCGAATACCTGGGGATGAGTGATGAAGCGGACTTTTCAGCCGAGCAACCTGGTGCGGGCCCGTCGTCACGGCTTCCGTTCGCGCATGGCGACGCCGGGCGGCCGCAACGTGATCCGCGCGCGTCGTTCGCGCGGCCGCAAGAAGCTGTCGGCATAATCAAGATGCTGCGCCGCCAGGATTATCTGGCGGCGAATGCGGGACGCCGGGCACCGATGCCCGGCTTCGTCCTGCTGGTGCGCCAGCGCCGCGAGGGCGAGCTGGCCACCACCGCCGACGCTACAGCCGACAGGGCGATGCGAATCGGCATCACCGTATCGAAGAAGGTCGGCAACGCCGTCATCCGCAACCGGATGAAACGGCGCTTTCGCGCGCTCGCCGCCGAACTGTTGCCCGACCACGGGCTGGCCGGTGCCGATCATGTGCTGATCGGCCGCGCCGGCGGGATCGAGCGCCCGTTCGACGACCTCAAGGTCGAGCTGACCAAGGCGTTGCGCAAGGTCCGCCGGTGAGCGACGGCCCCCGCCCCCCTGCCCCGAGCATCGCCGCCCGCGCGCTGATGCTCGTCGCGCGCGGGTGGCAATTGGGGCCGTCGCTGATCCTGCCGCCCTCGTGCCGCTATCAACCGTCGTGTTCGGCCTATGCAATCACCGCCCTTCACCGCTATGGCGCGGCCAAGGGGGGCTGGCTGGCCGCGAAACGCATCGCGCGCTGCCATCCCTGGGGTGGGCACGGCCATGATCCGGTGCCTTGAAAGACTGACGCCGTAAGGACCAAGCGCGTGAAAGACGATCAGAAGAATTTCCTGCTGTTCGCGGTGCTGGCGGCGCTGGTGCTGTTCGGCTGGCCCTATGTCGCCAACCGCTTCTTTCCGGCCGCCAATCCGCCGGTCGTGAAGGTCGAGGACGGCAAGGCCAAGGCCGTCGCCAATCCATCGGCCGATCCCGCCGCCGACAGCGTGAACGCGATCCGCGACCGCAATCTGGTGTTGCGCGAGAGCCCACGTATCGCGATCGAGACGCCCAGCGTGCGCGGGTCGATCAACCTGCGCGGCGGGCGGATCGACGACCTCGTGCTGGTGCGCCACAACGAGACGATCGCCCCCGATTCGCCGCCGGTCCGCCTCCTGTCGCCGTCGGGCACCGCCGATGCGTATTTCGCGCAGTTCGGCTGGAGCGGCACCGGCATCACCGCGCCGCCCGCCGACGCGCTGTGGACCGCGAGCGCGACGAAGCTGACCCCGCAGACGCCGGTGACGCTGTCGACGACGGTCGGCACCCAGCGGTATCAAATGCAGATCGCGGTCGACACCGGCTATATGTTCACCATCCGCCAGAGCGTGGCGAATGCGGGGGCGCAGCCGGTGCAGGTCGCGACCTATGGCCTGCTCAGCCGGCGCGGCGCGCCGGTCGACAAGGATACGATGACGATCCAGGTCGGCCCGGTCTATGAAGCCGGCAACGGCGTGAAGTTCGACGTCAACTATACCGACATCGACGAGAAGCCCGAGACCTTCGCCACCAAGGGCGGCTGGCTCGGCTTTACCGACCATTATTGGATGACCGCGCTGATCCCCGATCAGGGCGTGCAGCACACGCTCACCCTGCGCGGTGGCGACCAGCGGCATCAGGCGGATTATCGTTCGCCGACGCTGGCGGCGGTAGCACCAGGACAGGCGCTGTCGCAGACGACGCGCTTCTTCGCCGGTGCCAAGGAGAACAAGCTCCTCAACGCCTATGAGGAACAGGGCGTGCCCTATTTCTCGCGCTCGATCGACTGGGGCTGGTTCCGCATCGTCGAGGAGCCGATCTTCGTCTATCTCGACTGGCTGTTCCGCCTCGTCGGCAATTTCGGCGTGGCGATCATCCTGCTGACGCTGACGATCCGTGGCCTGATGTTCCCGGTCGCCCAGCGCCAGTTCGCGTCGATGGCGGCGATGCGCGCGGTGCAGCCCAAGCTGAAGGTGCTGCAGGAGCGCTACAAGGACGACAAGGCGCAGTTGCAGCAGAAGATGATGCAGCTCTACAAGGAGGAAAAGGTCAATCCGGTTGCCGGCTGCCTGCCGACGCTGATCCAGATTCCGATCTTCTACGCGCTGTACAAGGTGCTGCTGCTGACCATCGAGATGCGGCACCAGCCGTTCGTCGGGTGGATCAAGGATCTGTCGGCACCCGATCCGGCGACGATCCTGAACCTGTTCGGCTATCTCGACTTCACCCCGCCGCATTTCCTCGCGATCGGCATCGTGCCGGTGCTGCTGGGCATTTCGATGTACTTCCAATTCAAGCTGAACCCGGCGCCGATGGACGACATGCAGAAGCAGGTCTTCGGGTTGATGCCATGGGTGCTGATGTTCGTCATGGCCCCGTTCGCGGTGGGCCTGCAGGTCTACTGGATCACGTCGAATCTGCTGACCATCGCGCAGCAGCAGTTGCTGTACGCACGGCATCCGGCGCTCAAGCAGGCGGCGGCGAAGTGAGCGATACGCCTCCCCCCGCCCCGCCAGGCGACGCACGCTTCGACGAGGACCTGATCGAGTCGGCGCGCAAGATCTTTGCCGGGCCGATCCAGTTCCTGAAATCCGCGCCGTCGCTCGAACATCTGCCCGCGCCGGACGTGTCCGAGATCGCCTTTGCCGGGCGATCGAACGTCGGCAAGTCGTCGCTGCTTAACGCGCTGACCGGGCGCACGTCGCTGGCGCGGACCTCGGTCACGCCGGGGCGGACGCAGGAGCTGAACTTCTTCGACATCGGCACGCCGCTGAAATTCCGGCTGGTCGACATGCCGGGCTATGGCTTCGCCAAGGCGCCCAAGGACATGGTGCGCAAGTGGCGCTATCTGGTGAACGATTATCTGCGCGGGCGGCAGGTGCTGAAACGCACGCTGGTGCTGGTCGATTCGCGTCACGGCATCAAGGATGTCGACCGCGAGATCTTCACGATGCTCGACAAGGCGGCGACCAGCTATCGCATCGTGCTGACCAAGACCGACAAGATCAAGGCGAGCGAGCTGGACGCGGTCTATGCCGCGGTGGCCGAGGAAGTGCGCAAGCGCCCGGCGGCGCATCCCGACGTCATCTCGACATCGAGCGAGAAGGGCATGGGGATCGCGGAGTTGCGCGCGGCGGTGATCGAGTCGCTCGGCTGAACCCACCTCGTCATTCCGGCCTGCGCCGGAATGACGATTCGTGCCCCGGGATCAGACGCCCCGCGACGCCAACAACCCCGCGCCCACCGACAGCTGCAGCGCGATGCCGAACGCCATGATCGCCGCTGCGCCCAGTTTGCACGACCGATCGGGCAGCCCGCCGACGCTGTGCGGATCGCTGCCTTGATCGTTCTGCTAAACAGTCAGTTCCAACCGCTCGACACGTCCCGCAGGGCGTGGCACCACCCGCCCCATGCTGAAGCTCATCATCGGGAACAAGGCCTATTCCTCATGGTCGCTGCGCGGCTGGCTGGCGGCCAAGCTGTCGGGCCTGCCGTTCGAGGAGGTCGTCGTGCCGCTCTACGACGCCGACTGGGACAAGCGGCGCGAGGGTGACGAGTTCGCCCCGTCGTCGGGCAAGGTGCCGATCCTGTGGGACGGCGACGAGATCGTCGTGTGGGACAGTCTGGCGATCGTCGAATATCTGAACGAGAAGTCGGGCGGCGACCGGTTCTGGCCCGCCGACGCCGCGGCGCGGGCGATGGCGCGATCGATGGCGGCGGAAATGCACTCGGGCTTCGCCGCGCTGCGCCGCAAGCACAGCATGAACGTGCGGCAGGTGTACGACCCGGTGCAGCCCGACGACGACGTGCTGGCCGACCTGTCGCGCATCTACGAGCTATGGGCGCAGGCGCGGGCGCGTTTCGGCCATGGCGGCGATTTCCTGTTCGGCGGCTTCGGCGCGGTCGATGCGATGTTCGCGCCGGTGGCGACGCGCATCGTCACCTATTCACTGCCCTGCCCGCGTTTCGCGATGGGCTATATCATCACCCTGCTCAATCACCCGTGGCTGCAGGACTGGATCGCCGCCGCGCAGGAAGAGGAATGGGTGCTGGAGAAGTTCGAGCAACCCGTCACCTGAAAGGAGCGAGCCATGTCCGACGAGTATCCCGGCGTCATCCCCCACCTGACCATCGCTGACCGCCGTGCCGACGAGGCGATCGCCTTCTACCAGGCGGCGTTCGGCGCGGAGCTGGTGCAGCGGATGCCGACCGAGGACGGGCGGGTGATGCACGCGCATCTGAAGATCAACGGCGGGTCGGTGATGCTGAACGACGATTTCCCCGAATATCACGGCCCCACCGGCGCTCCGGCGGCGATGACGCTGCATCTGCAGGTGGCCGACGCCGATGCCGCGTTCGATCGGGCGACGGCGGCGGGTGCCACGGTGACGATGCCGCTCGACAACCAGTTCTGGGGCGACCGCTATGGGCAGGTCGCCGACCCGTTCGGGTTCACATGGTCGATCGGCGGGCCGGTCAGGGAATAGCCTCAAAGCCCCTCCCTGACAGGGAGGGGTTGGGGTGGGTCGGCCGGTTGGCTGGCGCAACGTTTCCTCGCGACCCTTACNGGAGGGGAGCTTACTCGCCCAGAAACCCCGCAATCGCCTCGCCCAGTTCGCGTTTCGTCACCGCGCTCATGTGGTTGCCCGGCGTTTCGGCCAGCCGCGCGTCGGGCAGCAGATCGGCGAGCGCGGCGTGGCTGCCGTTGTCGTCGTCGTCCTTTCCGGCCAGCACCAGCACCGGTTGGCGAATCGCCGCCACTTCGTCGCGCGACGTATCGACGAAGGTGTCGAGGATGCCGAGCAAGGCGACCGCATCGCCACCGGTGGTCTTGAGAAACGCCTCCGCCATCCATTCGGGCGATCCGCGCTCGAAACTGCCGAGGTTGGTGAGGATGTTGCGGAAATGCGCCGCGCGTGCGCCGGTGTCGAGCAGCCCTTCCAGCCCCATGCCGCTCAGCACGACCCTGGCCGGGGCCGCGCCCATCGTCAGCATCCGCACCACCGTCCGCGCGCCCAGCGAATAGCCGCCGAGATCATAGTCGGTGAGCCCGAGATGCGCGAGCAGCGCCATGCCGTCGCGGGCCAGCGCGTCGGGCGGATAGGCGGCGGCATCGTGCGGCCGGGCGCTGCCCCCGTGCGCGCGCAGGTCGGGCATGATGACGCGACAGCCGTTGGCGGCGATCTTCGCAGCATGGCCATAGCGGATCCAGTTGGTCATCGCGTCGCTGAAATAGCCGTGGATCAGCACCACCGGCCGGCCTTCGCCGACCTCGTGCCAGACGATTTCCTGTCCGTCGAAGCTGGCGAAGCGATGGGTGGCGACGTCAGACAAGGCAGCGGCTCCGCGAAAAAAGGATCGTCGTCCCGGGCGATAGGCGGGTGGCGGCCCCAAGTCGAGCGACGCGCCCCCTTCCCCGCCGGGCCGCACCCCGCTACAGCCGACGCAACAAAAGAACAACGTGGGAGAGGGTGCCGGTTTCTTCGCCGGAGTCCGCCGCCATCGCCCCAGCCGTCCCCCCGCACGCCGTACCGCACAGCCGGTCCGAGGATGTCTATGCCATCACCGTCGGCTGCGTGATGATCGCGCTCGGCCTCGCGCTGCTGCGCGCCGCCGGGCTGGTGACGGGCGGGATCGCCGGGGTGGCGCTGCTGGTCGGCTATCTGGTGCCGTTGCCGACCGGGGTGTTGTTCACGCTCCTCAATATTCCGTTCTTCCTGTTCGCGCGCGCGGCGATGGGCAGCCGCTTCATGTGGCGGACGATCGCGGTCAACGGCGGGATCGCGCTGTTCTCCAGCCTCGCGCGCTATGGCATCCGCATCGTCGAAGTGCATCCGGCCTTTGCCGCGATCGCCGGGGGGACCGTCATCGGCATGGGCATCCTCGCGCTCGCGCGGCACGATGCCGGGGTCGGCGGGACCGGCGTGGTGACGTTGTGGCTGCAACGCACGCGCGGGTGGAATGCGGGACGCACACAGGTGGCGATCGACATCGCCATCCTGCTCGCCTCGTTCGCGGTCGTCACGCCGACGCTGATCGCGTGGTCGGCGCTGAGCGCGGCGGCGATCAGCGGCATCCTGATCGCGTGGCACCGGCCGGGGCGCTATACCGGGTATTGAGATGATTTGCGGTTGCGCTTGNNNNTGTCCCCCGGAGGTCCCAGCCTGCGCTGGGATGACGTTTGTTTCGGGATAGATTGTCAGAGCGGTTTCCAACCAAATCGGAAACCGCTCCAGGACGCCGATCCCTTACGCCGCCAGCATCACGCCTTCATGGTCCTTCAGCATCGCCGAGGCGCGTTCGGTGGCGCTGCGGGTGTCGTCGGCCAGTTTGCGCACCTCGGTCGCGACCACCGCGAAGCCGCGCCCGGCATCGCCGGCGCGCGCCGCCTCGATCGCGGCGTTGAGCGCCACCAGCCGGGTCTGCGACGCGATGCCGCCGATCGTCGCGACGATGCCGGCAAGCTGCGTCACCGCCGTCTGCAATTCGTTGCGCTGGTCCTGCAACTCGCGGTGATAGCGCATGCCTTCGTCGAAACGCTGCTGCACTTCGAGTTCGAGCCGTACCTGCCGCGTCTGGTCGGTGGCGATCTTGACGATCTTGACCGGGCGGCCGTGCTCGTCGAGAATCGGGTTATAGGTCGCCTGTAACCAGCGTTCCTCGCCGCTGCGCGAGACACGGCGATACAGTCCGGTGTCGAACGCGCCGCTGCCCAGCTTGCGCCAGAAATCGCCATAGTCCGGTTCGGCGGTATCATGGACGGTGCAGAACATGCGGTGGTGCCGCCCGGCCACCTCGTCGAGCCGGTATTCCATCACCTTGAGGAAGCGGTCGTTGGCCCACAACACCACGCCGTCCAGACCGAATTCGACCACTGCCTGCGACCGGCAGATCGCATCCCACGTCCCGACATATCCGATGGAATCGTCCATCCATCCCTCCTGCGATAGCAAAGGGTATACGGCTGGCGGACTTAAGATTTGCTTAGGAGTGGCTCGCCACCGGGCCGCAGGCCCGGTGCGATACCGTACCGGTCAGTCCTTTTTCAGATGCCGGCGACCCAGCAGTTCGGCGATCTGCACCGCGTTCAGCGCGGCACCTTTCCGCAGATTGTCCGACACGCACCACAGCGCCAGGCCGTTCTCGACGGTCGAATCCTCGCGCACGCGGCTGACATAGGTCGCGAATTCGCCGACGCATTCGATCGGCGTGACGTATCCGCCGTCCTCGCGCTTGTCGACCAGCATGATGCCGGGCGCTTCGCGCAGGATGTTCTGCGCGTCCTCAGCCGACAGTTCGTTTTCCAGCTCGATGTTGATCGCTTCGCTATGGCCGACGAACACGGGAACGCGGACGCAGGTGGCGACGACCTTGATCTTGGGATCGAGGATCTTCTTGGTTTCGACCACCATCTTCCATTCTTCCTTGGTCGACCCGTCGTCGAGGAAGCTGTCGATGTGCGGGATCACGTTGAACGCGATCTGCTTGGTGAACTTCACCGGATCGGCCGAATCGCCGACGAAGATGTTGCGGCTCTGTTCGAACAGCTCGTCCATCCCCGCCTTGCCCGCGCCCGACACCGATTGATAGGTGGCGACGACGACGCGCTTGATCGTCGCGGCATCGTGCAGCGGCTTCAGGGCCACCACCATCTGCGCGGTCGAGCAATTGGGGTTGGCGATGATGTTCTTGACCTTGTAGCCGTCGATCGCTTCCGGGTTCACCTCGGGCACGATCAGCGGCACGTCGGGGTCCATGCGGTAGAGCGACGAATTGTCGATCACCACGCAGCCCGCCGCCGCGAACTTGGGCGCATAGATTTTGGTCGCGTCGCTGCCGATCGCGAACAGCGCCATGTCCCAGCCGGCGGGATCGAAATGCTCGATGTTCTGGATCTTGTACTGCTTGCCGGTCTCGCCGAAGTCGGCCATCTCGCCGGCCGAGCGCGACGAGGCGAGCACCGCCAGATCGTCGATCGGGAATTCCCGCTCGGCGAGGATGTTCAGCATTTCGCGACCGACATTGCCGGTCGCGCCGGCGACCACTACCCGATAACCCACTAGCCTACTCCGCGATCAAATCTTGCGCGCGGCATAGCCAATCGGACCGAATTGTAAAGTCAGGCCACCACCAGCGTGGGGCCGGGCAGCGGTTCGCGGAGCCGCGGATGGCGAAACGGCTGCCATTGCCAATAGGCGAGGCTGCGCCATGCCCATTCCAGCGGCCCGTTGACGAACGACCGCGCCCACAGGTTCGCGACGATGGTGCACAAGACGATGACGGCGGTGCCGATGGCGAACTGCGCGGCATGGCCATACCGGTCCCACAGGTCGAAGCCATAGGGCGCGAAGAGGATATGCAGCCCGATAATCTGTTCGAGGAAATAGACCGAGAACGCCATCCGCCCGACCGCCTTGAACGGTTTCAACACCGCCATGCCGCCGAGCGACTTCATCGCGAGGTTGACCGCCGCGACATGGCCGATCGAGGTGAGGATGCGCCCCGCCTCCTCGGTGATCCAGAGCGTCTTGGGAATCGGCAGGAAGGCGAGGACCTCGCTCACCCCGACGATGCGCGCGCCCAGCCCCAGCCCATAGGTGACGACCATCAGCCCCAGATAGAAGCGCGCGCTGCGCAGCCCCTGCGTCACGCCCCATTTCCACAGCGCGACGCCGATCAGCATCATGCAGAACGCCTCGACGATCGCCATGCCGAGGAAGCCCTTGCCGACCATGAAGGTCAGCCATGCCGTCCACATATATTGCGCATAGGGCAGCCAGCCGCCGGCATGCGCCTTGCGTTCCTCGACCAGATCCTTCGCCATCTTCTCGGTCGGCTGGCGCTTGGCGATCTTCTCGTTCCATTCCCCGAGCGCCTTGGCATCGGCCGCCGCGACCGGGCGGCCCGCCGCCTCAGCCGCCTGCGCGCGTTCGACCCTGGCGACCATCGGCACGCGCTCGACATAGTCGAGGGTCCCCATCACCCCCATGGTCAGCGCGAACAGGCTGCCGATCGCGACCAGTGCCTTTGGCCCCAGCAGGCGGAAGGGAAACAGGAACAGCGAGGCGATGGCATAGACCGTCAGAATATCGCCGACCCACAGCACGACGAACACGTTGACGAGGCCGAAGGCGAGCAGCCACAGCGTGCGACGGAAGAACAGGTCGGCGATCGCCACCGGTCCGTCGGGGCGCATCGCCCGCGCGGTCAGCACCATGAACCCCGCGCCGAACAACAGTTCGAGCACGCCGCGCTGCGTCCCTTCGAGGAACACGTCGACCGCAACCCACACCCATTTGTCGAGCGGGCTCCAGCCGACCAGTCGCGGGTCGGCGAACAGTTTCGTCACCGACGACGCCTGGGTCGGGACATTCATGTAGAAGATGCCGAGGATCGCGAGGCCCCGCAGCACGTCCAGCACATCGATCCGCGCACGGCCCGTTACCGGTGCGATGGAAACCCCTGCTTCGCTCATTGGTCCAACTCCCCCCGAAGTACGGACGTTACCGTACCACGGGGGCAAGTCGTCCCGCAATCAAAAGCGGTCGTTACTTGGCCGCAACGGTCCGGTCGAGGAAGTCGAGGATCGTTCCCCACAGATGTTCGCTGATCCCCGGACCACCGACACGGTGGGTCTGCCCCGGATAGAGCATCAGCTCGAACGGCGTCTTCGACTTCTGCATCGCCGCCATCATCGCGGTCGAATGTTCGAGCACCACGTTATCGTCGGCCATGCCGTGGATCAGCAGCAGCGGATCGGTGATCTTCGCCGCGTCCGCCACGGTCGCCGACGCGGCGTATGCCTCGGGCACCTGACGCGGATCGCCCATGTAGCGTTCGGTATAATGGGTGTCGTACAGTTCCCACCGGCTGACCGGGGCCCCCGCGACCCCGGCGGCGAACACGCCCGGTGCCTTTTCGAGCAGCTTGAGCGTCATGTAGCCGCCGTACGACCAGCCATAGGTCGCGATCTTGTCGGACGCGACGAACGGCAGCGATTTCAGATACTCGGCGCCGGCCAGTTGATCCTCGACCTCGACGCTGCCCATCGCGTGGTGGATCTGATCCTCGAACGCCTTGCCGCGATCCGGCGAGCCGCGATTGTCGATCTCGAACCAGATCCAGCCGCGATCGACCAGATATTGCCGCAGCGCCCCGCCCCATGCCCGGCGCACGACCTGGCTGTGCGGGCCGCCATAGTGCGAGAAGAACACCGGGTAGCGCTTGCCCGGTTCCAGCACCGGCGTAATCATGTTCCAGTGGAGCGTCGATCCGTCCTTTGCCTTCACCGTCCCGAACTGCGTCGGGCGGTGGCTGGCGACATAGGGCGCATAGGGGTGATCGCCCTTCAACGCATTCTCGTTGATCCACGCGAGCCGTTTGGCGGTGGTGTCCGCCAGATAGATTTGCGCGGGCTGATCGGGGTTGGAGCGGGTGACGATCAGCCGGCTGGCCTTGCCGTCCATCGACGCGCCATACGACCAGCCGCGCTCGGTCAGCCGGGTGACGGTGCCCGGCCGCGCGAGGTCGACATAATAGAGCTGGCGTTCGAGGACATCGTCCTTGTTGCCGAGGAAATAGACGCGGCCCTTCGCCTCATCCACCCCGGCCAGATCGCCGACCGCCCAGTCGCCCTTCGTCAACTGCGTCCAGTTGCCCGCCTTCCAGCGATAGAGATGGCCGTGGCCGTCGCGTTCGGACCACCACAACATGCTGCCGTCCTTCATCGGCTGATAGGCGTCGGACAGGTTGATCCAGCTATCCGGCCCCGACTGTTCGGTGAACAGCACGGTGGACGTCCCCGTGGCCGGATCGACGCGGAGCATGTCGAGCCGGGTCTGCGCGCGGTTCTGCCGCTGGACCAGCAGCGCCTTGCCATCGGGGGTCCAGTCGACCCGCGCCAGATAGATGTCGGGATCAGGGCCGAGGTCGACCTTCACCTTGCCCGAGCCATCGGGCTTCATGACGTAGAGGTCGACCAGTACGTTGGGCGTGCCCGCCTTGGGATAGCGCTGCTGGTAGATGCTCGTCCCCTCGGCACCGATCGCCGAGCGGGTGACGATGCCGACCGGAGCCTCGTCGAAGCGTTCGACCGCGACCAGCCGGTCGCCGGGGGACCACCAGTATCCGGTGCGCCGGCCCATTTCCTCCTGCGCGACGAACTCCGCCTCGCCGAAATGGACGGTGTCCCTGCCCTCGGTCGTCAGCGGCGTCTCGCGCCCCGACTTGAGGTCGAGCGCGACGAGATTCTGGTCGCGCACGAAGCTGACATAGCCGCCGGCCGGGCTGACCACCGGGTTCAACTCGCCGCTCTCGCTGTTGGTCAGGCGGCGGACGTCGCCGCTGATCGTCGCGAGATACAGGTCGCCGTCGAGCGGCACGAGGATCGACTTGCCGTCGGGCGACCAGTCATAGGCGAGGATGCCACGCTTGCCGGTCAGCGAGCGGTCGCGCTCGCGCTGCATCTTTTCGGCTTCGGACAGCGCCGCGCCGGTGCCGACCTTCTTGCTGTCGACCAGCATCCGCCATTCGCGCGTCGTGGTGTCCATCGCCCACAAATCGAACCGCTCGCGCTCGTCGGCACGGTTGCGCAGCAGCGTGACGTATTTGCCGTCGGGCGAGAGTTTCAGGCTCTGCGGGGCCGATCCGTTGAGGTCGGGGCTGGCGAAGACCCGCTCCAGCGTCAGGTCGCCCGGTTTGGCCGGGACCGGTGCCTCACTCGCCATGCCTGCCTGTCCCAATGCCAGCAACGCCACGCCCAACCACCATTTCACCATGCGACCCCGTCTCCGATAGTGCCGGATGGTATCGCCCGATACGGGCAGTCAGTAAATGGCGGAAAATGCGGCGAGGATATTCCTCCTCTCCCTGACAAGGGAGGGGTCGGGGGTGGGTCGGTCCACGAGGGAATGTCGCGCCTGCCACGGGCCTACCCACCCCTGGCCCCTCCCTTGTCAGGGAGGGGAGCAGCATGGCCTACATCGCCTCGCCCGGATCGACGCCCCACAGCCGCGCCTGTTCGACATAGCCGCCGCGCCCGCGCACGTCGAAATAGCACCAGCCGGCGGTGCAGCGCGACAGCCGCCCGACCACGCCCTTCGCCGCGCGCCACGCCACCGCCGCGCCCGGTTGCGGCGAGGCGCGCAGCTCGACCATGTCCTGCGCGACATAGGCGGTGCGCCGGTCGCTCAAGAGCCCGACCTGAAACCAGCCGCGTGTGCCGTCGGGGTCCTCGACCCGGCGCCAGTCCTGATACACGTCGACCACCTTGATCGGCAGGTCGGCGCGGCGATAGACCCATTGCGTTGGATAATTCTTGCCCGGCCCGCTGCGCATCCGCGCCTCGCCCGCCGCAACCGAGGCGTAATAGGGCGGCTTGCGACGCTGCGCATCGGCCGGAAGAGTGGTGAGCAGCGTCGCCACCGCACTCGCCAGCAACGCCTGTCGTCCGAACCGCTTCATTTCCTGTCCCCCTGAACCAAATTCTGCCTCTATCGTTACGGCCGCGCATCGGACAGCCCGTTGACGATTCCCCGGCTTGCCGCCAATCCGTGGATATGGTCGCCGCTTCGCCCCCGCTCCGCCGTCCGCGCGTGTATGTGACGCGGCAATTGCCACATGCCGTCGAGGAACGCATGACGACCTTGTTCGATGCGGTGCTGAACGCCGACGACCATGGTTTTTCGCGCGATGAGCTGGCGGCGGCGATGGCCGATTGCGACGTGCTGGTCCCCGCCGTCACCGACAGCATCGATGCCGCGCTGATTGCGGCCGCGCCCGACCGGCTGCGGCTGATCGCCAGCTATGGCGCGGGGGTGAACCATATCGATCTCGCCGCCGCCCGCGCGCGGCGCATTCCCGTCACCAACACACCGGGCGTGCTGAGCGAGGATACCGCCGACATGGTGATGGCGCTGATCCTCGCCGTGCCGCGCCGGCTGGCCGAGGGCGAGAAGCTGGTGCGATCGGGCGAGTGGAAGGGGTGGAGCCCCGGCGGAATGCTCGGCCACCGCATCGGCGGCAAGGCGCTGGGCATCGTCGGCATGGGGCGCATCGGCCAGGCGGTGGCTAGGCGGGCGCGCGCGTTCGGCCTGTCGATCCATTACCACAACCGCCACCGCCTGCCCGCCGTCGTCGAGGCGGACCTCGGCGCGACATGGCATGGCGATCTCGACGCGATGCTGCGCACGGTCGACCTGCTGACGATCCACACGCCGCGCAACGCCGACAGCGAGAACCTGATCGACGCGCGGCGGATCGCGCTGCTGGGTGCCCATGTCTATCTCATCAACGCCTCGCGCGGCGGGATCGTCGACGAGGAGGCACTGGTCGACGCGCTGGAGGCCGGGCGGCTGGCCGGCGCGGGGCTCGACGTATGGGCGCACGAACCGCGGATCGATCCGCGGCTGCTGGCGCTGCCCAACGTCATGATGACGCCGCACATGGGATCGGCGACGCTCGAGGGCCGAATCGCGATGGGTGAAAAGGTCATCACCAACATCCGCGTCTGGGCCGACGGCCACCGTCCGCCCGATCAGGTCCTCGACGGGTTGCGGCGGTAGAGCTGTTTCACGCACATCGCGCTTCGTCGCAACGCTTCGTTTACGTGCCTCGTCCTATCGCCCGGATCACGCTATGCTGTAGTGCAGCATTACTTGGGGAATCGAAGATGATCCGGCGAATCGTCGCGCTTTTCTCTTGCGCGCTCGGCAAGCATACGCCGCGCAAGCGGTCGATCTGGCACGACAATATCGATGCGCGCTCGCGCTGCCTCGGCTGCGGCGCGCCGCTGCGCCGCGACATGCACGGCCGCTGGCACCGTTTCAACAGCCGCCGCGACGGCAACATCCACCGCCAGCCGCACCCACATTTCGACCGCTGAGGGGTTTTACGCTCCCAGCCCGGTCAGCCACTCGGCGATCATCGCCTGTCCGGCGCGCACCGCCGCCGGGCCATGGGTGCGATAGGCCGCGACCAGCCCGGCGCGGTGCATCGGGCAGTCGAGATAGTCGAGCCACGCGGTAAAGCGTTCGTCCTCGCCCATCTCGGCATGGAATTGCAGCGCCAGCAGGTTGCTCCCCCGCCGGAACCCCTGCCGATAACGCGCGGTCGTCGCCAGCAGCTCGGTCCCGTGCGGCAGGTCGAAGGTATCGCCGTGCCAGTGCAGCACCGGCACCTGCGCGACATGGCGCAGCGGCGAGGCGATGCCCGGCGTCAGGTCGATGGCATCGAACCCGATCTCGCACGCCGGCCCCTTGTAGACCGCCGCGCCCAGCGCCGCCGCGACCATCTGCGCACCAAGGCAGATGCCGAGCGTCGGGCGATCCGCCGCCAGCCGCCGCGCAAGCGCGGCGATCTCGCCGGGGATCCACGGGTGGTCGGCGGTGTCGTACACGCCCATCGGCCCGCCCATCACGATCAGCAGGTCGGGCGCGGTCAGATCGGCGGTGGCGAACGCCGGATCGGTCACGTCGATCCGGTCGAGCGCATAGCCCGCCGCCTCGATCGGCGCGCGATAGCCGGCGCAGCCTTCGTAGGGGACATGACGAACGATCAGGGCGGACTTCATCATCGCAACCTAGTCTGGGCGAGCTGAACCGACGCTGCAATGTTTCTTTGTGTGGCCCAAGCGACGGTTCGGAACCTGTCGCGGCGCAAGCCATTTCATGGGGCGTCCCGCGTAACAGGAGGTAAACCCATGAAGAAATTCGCAACGCTCGTCCTCGCCCTCGCCGCCGGCTCGTCGCTGGCCGCCTGTTCGACGCTGCGCGGCGGCGCGATTGGTGCTGCGGGCGGCGCCGGCATCGCCGCCGCGACCGGCGGCAGCGTGGAAAAGGGCGCAGCAGTCGGCGGCGTCGGCGGCGCTGTGGTCGGCACCGTCGCCGACGATTGATCGAACGGGAACGGCCGGGGCGGACCGCTACCCCCCGGCCATCCCGCGCAACTGTGCCGCCCGGCGCACATCCTTCGGGCGGTCGAACAGCGTCAGCATTTCGGCAAGGTCGATGCGATCGGGGACGAACACGACTCCCTCTGCAAGACGCACCGCTTCGCGCGACCGTGGTACGACCGGAACCCAGTCCCCACGTCGCCGGACCGTCAGCCCGGCCATGAACTCGACATGGATGTCCGCAAGTACGGCAACCGCATAGCGGGCAGACCGGAAATGGTCGCTGTGACCAGGATCGAGCGACCAGACCTCGGGCACCGCCGTGACAAGCCCGAAATCGTCCGCGTCGATGAGGACGTCGATGTCGTCGACCATCGTGTCCGAAACGCCTTGCAAGGCGACGGCCGCACCCGCAATCGCCCACCACGGCGATCGCGCGGGCGCAAGGATTTGCGCCACCCGGGCCAGCGCCGCCCGATGCGACGGCGTCAACCCGGATGCCGTCCGCATCAGTCGCCGGTCAGGATGCGGTCGACCAGTTGCTTCACGCTCGGCACGAAGCCGTTGGAATAGAATGGATCGCGCTTGAAGTTGTACGCGGCGTGGCCGGCGAACATCAGGTTGCGGTCGGTATCGCCGCCGTGCGCGATGTCCTGCAACGTCTTCTGGATGCAGAAGCTGCGCGGATCGGCCAGCCGCCCGGTCGAATTCGTCTCGCTGTCGGCCCAGCTCGAAAAGCTGCACTGCGACAGGCAGCCCATGCAGTCGGCCTGATCCTTGCGGATTTCGCCCTTTTCCTCGGGAGTGACGAACACCAGCGTGTTGTCCGGGGTCTTGAGCGCATCGGTGAAGCCGTGGCCGAACCATTCGCGCGCGCGCAGCAGATCGCCCTGCGTCACCCAGAAATTGCGGCCCTTCACGCCCACGTCGAGCTGGAACACATGGTCGCCCGCTTCCTGCTTGGAAAAGGCGATCTGCCGTTCGGAGCGCGCTTCGAGCTGGCGCAGGAACGGGTTGCGCACCGCCGACGAATAGAAACCGGTCGGCGAGAAACGGTGCAGCAGCACGTCGCCTTCCTCGATCTCCATCAGCTTCGCCTTCCACCCTTGCGGGATCGGGCTTTCCTGCGTCAGCAGCGGCCGGGTGCCGAACTGGAACGCGATCTTGCCCAGCTCGGGATTGTCGATCCAGTCGCTCCAGTCGCGCAAGTACCAGACGCCCCCGGCCATCACGATCGGCACGTCGTCGGAAATGCCGCCCTCGCGCATCGTGTCGCGCAGCGCCTTCACGCGCGGATACGGATCCTGCGGGGCCAGCGGGTCCTCGGCGTTCGACAGGCCGTTGTGGCCGCCGGCCAGCCACGGATCCTCATACACCACCGCCGCCAGCCATTCCGACGCCTTGGAATATGCACGCTTCCACAGCGCGCGGAACGCGCGGCCCGACGACACGATCGGCAGATAGCTCACGCCATAGGATGCGGTGATCTCCGACAGCTTGTAGGGCATGCCGGCGCCGCAGGTGACGCCCGAGACGAGGCCGCGCGTGCGCTCCAGCACGCCGTGCAGGATACGCTGCGCCCCGCCCATTTCCCACAGCACGTTGATGTTGATCGCGCCGTTGCCGCCGGCGATCTCCCACGCGCGACGGACCTGCTGCACCGCGCCCTCGATCGCATATTCGATCAGTTCCTCATGGCGTTCGCGGCGAGTCAGCGCCTTGTACACCTGCGGAATGATCTTGCCGTCGGGGTCGTAGCTGTCGGCGTTGACCGCCGAGACGGTGCCGATCCCGCCCGCCGCCGCCCAAGCGCCGGCGGATGCGTGATTGGTCGCGGCGACGCCCTTGCCCCCTTCGATCAGCGGCCAGACTTCGCGGCCGTTATAGACGATGGGCGACAGACCTTTGAACACGATACCTCCGGCGGAACTTCTGTGGGCCAAGCGCGCGGGCGCGCTCACCGCATCCGGCCGTCATTAGTGGCTGGGACACGCGATGGCGAGCAAATTGCGCTCATCCCTCCGTCGGGGTGGGCGGGGTGGCGGCGGGGGGCTTGGGCGGGCATTCGCCGAGCCGGCGGGCGGTCAGCCTCGATCGGAATTGTAACCTGGTGCCCCTTCGCGATTCAAAGGTGCTGGCGATCGTGACGTCGATGACGTCGGCCGTGACGCTTCCGGAAATATGTTTGACGAGTTCGCCTGCCATGCTCGGGCATCGATACCCGCCTTCGATACGGCCGTTGGCGATCCGCAATCCGGGGCTGGCGCAGGTGCCGCCGCGATCGGTCGACGGATCGGCACCCAGCATCATGCCGATGGCATCGCGCATGTCCCCTTCACCGATGCACATCCGGTATTTGAAGCCCGGCATCACACGACGCCCCGGGTAGTTCGCGAGGGGAAAATCCCCGCCACGCTCGAACAACCACTCCCCGGTACGGACGTTGAGCGACGGTCCGACGACGACGATATCCTTGTCGGATTTGTCCTGCACGGCCATCGCCCCGATCAGGGGCAGAAAACCGATCGCCAACCATCGCCGCATATTCCGTTCCTCCCGACCGTTCATGGTATCGGCTGCACCGCGCCCTCGATCGCCGGCATCACCTGAAAATGGACCGGCACGTTGGCCGCCGGCGGACGTCCGCCCCATTCTAGCTGTCGGCCATAAATCAGCAGGAATTTCGCCGCGCCGGTATCGACCAGCACCAGCCGATCGGGTTGCGAGTGCGACGTCACCACAGCGCCGCACCCAAGGCCGTTGCCCGTGGCGACCGGCCGCCATTCGGCGCAGCGGATGTCGCCACGCCCGGCGCGAACCGTCAGCGACAGTCTGACATGGTCGGGATCGATCCGGCCCGACAACGGGACGAGCGTCATGCCGGTGCCAAGCGTCACCGTCACCCAGAACTGTTGCACCCTTGGGTCGAATTGCAGGTCGAACCGGTCCGGCCGGCCGTCCCCGTCAATATCGACGTCCAGCACGGCCCCCTGCGGCGAAGCGGGCCGCTGCGCACCCGCCGCCGGCGGCATCAGCAGCAACACCGCCGGCCACCACCCGATCCATCGCCGCATTCCGCCCCCTCTCCCGCGCCCGTCCGGCGCATGTTTCGGACGATCGTATCAGCAGCCCCGGCCCGGCGGCAAGCCGCCCCAGGCGGGATCGACATTCAGCATTGCTGGCCGATCTTCGTCATTCTCGGCCGAAACAGCTATCCCATCGTCACCCCGGACTTGTTCCGGGGTCCACGGATCGGCAATCGGTGCGCCTTGCGGCTGTATCGACAGCGTTTGGGGCCAGGTGGACCCCGGAACAAGTCCGGGGTGAGGATGGGAGCGTGAAGGTCGATCGGCCCTATCCCAGCGCCCCCGGCCGGCCGATCGCGCCTTCGTACAGCGCCTTGTACTTCGCGATCATCGCCGCCTCATCGAACGCGGCGCGGGCCTTGGCCTGGTTCGCCTCGCCGACCTTGCGGCGCGCTTGCGGGTCGGTGGCGAGGGCCTGCAGCCGGTCGCGCAGATGGACCTCGTGGCGGTCGATGCCCATGTAGAGTGCGTTTTCCGGCGCCACCATCGACGCGATGTCGCCGACCGGCGGCGCCACGACCGGCAACCCCGCCGCCATCGCCTCCATGACCGAGATCGGCTGCTGCTCGCTCTTCGACGACAGCGCGAAAATGTCGAACAGCCCCATGTAGCGCCATGCTTCGGGCAGAAAGCCGGGCAGATGGACGCGGTCGTCGATGCCCATCGCCTCGGCGGCGTCGAGGATCGCCTGCCGCTCCGGCCCTTCGCCGACGATCACCAGCCGTACCTTGACCGCGATGCCGCCGACCGCGCGGACCAGCAGCGGCAGGTCCTTCACGTCGCGCAGGCCGGCGACCGCGCCGATCACCACTTCGCCGGGCTTGCGGCGGAAGCCGGGGATCGCATCGGGGGCGACGCCGCCTGCGAACTTGTCGACCGGTACGCCGTTGCCGATCAGGTGCAGCCGCGCCTCGGGCTGTTTCCACGGCCCCCGCGCGACCGCCATCAGCTTGTCCGACGGCACGACCAGCGCGTGCGCCGCCGACAGCGCCATGCGGCGATACATGTTGCGCACCGGGTTCAGCCGGGTCGCCTCGTCCTCGTTGAAGCCGTCCTCGTGGTGGATCACCGGCGGCAGGCCCTTGGCGAACACGCGCTTGGCCATCACCCCGTCGATCGCGCCCCAATTATAGGTCAGCACCAGATCGAACCGCCGCAGGAAGTTCGCGATCGCCTCGTACCGCGCGACCGAGGGTTTGCCGGTGAGCGGCGGCGGATTCTGCGCGATCTGCCAGTCGATATGCCGGCCGATCGCACCTTGCGCCTCGGTCCGCTCGGGCACGCCCGACACGATGGTGTGGGTCGCGTTGCGACCAAAGGCGTGCATCAGCCGGATCGCGCGCGCTTCCTTGCCGCCATAGGCGAAGGAGGAATGGAGGTGGAGGATGCGGACCGGCGCGCTCATGCGGCCGCCACCCGGGCGAGCAGCCGGTCGATCGCCGCCTGCGCCGGCGCTTCGTTCAGCGTCGGGGCATGGCCGGTGTCGGGCACGACGGTCAGCTCCGCGCCGTCGATGCGCTGCGCCATCGCTTCGGCCACCCGCGCGGGCAGGATGTCGGACAGCGCGCCGCGCACGATCGCCACCGGCTTGCCTGCCAGTGCCTCGTACGCGCGCCACATGTCCGGCCCCGCCTCGTTGCCTGGCACGCGGAACGGCTCGGCGATGCGCATGTCGTAATCGAGCTGGATCCGCCCGGCCGAGGTCAGCCGGTGCAGCCGCTTGGCCATGTGCAGCCAGTCATGGACGTCATAGCCGGGATACACCGCCGCGTTCCCCTCGGCCATGCAGCGCGCGGCGTGCATCCATGTCGGGTGGCTCACCTGCTTGCCGACATAGCCGCGAATCCGCCCCAACCCCACCGGGTCCAGTTCCGGCCCGACGTCGTTCAGCAGCGCGGCGGCGATCCGGTCGCGATCGGTCGCCGCCAGCAGCATCGTCAATATGCCGCCGAGCGAGGTGCCGAACGCCACGACGCGCGGCAGGTCGAGCTGGTTGAGCAGCGCCTCGACATCCTGAAGATAGACGAGCGGCACATAGGTCATCGGATCGCGCGCATAGCCGCTCTCGCCACGCCCGCGCATCTCGGGCACGATCAGCCGCCATTCCCCGCCCAGCCGCCCGGCCACATCGTCCCAGTCGCGCGCATTGCGCG
The DNA here is from genome assembly GCF_001421635.1 of Sphingomonas sp. Leaf25. NCBI lineage: Bacteria > Pseudomonadati > Pseudomonadota > Alphaproteobacteria > Sphingomonadales > Sphingomonadaceae > Sphingomonas > Sphingomonas sp. Leaf25. The sequence continues at coordinate 89,920 of NZ_LMKU01000029.1, forward strand.
TGAGACCATGGAGGCACAGGATCGCCGGGCGATCGTCGCGGCCGGCATAGTCGCGGTAATGCAGCCGCAGGCCGTCGTTCGACCACCAATAGCCATCGGTGCAGCGTTGCTTGTCGGGGAGCGCCATCGTCCCCCATATCGCCGCATGGCCGAAAACCCGCAACCCGCTCGCTATCGTCCCCGCACCGATATTCTGGCGTTGGGCGATCCGTTCTTCGATCCCGTCGAGGCGGCGGCGTTTCCCGACGCAACGCTGCGCTACCGCAACGACCGCGCGGCGGCGCAGATCGGGATCACGCCATCCCGTCACCCCGGACCGGTTCCGGGGTCCACCGGGCCGCGAACGATGGCGTCTGAAATCGAAGCGGCACCGTCCGCCGAACCGTGGACCGCGGAACAGGTCCGGGGTGACGACGGGGTGCTGGCCCTCACCGACGCGGAGTGGATCACCCATTTCGCCCGCTTCGCCGCCCTTCCCGGCAGCCTGCCGCAGCCGCTGGCGCTGCGCTATCACGGCCATCAGTTCCAGCACTACAACCCCGACATCGGCGACGGGCGCGGCTTCCTGTTCGCACAGCTTGAGGATGGCGCGGGTCGGCTGATGGATTTGGGTACCAAGGGATCGGGGCAGACGCCGTACAGCCGCTTCGGCGACGGCCGGCTGACGTTGAAAGGGGGGGTGCGCGAAATCCTCGCCACCGAGATGCTCGAGGCGCTGAGCGTCACCACCTCGCGCACCCTGTCGCTGATCGATACGCATGAGCAACTGGTGCGCGGCGACGAACCCTCGCCCACCCGGTCGGCGGTGATGGTGCGGCTGAACCACAGCCATGTCCGCATCGGGACGTTCCAGCGGCTCGCCTATGAGCGCGACGGCGAGGCGATGGCGCGGCTGGTCGATTATGTGCTCTCTCGCCTCTACCACCGGACGCCCGGTGCCGAACCGGCGGTCGAGCTGTTCGACGAAGCGGTCGGCCGCATCGCCACGCTGGCCGCACAGTTCATGGCGGCGGGGTTCGTCCATGGCGTGCTCAATACCGACAATATCAACCTGACCGGCGAGAGCTTCGATTACGGTCCGTGGCGATTCGCGCCATCGTGGGATACCGGCTTCACCGCCGCCTATTTCGATCATCAGGGGCTCTATGCCTATGGCCGCCAGGGCGACGCGATGCACTGGAACGCGATGCAATTGGCGGTGGCGCTGCGCACCATCGTCCCGGCCGAGCCGCTGATCGCGATCCTCGAAACCTTTCCCGCCCGCTTCGCCCGCGCCGCCGCCGATGCGCTGTTGTGGCGGCTGGGCGTGTCCCCGCGCGGGGAAGCGGAGGACGGCGCGCTGCATGACGCCGTCGTCCGCGCGCTTGCCGCTTCCCGCATGCCGCTCGACCGATTTTATCACGAGGCGTTCGGCGGCTGGCTGCCCGAAGGCGACGACTGGGCAGCGTTCGAGGAGGTCCGCGCGCTGCTGTCCGACTATCGGCCGCGCAAGGACCGCTCGCACCCCTATTGGTCCGACGCCGCGCCCTGCTCGATGCTGATCGACGAGGTGGAGGCGATCTGGGCGGCGATCGCCGAACGCGACGACTGGGGGCCGCTCGACGCCAAGGTCGCCGCGATCCGGCGGATGGGGGATGCGTTGCGCTGATCCCATCGTCATTCCGGCCTCCCCCCGTCATTCCGGCGAAAGCCGGAATCCATGGATGGGGTGACGTCGCGCTTCCATCCAACCGGCTCGTGTCCATGGATTCCGGCCTTCGCCGGAATGACGGAGGTTAAAGCATCTACCCAACCCTCGTCATCCCCGCGCAGGCGGGGATCCATTGCCGCAACGGCTGCGCTGGAGACGCAACGTCGGCGCGTATGGATTCCCGCCTGCGCGGGAATGACGACGGGGCGGGGGGGCGCACCCGCCACAATTCCACAAATCTGGCATCCCGGTCCGTTCTGGTCCAAGAACGACATAGTTTCAGGAGTCGATCACCCTATCATGGCCGAACTCGTCTCGACCGAACCCGCCACCGGGGCAACGCTGTGGCGCGGACCCATCGGCGATGCCGATGCCGAAGTCGCAGCCGCGCGCGCCGGCTGGGCCGACTGGGCGTCGCGCCCGCTCACCTTCCGCGTCGAGACGCTGCGCCGCTTCGCCAACGTCGTGCGCCAGCGCGCCGAGGCGTTCGCCGACGTCATCGCCCGCGAAACCGGCAAGCCGCTGTGGGAAGCGCGCAGCGAGGTCGAGACGGTCGTCGCCAAGGTCGACATCTCCGTCACCGCCTATAGCGATCGGACCAGCCAGCGCCGGCTCGAATCGCCGATGAACACGCGCATGGCGCTGCGCCACAAGCCGCATGGCGTGCTGGCGGTGCTGGGGCCGTATAATTTCCCGGCGCATCTGCCCAACGGCCACATCGTCCCCGCGCTGATCGCGGGCAATGCGATCGTGTTCAAGCCGTCGGAAAAGACCCCGGCGTCGGGCGCGTTCCTGATCGACTGTTACCGCGCGGCGGGCGTGCCCGAAGCGTGCGTGCGGCTGCTGATCGGCGGCGCGGACCAGGGGCGCGCGCTGTCGCAACACCCCGACATCGACGGACTGCTGTTCACCGGATCGGCGCGCACCGGCGTGGCGCTCAACCGCCAGTTCGCCGAGACGCCGGGCAAGATCCTCGCGCTGGAAATGGGCGGCAACAACCCGATCGTGGTGTGGGGCACGCCCGACCTCTATTCGGCTGCCGTGCTGGTGGTGCAGTCCGCCTTCACCAGTGCCGGGCAGCGCTGCACCGCCGCGCGCCGGCTGATCGTCGAGCGGCGGCTGGCCGAACCGTTGCTGGCGGAGATCGGCCGGCTGTGCGACCGGCTCATCATCGGCGAGCCGCACGCCGATCCCGCGCCGTTCATGGGGCCGGTGATCGACAACGACGCCGCCGACCAGTTGACCGAAAGCTTCCTGTCGCTGTCCGCGCGCGGCGGCCGCCCGTTGCGCTATCTGCGCCGTCTGATCGAGGGGCGGCCGTTCCTCACCCCCGGCATCATCGACATGTCCGACACCGCCGAGCGCAGCGACATCGAACTGTTCGGCCCGCTGCTGCAAGTGTTCCGGGTCGACAGTTTCGAGGATGCGATCGCCGAGGCGAACAACACCAATTACGGCCTGTCCGCCGCGCTGGTGGCGCAGGACCCGCGGCTCTACGACGCCTTCTGGGCCAATATCCGCGCGGGGATCGTCAACTGGAACCGGCCGACCAACGGCGCTTCGTCCGCAGCACCGTTTGGCGGGGTCGGCTGGTCGGGCAATCACCGCCCCTCGGCCTATTACGCCGCCGATTACTGCGCCTATCCGGTCGTCTCGGCCGAAGCGGAACAGCCGCGCGCCTCGATCGGCATCGGCCTTGCCAACGAATAGGGACAGGGCGGACCGACATTCAGCCAGAACGCGGCTCCCGGCGGCTCCCCCCCCCCCC
>NZ_LMKU01000029.1:93393-96234 GCF_001421635.1 Sphingomonas sp. Leaf25
CTCCCTGTCAGGGAGGGGAGCAGATTGAGACGGCATTTCATCGAATGTCGCTTCGCCCCGACGAAGATGGTTGCGAGCGCCGCCGGTTGCGATAGAAAGGAATAAGAAAAACAAATAGGGAGATGAGCCGTGGTCGATCGTCGTTCCGTCCTTGCGGGCGGGCTGGTTCTGGCGGGATGCGCCGCCACCGGACAGACCCCGCCCGGCACCACGGCGGCCCGACCCTTCATTCGCCGCGACGGTATGCGGCTGATTCAGGGCGACAGGCCCTATCGCTTCGCCGGCGCGAACCTGTGGTATGCGGCATGGCTCGGTGCCGATGCGCCTTACGGCGACCGCGCCCGCCTGTCGCGCGAGCTCGACCGGTTGAAGGCGGCGGGCGTCACCAACCTGCGCATCATGGCATCGGCCGAGGAAGGTCCGCTCAACAATTCGATTAAGCCGGGTTTCCGCACCGCCAACGCCGATTATAACGAAACGATGCTCGCCGGGCTCGACTGGGCGATGGCGGAGATCGCGCGGCGGGGGATGACCGCCGTGCTGTGCCTGACCAACTTCTGGGAATGGTCTGGCGGGCTGATGACCTATCTCAGCTATGTCGGCGAACCGTGGATCGACATGGGCGACCCCAAGCATCCATGGCCCGAATTCCCCAATTCGAATTCGCGCTTCTACGGCAATGCCCGCGCGGTGGCGCTCTACCACGCCTATGTCCGCGCGGTCGTGACGCGCACCAACCGCGTGACCGGCAAGCCGTACCGCGACGATCCGGCGGTGATGGCGTGGCAGCTCTGCAACGAACCGCGCCCGGCGGGTGATCTGGCGCATGCGAAGCTGCCCGACTTCTACGGCTGGGTCGACGGCACCGCCCGCCTCATCAAGTCGCTCGACGCCAATCATCTGGTGTCGACCGGCAGCGAAGGGTTGAAGGGCAGCCTTGAGCAGACCGACATCGTTCGCACCGAACATGCGTTCGATTCGATCGACTATCTGACGGTCCATGTCTGGCCGAACAACTGGACCTGGGTCGACCAGAAGGACCTGCCCGGCACCTATGCCCGGGGCGAGACGCTGGTCGAGGACTATGTCCGCAAGCACATCGCCATCGCCCGCGATCTGAACAAGCCGATGGTGATCGAGGAATTCGGCTATCCGCGCGACGGCGGCAGCAACGATCCGAAAGCATCGATCGTCTACAAGGATCGCTTCTACCAGTTGCTCCACCGCCTCGCCCTCGCCGACGCGCAAAGCGGCGGGCCGACCGCCGGCACGAACTTCTGGGCATGGAACGGCGAGGCGCGGACGAAGAACGCCGACTGGCGCTTCCACCCCGGCGACCTCCAGTACATGGGCGACCCCCCGCACGAACCGCAGGGCTGGTACGGCGTGTTCGACACCGACGCCTCGACACTGGCACTGGTCGCCGCGCAGGCAAGGGCGATGCAGGCGATCGGGTGACGATTTCGTCATTCCCGCGCAGGCGGGAATCCATTGCCGCCGACGCTCGTGATAGCACCGCAGCGTCAGCGCATATGGATTCCCGCCTGCGCGGGAATGACGAAAGCAGGCAAAGAATCCCTACCCGTCCCCCAAGCAAGCGTCGGTTGCGCAAACCCCGCCCGGCCCGCATCTATTCCACCATGGCAAGTCTACTCGATCCCACCGCGCGCGGGCGCGTCATCCTCGTCGGCGCCGGGCCTGGCGATCCGGGCCTGCTGACCGTGCGCGCGGTCGAGGCGCTGAAATCCGCCGACGTCGTCGTCCACGACGGGCTGATCGACCGCCGCGTCCTCGACCATGCGCCCGCCACCGCGCAGCGCATCTCGGTCGCCAAGCAGCGCGCGCGCCACACGCTGCCGCAGGAGGCGATCAACGCGCTAATCGTCGCCCACGTCAAGACCGGAGCGATCGTCGTCCGGCTGAAGGGCGGCGATCCGTTCATCTTCGGTCGCGGCGGTGAGGAGGTTGAGGCGGTCCGCGCCGCCGGCCTCCCCGTCGAGGTCATTCCCGGCGTCTCGGCCGCGCTCGGCTGCGCGGCGGGGGCGATGCTGCCGCTCACCCACCGCGACTGGTCGTCGGCGGTCAGCTTCGTCGCCGGCCAGTGCAAGGGCCTCGCCGAACAGGACTGGTCGGGCCTCGCCGGACAGGGTCGCACGCTGGTGATCTACATGGGCGTCGCCACCGCCGAGGCGATCGCCGACAAGCTGATGGCCGACGGCGTCGCCCCCGACATGCCGGTCGCGGTGCTGGAGCGCGGCACCTATGCCGACGCCCGCGCGCTGCGCACCCTGCTCGCCGATCTGGGGCCGATGGTCGCGCGCGAGCGTGTCGGCAGCCCGGCGGTGATCGTCGTCGGTGAAGTGGTGCAACTGGCCGATGCCGAGGACAAGCTCGGCGCATGGGCCACAGCAGCGGAGGCAATGGCATGAAACTGCTGACCGGCAACGACCTGCCCAGCGGCGACGTGACGTGGTGGACCGGGACCGACTGGTCGCGCCATGTCGAGGATGCCACCGACGTCGGCGAGGATGGCGAGCGGATCGCCCAGGCGGAGGAAGCCGCCCGCCGCGTCAACGTGCCGTACGTGATCGACGCGGTGGCGACCCCCGACGGCCCGCGCCCGGCGCATATCAAGGACCGTATCCGCGCGCTCGGCCCCACCGTCCGCAACGACCTGACGCTCAAGCCCGCCGACCGCGATGCCGGCGCGTGGGTCATTTGAACCTTCCTCGCCAAGCGAGGAGCCTGTCTGAAAATTCGCGGAAGCGCGAATTTCGAGGCGGTGCCGGCCCGCTCCCCCTCCCGGCCACCCATCGAGGGTACGCTGTGGGTGGCCGGGAG
>NZ_LMKU01000029.1:96268-99894 GCF_001421635.1 Sphingomonas sp. Leaf25
AAATGCGTTTCGACGCATTTTCAGACAGCCTTCAAGGTCTAGGAACAAGCGATGTATCAATACGACACCTACGACCAGTCGATCGTCGACGCCCGCGTCGCCGAGTTCCGCGATCAGGTCGAACGCCGCCTGTCAGGCCATCTGACCGAGGACCAGTTCAAGCCGCTGCGGCTGATGAACGGCCTCTATCTCCAGCTCCACGCCTATATGCTGCGCGTCGCCATCCCCTATGGCACGCTGAACGGGCTGCAGATGCGGACGCTGGCCGATATCGCGCGCACCTATGACCGCGATTACGGCCATTTCACCACGCGCCAGAACCTCCAGTTCAACTGGATCAAGCTGGCCGACACGCCCGACATCCTCGAAAAGCTGGCCAAGGTCGAGATGCACGCCATCCAGACCAGCGGCAACTGCATCCGCAACATCAGCTCGGACCAGTTCGCCGGCGCCGCCGCCGACGAGACGACCGACCCGCGCCCATGGGCCGAGCTGCTGCGGCAATGGTCGACCTTCCACCCCGAATTCAGCTATCTGCCGCGCAAGTTCAAGATCGCGGTCATCGCCGCCGACGAGGACCGCGCGGCGATGCGCCTGCACGACATCGGCCTGCGCATCGTCGAGCAGGACGGGGCTGCCGGCGCGCAGGTCTATGTCGGTGGCGGCATGGGCCGCACGCCGATGATCGCGCCGCTGGTCAACGACTTCGTCCCGCTCGGCGATCTGATGAGCTATCTCGAAGCGTGCCTGCGCGTCTACAATCGCTATGGCCGCCGCGACAATATGTACAAGGCGCGGATCAAGATCCTGATCCACGAGATCGGCGTCGACAAATATCGCGCCGAGGTCGCCGAGGAATTCGCCCATATCAAGACGCTGGGCATCGACCCGCCGCAGGCCGAGTTCGACCGCATCGCCGCCTTCTTCGCCGACCCCGCCTTCGCCGACACCTCGGCCGATGCCCCCGTCGATCGCAGCGACGCCGGCTTCGCCGCATGGCTCGACCAGAATACCCATGCTCACAAGCGGGCGGGCTATACGATCGTCACGATCAGCCTGAAACCCGCCGGCGGCATCCCCGGCGACGCCTCGGCCGATCAGATCGACGCGATGGCCGATCTGGGCGAGCGCTACAGCTTCGACGAACTGCGCGTGACGCATGCGCAGAACATCGTCCTGCCCCACGTCCGCTCAGCCGACCTGCGCGCCGTCTACGACCGGCTGGTCGAAATCGGGCTGGCCGAGGCGAACCTCGACCTCATCACCGACATCATCGCCTGCCCCGGCCTCGATTATTGCAGCCTCGCCAACGCCCGCTCGATCCCGCTGGCGCAGAAGATCGCCGACCGCTTCGCCGATCCGGTGCGCCAGCGCGATCTGGGCGAATTGAAGCTCAAGATCAGCGGCTGCATCAACGCCTGCGGCCATCATCACGCCGGCCACATCGGCATCCTCGGCGTCGACCGGAAGGGCACCGAGAATTACCAGTTGCTGCTGGGCGGATCGGGCGCGGAGGATGTGAGCCTCGGCAAGATCACCGGCCCCGGCTTTTCCGAGGACGGCGTGGTCGACGCGATCGAGCGCGTGACCGAGCGCTATCTGGCGACACGCGAACAGGGCGAGCGCTTCGTCGACACCTATCGCCGGATCGGCATGGAACCGTTCAAGGAGGCCATCTATGGTTGAGGCACTGCGCTTCCGCGACGACACGGGCCATGACGAACCCGCCGTCACCCTCGACGCCTTTCTGGGGCAGTCGAACGCCACCGCCGTGCGGATCGAGGCGGGCGACGACGCGCGCGAGTTGCTGCCGCACCTCGACCGGCTGTCGCTGATCGAGGTCAGCTTCCCCAAGTTCCGCGACGGGCGCGGCTATTCCGCCGGCCGCATCCTGCGCGAAGCGGGCTATACCGGCGAACTGCGTGCGGAGGGCGACGTGCTGGTCGATCAACTGCCGCTGATGCGCCGCTGCGGCTTCGACAGCTTCGCGCCCGCCCAGCCGATCGATCCCGCCGCGCTGGAACGCGCGCTCACCCGCTACGACGATGTCTATCAGGCGGCGGCCGACGGCCATGTGCCGGTGTGGAAACGCCGGCATGGTTGAGATCGACAGCCGCATCCGCGACCGGATCGACACCGGCCCCCGCTTCACCACCGCCGACGCGCACCGGCTGAACAACCTGTTCCGGGGCGCGACGACGCAGGAGATGCTCACCACCGTTCTCACCGAACGCATGCTGGGCGACGTCGCGATCGTCTCGTCGTTCGGCGCGGAATCGGCGGTGCTGCTGCATCTGGTCGCCTCGGTCGACGTATCGGTGCCGGTGCTGTTTCTGGAGACGGGCAAGCATTTTCCCGAGACGCTCGCCTATCGCGACCTGTTGGTCGACCGGCTCGGCCTCACCGACTTCCGCAATCTCGAACCCGATCCCGACCGGCTGGCGGCGAAGGATTCGACCGGCCTGCGCTGGTCCTATGATCCCGATGGCTGCTGCGACATCCGCAAGGTCGAACCGCTGGCCCGCGCGATGACCGGCTTCGACGCCAGCTTCACCGGGCGCAAGGCGTTCCAGTCGGCCACCCGCACCGCGCTCCCGCGCTTCGAACTCGACCTGTCGGACGCGGCGGGTCGGTTGAAGGTCAACCCGCTCATCACCTGGACCCCGGCGGATGTCGACGCCTATTTCGCCGAACACGACCTGCCGCGCCACCCGCTGGTCGAACAGGGCTTCCCCTCGATCGGCTGCGCCCCCTGCACCAACCGGGTGAAGCCCGGCGAAGACCCCCGCTCGGGCCGCTGGGCCGGTTGGGAAAAGGTCGAATGCGGCATCCACGTGCCGCTGGGCGACGGCGATCCGAACCTGCCGAGCTTCTGACGGAGGAATGAAATGCTCCCCTCCCTGAAAGGGAGGGGCTGGGGGTGGGTCGGCCCGTGGCGGGCGATCCGGTTCCTCGCAGGCCGGGCCCCCCCCCCCCCCCCCCCCCCNAGGGGAGAACGCGCCACCCCCCTTGCCCAACCTCGCCAACCGGCGCACAGCCGCGCGATGCCATCCGCCGTCGCCTATTTCACCAACGCCCGCCTGATCGTCGCGCCCGTCTCGCCCACCGCATCGGGGGCCACGCTGGCGCACAGTCCCCGCTGGTTCGGCAAGTCGGTCAAGAAACCGATCCTCGCCGCCGCGATCGCCGACGCGCTGGCCGCCGCCAAGACCCCGCTGCCCGATCTCACCCCGGAAGCGGCGAAACGCAGCTTCATTCCGTTTCAGGACGCCGCCGAGGTCAAGAACTTCAAAACCTTCATGCGCGACGCCCGCCGCGTCGACTTGGAGTCCGACGGCGACCGCGTGACCCTCACCCCGCTCGTCAACCTCGGCCCCAACAACGGGTTCGAGGCGAACGACGGTGATGCGGTCACGCTCCCCGCCACCGACAATGACGCGCTCGCCGGAACGCTGCTCCACCTGCTCGGCCTGCGCCCGGCCCCGAGCGCCTAGGGCGGATCGACATTCAACGAAATGCCGTCCCAATCGGCTCCCCTCCCTGACAAGGGAGGGGTTGGGGGTGGGTTGGCCGGTTGTGGAGCGCGTACGTTTCCTTAACAGCCGACCCACCCCCGGCCCCTCCCT
>NZ_LMKU01000029.1:99910-104053 GCF_001421635.1 Sphingomonas sp. Leaf25
TGTCAGGGAGCGGAGGCGCCTGAGCCGCCGTCCGGCTGAATGTCGATCGTTCCTAGCCCGCACTGTCACCCTGGACTTGTTCCGGGGTCCACGGCGCGGCGATCGATGCCGATCGAGCCACTATCGACAGCGTGCGCGGCTGGGTGGACCCCGGAACAAGTCCGGGGTGACGATGCGAGACAGCCAAGCTTTTCCTACACGCCGCAGCGCTGCTACGCTCCCCACGGACCACCACAGGAGCGCCGATCATGCCCGACCGATTTGACCGAAATCCCGCCGCAATCCGGCCCCGTTTCGCGCCGCGAGTGTAAACTTTGTAAACTTTGGACGCCGCCCTACTCGTCCAGCCCGCTGAACCCGCCGCCGGCATAGTCGCTGAACTTGGTGATCGACGGCTCGAACTTCAGCGTCACCTTGCCGGTCGCGCCATGGCGCTGCTTGGCGATGATGAGTTCGGCGAGGCCATAGACTCGTTCCATGTCCATCGCCCATTTGGCATGGTCCTCGAACACGCGGGCATCGTCGCCGTCGCGCGGGCGTTTGGGCTCCTTGGCCGCGACGTAATAATCCTCGCGATAGACGAACCAGACCATGTCGGCGTCCTGCTCGATCGACCCCGATTCGCGAAGATCGGACAATTGCGGGCGCTTGTCCTCGCGCTGCTCGACCGCGCGCGAGAGCTGCGACAGCGCGACCACCGGCACGCCGATGTCCTTGGCCAGGGTCTTCAATCCACGCGAGATTTCGGAGATTTCCTGCACGCGGTTGTCGCTGCCCTTGCCCGACCCTTGCAGGAGCTGGAGGTAATCGACCACCACCAGCCCCAGCTCGCCGTCGAGCTTGCGATGCAGCCGGCGGACACGGGTATGCAGGCCCGAGATCGACAGCCCGGCGGTATCGTCGATATACAGCGGCAGTTGTTCGAGGTCGGCGGCGGCATTGGCCAGCCGGGTGAAATCCTCCTTGCGGATCTTGCCCATGCGCAGCGATTCGGAACTGATCGCCGCCTGTTCGGCAAGGATACGGGTGGCGAGCTGGTCGGCCGACATTTCGAGGCTGAAGAACGCGACCTTCGCGCCGACCGACTTGCCCTTCTCCATCCCCGCGCGCTGATCGTCCATGTAGCGCTGCGCGGCGTTGAACGCGATATTGGTGGCGAGCGACGTCTTGCCCATGCCCGGACGCCCGGCGAGGATGATGAGATCGCTGTGGTGCATGCCGCCGATCCGGCCGTTGAGCGAATCGAGTCCCGTCGTGACGCCCGACAGGCCGCCGCCCGAATTCATCGCCCGCTCGGCCATGCGGACCGCCATCGTCGTCGCCTGCGCGAACGACTTGACCGCATTGGCCGAATTGCCTTCGGCGGCGACCTTGAACAACGCTTCCTCGGCCGCCTCGATCTGCTTCTTCGGGTCGACCTCGGTCGAGGTGTCGGTGGCATTCTCGACGAGGGTGCGGCCGACGGTGATGAGCGCGCGGAGCTGCGCCAGATCATAGATCTGCTGCGCGAACTGGCGGGCGCCGAGCAGGCTGGCGTTCGATCCGGTGATCTCGACCAGATATTGCACGCCGCCGCGCGGGGCGAGCAGTTCGTCGCCGTCGAACATCGGCTTCAACGTCACCGGGCTGGCGATCATGCCGGTGCGGCGCACGTCGCGAATCCGCTCGAAGATGCGGACGTGCGCGGGGTCGTAGAAATGCTCGGCGTCGAGCCGTTCGACCATGTCGTCGGCAAGGCCGTTGTCGATCATCATCGCCCCCAGCAGCGCGGCTTCGGCGTCGACGTTGTGGGGCACGCGCGGCGGCGCGGGGGGATTGCCCCCGGCGATGTTGTGAACAGTGGCCATCGCCCCTTTTCCCAGACCTTGGGCTTGCCCACAATGATTTTGCGGTGGACGCCGCGCGCGGGAGCGGCAAGAGGATGCCATGGCCGACCCCCGGATCATCGACGTCACGCTGGACGAGCGCACCATCCTGTGGCGCAGCGCCGATATTGAGCAGGAACGCCGCATCGCGATCTTCGATCTGCTGGAGGCGAATCATTTCGCCCCCGATCGCCCCCCCGCCGATGCCTATGCCGGGCCGTATCGCATCGCGCTGTCGGTGCCCGAGGGCCGCCTCGCGATCGACATCATGCGCGAGGACGGCAGCCTGATCGAGACGCTGGTGCTGGGCATGGCACGGCTGCGTCGCCCGATCCGCGACTATTTCGCGATCTGCGACAGCTATTACAAAGCCATCCGCCAGGCGACCCCGCACGAGATCGAGACGATCGACATGGCCAGGCGCGGCATCCACAACGACGCCGCCGAGGCGCTGAAAGAACGGCTGACCGGCAAGGTCGCGATCGATTTCGATACCGCGCGGCGGCTGTTCACGCTCATCTGCGTGCTGCACATCAAGCAATGACCCGGGCACGGATCGTCCTGATCGTGGCCGCCGTGCTGGCGGTCGTCGCGCTCATTGGCTGGCGCTGGTCGCTCGGCTGGGCACCGGCGACGGCGCGGTTCGCGGTGCAGGGTGTCACCGTGTCGGCGGCGGACGGCGCGATCGACTGGCCGATGGTGCGCGCGCAGGGGGCGGACTTCGCCTTCGTCACCGCATCGTCGGGCACGGCGCGCGATCCGGCGTTCGAGGGCAACTGGAACGCCGCACACGCCGCCGGCCTGCGCCACGGCGCGCTCCACCGTTTCTCGCTGTGCGAGTCGACCGCCGATCAGGTGACGGCGTATCTGACCACCGTGCCGCGCGCGGCCGATGCGCTGCCCGCCGCGCTGGCGCTGGATGTCGCCGAGGATTGCGACGCCCACCCCACCCGCGCGCAGGTGCTGAGCGCGATTCGCGGTTTCCTGGGGCCGGCGGAATATCACGACGGCCGCCCGATGATGCTGCGCGTGTCGGCAGCGTTCGAGGACGAATACCGGGTGAGCGAGGCGATCGTCCGCCCGCTATGGGCCGAACGCGCCTTTCTCGAACCCGGCTATCTGGCGCGACCTTGGCGACTGTGGCAGGCGAACCCCGCTCGCCGCATCGACGGCGTCGCCCGTCCCGTTGCCTGGAGTGTCGCTGCGCCATGACCGATCCCGACCGCCTGATCGCCGCCGCGCGCGAGGCCGCCGTTCATGCCCATGCGCCCTATTCGAAGTTCGCGGTCGGCGCGGCACTGCTGCTGGCCGACGGATCGATCGTGACCGGCGCCAATTTCGAGAATGCCAGCTACGGCCTGTCGCTCTGCGCCGAAACGGTCGCCACCGCCACCGCCAGCGCCAGCGGCCGCCTGCGCGAGATCGTCGCGGTCGGCATCGTCGGCGGGCGCATCGGACAGGCCGATACCGATCCGATCCGCCCGTGCGGCCGTTGCCGTCAGGTGCTGAACGAAGCCGCGCAAATGGGTCCGCTCGGCGATATGGACGTCTATTGTTCGGGGCTCGGCGGCGGGATCATCGAAACACATCGCCTGTCCGTGCTGCTGCCCAGCGCGTTCGGACCGGCCAATCTTGGTATCGGGGAACACGCATGACCATCCTGTCGGATCGCTGGATCCGCGAAACCGCGCTCGCGACGGGCATGATCGAACCGTTCGTCGAATCGCAACGTCGCGACGGCTGCATCAGCTACGGCCTGTCGTCCTACGGCTATGACGCGCGCGTCTCGGACGAGTTCAAGATCTTCACCAACGTCGATTCGGCAGTGGTCGACCCGAAGGACTTCGCGCAGAACAGCTTCGTCGACCGCAAGACCGACGTGTGCATCATCCCGCCCAACAGCTTTGCGCTGGCCCGCACCGTCGAATATTTCCGGGTGCCGCGCGACGTGCTGGTCATCTGTCTCGGCAAATCGACCTATGCCCGCTGCGGCATCATCGTGAACGTCACGCCGCTGGAGCCCGAATGGGAGGGGCATGTGACGCTGGAGTTCTCGAACACCACCCCGCTCCCCGCCAAGATCTACGCCAACGAAGGCGCGTGCCAGTTCCTGTTCCTGAAGGGCGACCAGCCGTGCGAGACGAGCTACGCCGACCGGGCGGGCAAATATATGGGCCAGCGCGGGGTGACGCTGCCGAAGCTGTAACTCTCCCCTCCCTGGAAGGGAGGGGCCGGGGGTGGGTGGGTCCGCGTGGGAACGTAGCATCTGCCCCAAACC
>NZ_LMKU01000029.1:104058-162896 GCF_001421635.1 Sphingomonas sp. Leaf25
CTTCCAGGGAGGGGCCAGGAAATCATGGACTCCCCTTGCCGCCATGCGCGCCGACCGCCGTTCCGGTCGAGAAGCTGGCGCCGCTTTCCGCCAGCATCACGAACAGCCCGGCGAGTTCGGCGGGCTGGCCCGCGCGGCCCAGCGGCGTGTCCTGCCCGAACTCGCCCATGTCGCCCGGCAACTGTCCGCCCGCGACCTGGAGCGGGGTCCAGATCGGGCCGGGCGCGATCATGTTCACCCGGATGCCGCGCTTCGCCAGTTGCTTGGCCAGCCCCTTGGTAAAGATCAGGATCGCGCCCTTGGTCGAGGCATAGTCGAGTAGTTCGACGCCGGGGTCGTAGCTGTTGACCGACCCGACGTTCAGGATCACCGACCCCGGCACCATGTCGCGCGCCACTTCCTTCGCGATGCGGAAATAGGAAAAGATATTGGTCTCGAACGTCCGCACCATCTGTTCGTCGCTGATCTGGAAAATGTCTTCCTTCGACTGCTGATAGGCCGCGTTGTTGACCAGCAGGTCAACCCCGCCCAGCCCCCTCTTCGCCGCCACGACGATCGCCTGACACCCCTCCAGCGTGCGCAGGTCGCGCGGGATCGCCACCCCCTTGCGCCCCGCCTGCCGGATCAGGTCGATCACCTCGCGTGCGTCGCTTTCCTCGTCGGGATGATAGTTGATCGCGACGTCCGCCCCTTCGCGCGCGAAGGCGATGGCCGCCGCCCGGCCGATGCCGGAATCCCCGCCCGTCACCAGCGCCTTGCGCCCGGCGAGCTTGCCCGATCCGCGATAGCTGCGCTCGCCGCAATCGGGGCGTGGGCTCATCTTCGATTGCAGCCCCGGCCATGGCTGGCGCTGCTCCGGGAAGGGGTCGCGGGTGTAAGCGGTGCGCGGGTCGCGTAGCGTCGGCCCCACCGCCGGGGTGGGGGCCGCGCCCTGTCCGGCGAAACCGGCGGAGGCGATGCCGCCCAAGCCGACCGTCGCCGCGCCCAAAACTGCCCGCCGTGAAGGTCCGTATTCCATCGTGCGATTTCCCTGTCCGTCAATCGCGCCAACGGTTCGGATCGTCCTTTGGTTCAGTGGCTTGGGCGTACCGTTTCGGCCCGTTCCCACGGGTGCCGGCCGTCCGATCGCACCACGCGCACCCGGCCGTCGGCCAGCGACACCGCCACCCCGCCGGTCCGCGCGAGCATCGCCCGGTCGAGCTTCAACCAGCGCGGAACGCAGGCCGCCGGCAGCCGTCGGTCGCTGACCACGATGTCGGCGCGCTGGCAAACCGCGACCAGTTCGGCCCATGGCACCGCATAGCCGCTGCGCGTCGCGACGATCGTCCAGCGCCGCCCGCCTGCCGTCCGCGTCGCGATGCACAGATCGGGGCTGCACGCCGTTCCTGGCTGTTCGGACAGCGGCGGCAGATCGCCCTCCACCCCGCCGCCCTCGCCCAGCGTCGAGCGGACATAGTTCCCCGCACGGTCGCGCAGGATCGCCATGCCGCCATCCGGCCCGCGCAGCGCCAGATGCCGCCCGTCGCCCGTCACCAGCAGGTCGGGCGCGGGGATCGCCAGCGCCCACAGGCCGCCGATAACGAACGGCACCACGCCCCATCGCCTGAGCGACGTGCGCCACAGCGCGACCCACAGGCCGCCACCCACCATCAGCGCGAACGCGCCGCCCGGCATCGCGGGCAGCGCCGCGACCGATCCGGGCGCGGCGGCGACGCTCCGCGCAATCCACAGCAGCAGCGACAGCGATAGCTCGACCGCCCACCACGCCGGCGCGCCGAGCCCGACCATGTCGAGCGCCAGCGCCAGCGCTTCGAGCGGCATGGTGACGAAGGTGGTGAGCGGAATGGCGACGATATTGGCCAGCGCGCCGTACAGCCCCGCCTTGTGGAAATGATACAGCCCGATCGGCATCAACGCCGCCTCGACCACGACCCCGGTCAGCAACAGCGAGGCGAGGCCCCGCGCCAGCCGCCGCGCGACACCCTCATCGCGCGCGCGGAACCAGCGGGTGACGCGGGGATGTTCGTGGAGCGCGACGATCGCGGTCACGGCGGCGAAGCTTAACTGGAAGCTCGGCCCCGCCAGCGATTCGGGCAGCACCAGCAGGACCAGCAACGCCCCGGTCGCGATCATCCGCAGCGTGATCGCCTCGCGCCCCAGCGACAGCGCGGCCAGCACCAGCAGCGCGGCGATGCACGACCGCACCGTCGGCACGTCCGCCCCTGACAGCCATGTGTAGAAGATCGCCGCGCCTGCCCCCGCCCCCGCCGCGACGACCGGCAACCGGACCCTGAGCGCGATCGGCGGAAACAGCGCGAGCAGCTTCAACACCACCGTCATCGTCCCCACGACCACCGCCGTGACGTGCAGTCCGCTGATCGACAGCAGATGGGCGAGGCCCGAACGGCGCATCGCCTCGGCATCCGCCTCGGCGATTGCCCCCCGGTCGCCGGTGACGAACGCCGCCGCGATCCCGCCCGCGCTGCCCTCCACCCGTGACTGGATATGGTTGGTCAGCCGGCTGCGCAACCCGGCATTGCCGGTTTCTCCCGGCTGCAGCACCGCGATCGGCGCAAAGCCGCGCCCGGTCGCGCCAATCCCCTGAAACCACGCGACGCGGCGGAAATCATAGGCTCCCGGCACCGCTGCATCGGCCGGCGGCATCAACCGCGCCCGCAGCGCCACCACCGCCCCCGGCGTCACCTCGGGCGGCAGGTCGCGCTGCGCGACGTTCACCCGCACCCGCGGCGGCAGCCCCGGATCGTCGGTCCGCAGCGTCAGGCGCACCAGTTCGCGCGCCGGCAGCGGCTCGACCCGTTCGACCTTCGCCGTGAGCGCGACGATGGCGGGCCGCGCCAGTACCGGTGTCGCGACCCGCTCGGCACGCCACCACACCAGCGCGCAGCCGAGCATCGCCAGCACCCCGCCCCACAACAGCACCCGCCCCGCCCGGCTCGACCATGGCAGCGCCAGCCCGGCCAAGGCGACGGCGGCGGCAGCGAACAGGAAGCCGCCCCACCCGGCCGCATCGGGCAGCAGGAACCACGCCGCGATCCCGCCACCCAGCGCAACCGGCAGCCACAGCGGCAGTTGCGCCCGCTCCGCCTCCAGCCACAGCTCGATTCTCCCGAGGAACCCGGCGGGGGTGCCCAAGGTTTGAAGCAGGCGGGGGGCCATGCTAGAGGCGCTCGCGGCTGTACCGGCCATAGTCTTATCCACCCGATGTCTGGGAGCATCCGCGCTTGGGCGCAACCAATTCCACGGCGCAAGTCGTCACCCGTTTCGCGCCGTCGCCGACCGGCTTCCTCCATATCGGGGGGGCGCGTACCGCCTTGTTCAACTGGCTCTATGCCCGCCGCCACGGCGGACGGTTCCTGCTGCGGATCGAGGATACCGACCGGGCGCGTTCGACCCAGCCGGCGATCGATGCGATTCTCGACGGCATGCGCTGGCTCGGCCTCGACTGGGACGGCGATGCCGTGTTCCAGTTCGCCCGCGCCGATCGCCATGCCGCCGTTGCCCGCCAGTTGCTGGACGCCGGCCATGCCTATCGTTGCTATGCGACGCCCGACGAACTGACCGCGCTGCGCGACGAACAGCGCGCGGCCGGCAAGCCGATCCGCTACGACGGCCGCTGGCGTGACCGGTCGCCGGAGGATGCGCCCGAGGGCGCACCGTTCGTCGTCCGGTTGAAGGCGCCGAAGGAAGGCGCGGTCACGATTTCGGATCAGGTGCAGGGCGACGTCACCGTCGCCAACGCCGAACTCGACGATTTCGTGCTGCTGCGCTCCGACGGCACGCCGACCTATATGCTGGCGGTGGTGGTCGACGATCATGACATGGGCGTCACCCACGTCATTCGTGGCGACGATCATCTCAACAACGCCTTCCGTCAGCTCGCACTTATCCGGGCGATGGATGCGGTCGAGGGCGGCTGGCCCGACCCGATCTATGCGCATGTGCCGCTGATCCACGGCGCGGACGGCGCGAAGCTGTCCAAGCGTCACGGCGCGCTGGGCGTCGAGGCGTATCGCGACGAACTGGGCGTGCTGCCCGAAGCGCTCAACAACTATCTGTTGCGGCTCGGCTGGGGGCATGGCGACGAGGAGATCATCGATCGCGACCGCGCGATCGAAATCTTTGGTCTCGGCGGCGTGGGCCGCTCGCCGTCGCGCTTCGACACCAAGAAGCTGCTGCATCTCAACGGCCATTATATCCGCGAGGCGGACGATGCCCGGCTCACCGATCTGGTGGCGGCACGACTGCCCGACGGGATCGACCGCGATCTGTTGCAGCGCGCCATGCCGGTGCTGAAGGTCCGCGCCGCCGATCTGAACGAGCTGGCCGCCAACGCCGGCTTCTTCTTCCGGTCACGCCCGCTCGCGATGGATGACGGTGCCACCACGCTGCTGACACCGGAAGCACGTGCGATCCTGACGCGGTTGCACGCCAAGCTTGACGCACTCGCAGCATGGGATACGGAGACGATCGAAGCTGCGGTACGCGAAGTGGCGGAGGCAGCGGCGTTGAAGCTGGGTGCCGCCGCGCAACCGCTTCGCGCCGCGCTGACGGGCTCGCGCACCTCACCGGGGATTTTCGACGTGCTTGCCCTGCTGGGCCGCGACGAAAGCCTCGGACGCATCAAGGACCAGATGGCCGCACCGGCCGCATAACGGAAACAGGAGACGCCGCATGGCTGAAGACGCGAAACTGCAGGTAGCGGGCAAGGACGTCCAGTATCCGGTACGATCGGGCACCATCGGCCCGGATGTCATCGACATCCGCAAGCTCTATGCCCAGACCGGCACCTTCACCTATGATCCGGGCTTCACCTCGACCGCGAGCTGCGATTCCGCGCTCACCTATATCGATGGTGACGAGGGCGTGCTGCTCCACCGCGGCTATCCGATCGGCCAGCTCGCCGAACAGTCGAGCTTCATGGAAGTCGCCTATCTGTTGCTGAACGGCGAACTGCCGTCGGGCGACGAGCTGGGCAATTTTACCACCACGATCAGCCGCCACACGATGCTGCACGAACAGCTCGCGACCTTCTATCGCGGGTTCCGCCGCGATGCGCATCCGATGGCGATCATGTGCGGCGTCGTCGGCGCGCTGTCGGCCTTCTATCACGATTCGACCGACATCACCGATCCGCACCAGCGGACGATCGCGTCGCACCGGCTGATCGCCAAGATGCCGACGATCGCCGCCATGGCGTACAAGTACAGCGTCGGTCAGCCGTTCCAGTATCCCGACAATTCGCTCAGCTACACCGGCAATTTCCTGAAGATGACCTTCGGCGTGCCGGCCGAGCCCTATGAAGTGAACCCGGTCGTCGAAAAGGCGCTGGACCGCATCTTCATCCTGCATGCCGACCATGAACAGAACGCCTCGACCTCGACCGTGCGGCTTGCCGGTTCGTCGGGCGCGAATCCGTTCGCGTGCATGGCGGCGGGCATCGCCTGCCTGTGGGGTCCGGCGCATGGCGGCGCGAACGAGGCCGCGCTCAACATGCTGCGCGAGATCGGCACGCCCGATCGCATCCCGGAATATATCGCCCGCGCCAAGAACAAGGACGATCCGTTCCGCCTGATGGGCTTCGGCCACCGGGTCTACAAGAACTACGATCCGCGCGCGACCGTGATGCAGAAGACCGTGCGCGAAGTGTTCGAATCGCTCGGCGTCACCGATCCGGTGTTCGAAACCGCGCTGCGGCTGGAAGAAATCGCGTTGTCGGACGATTATTTCGTCGAGAAGAAGCTGTTCCCGAACGTCGACTTCTATTCGGGCGTCATCCTGTCGGCGATCGGCTTCCCGACCACGATGTTCACCGCGCTGTTCGCCCTTGCCCGCACCGTCGGCTGGGTCGCGCAGTGGAACGAGATGATCTCGGACCCCGAACAGAAGATCGGCCGTCCGCGTCAGCTCTACACCGGGCCGGCGCAGCGTGATTACGTATCGGTCGGCGAACGCTGATGCGCATCGTCCGGCGCGTGCTGACGATCGCGGGCGCGATCCTGGCGTTCGTCGGACTGTTCTGGCTGGGTCAGGGGATGGGCATCATCCGCTGGCCCGCCAGTTCGTTCATGATCGACCAGTATCTGTGGGTCGTCACCGGATCGGTAGTCGCAGCGCTCGGGCTGTTGCTGGTGCTGATCGCGCGTCGGTTGCCGAGGCGGTAGGCCGACCGGCTTGCCCGCGACCGCCGGTCGTGCCACCTTTCCCCTGATAAAAATGGGGGGATGACCGGATGACGGGCCTGCTGACGGCGGCATTGATGCTCGCGCAACCGGGTCTGACTCCGTCCAGCCCACCAACAGCGCAGGGCACCGTCCGCACGGTGCAGCGTCTGCTGGAGGCCACCGACGCTGGCGATGATGCCGCGTTCCAGCGAACCACCCACCAGTTCACGGTGATGTTCACCGGCGACTTCGGCGCGCCGGCGACGCGCGCCGACTTCGCGCAGATCCTGAAGCTATGCACCGATCGCAAGATCGGCGAGTCGAGCGTGGTCCACCGGATGAAGGAATTTCGCACCGTCCGGCTGACGATGCGCTGTACGCTCGATCCAAAGCTTACGCCGGCGGCGATGGTGATGGACATCATGGCGAACGACGATGTCGCGGTCGCGGCGTTGACCGGCGGTATCGAGGCGATCTGGCCGACGACCCGTTGACCGCCGCAGCCTACCGCGCCGGCAGCAACAGCACGAACCGCGCGCCCTCGCCCGGCGCGCTGTCGAGCAAGATGTCACCGTCCATCGCCCGCGCCAGCCGCCGCGCGATATAGAGGCCGAGCCCGCTTCCGCCCGGCTCGCCCGGATCGACCCGGCCGAATTTCTCGAAGATGCGTTCGTGATCCTCGGGCGCGATGCCCTTACCCTGATCGGCGACGATCACGCAGGCGCTCTCGCGATCGCGTTCGAGGCGGATCCACACCATGCCGCCCGGCGGCGAATAGCGCACCGCATTGCCGATCAGGTTGACGAGGATCTGCAGTACCCGGCGAAACTCGCCACTCGCCGCCATCGAATCGTCGAACGATGGGCGGTCGATCCGCACATCGCCCTGCGACGCCCGTACCGCCAGCAGCCCCGCCGCACGCCGGGCGACATCGGCTAGGTCGAGGTCCTCGACGCTGACGACGAAATCGGCGCGCTCGATCGCCGACAGATCCTCCAGATCGTCGACCAGCCCCAGCAGGTGGCGCGCCGCGCTGGCGATGTCGGTGGCATAGCCGGTGTAGTCGTCGGTCAGCGGCCCCTCGGTCCGTGCCGACATGCTGTCGGCATCGGCGATGATCCGCCCAAGCGGATCGCGCAACGCCCGACCGACACGGCGGCTAAACGCTTCGGACAAATCGCCGGGCGGCGGCGCTTCCGCGACGATCGGCTCGTCGGGCACGATGGCATAGGCTGCGCCGTCGAACCCGGCGAAGCGCCCCGCCGCGTCGCGCCGTGGCACCGCCGCCAGCCGGACGCGGTGTGGCGTCCCGCGAACGCCCGCCTCCTGCTCGTCGAACATCGCCTGCGACGCGACGGCGCCCAGCAGGGGGAAACCGCCCTCGCCATCATCATCGAGTACGAACAGCCGCGTCACCGGCTGGCCCAGCACCGTCAGCGGATCGAAGCCGTGGCTCGCCCCCGCGTGATCCGAAACATGGGTCAGGTGCAGCGAGGCATCGGTGGTCCACAGCCAGTCGGCATCGGCGCGCAGGAAATCCGCCTCGCGGCCGGTGTCCTCTCCTTGCCACGGCGCGCCGGCATGCCATCCGGCCGCCTCCAGCCGGATGCCGAGATCGTCGGGCCGCGCGGTGACGGTGAGTTCGAGGTCGTCCTCGCCATCGGCGGCGGTGATGGTCCGGGTCAGTTCGATGCCGAGGCGCTGCACCAGCCGGACGAGCGCCGCGATCTGCGGCACCGCCACCGGCTGCCCCACCGCGCCCCCCGCCCGCCGGTTCAATTCGGCGAGGCGTGGTTCGGCATCGAGCAGCACTCCGTCCGCCGACACCCGGCCGAACGCCGGCGGCAGACCGGAATCGCGCGCGATCACGTCTGTCCGCCCAGCGCCAGCATCGCCGCATGATAGTCGGGGTCGAGCGCCATCGGCGCCAGCGCCAGCCGCGCGGCGGCCGGCGTGACCGCCATGATCGAATCGATCGCTTCGGCCAGCGCCTCGACATCGCGTGCCGGCTCCGCCTCGGCCAGCGCGAAGCCGATCCGGGCGATCACCGTCCGGTCGAGATCGACCGCGCGCAGCACGACCCACAGCCGGGTGCCGTCGCGATCGATCAACAGATCGCGCACCCGGTCGAACGCCAGCCCGCTCGCCTTGGCCAGCAAGGCGACGAAGAACACCAGCCGCCCGTCGCCGATCGCCTCGATCAGCAGGCCGGGCAGTTCGTCGCGCTGCGCATCGACCGCCTGCGCCAGCCGCATCGCCGCGACCTCCAGCGGCACCAGTTCGGCCTGAGGATCGAGCGCGCGGCGGACCGATTCGGACAGCGCGGCATCGAGCAGCGCCGTCGCATCGCCCGCCGCCACTGCCTCGCGCAGCGCCGCCGCGACCCACCATGCGACCCGCTGGTGCAGCGGCCGGACAAGGTCTACGACCGTGACATCGCCATCCCAGCGCGGACCGCGCCGGGCCTGCGCCGCCAGCATCGCCACCGCCGCCGCCGCGACCAGCCGGTCGCTCGCCTGCGCCATGCGCGCGATCATCGTCGGCCGCTCCAGCCCCTCGGGCAGCGTGACCGGCAGCGCGGCGGCGATATGCGCCAGCCGGACCCGTGCCAGCAGTTCGCCGAACAATGCGCCGTCGCGGAACAGCCCGGCGCGGTTGACGCGGTCGAACGTTCCGCCGCAGCCGCGCAACTGCTGCGCCAGTGCCGCCTCGCCGCGCGTGGTCAGCAGCCGGACACCATGATCGCGCACCTCGGCCTCTACCGCACCGACCACACCGCGCATCGCACCGTGGAGCGCGGTGGCGGTACGATCGTCGATCCGGGCATCGTCGGTCAGATGAAAGGTGTCGGCGGCCGCCCGCAGGCGGGATGCGCCGACCCGTTCGGCCGATGCGACACGATCGAGCAGCGGCGAAATCGCCGCCGGGGGAGAGAGAGGATCGAGCGGGTCGTATGCCATTGGAACGGCCCTAGAACGGCGGCGGTTAAGGTTGAACTAAACCCGCCGCCGCAATGTCTCAATCGCCATCGTCAGGCTGACCGCGCCGTGCAGCGCGATCAGTGCCAGCCCGATGGTCGTCACGCCGCCCAGCGCAAATGGTGCGAGCAGCACGAGCGCGATCGCGGGCGATGCCGCCCACGGCGCGACCGGCCCCGGCACCCGCCCACCGATCAGCGTCGCCGCCATGCCGGCCAGCCCGAGCACCGCCGCCGTCCCGCTGCCGACGCTCGACGCCTGAACCCCGGCGATGCCGAGCACGCCCAGCACGCCCAGCACGGCAATACCCTGTTCGCCGATCCGCGCCTGCGCATCCTCGCCCCGCAGCCAG
Source organism: Sphingomonas sp. Leaf25 (assembly GCF_001421635.1). NCBI lineage: Bacteria > Pseudomonadati > Pseudomonadota > Alphaproteobacteria > Sphingomonadales > Sphingomonadaceae > Sphingomonas > Sphingomonas sp. Leaf25. Next base: position 113,571 of record NZ_LMKU01000029.1, read on the forward strand.
CCGAGCAGCGATCCCGCCGACAACAGCACCATCGCGACGACCATCACCACCCCCGCCGGCCCCGCTCCCCACCACGGAATCGCCGCCAGTCCGCCCAGGGCGATGGCCGCGCCCGCGCCGAGAACACCGACCGCCGGCACCCGCCGCCGGACGAACAACGGCAGGATCAGCCGGGTCAGCGGCGTGAAACAATAGCGGTCGATCCAGCCGCTGCGCGCCTCGGCCAGCGACGCCAGCACGTCGCGGCTGCGCACTTCGAGCGTGGCGGCATCGCGCTCGACGCCGTGGCCGGCACGGATCGCGCGCGCCGGGAGCAGGACATGCCCCGCTCCCGCCTGGGTCGCGACCCTCAGCAACGTCGACTGGAAATCATATTCGCGCGGTAATCGCACCACATCGTGCAGCCGATCGACCGACAGCGTCGCGACTCCGGCCCAGCAATGCCCGGCATCGACGCGCTCCACCGCCGTCGCGGCGTCATCGTCGGGCGTGACCAGCAACGTGTCGGCCGGCTCCAGCGCCATCGCCGCGACCACCGCATCGGTGGTGACGAGCCCGTCGGCAAGCGCGAGGATCGTCCCCAGCGGATGCGCCCGCGCGACGGCTTCCTCGGCCGACCGGACCAGATCGACGCTCGCCCCGCGCCGGCCGATCCGGTTGATCGCCGCCGCCAGCGTCGGCGTCACCCGCGCCACCGCGACCAGCAACTGGGTCACACCCGCCCCGATCAGTAGTCGCGCCTGATACTCGATCAGCGTCATGCCGCCGAACGGCAGCGTCGCCGCGAGGACGCCGGGCTGGCGTTCGGCTTCCTCGGTCGCGAAAATCAGGCCGGTGCGCATCCCCGCCGGTTAGGCCCCCACGACGCGAAGCGCCAGCCCCACGCGCGGCGCGGCGTGAAAGCTGCCCCCGGTAAGCGGCGTCGGTACGCCGGTCGTGCCCGGAAAGCTGATCGGCAATCCCTTGCGTGATCGCACCGCGAGATAGGCGAAGCCTTCCGCCTCCACCGCATCGCCGTTCCAGCCGACGCCGTCGCTGGGGATCGGCGTCAGTCCGGTGCGCTCGGCGATCATCCTCAGCATCGTCGGATTGCGCCGCCCGCCGCCCGCGACGATCAACGCCTGCGGCCGCACCGGCAGCCGGTCGATCGCTTCGGCGACACAGGCGGCGGTGAACGCGGTCAGCGTCGCCGCGCCGTCCGCCGCGCTCAGCCCCCGCGCCGGCTGGATCGTGAAGTCGTGCCGGTCGAGCGACTTGGGCGGTGCCAGATCGAAGAATGGATGGTCGAGCATGCCGGTCAGCACCGTCTCGTCGATTCGTCCCGCCGCCGCGAGCGCGCCATCGGCATCGAAGCGCGCGCCGGTTTCCTGCTCGACCCAGCTATCGACCAGCCCGTTGGCCGGGCCGGTGTCGAACGCGATCAAGTCGCCGTCCGCGCCGATCCACGTGATATTGCCGACCCCGCCGAGGTTCAGCACCGCCACCGGCCGCGCCATGTCGGCGGCAAGCGCGGCATGATAGACCGGCAGCAGCGGCGCGCCCTGCCCCCCGGCCGCGACATCCGCCGTGCGCAGACCCGCCACTACATCGATTCCCGTCGCCGCCGCCAGCGCCGCGCCATCGCCCAACTGCCATGTCCAGCCGCGATCGGGACGGTGCGCCACCGTCTGCCCATGGAAACCGATCACTTCGACCGCGCGTGCCGCCACATCGGCTTGCGCAAGCAACGCCGCGACCGCCGCCGCATGGGTGCGGGTCAGCAATTGCTCGGCCCGGGTCAGCAGCGGATGCTCACCCGGATCGTCGAACAATAACGCCAGCTCGGTCGCGGCGGCCAGCGTCGCACGATCCTCATTGGTATAGGGTTGGCCGACGAAGGCCATCGCGCGGACCTGGTGCTCGCCATCGGTTTCGATCAACGCGGCATCGATCCCGTCGAGCGAGGTTCCGGACATCAAACCGATCGCGAGCATGGGGCGGCCTTCGTAACCAAACATTGGCCGGCCACTCTATCGTCCCCGGCGGGCAAGTCGAGAGGCGTGGACTTGCCCCCCGCCGGAGCGCTACAGCGCCAGATCATGACCGACTATGCTTCCGATCTGCTGCGCCTGCTGTCCTCGCGCGGGTATATCCATCAGTTGACCGACGCGGCGGGCCTCGACGCGCTCGCCGCCCGGCAGATCGTGCCGGGCTATATCGGCTTCGATCCGACCGCGCCGTCGCTGCATGTCGGCAGCCTCGTCCAGATCATGCTGCTGCGCCGGCTGCAACAGGCAGGTCACAAGCCGATCGTGCTAATGGGCGGCGGTACCGGCAAGATCGGCGATCCGAGCTTCAAGGACGAGGCACGCCGCCTGCTGACCGACAAGGTGATTGCCAGCAACGTCGCGTCGATCAAGACGGTGTTCGAACGCTTCCTGACCTTTGGCGACGGGCCGACCGATGCGGTCATGCTCGACAACGCCCAGTGGCTCGACGCGCTCGAATATATCCCGTTCCTGCGTGACGTCGGCCAGCATTTTTCGGTCAACCGGATGCTCAGCTTCGATTCGGTCAAGCTCCGGCTCGACCGCGAACAGTCGCTGTCGTTCCTCGAGTTCAACTACATGATCCTGCAGGCGTATGATTTTATGGAATTGTCGCGCCGTGCCGGCTGTCGCCTGCAAATGGGCGGGTCGGACCAATGGGGCAATATCGTCAACGGCATCGAGCTTGCCCGCCGCATGGACGGGACCGAGGTGTATGGCATCACCACTCCGCTCATCACGACTGCTGACGGCGGCAAGATGGGCAAGACCATGTCGGGCGCGGTGTGGCTGAATGCCGAGCAGCTATCGGCATATGACTATTGGCAGTTCTGGCGGAATACCGACGATCGCGACGTCGGCCGGTTCTTGCGGCTGTTCACCGACCTGCCGCTCGACGAGATCGCCCGACTGGAATCACTGTCGGGTGCCGAAATCAATGAGGCCAAGAAAGTGCTGGCCGACGCGGCGACGGCGATGTGCCGTGGTGCCGATGCTGCCGCCGAAGCCGCCGAAACCGCGCGGCGGACCTTCGAGGAAGGGGCGGCGGGCGATGCGCTGCCGACCCATGCTGTCGCTGGCGCGATCAATGTCGTCGATGCGCTGGTCGCGCTGGGGCTGGCGACGTCGAAGGGTGAGGCACGGCGGCTCATCAAGGGCGGCGGTGCCCGGGTCGATGGCGAAAAGATCGTCGACGAAGCACAGTCGATCGCGGTCGTGGCGCCGGTCCGGGTGTCCGCCGGGAAGAAGCATCACGGGCTGCTCGTTCCGGCCTGACCGGATCGGCCGGCTCGTTCGCCCCGGTTATTGTATCGAAAGCGTCGGGCGATCGGCATAGCCGCCAGGATCGCCTGATAATACCGATCCTGCCGCGCATCCGAAGATGGGCGGCAGGGCTCGGTGTGTCGCTCAGCGCGACGTCATCTGGATCGCGGTGTCGCGGTCGAGCAGGCTCAGCCCCTTGCGGGCGACGTCATGCGCGCTGGCCACGCGCGATCCCGACAGCAGCAGCGACGCATCGCCGCGCTTGAGGACCTGCTGGTACAAGCCGCGCGCCTGATCGCTGCGGTCGGTCATCGCATAAACGGCGGCGAGGTTCAGCAACACCTCGGGTTCGCGGCTGCCGGCGCGGGTATCGCGCTCCAGATCGCGTTCGGCCTGCGCCAGCTTTCCGCCGACGATCGCCGCATGCACATATTGCGCGTCCTGCGCCATCGCGCTGCCAGCGAAGCCAACCGCCGACAGCGCCACGGCAAGGCGGGTGAAGGTTCCGAGTCGCATGTCATCATCTCCTGTTTGTTTCGTTTTGATGACATCAATGTTTCACTTTTACGACATGCTGACAAGTGCGTCTTTCGACGGATTTGGCACAAAAAAAGGGGCGGCAAATGCCGCCCCCTCGGGACCCGCCTTGCGGCAGGAAGGATCAGATCACCCGATCAGAAATCGTTGCGATACTGTTCGTTGCCGACGAAGCCGAGCTTCGTCACGTTCGACCGCTTGATGATCGCCAGAATGCCGTCCACCACTTCGTACCGTGCCGTGGCATCCGGCTGGAAGTGCAGTTCGGGCTGGGGGTTCATCCCCACCGTCTGGTCGAGATACTGGGTCAGCGTGACCTCGTCGACCGGGGTCCCGTTCCACGCCACCACGCCCTGCGCGTTAACCGTGATCTTGTTCTTCTGCGGATCAACGTTCGGTTGCGGCCGGTTGTCCGGCTGCGGCAGGTCGACCTTTACCGCGTGGCTCTGGATCGGGATGGTGATGATGAACATGATGAGCAGCACGAGCAGCACGTCGATCAACGGCGTCGTGTTCATGTCCATCATCGGTTCGTCGTCTGCGCGACCGCCAGCACTCATTGCCATGTCAGGCTACTCCTATTGACGCGCGCGAGGGGTGGTATTGGGGTCCGGTTCGGAAATGAACCCGACCTTGGTGAACCCGGCCGACTGCATCGTATAGATGGTGCCGCCGATGCAGCGATACGGCGTATTGATGTCGCCGCGAATATGCACTTCGGGCAGTTCGAGCTTCGGGTTGCCAACGCCACCCTGCCGCTCGATCTCGACCTTCAGCTTTTCGACCGCACGCTTCTGCAATTCACCCGCATCGACGCGGGTCAGACCCCAGTACACCGCGCACTGACCGTCGAGACCCTGGACCGAGAGCGAAACATTCTCGGGCTTGGTCGTCGTCGGTTCGAACACGACCTTGGGCACTTTCAGGCCGCTCACCTGCTGGACCACGACCGGAACCGCGATCAGGAAGATGATCAGCAGCACGAGCATGACGTCCACGAGCGGCGTGGTATTGATGTCCGAGAGGGGGGCTTCATCGCCGCCGCCGCCAACACTCATCGCCATGAGGCTATCCTATCCACATTTACTCAGTCGAACCGCCGGGCCGGAGAATTCCGGCCCGGCGGTGTCAGCGTCGGCTTACGAGCGCGGCGCGGTCGGGACGCCACCGGCTTGGCCGGCGGTCGTCGAACCGGTCGTGACCGGCTTGGCGGTCGGCACCGGGCCGCGAGCAGCGGCGGCCGGACGGACGGCGCCGTTCGAGGCGAGGAAGCCCAGCACGTCGTTCGAGAACGCCGACAGGTCTTCCGCGATGCCCTTGTTACGGCGCTGCAGCCAGTTGTAGGCGAGCACGGCGGGAACCGCGACGACCAGACCGATGGCGGTCATGATGAGCGCTTCACCGACCGGGCCGGCGACGTCGCCGATGGCGGCCTGACCGGCGGCACCGATCTTCACGAGCGCGCGGTAGATGCCGACCACGGTGCCGAACAGACCGACGAACGGCGAGGTCGCGCCGACGGTCGCGAGGAAGGCGAGGCCGCCGTTGAGCTTCGAGTTGATCGCCGCTTCCGAACGCGCCAGCGAACCGTGCAGCCAGTCATGCGCCTCGACCGGATCGGTCAGCTTGCCATGCTGTTCCTGGGCGGCAAGGCCGTCGTCGACGATCTGGCGATAGGCCGAGTTCTTCTCGAGCTTCGCGGCGCCTTCGCGCAGCGAGTTCGACTGCCAGAAGCTGGCGCGGACGCGCTTCGCCTGGTTCATGATCTTCTGCTGTTCGACCAGCTTGGTGAACAGGATGTAGAACGAACCGACCGACATGATGACGAGGATGCCGAGCGTGGTGAACGCGATCGCGCCACCCTGCTGCAGCGCTTCGAAGAAACCGAAGTTCGGCTGACCGGCGGGCGCCCCGGCGGCGAGAATGGGGGTGAGCATCGGGAGAGTTTCCTTAAAGCCAGTTGTTTTTCGTGAAGAGAGACCCGGTCGGCCCCATGGCACGTGGCCATGGGGAGCGCCGGCTTACCGGTCGGCGGGCAACTGCCAGCGGACGCGGCGCGACGAACTCGACCGGATCGGGTTGCCCGACTGGTCGAGCGCCGGCGTGTAGCGGGCGCGACGCTGAAGGGCGGCGCATGCTGCCCGGTCCAGTGCCGCCGAGCCGCTCGACGAGGTCACGCGACAATTTTCGACACGACCCTGAGCGTTGATGTCCCACGAGATCGCACTGACACCTTCGTCCCCGCTGTTGAGCGCGGAAGCCGGGTAATCGTCCTGCGTGATCCATTGCGACGGATCGCCCTTCGCACCCGCGGCCTTGCTGACCACCGGCGCGGGAGGCGCGGGCGGAGCGACCGGTGCCGGCGGCGCGGGCGGGCCCGCGGTCGGAATCGGCGCGTAGGTCGGCGGCGGCGTCGTTACCGACTGCACCACGACGGGCGGCGGCGCCTGGGTCCGCACGATCGGCGGAGGCGTGACGACCGGCGGCGGCGACTGCGGCTGCGGCTGATCGGGCGGTGGCGGGGGCGGAGGAACTTCCTCCGGCGGGGGCGGCGGCTCGACGACGTCGAACGTCTCGGTATCCTCGACCGCCTTCTTCACATATTTATAGGCAAGACCGGAGATGAACGCATACCCGATCAATACGTGGAGAATCCCCACGAGAACGAGCGCGACAATCCGGCCATTACCTGCTCTCTGGTCAGCATAAGCCATTCAGCAACCAAACTCCTCTAGCCCGGTACATTGGACCATCGTCACACGGAACAACCCGCACGCAATGATCGTACGTCCGGGGCTACACGGCATTCCGGACCGCGATTGTCTATCGCGGCCTTTTCGACGACGCAAACGCTTTGTCGGACGAAACATTCGTACAATCGCGCGATGACGAAAATAAGTCTGTAACCATGGGAATCCGGGGCCTATGACCGAAGCATGAAGCAAATTTCGGTCGCGCTGGTCGGCGCATCGCTCCTTTGCGCGGCTTGCACGTCGCTGCAGGCCCGTCAGACCATCGCCGTCGATGATACCGCTAACGCCGATTCGCCGGGTCCGGCCTATGCCCGGCTGGCCCGGCTGGCGCTGCAGTCGCCGGTGGTGGTGGATGCGGTGATTCGCTCCGCCGCACGTATTCCGCCGGCGGAGGCGACCGGGCTTGCGCCGGGGCATGTCCGCTATTTCGTGACCGCCGATGTCGGCGCGCTGATCCGCGCGGGCGGCGCGCTGCCGGCACGGATCGGCTATCTGGTCGATGTGCCGTTCGATCCGCGCGGGCGCGCGCCGAACCTGAAGCGCCAGCGGATCATCGCCTTCGCCCGCCCCGTTGCCGGTGCCGCCGATCAGATCCAGCTCGTGACGCCCGATGCGCAGTTCACCTGGGACCCGGCACTCGATGCCCGCGTACGCGGCGTGGTGCGCGAGGTCGTCGATCCCGCTGCACCGCCGACGATCACCGCCGTCGGCAATGCCTTCCACGTTCCCGGCACGCTGCCCGGCGAAGGCGAGACGCAGATCTTCCTCCAGACGACGACCGGCGATCCGGTGTCGCTGCTGGTGTTGCGCCGGCCGGGCGAGGAACGCCGCTGGGCGCTGGCCCTGGGCGACATCATCGACGAGGCGGGCGGACCGCCGCGTCGCGACACGCTGGCATGGTATCGCCTCGCCTGCACGCTGCCGGCGACGCTGCCCGACGCGAGCGTCCAATCGGGGGGGGCCGACGCGGTGATCGCGCGCGAGGATTACCGCTTCGTCCGCGACGCGCTCGGCACCTGCGACGACGGGCGGGGCGATCAGCCGGGCTGACGCGCCAGATGCACGAAGTCGCGTTCGAACTGGACCATCCCCGCCCCGCCGTCGACAAAGAGTAGCTGCCCGGTGCTCGACCGGGCGGTGGCGAGGAACAGCACCGCATCGGCGACATCGTCGGTCGTCGGCAGCCGGCCGAGCGGCATCAGCCCGCGCAACCGGTCGAGCTGGTCGGCGTCATAGTCCCCGGTCGCCAGCGTCAGCCCCGGTGCGACACCGTTGACCCGTACCGCCGGGGCGAGCGCGGCGGCGAGCGTCCGCGTCGCTTCGGCCAGCGCCTGTTTCGACAGGGTATAAGCAAGCTGGTCGCGGTGGGGATGGGCGATACGCTGGTCGAGGATGTTGACCACCGCCGATCCCCCCTGCCCGGCCAGCGCGGTGGCCAGCACGAACGGTGCGGCGGCGTTGACCGCGAAATGGGCGACGAGCGACTCCGCCCCCGGCGTGGCATCGTCGCTTGCCCGGAAACACGACGCATTGTTGACCAGCAGGTCGACCCGCCGCGAGAATCGCGCCGCGACCGCCGCGACCAGTCCCGCCGCCGCCGCGCCATCGGCGAGATCGGCGGCGAACCATTCGCATCGCGCGCCGGCCTTTTCGATCGCCTCCACCAGCGCCGCATCCGGTTCGCCCGGTCGCGTGGCATGGAGCGCGACGTCATGGCCCCCCTCGGCCAGCCGCTGCGCGATCGCCGCGCCCAACCGGCGGAAACTGCCGGTGACGAGCGCGAGCGGCCGGATCAACGCCGGTGCCGGACCATGGTGATGCCGATTCGCTCGCCCGCCTCGGCGATCGCCAGCTTGACGATCTTGATCGTCACCCGCTGCACGCGGGGATCGGACAGGAACAGCGTGTCGACGATATGATCCGCCACGCCTTCGATCAGCGTGAAATGCACGCCCTGCGGCAGCGCGGTCGACGCGGCATGCTTGAGGTCGAGATAGCTTTTCGACGCCGACAGCGGCGTATCGGGCGCGAAATGCTCGGGACAGTCGAGATCGACCGTCATCGAGATGCGCAACGGCTGCGGCAGATGCGTCTCCTCCGAATAGACGCCGGTCAGGACGTTCACTTCGAAATCATGGACTTCCAATTGTAGCGAATCGCGCAAGCCGCACCTGTCATCATCCCGGAACATTGGCCCCCTAGCAGAGCGATCCGCTTGCGTCGCGCCGGATCGGCGGTACAGGCGCGATCCGTATCTGCCGCTGACTGGACCTGCCGTTTGCCCGACCTCGTTCCCCTGTCGACCATCGCCCCCGATCGGGTCGAGACGCTGCTCGATGCCGCCTTCGGCCCCGATCGTCGTCAGCGTACCGCCTATCGCGTGCGCGCGGGATTGCAGCCGATCGGGGCGATGAGCCTCGCGCTGGTCGAGGACGGCAACCTCATCGGCAGCATCCAGTGTTGGCCGGTACAGATCGACGGCGACGATGGCACCGCCGTGCCGATGGTGATGGTCGGCCCGGTCGCGGTCACGCCCGACCGGCAGGGACAGGGGATCGGCCGCGCGCTGATGGCGCGCGCGATCGCCGTGGCCGGTGCCGATGCGCCGCTGATGCTGATCGGCGATCCCGCCTATTATGGTCGCTTCGGCTTCACCGCCGCGCGCACGGGCGGATGGCGCCTGCCCGGTCCCTACGAACAGCACCGGCTGCTCGCGATGGGCGCGGTGCCGGCCATCGCGGGGATGATCGCGCCGCGCATGGCGTTGTCCGTCTGACCCGACGGGTACGAAACGGCAACAAGCTCTTGTCGCGACGCGCCTTGCCACGGTAACGGAGACCCATGCCGATGCAGCCGCCCGCCGATTTCGCCAGTCTCTCCCTCGCCGAAGTCGCGCGGCTTGCCGCCGACGCGAAGCTGCCGCCGGTCGACCGCTGGAACCCGACGCATTGCGGCGACAGCGAAATGCGGATCGCCGCCGACGGAAGCTGGCATCATCAGGGCAGCCCGATCACCCGCGCCGAAATGGTCCGGCTGTTCGCCACCATCCTGCGGCGCGAAAGCGACGGCAGCCACGTGCTGGTCACGCCGGTCGAGAAACTGTCGATCGCGGTCGAGGATGCGGCGTTCATCGCCATCGAGGCGAAATTCTCGGGCGAGGGCGAGGGACAGCGCATCGCCTTCCGGCTCAACACCGACGAACCGGTCGTCGCCGATGCGGCGCACGCGATCCGTATCGAAGGAAGCACCGATGCTCCCCGCCCCTATCTTCACGTCCGCGGTGGACTCGACGCGCTGATCGCCCGACCGGTGTTCTACGAACTGGTCGAGCGACTGGTTGTCGGGCCGGACGGCGCACGCGGGCTGTGGAGCGAAGGGACGTTCTTTCCGTTCGAGGCGGCGTGACGCTGGCGGAGCGGTTGTCGGCGGCGCTCGGGCAACCGCGCGGCGAGTTGCTGACCGGCGATCTGAACGGCGATGCGACCATGCCGGCGGAGGGCTGGCGCGCGGCGGCGGTGCTGATCGCCATTACCGACCGGCCCGAACCGGGCGTGTTGCTGACCGAACGGACCGAATCACTTCGCACCCACGCCGGGCAGATCGCCTTTCCCGGCGGCGCGATCGATCCCGGCGACGCCGATGCGCCCGCCGCCGCGCTGCGCGAGGCGTGGGAGGAAATTGCCCTGCCCCCGGCCGCCACGAGCGTGGTCGCGACGCTCGATCCCTATCATACCGTCACCGGCTTTGCGGTGACGCCGGTGCTGGTGGTCGTCCCGCCCGACCTGCCGCTCGTCCCCGCACCGGGCGAGGTCGCGGCGATCTTCGAGGTGCCACTGGCGTTTCTGCTCGATCCGGCGCATCTGGCGACCGGCAGCCGCTGGCACGACGGGCGCGAGCGGCACTATTACGAACTGGTCTTCGGGCACAGGCGCATCTGGGGTGCGACCGCCGCGATGATCGTGAACCTGAGCCGGCGACTGACATGGCATTGACTCTTCCCGCCGCCGACTGGCGCACCCGCCCCGGGCTCGACCGGCTCGGTCTTGCGCTGGGTGCCGATGACGGCGGCGCACGCTATGTCGGCGGGGCGGTGCGCGACACGCTGCTGGGGCTGCCCGTCTCCGACATCGACGTGGCGACGATCCATGCGCCGGACGAGGTCGTCCGCCGGTTGCAGGCGGCGGGCATCAAGGCGATCCCGACCGGCATCGCGCACGGCACGATCACCGCCGTCACTGACGGCACCGTCGTCGAGGTCACGACGCTGCGCCGCGACGTCACCACCGATGGCCGTCATGCCGAGGTCGCCTTCACCGACGACTGGCGCGCCGATGCCGCGCGGCGCGACTTCACCATCAACGCGCTCTACGCCGATATGTCGGGCGGGGCGATCCACGATTATTTCGGCGGCACCGACGATCTTGCCGCCGGGCGGGTACGTTTCATCGGCGATCCGTTGCAGCGCATCGCCGAGGATCATCTGCGCATCCTGCGCTTCTTCCGCTTCCTCGCCCGCTTCGGCGATACGCCCGATGCCGACGGGCTGGCCGCCTGCACCGCCCGTGCCAACGACCTGATGGCCTTGTCGCGCGAACGCATCGCCGACGAGGTGCGCAAGCTGCTCGTCGCGCGGGATGCGGTCGGGGTCGTGCGGTTGATGGTCGATCGCGGCATCTTCCGCCCCGTCCTGCCCGAGATCGACAGCGCTGCCGCCGATCGCCTCGCCGGACTGACCGGGGCCGAACTAGCCGCCGGTGTCGCGCCCGATGCGATCCGCCGCCTCGCCGCGCTGCTCACGTCGGCGCAGGCCGAAGGTGTCACCGCACGGCTCAAACTGTCCAAAGCCCAGCGCAAGCGAGTCGCCCTCGCGCTGGGACGGGACGAGGCGATGGCCCCCGAGGAGCTGGGCTATCGTATCGGCGTGGAAGGCGCGGTCGACCGGCTGCTGCTCGGCCGCGATGTGGCGGCGGCGACGCGGCTGTCGCGCTGGGAGCGGCCGGTGTTCCCGCTGACCGGCGGTGCGCTGGTCGAACGCGGGCTGGCGCGCGGTCCCGATGTCGCGCGCGCGTTGCGGATGGTCGAGGATCGCTGGATCGCCGAAGGTTTCCCCGATGCGGCGCGGGCGGCAGCCATCGCCGATGCGGTCGCCGATCAGTGGTTGCGCGCGGTCAGCAATCCATAGGCGGCATCGGCGTCGACCGGCCGCGAATAATAATAGCCCTGCCCGAACGCGCAGCCGAGCGCGACCAGCGTCTGCTCCAGCTCGCGCGTCTCGATCCCCTCGGCGGTGGTCCGCATACCCAGCGCCTGCGACAGACTGAGGATCGCGCGGACGATCGCCACCTTGTCGCGATCGGCCAGCATGCCGGTGATGAAGCTGCGATCGATCTTCAACTTGTCGATCGGCAGTTTCTGGAGATAGGCGAGGTTGGAATAGCCGGTGCCGAAATCGTCCATGGCGATGCTGGCCCCCAAATCCTTCAGCGCCAGCATCGTGCGCAACGTCCGGTCGGGATCGACGATGAACGCGCTTTCGGTGAGTTCGATGACGAACCGGTCGCCGCCCAGCCGATGGCGCGACAGTACGCCCGCGACCACCGTTTCGATCTGGTCGCGCTGCAACTGCACCGCCGACAGGTTCACCGCCATGTGAACCCCGCAATTTCCCCCCGCCTGCCGGTCCCAGTCGGCCAGCGTCCGCGCCGCCTCCTCCATCGCCCAGCGGCCGAGCGAGACGATCAGCCCCGCTTCCTCGGCGACCGGAATGAAATCGACCGGTGAGATCGACCGGCCATCGGGCGTGGTCCATCGCGCCAGCGCCTCGAAACTGCTGATCCGCCCGGTCGACAGGTCGCAGATCGGCTGGAAATTCAGGTGGAGCAGATTCTGTTCGACCGCATGGCGCAGCTCGGTTTCGATCGAAAACTGGTTTCGGACGATGTCGAACAGGTGCGGACGATAGATTTCGGTCTGCCCGGTCTTCTTCGCCCGCTTCACCGCGAATTGGGCGTGGCGGATCAGATCCTCGGTTTCGTCGATCGCATCCTCGCCGAGTGCGATGCCGATCGAACAATCGATGCGGATGTTGAAGTCGGACAGGCGGAACGGCTGGACCAGCGCCTGATGGATGCGCCGCGCGACCTGCTGCGCATCGTCGGGTCCGTCGCTGAGCGTCAGCAGCACCGCGAATTCGTCGCCGCCGGTCCGCGCCAGGATGTCGCGCCCGCGCAGCGCCCCTTTCAACCGGCGCGCGACCGAGATCAGCAATTCGTCGCCCGACAGCGATCCCATGCAGGCATTGACCCGGCTGAACCGGTCGAGGTTGATCGCCAGCACCGCATAGTTCGACCGGTTGCTGTCGGTGATCTGCTCGTCGATCCGGTCGCCGAACCCGGCGCGGTTGAGCAGCCCGGTCAGCGAATCGGTGTTCATCTCGCGGCGCAGGCTGATCTCGGTGCGCTGTTCGGGCGTCTGGTCGACCAGCGTGATGAGGCAGCGCGGAAAACTGCGCGCCATCGCCCGCCGCGCCATCACCACGTCGAAACAGCGGCAATCGATCGCGTCACCCAGCCGCAGCGTGAACGAGTGGCGCGTATCGTCGGACAGGAGAAAGGCCTCGACCCGCTCGCCGATCACCGCGATCAACGGCGACGTCACCGCATCGCTGCCGAAGCCCGCCGCGCGGAACGGCTGGTTCACCGCCTCGAACGTCAGAGCACCATGTTCGATCGTCAGGACCGCGGTCGGCACCGGGAACAGGTCGAGGATCGCTTCGGACGCCTGCCCCGCCGTCGGCGCGGGCGGCGACGCCAACGCCTCGCCCGACGCCTCGTTCGCGGGAAGCGGAACAGCCGCCTTCAGTGCGGGAAAGATCGACCGGCGGAACCCCATCTCCGATGGTGTAGGGCAGCGGTAGTTAAGACCTTCTGAAAACCAGCGGATGGTTTTTTAAAAGCGATTGTCGCGCGGAAAGCCGACCGGCGGCATCCGCCCCGCCGCGCCGCGCGCCGCGCGCCACGGCGACAGGTCGGCCTCGGTCCGGGTCCGCCCGGTCTCGCCGCCCATCGCCCAGTGCAGCCCGTCGGCGAAGCGCAGCGTGCGCGCATCCGACAGTCCACCCTCGCGGAACCGTTGCAACTGCACCCCCTGCCCCCGCGCCATCTCGGCCAGTTCGGTGATCGGGAACAGCACCAGCTTGCGATTGTCGCCGATCGCCGCGACATAGTCGTGCACCGGGTCGATCGGCCGGATCAGCTTCATCCGCGCGCCGGCCTTGGGCGTCATCACCTGCTTGCCCTTGCGGGTTTCGGCCAGCACATCGGCCACCCGCACCGCGAAACCACGCCCGTCGCTCGCCGCCAGCAGCAGCCGGTCGGACGCGGCGGCCTTCAACAGCGCGACGATCTGCGCATCGCCGTCGAGGTCAATCATCGCCCGCACCGGCTCGCCGAAGCCGCGTCCGCCGGGCAGCCGGTCGGCGCCGATCGTGAAGAATCGCCCGCCATCGGTGGCGAGCAGCAATTTGTCGGTCGTATGCGCGTGGAACGCGAAGGCCGGGCCGTCGCCTTCCTTGAACTTGGCGGTATCGGCCGACGCCAGCTCGACATGGCCCTTGAGCGCCCGCACCCAGCCGCGTTTCGACAGGATGACGGTCAGCGGCTCGCGCTCGATCATCGCCTCGGCCGGAATCTCGCGTGCCGGCGCGGCTTCCTCGATCATCGTCCGTCGCGCGCCCAGCGGCGTATCGAGGCCATAGCGGTCGCGCAGCTTGCCCAGATCGCGCTTCATCCGCGTCCGCTGCCGCGCCTCGCTCGACAGCAGCAGCGTCAGCTCGGCCTGTTCCTTCTCCAGCTTGGCGCGCTCGCCGCGGATTTCCATCTCCTCCAACTTGCGCAAGCTGCGCAGCCGCATGTTGAGGATCGCCTCGGCCTGCCGGTCGGTGAGCGAAAACTCGGCGATCAGCACCGGTTTGGGCTCGTCCTCGCCGCGAATGATCGCGATCACCCGGTCGAGGTTGAGATAGGCGGCGAGATAGCCGTCGAGCAGTTCGATCCGGTCGGCGATCTTCGCCAGCCGGTGTTCGCTGCGCCGGCGCAGCACGACGAACTGATGGTCGAGCCACGCCTTCAGTGCCTCGCGCAGCGACATGACGCGCGGGGTGCGGTCCTTGTCGAGCACGTTGAGATTGAGCGGCACCCGCGATTCGAGGTCGGTGAGGCGGAACAGCCCGTCCATCAGCACGCCCGCGTCCACCGTCCGGCTGCGCGGTTCGAGGACGATGCGGATTTCAGCGTCCGATTCGTCGCGCACGTCGCTCAGGATCGGCAGCTTCTTGTCGTTGATGAGCGCGGCGATCTGTTCGATCAGCTTGCCCTTCTGCACGCCATAGGGAATCTGGCTGACGACGATCTGCCACCCGCCGCCCTTCTCGCGCTCGATCGTGTAGCGCGCGCGCACGCGAAAGCCGCCGCGCCCGGTCGCATAGGCGTCGCGGATCGACGCCGGGCTGTCGACCACCTGTCCACCGGTCGGGAAGTCCGGTCCCTGCACCTGCGCCAGCACCGCCGCATCGTCCGCCTCCGGCTGATCGACCAGGATGATCGCTGCGTGGAGCAGTTCGGCGGCGTTGTGCGGCGGCACGCTCGTCGCCATGCCGACCGCGATGCCGCTGGCGCCATTGGCGAGCAGGTTGGGGAACATGCCGGGGAACAGCTCGGGCTCCTGCTCCTCGCCGTTATAGGTCGCGCGAAAGTCGGTCGCATCCTCGTCGAGCCCGGCCATCAGGTCGATCGCGACCTGGGTCAGCCGTGCCTCGGTATAGCGATATGCGGCGGCATTATCGCCGTCGATGTTGCCGAAATTGCCCTGCCCGTCGACCAGCGGATAGCGCAGCGCGAAGTCCTGCGCCAACCGCACCATCGCGTCATAGACCGACTGGTCGCCATGCGGGTGATATTTGCCGATCACGTCGCCGACGACGCGCGCGCATTTCTTGTACCCCGACGCCGGATCGAGCTTGAGCAGCCGCATCGCCCACAGCAGCCGGCGATGGACCGGCTTCAACCCGTCGCGCACATCGGGCAGCGATCGCGCGGTGATCGTCGAGAGCGCATAGACAAGGTAGCGTTCGGACAGCGCGCTGTCGAACGGCGCATCGAACACGCCGATCGGCGTCGCAGGGTCGGTCAGGTCGGTAGCCATTGCCCCCGCCTTAGCAGGGGAGCGCCCCCCATGCGAGGGGCGAAATGGAACAAACCGGGATCAGGCGGCGCAGGACCGCGCGTTCACCTGTTCGTGCGGCATCTCGCCATCGCTCAGCGCCACGACGTCGTTGACGATGCCCCGCCACTCGTCGGACCCGATCTCGATCAGCCCGAACAGCCGCATCAGGAACGCGCCTTCCATCGCCAGGAACGCCAGCCGCAACTGGCGCCCCTCGGCGGTCGAAATGTCGAGCGCGTCGAGCCGCTCGCGATACCATTTGCGCGTCGCGACCATGTGCTGCGGCGAATTGAGCAGCGAGACGAGCAGGCTCGGCGCGCCGCGCCGCGAGCGATCGTCATAATTGGCCGCGTAGGCGATATGGGCGCGGGTCAGCGCATGGTCGCTTGTTGGATCGTCGCACGATGCCGCCATCCGCTGCGCATATTCGTCCTGCCACCGCTCGAACATCGCCGTAATCAGCGCTTCCTTGCTGCGGAAGCTGTACTGCACGCCGCCGTTGGTGATGCCCATCTGTTCGGCCACCGCCGCGATCGTCAGCCCGGAGGGTCCCTTTGCCAGCGTCACCGCCTCCGCCGCGTCGAGAATACCGTCGCGTTCGATCGTACGAATTCGTCCCACGTCTCTGGCCCCTAACGTCCTGCAATCATTCCGGGCGTCCCCCGCCACGGCGTCGCCCTTAACCTAGAATATGTTCAATTCGCAAAATTATTATACGAAAATACGTTCCGACTGATTGAGAACGTTTCCAATAGTGCAACAATACTATCAATACCGATACTGACCCGGAGCATAGCCTTGGCCGATACCCTTTCGCCGCCACCGCCCGCGTCGCCGATGACATGGCCCGACCTGACGCAGCGGCCGCGATCCGAGCCCGATCATCATTTCGCCTATGGTCCCGATTCGCTTCAGTGCGTCGACCTCTGGCTTCCGGCGGGCAGCCCGGACGGACGATGGCCGGTGGTCGTGATGGTCCATGGCGGCTGCTGGCAGAGTTCGATCGCCGACCGGCGGCTGATGGACTGGGCGGCGGCGGACCTGCGGGATGCGGGGATCGCGGTGTGGAACATCGACTATCGCGGCGTCGACCGCGCGGGCGGCGGTTATCCCGGTACGTTCCACGACGTCGCGGCGGCGGCCGACCATCTTCGCGACCATGCCGCGACCCATGCGCTCGACACGTCGCGAATCGTGGCGATCGGCCATTCCGCCGGCGGGCATCTCGCGCTGTGGCTGGCGGCACGACCGCGCCTGCCACGCGGCAGCGCGCTCGCCTCGGCCGATCCGCTGCCGATCGCCCATGTCGTCTCGGTCGGCGGTCTGCCCGATCTGGCGGCGGTCGAACGCGATCCGGCCAATGGCTGCGGTACGGAGGTCATCGCCCGGCTGGTCGGCGACCGGCCGGACCGTTTCGCCGACACCTCGATCCCGCCGCTGCTGCCGATCGGCGTGCCGCATACGCTGGTGAACGGCCGCGTCGACCGGATCGTGCCCGGTTACATGGCCGACAACCATGTCACCGCCGCGCGGGCTGCCGGCGACCGGGTCGGGCTGCACTGGGTCGCGGATGCCGGCCATGTCGAACTGATCGCGCCGGGCACTGCCGCATGGGGCGCAGTCAGGGCGGCGACGTTGCGGGCGTTGGCGCTACCGGACTGATTACGGCCAAGACTTGACGGGCATGCCCCAATAATGACACATTCTTGCCATAATCAAGGCAGGAGTGGTTCATGCGCGCTACCGTTTCGATCCTCGCCCTCATTCTCGTCGCCGGATGCAGTCAGGCCCCCCGCGACGACGGCACCACGACCGCCGACGATGCGACCACCGCCGACAGCGCTCCCGGCGTCGACGTCACCGCCGCGCCCGGTGTGGCCTTTCAATATCATTATGGCTTTCGCCTGCCGGCCCAGCGGATCGCGGCGGTGCAGGAAGCGCATGCCGCCGCCTGCGAGCGGCTGGGCATCAACCGCTGCCGGATCACCGCGATGCGCTACAGCCGCGATGCCGACAGCGACGTCGATGCGCGGCTCGGCTTCCTGCTGGCGCCGGACCTGGCGCGCGCCTTCGGCCGCGACGGTATCCGCGCGGTCGAGGCGGCCGAGGGCATGGTCCTCGATGCGCAGATCACCGGCGAGGATGCGGGTACGAAGATCGGGCAACTGACCCGCACCCGCGACGCCGCGACCGCCGACACCCGCACGATCGACGCGCGCAGTATCGGCACCGGCCGGGAAGCGCGCGCCGAACTCGAACGCCAGCGCGCCACCGCGATCGACGCCGCGCGCATCGCGCAGACCGCCATCGCCGAACAGCGCGCGTCGCTCGCGGCGACGCCGGTGGTGTTCGACTATCGCGCCGGACAGGCGATCCGCAGCTTCGATCCCACCTCGCCGCTGACCCATGCCGCCGACCTTGCCGTCACCTCGGCGCGCTGGACGCTCGGCACAGTGCTGGCGGCGCTCGGCGTCGGCCTGCCGCCGCTGGCGGTGGCGCTGCTCGGCCTATGGCTATGGGCGCGCGGCCGACGGCTGTGGGACAGGCGTGTGGCACGCGGCGCCTGATTGCACCGGCGTGACCCTTGGGCTATGCGGCGGGCTTCTATCGCAGGGGTCCGCCGCCCCGCACCATCACGTCGAAGGAAAACGCATGGCCCGCCGTCGCCAGATCTACGAAGGCAAGGCAAAGATCCTCTACGAGGGTCCCGAGCCAGGCACGCTCATCCAGTATTTCAAGGATGACGCTACCGCCTTCAACGCCCAGAAGAAGGGCACGATCAACGGCAAGGGTGTGCTCAACAACCGGATTTCCGAGCATGTGTTCACACTGCTCGGCAACATCGGCGTGCCGACGCACTTCATCCGCCGCCTGAACATGCGCGAACAGCTCATCCGTCAGGTCGAAATCGTGCCGATCGAGGTCGTCGTCCGCAACGTCGCCGCCGGATCGATCAGCAAGCGCCTCGGCATCGAGGAGGGGCAGCAGTTGCCCCGCACGATTATCGAATATTATTACAAGGACGATGCGCTCGGCGATCCGATGGTGTCGGACGAACATATCCTGTGTTTCGGCTGGGCGGCGCAGGACGAACTGCACGAGATGGCCGACATGGCGATCCGGGTGAATGATTTCCTGTCCGGCCTGTTCGCGGGAATCGGCATCCGGCTGGTCGACTTCAAACTCGAATTCGGCCGCATCTGGGACAATGATTTCAGCCGCATCATCCTGGCGGACGAGATCAGCCCCGACGGGTGCCGCCTCTGGGACATGGTCACCAACGAAAAGCTCGACAAGGACCGCTTCCGCCGCGACCTCGGCGGTGAGGTCGAGGCGTATCAGGAAGTCGCCCGTCGGCTGGGTCTGTTGCCCGAGGGCGCGGACTCGGCGGTCCTCGACCTCGAGACGCATCGCAAGAAGCGCGAGAAGTAATCGATTTCGTCATCCCGGCGAAGGCCGGGATGACGGTTTTGAGCGGGGGGACTACCCCCGCGCGAACAGCACCGGGTCAAGCGCCATCACCGCCTCGCTGCCCCCCTCGATCTTGCGGCGCAGCGCGCCGGTGTCGGGCAGGATGCGCTCGGCATAGAAGCGCGCCGTCACCCGCTTGGCCGCGATGAACGCCGCGTCGCCCTCGCCCGATGCGGCCAGCGCCTCGGCGGCGGTCAGCATCCGCAGCCACATCAGCCCTGTCGCGACGATGCCCATGACGTGCATGTACGAATGCGCGCCCGCGCCGACGTTGTTCGGGTTCTGCATGCCGTTGGCGACGAACCACATCGTTGCCGCCTGAAGATCGTTCAGTGCCTTGCCCAGCCGTTCGGCGAAGTCGCGCGTCGCGTCGCTCTCCTTCGCGGTCGCGATCTCTTCGGTGACGATGCGGAAGAAATGCTGGACCGCGCGCCCGCCGTTCTTGGCCAGCTTGCGCCCGACCAAGTCCATCGCCTGCACACCGTTGGTGCCTTCGTAGATCATCGCGATCCGCGCATCGCGGACATATTGCTCCATGCCCCATTCGGCGATGTAGCCGTGTCCACCATAAACCTGCTGCGCGTTGGTCGCGACGTCATAGCCCTTGTCGGTGCCATAGCCCTTGATGACCGGGGTGAGCAGCCCGACCAGATCGTCTGCCAGTTCGCGGCTTGCCTCGTCGGCACCCATATGCGCGATGTCGACCTGGAGCGCGCCCCACAGGCACAGCGCGCGCAACCCCTCGGTCAGCGCCTTGCCCTCCATCAGCATGCGGCGCACGTCGGGATGGACGAACAGCGTGTCGGCCTTCTCGTCCGGTTCCTGCGGCCCGGTCAGCCCGCGCCCCTGCCGCCGGTCGCCGGCATAGACCACCGCGTTCTGATACGCCGTCTCGGCGACGCCCAGCCCCTGCAACCCCACGCCCAGCCGTGCGGCGTTCATCATGATGAACATCGCGGCCAGCCCCTTCATCTCCTCGCCAACCAACCAGCCGGTCGCCCCGTCGTAATTCATCACGCAGGTCGAATTGGCGTGGATGCCCATCTTGTGCTCGATCGACCCGCACGACACCGCGTTGCGCGCGCCGGGCGTCCCGTCGTCGTTCACGATGAACTTGGGCACCACGAACAGCGAGATGCCCTTCACATTGTCCGGCGCATCCGGCGTCTTGGCGAGCACCAGATGGATGATGTTGTCGGTCAGGTCGTGCTCGCCCGACGAGATGAAGATCTTGGTGCCGGTGATCGCCCACGACCCGTCGTCGTTCGGCACCGCGCGCGTCTTGATGAGGCCGAGGTCGGTGCCGCACTGCGGCTCGGTCAGGTTCATGGTGCCGCCCCATTCGCCCGACACCATCTTGGGCACGTACATCGCCTGTTGTTCGGGGCTGCCCTTGGCCAGCAGCGCGGCGGTCGCGCCCTGCGTCAGCCCGGGATACATCGCGAACGCCATGTTGGCCGAGATCAGATATTCCTCGAACGCGGTGGCGACGACATGCGGCATCCCCTGCCCGCCGAACTGTTCGGGCGCGGCCAGCGTACCCCAGCCGCTTGTCACGAACTGGCGATAGGCTTCCCTGAACCCCTTGGGCGTCGTCACGCTGCCATCAGCGTGGCGGGTACAGCCTTCCAGATCGCCCGACTGGTTCAGCGGGAACAGCACCTCGGCGACGAAGCGTCCGCCCTCCTCCAGCACCTGTTCGATCACGTCGGGAGTCGCATTGGCGAAGCCCGGCAGATTGCCATGATCGCCGACGCGCAGCACATGATCGAGGATAAAGCGGGTATCGCGGACCGGCGGGGTATAGCTGGGCATGGGATCAATCCTTCTCCGTCCCGCGCGTCTGCGGCGCGGTTTGTTGGGGCAGCGCGTCGAGCATCGTCACGAAATCGGTCAGTTCGGCGATCGCGGCATCGATGTCGCGCCGCTGGTTTTCGAGCAGCGCGATCCGGTCACGGCACTTCTGCACCGTCACCTGCCGCTGCACCCGCCGCCCGTCACCGATGTCGTACAGGTCGATCATCTCGCGGATGTCGGCGAGGCTGAACCCGACCCGCTTGCCGCGCAAAATCCACGCAAGGCGTGCGCGGTCGCGCTGCGAATAGATGCGGGCAAGGCCACGCCGCTCGGGCGCGATCAGCCCTTCATCCTCGTAGAAGCGCAGCGCGCGCGGCGTCACGCCGAATTCGGCGCACAGGTCGGTGATCGAAAACTGGTCGGAGGGGGACTCCGGCGACACGGCAACGGCAACCATCGCGCGATGCTGCCTTACGTTTACGTGAACGTCAACCTTCGTCCGCCGGCTGGGTCGCGGGCGGACAATTGGTCCGCTTCGGCGCCTTGCGCTTCACCGCCGTCGTCGCGAACTCGGCGGCGTCGAGCGCGCCGTCGCGCCCCTTGTCGGCGGCCGCGAACTTGGTCGTCGTCTTGGCCGCCCATTCGTCGAAGCTCAGCCGCCCGTCGCCGTTGGTGTCGAGCTTCGCATAGGCCTTGCGCCGCGACACCAGATATTCGTCGCGGGTAATCCGCCCGTCGCGATCCTTGTCGTAGCGGCCGAAGCGCTTCTGCTCGCGGGTACGGGGCAAGGCGGTAGGCGCATCGGCCTGCATCTCGGGGACCGCCGGCGCATCGGCCAGCGCCACCATTTTGGGCGGCGGCGGCAATGCCTCGCTCGCCGCATCGCTGCGGAACAGGAACAGCCCCGCCAGCATCAGCGCCAGCGCCGCCCCGACCCCCGCCAAGAATCGCCCCATCTGCCGCTCCCCTTCGCCACGATCCTACGCGGAGCAGGCGACGGCGCAAGAGTCACCGCCCGGTCAGGCCGAACCACGCCAGCCGCGCCGCCCGCTTCGGCCCGCCATGCGGCACCCCCACCCGGTCGAGCCGCGCCGACAGCGCCAGCAGCCCCAGCGCCCGTGGCACGCCGGCCAGCGATTGCCCAAGCGATACGCCCGCCAGCGCCATCGCCCGCTCTGCAACCCCGGCATCGTCGGCATAGCGTGCCAGATCGACCAGCGCCCATCCCTCGCCCGGCGACGCCGCGCGTTCGGCGTCGCCGCCCAGCACCGCGGCCGCGATCGCGAACAACATCCCGCCCCGCGCTTCGGCAAATTCGCGGAGCGCCGCCTCGTCCAGCACCTCATGCTCGATCAGTACGTCCCAGCCGTCGACCACCGCCGCCAGCCGCGCACCGCTCACCCCCAGCGGCAGGACATGCGCCGCCAGCGCCTCCAGCACCGGCATCGCCGGCGGGGCCGCACTGTCGAGCCGTTTGAGCGAATCGCGCCACCACGCCAGCCGGATCTGCCCGATCGCCGGCTGGGTCGTGGTGCGCACCACATCGCCCAGCGCATCGTCGAGCGCCAGCAGCGCCGCCAGCGCAGGCCGGCGGGCGGCGGGGGCATAGGTCAGCGCCAGCGCGCGTTCGGGGTCGTTGCTCATACTTTCGTCCATCGCCGCCCTTAACGCCGCGTCAACCCCATTGGTGCAGAGCGCAAGGGGATAGGTGCCGCGAACCGGTCGCGGCATCGACGGTGGACGGGGCGAATGAACGATACGACGGCGCGAACGAAGGAGCCTCCCCGCGCCGCGCTGCTCACCCGGCTGTCGCGCGACCGGCGCGGCAACACCCTGGCGATGATGGCGATCTCGATGATCCCGCTTACCGCACTGGGCGGATCGGCGGTCGACACCGCGCGGATCTATGTCGTCAAGACGCGGCTGCAACAGGCCTGCGACGCGGGCGTCCTCGCCGGCCGCAAGTTCATGGTCGATTCGAGCAACAACACGCTCGACGCCAACGCCACGCTTCAGGCGCGCAACTTCTTCAACAACAATATCGCCCAAGGGTGGATGCGCGCATCCGACTATACCTTCGTACCTGTCAGGACCGCGCAGAACCGTGTCGCCGGCACCGCGACCGCGCGCGTGCCGATGACGGTGATGAAGATGTTCGGCGCCGCCGACGTGACGCTGACGACCACCTGCGAGGCGCGGCTCGACATCGCCGATACCGATGTGATGTTCGTGCTCGACACGACCGGGTCAATGGCCTGCCTGCCCGGCGACGACGACGATTCGTGCAGCAACTATGCCGGCACCGCGACCAAGATCACCTACAGCCGCCCCGCAACCAGCACCGCCAATGTCACGCCCGGCTATGTCGGCACGACGGGCTATTCGGTGGCGGAACGGTCGGGATCGCGCATCGCCGCGCTGCGCACCGCCGTGGTCGATTTCTTCGATACCATGGCCGCCGCGAAACAGCCGACGACGCGTGTCCGCTATGCGTTCGTTCCCTATACCTCGACGGTCAACGTCGGCGCATCGGTCCGCGCGATGGGAACCAGCTATATCGTCGGCGGCAATGGAGCGGGCGATACTGCCGACTACCAGTCACGCACGATCACCGGCGAATATGAAGCGTCACGCACGGTCACGACCACCGTCAATCGCGCGCAGTCCGCCTGTGGTACGAACTTCAACTCCGTTCGGGATCCGGCCAACGAGCGAACCTTCAAATCGGACGGCACCGCCACCCGTACCGGGCAGGAATGGAACAATTCGACCAAACGATGCCAGAACTTCAATCGCAATCTGGCCCCGGTGTGGACCTACAATCGCTATCCCGTCGATGTCAGCGGCTATGTCAGCAACGCTGCGGTCACGACGCCGAACCGCTTCCCGCTGTCCACCTCGGCCTGGCTCGGCTGTATCGAGGAACCCGACAGCAGCAACAGTGGATCGAAGAGCTACAGCACGACCAATCCGCCGCCCAACCTCGACCCCAACCTGATCCCCAGTGGTGCCTTGCGCTGGCAACCGATGTGGCCGGAAGTCGAATATCAACGGAGATATGCCTATTGGTATTATTACTATGGCTGGCAGGTCGCCTATTATCCCACGTCTGACCAGATCACGACCAACGGCGAAGACACCAATCTGGGGCCGTGGATGGGATCGGTCGGTATGCAGAACTCGGGTAACGTCTCGTGCGGGAAGCCCGTTCAGCGCCTTTCGGAACTGAACCGCGACCAAGTCCGCTCCTACGTCAACGCCGCCGATTTCGCGCCGCTCGGCGGCACCTATCACGACACCGGCATGCTGTGGGCGATGCGACTGCTGTCGCGCACCGGCGTGTTCGCCAGCGACAACGCCGTGCAGAGCGGGCGCGGCGCACCCAAGCGCGTTATCGTGTTCCTGACCGATGGCGCGATGTCGCCCAACGACACCCTCTATGGCCTGTACGGCATGGAGGCTTGGGACCGGCGCATCGCCAACGGGGATACCGGTGATCTCAAGGCGTATCACAACGCCCGCTTCCTCGCGCTGTGCCAGCAGGCGGCGGCGGCCAATATCGATGTGTGGACCGTGGCGCTCGGCACCGATTCCACCGACGAGCTGACCCAGTGCGCCAGCACGCCCGACCAGGCGCTGGCGACCGAGTCCGGCAGCGGCCTGTCGGATACCTTTCGCAAGATCGCCAAGGCGGTCGCGATGCTGCGGATCTCGAAATGATCCGGCGCGCGCGCTTCCTCTTCGCCGACCGGCGCGGTGCCACGATCATCGAATTTGCACTGATTATTCCCGTGCTGGTGGCGCTCATCATGGGTCTGGGCGATCTGATGTTCCAGACCTACGTCCAGGGGATTCTCGACGGGGAGATGCAGAAGGCTGGACGCGATTCGGCGCTGGAGGACAATGCCTCGGGCAATAGCGCGATCGACCAGAGGGTGCAGACGGCGATCCAACTGATCGCCAAGGACGCCAAATTCTATCCGAAGCGCGATTATTTCGCGTCCTACGCGCTTATCAAGCCCGAGCCGATCTATGACAAGAACGGCAACGGTACGCTCGATTCCAAGGAATGTTTCGACGACGTCAACGGCAATGGCGTGCGCGACACCGATCCGTCGCGCACCGGTCAGGGCGGCGCGGACGACATCGCCCGCTATACGATGCGCGTCGTCTATACCCGGCCGTTCCCGGTAGCGAGGCTGCTCGGCTTCTCGCAGACGATGGAAGTCAGCGCGACCACGCTGCTCAAGAACCAGCCATACAAGAACCAGACGACGTTCACGATCCCTAAGGTCTGCCTGCCATGACGCTCGCCGTTTCGCTTTCGCGCTGGCACGAACGGGGTATGCGGCTGCGACGCGATTCGCGTGGTGTCGCGCTGCTCGAGTTCGCCTTCGGGCTGCCGTTGGTCCTCGGCATCGGCCTCTATGCCACCGAAACCGCCAATCTGGCGATCGCCAACCTGCGCGTCAGCCAGATCGCGCTGAACCTCGCCGACAACGCCTCGCGCGTCGGATCGCTCAACAACGACAATACCAAGCAGTTGCGCGAGATCGACATCAACGACGTGCTGATCGCCGCCGCCGAACAGGGCAAGCGGCTGGAACTCACCCAGCGCGGGCGGATCACCATCTCCAGTCTGGAACAGGCGGTGGCCGGGGTGCAATATCTCCACTGGCAACGCTGCCTGGGGATGAAGGGCGGTGCCGGCTATGATTCGACCTACGACCGCACCCTCGGTACGATGGATCGTGACGACGGCACCGGCACCAACTGGTGGAACGGGGGGGTGAACCAGCCGACCGGCATGGGTGAGACGGGGTCGAAGGTGAACTCGCCGGTCGGATCGGGCGTGATGGTCATTGAAATCGTCTATGACTATAAACCCGTCGTCGTCGCCGCATGGCTGCCGGGCGGGGCCAAGGCAGCGCGGATCCGCTACACCGCGTCCTATGTCGTGCGCGACCGGCGCGACTTCTCGCAGATCTACAATCCATCGCCCCCCGCGCGGCAATATTTCTGCGACCTCTATTCCGCGACATGAAAAAGGCCCCCCGGTCGTCGTGACCGGGGAGCCTTTCGGATCGGCGGGATCGACCGCCTTAGCGGTACGTCACCTTCTTCACCGCCGCGACCACCTTGTCGCTGGTGATGAGCGCCAGCTTCTCGAGGTTGGCGGCATAGGGCAGCGGCACGTCCTCGTTGGCCACGCGCAGCACCGGCGCGTCGAGGTCGTCGAAACCCTCTTCCATCACGACGGCGGCGATTTCCGCCGCGATCGAACAGGTCGGCCAGCCTTCCTCGACCACGACGATGCGATTGGTCTTCTTGAGCGACTTCAGCACCGTCTTGGTATCGAGCGGACGCAGCGTGCGCAGGTCGATGACCTCCGCGTCGATGCCCTCGCCCGCCAGCTTTTCGGCGGCTTCGAGCGCAAGGCCGACGCCGATCGAATAGCTGACGATCGTCACGTCCTTGCCGGGCTTCATGATCCGCGCCTTGCCGATCGGCAGCACGAAATCGTCGAGCTTGGGCACGTCGAACGACCGGCCGTACATCAGCTCGTTCTCGAGGAACACGACCGGATCGGTCGAGCGGATCGCGGCCTTGAGCAGCCCCTTCGCATCGGCGGCGTCATAGGGCGCGATCACGATCAGCCCGGGGACCGATGCGTACCACGGCGCATAGTTCTGGCTGTGCTGCGCACCGACGCGGCTGGCCGCGCCGTTGGGACCACGGAACACGATCGGGCAACGCATCTGCCCGCCCGACATGTAGTTGGTCTTGGCCGCCGAATTGATGATGTGATCGATCGCCTGCATGGCGAAGTTAAAGGTCATGAACTCGATGACCGGACGCAGACCACCCATCGCCGCGCCGGTGCCGATGCCGGCAAAGCCGTATTCGGTGATCGGCGTGTCGATGACGCGGCGCGGGCCGAATTCGGCGAGCAGCCCCTGCGTGACCTTGTACGCGCCCTGATATTCGGCGACTTCCTCGCCCATCACGAACACGCGGTCGTCGGCCCGCATTTCCTCGGCCATCGCGTCGCGCAGCGCGTCGCGGACCGTGGTCTTGACCATCTCGGTCCCTTCCGGGATCTCGGGCGCGGTTTCGCCTTCCTGATCGGCGGCGTCGAACAACTGGCGCGCGCCAGTTTCGGCGTGCTGCTCCGTCGTACCTTCGGGCGCGGGCGGAGCCTTGTCGTCGTTCTTCGTCTCGGCCTTGGGTTCGGCGGCGACCGCCTCGCCCGAGCGCGCCTCGCCACCGCCCGACGACTTCGCCGCGTCGACGTCCTCGCCCTCGGCGGCGAGGATCGCGATGACCGCGCCGACCTTCACGTTATCGGTGCCTTCGGCGATCAGGATCTGCGCGATCGTGCCTTCGTCGACCGCCTCGAATTCCATCGTCGCCTTGTCGGTCTCGATCTCGGCCATGATGTCGCCGGACTTGACGGTATCGCCTTCCTTGACCAGCCACTTGGCCAGCGTGCCCTCTTCCATCGTCGGCGACAATGCTGGCATCTTCAGTTCGATCGGCATCTCAGTAGCTCTCCACCAGGACGTCGGTGTACAGTTCTTCCGGGTTCGGTTCCGGCGCGCTTTCGGCGAAGTCGGCGGCTTCGGCCACCCGCTTGCGGATGTCGGCCTCGATCGTCTTCAGTTCGGCTTCCTCGACGCCGGCGGCGGCCAGCTCGCGCTTCAGCCCCTCGATCGGGTCCGAATTGTCGCGCATCGCCTGCACTTCGTCGCGGCTGCGATATTTGGCCGGATCGGACATCGAATGGCCGCGATAGCGATAGGTCTTCATCTCGAGGATGACCGGACCCTTGCCGGCACGCACCCATTCCAGTGCGGTTTCGGCCGCGCCGCGGCACGCCAGCACGTCCATGCCGTCGACCTGGATGCCCGGAATGCGGAAGCTTTCGCCACGCTTGTAGAGCTGATCCTCGGCCGATGCGCGATTGACGCTGGTGCCCATGGCATACTGGTTGTTCTCGATCACGAAGATGATCGGGAGCTTCCACAGCTCGGCCATGTTGAACGATTCGTACACCTGGCCCTGGTTCGCGGCGCCATCGCCGAAATAGGCCATGCAGACGCCACCATCGTCGGCGTACTTGTGCCCGAACGCCAGCCCTGCGCCGAGCGACACCTGCGCGCCGACGATGCCGTGGCCGCCGTAGAATTTATGCTCGGTCGAGAACATGTGCATCGACCCGCCCTTGCCGCGGCTGATGCCGGCTTCGCGCCCGGTCAGCTCGGCCATAATGACCTTGGGATCGATGCCATAGGCGAGCATGTGGCCATGATCGCGGTAGCCGGTGATGACCGAATCCTTGCCGACTTCGAGCGCCGACTGCAGGCCGACGGCAACGGCTTCCTGCCCGATGTAGAGGTGGCAGAAGCCACCGATCAGGCCAAGGCCGTACAACTGGCCGGCCTTCTCCTCGAAACGCCGGATCAGCAGCATTTCCTTGTAGAAGGCGAGCAGTTCTTCCTTCGACGCTTCGTACCGCTTTGGCTCCCCCGGCCGTTCGCGATTGGGACTGACGGGTTCGCTGGTGCGGCCTTGCGCCGGTGCTTTTGCCACGGTTCGGATGCCTCGTTCCTGAAAGGATGGGTTGGAGCCGCGCCTATGGCCCGATTTGCGACCATGCGCAACCGAACCGCCGGCAATCCGTACCGGATTCATTCATCGATACGGATTCCGCAACGGGTGCGCGCCGCCTGTTCCTTGCCGATGGGCACGATGAATTCGTCGGGGTGGGCGACGTTCAGCTTCCGCCGTACCAGTTCGTCGACCATGTCGGGATCGGCATGGCGCGGGTCGAGCAGTTCCACCCGGTTGCGCATTTCCGATCGCACCTTGTCGAGACAGGCATATTGCAGCGATCGCTGCGCCAGTTTGCGCTGATAGTCGCGGTAGGCAAGGACGCCGTTCGGCCCGAGGATGGCATGATAGGCGAAGAAGCCGATGACGAGGATGACGAGCGCGGGCCATCCCGCGCGGGCAAGCATCTGGCGAAGGGGCGAGGAACGCGGCATGGGGCCTGTTTCGGCCATCCCACCGGCGCGCGCAAGCGGCGCCGGCTGCCTGAAAGACACGCCATGCACCTGCTGCACGATCCCGCGACGCTGACCGATCCGACCGATTTCGACACGTTCCTGAAAATCGACATCCGCGTCGGCACGATCGTCGCCGCCGAACCCTATCCGCAAGCGCGCAAGCCCGCGATCAAGCTGTCGATCGATTTCGGTCCGGTGATCGGGGTGAAGCGGTCGAGCGCGCAGATCACCGAACATTACGACTGCGAGGGGTTAGTCGGACGGCAGGTCGCGGCGGTCGTCAACTTCCCGCCGCGTCAGATCGGCAAGTTCGTGTCGGAGGTACTGACGCTGGGCTTCCCGGATGAGGCGGGCGCGGTGGTATTGTTCGCCCCCGACCACCGCGTACCCGACGGCGGACGGTTGTTCTGACCGGTGCAGTACCCCGAACGCGGCTCGCGCCGTTCCGGGAACCGAGCGACCTCGACCGACGTGGTCAGCGTTCGGGAAGTGCGGGCGACGACGCGCTGACCGCGCCCAGCCAGAAGCTGCCGTCATAGGCCGGATCGCGCTGCGTCCCCGGCAATAGTTGGAGCGTCACGAACGGCGTGCGTTCGATCGCCGCATCGCTCCGGACCGGGTGGCCAGCACATTCGATCGCGTCTTTCGCTATAGGCTTGCCGGGTTCGAACTTGACACCGGCGCGCAATTCGCAAGTCCATGTCGATCCGCCGGCACTCGCCATGTTCAGCGAGACGACCTCGCTTGCAGGTGCGAGCTGCATCGCCATCGGCCGAAAGATCACCGCCCCGCGCTCGATCGGTTGCTTGCGCGCATGCAGGTTCCCGACCAGCACCAGCACGCGGTCGTAGCGTCCGGCGACGGCGGCGTTGCGGATGTTCTCGGCCTGCGCCGCCTCGTGCGGCCCCTGCCCCGGCTGGTCGGCGAACTTCGCCTGTTGCGCCGCATCGCGCGCACCGTTGAACGCGACCAGGGCGATCGGCCTGCCAGCACTTTTGAGCGCGTGGAGCCGGACCAGCATGTCGCGCATCGCGACACTGCCGACCCCGTCGTTCCGGCCGGCCCAGCCCTCCTTCAGCAAGGCTGCGGGAAACCGTGTCGGCGGCAACCGCCACGCGGCCTGGAACGCGGCGTCATAGGGTGATCCCAGTTCCACCGCGACCAGAACCCGCTCACCGCGCGCTGCAAGGGCACAGGCGAGATTGCCGATGAACGCCGGCGACTGCCGGGTTCCGTGTATCTCTCCGAACACGACATAGCGCGGATCACGCCGCACCACGTCGGTCCAGCCGTCGGGCAAGCTGCATCGCTCTGCCGCGCGTGCCGCTGGCGGGACGGCGGCCAGCAGACCAGCCAATGTTGCGGCGACGGCGAAGGGAAGCATGCGCATGGCATCATGCCTACTGCCCGATCCCACCGCCGCAATCCCGAATCGGATACGAAGCGATGTCGGGCCGTCGCCCATGAAAAAAGGCACCGGTCGAAACCGGTGCCCCCTTCCTGCCGCAAATCGAACGTCGCTCAGCGCAGGATCGAACGCCCGGCATAGCGCGCCGCGCCGGCCAGTTCTTCCTCGATACGGATGAGCTGGTTGTACTTGGCGAGCCGGTCCGAGCGGGCGAGCGAGCCGGTCTTGATCTGGCCGCAGTTGGTCGCGACGGCGAGGTCGGCGATCGTCGAATCCTCGGTTTCGCCCGAGCGATGCGACATGACGGCGGTGTAGCGGTTGCGGTGCGCGAGGTTCACCGCCTCCAGCGTTTCACTGAGCGTACCGATCTGGTTGACCTTCACTAGCAGCGAGTTGGCGAGGCCCTGTTCCAGCCCCATCGCGAGGCGCTTCGGGTTGGTCACGAACAGATCGTCGCCGACCAACTGGACCTTGTCGCCGATCTTGTCGGTCAGCGCCTTCCAGCCCTCGAAATCATCCTCGCCCATGCCGTCCTCGATCGACAGGATCGGATAGCGCGCGGCGAGGTCGGCCAGATAATCGGCCATTTCGTGCGGCGACAGCGACTTGCCCTCGCCGACCATCTCGTAGCGGCCGTTCTTGAAGAACTCGGTCGCCGCGCAGTCGAGCGCCAGCATCACGTCCTCGCCGGGCTTGTAGCCGGCACGCTCGATGCTCGCCATGATGAAGTCGAGCGCATCGATCGTGCTGTTGAGCGCCGGCGCGAAGCCGCCCTCATCACCGACCGAGGTCGACAGGCCCTTTTCCGACAGGCCCTTCTTGAGCGTGTGGAAGATTTCCGAGCCGCAGCGCACCGCCTCGGCGATGCTGTCGGCACCGACCGGCATCACCATGAATTCCTGGAAATCGATCGGGTTGTCGGCATGCTCGCCGCCATTGATGATGTTCATCATCGGCACGGGCAGCAGATGCGCCGAGACGCCGCCGACATAGCGATACAACGGCAGCCCGCGGGCATCCGCCGCCGCCTTGGCGACCGCAAGGCTGACGCCGAGGATCGCGTTCGCGCCCAGCCGGCCCTTGTTCTCGGTGCCGTCGAGCTGGATCATCGCGGTGTCGATGTCGCTCTGGTCCTCGGCATCCATGCCCAGCACCGCTTCGGCGATGTCGCCGTTGACCGCCTCGATCGCCGCCAGCACGCCCTTGCCCAGATAGACCGACTTGTCGCCGTCGCGCTTCTCGACCGCTTCGTGCGCCCCGGTCGACGCGCCCGAAGGGACCGCCGCGCGGCCGAAGCTGCCATCCTCCAGCAGCACATCGACCTCGACGGTCGGGTTGCCGCGGCTGTCGAGGATCTGGCGGCCATGGACCTGAATGATTGCGGTCACGTAACGACTCCTTTTATGGTCGGGTTCGGGCTCTGTCGCGGCGCTCTCTATCGGCTGCACCGCCGCTCGGCAAATCCTGCGAGGCTGCGTGGAACCCTAGGGCTATCCGCATGGTTTTGGTGGCGAAACGATGAAAGGATTCGTTATGACCGACTTTAATCGGACTCCGGGCACCACGGACACGCCGACGACCAACGACACCGCTGTCGAATTCAACGCCGATCTGGCGGAGCCTGCCGTCACGCCGACGACCTTCACGCCGGCCTCGGTCGAACCGCTGTCGTCGGACATCGGCGCGACTGCCAGCGGCACCAAGGCGACGTTGAAGGACGAAGCCGGCAAATTGTCGGCCAAGGCCACCGAAAAGGCACGCGGCCTCGCCGATGAGGGCAAGCTGCGCGCGACCAGCGCGCTCGACGAATTCTCGAAGATGATGGACGATGCCGCCGGCACCGTCGATGAGAAGCTGGGCGAGCAGTACGGCCAATATGCCCGTTCGGCGGCACAGGCGATCTCGGGCTTTTCCGACAATCTGCGCGGCAAGGAAGTCGACGAACTGCTGGAGGACGCGCGCGACTTCGTGCGCAAGAGCCCGGCCATCGCGATCGGCACCGCCGCCGCGCTCGGCTTCGTGCTTGCCCGCATCGTGAAGGCGGGCGTCGACACGCCGGCCACCCCCATCGACCCGATCAGCAAGGTCTGATCCGAAGATGGGGGACGAGGGTCTCGGCACCGTCATCAGCCGGGTCGTCAGCGACGGCAAGGCCTATGCTCAGGCGGAGTTCACGCTGTGGAAAAGCGTGGCGACGACGCGCGGTGCGCAGGCCGGCATCGCCGCCGGCCTGGGAGTCGGCGCGGCGCTGGTTGCGCTGGCGGCGCTCACCGCGTTGCTGGTCGGGCTGATCCTGACGCTGGCGACGCTCGTCGGGCCGGGCTGGGCGACGCTGATCGTCGTCGTCGTCGCGCTGCTGGTCGCGGCGCTGATGGCGCGGATGGCGATGGGCCGGGTTCGCCGCGTCATCGCGCCACTGGGAGACGAGCTATGACCACGCCTTCGCTCGCCGCCGCCCGCGCCGACGTTCTCGTCAAGCGTGCCAGGCTGAAAGCCAGTTTTGCCGAAGCGAAACACCGGCTGGCCCCGGCGACGATCGCCGGCGGCGTTGCCGACGATCTGCGCGACCGTGCGGAAGAAGGCGTGGCGATCGTCCGCGAACGCCCGGCGGTCGCCGCCGGTATCGCCACGACGCTCGTCGCCTTCCTCGCCCGCAAGCGGCTGCGGCGGCTGTTCCGCAGGCCAAAGCCCCGTCCCCCCGTCCTGCCTGCTCCCGTACAAGGAACCGCACCATGACCGATCATTCGACCCAATCGACCATCGACACGCTGAAGGAAAAGGCCGCCACGACCGCCGACACGGTCAAGGACAAGGCGTCGCACGCCGCGCATGTCACTAGCGATGCCGCGCATGATGCCGCGCAGCGCGCGTCGGACGGTATCGACGCCAACCCGCTGGCCGTGCTGGCCGGTGGTCTCGCGCTCGGCGCGCTCGCCGGTGCGCTGATCCCGAAGTCGGCGCAGGAAGCCAAGGTGCTCGGCCCGCTCGGCAAGCGCCTGTCTGCCGCCGCTACCGCCGCTGCCGCCACCGCGCGCGACGTCGGCAAGGAACAGCTCGCCGCCGCGCTGCCCAGCAAGGACGGGGCGAAGGAACAGCTCCGCTCGGCGTTCGGCACCGTAGTGCAGGCCGCGACCGATAGCGGCAAGGCAGCCGTCAAGGGCTGATTCCGTCCCAACTTATGGGTTGAAGGCTACGCCCCGTCCGCTATGCGGATGGGGCGTTTCCTTTTTGCAGTTGCGAGATGACCATGAGCAAACTCCACCTCGTCTTCGGCGGTCGTGTCAGCGATCCGCGCACGCTCGACTTCGCCGATCTCAAGGCGATCGACGTCGTCGGCGTGTTCGGCGACTATGCCAGTGCCGAAAAGGCATGGCGCGCCGCCGCGCAGCGCACGGTCGACGATGCCGAGATGAAATATGTGGTGGTCCATCTCCACCGCCTGCTCGAACCCGAACTGCCCTCGGCCTGACCGGTACGGTCCCCGGCGACGCCGCCGGGGATCAGCCGCCGACCACGCCCTTCGCCCGCCAGCGCCATTTCAGCAGCGGGCGGAGCAAGACCATGCCGGCGACGAACCCGCCGATATGCGCGGCCCAGCCGATCGGCGCGCCGCCCTGCGCACTGGCCCAGCCGATCAGCAGGTTCAGCATCGTCCAGCCGGCCCCCAGCCACAGCGCGTGGGCGACGTGCGCGGGCACCGGCCCGATCGCCTTGGCCTTGCCCTGCCCGAACAGCAGCGCATAGGCGCCGATGAGTGCCGAGATCGCCCCGCTCGCCCCGATCGCCGGAACCGTCGATGCCGGGTCGACCGCCCATTGCGCGGCGGCGGCGGCATAGGCACCGACCAGCCACAACACGACCAACCCGCGCGTACCGACAGCACGCTGCGTCGGCGTCGCCACGACCAACACCGAAAACAGATTGAAGCCGAGATGCGCCCAGCCATCGTGGATCAGCGTCGCGCTCAGCAGCGTAATCCACACCGGCGCCAGCGGCAGCCCGGCGACCAGCGCCGGATCGATCCCGATCCGGGCCGGAATGAACCCGCCGATCACCGCCGCCCAGTCGATCCGGCCGGTCACGATCAACAGCGCACCCGCCAGCGCGACGATCGCGACGATCGTCCAGACCGTGCGGGTCGGGCGCCGCTCGAACACGGAGGTTAGATGAACTCGATTTTCGAGATCAGATAATAACGATCGCCCGACGGCACCGTCACCTCGACCTCGTCATCGACCTTGCGCCCGATGAGCGCGCGGCCGAGCGGCGAGTTGTACGAGATGCGGCCCGACTTGGCATCCGCCTCGGTCTGGCCGACGATCTGGTAGCGGACCGGCTTGTCGTCCTCGTCGGTCATCGTCACGGTCGCACCGAACACCACCTTGTCGCCCGACAGGTCGCGCGGGTCGATCACCTGCGCCCGGGTCAGCTTGTCCTCGATGTCGGCGATCGACGCCTCGATCTGGCCCTGGCGTTCCTTGGCGGCATGATATTCGGCGTTTTCGGACAGATCGCCGTGGGCGCGCGCTTCCTCGATCGCGTCGATGATCTGCGGTCGCTCCACCTTCAACTGCTTCAGGTGAACCGTCAGGCGGTCATAGCCCTCCTGCAACATCGGCATCTTATCGACCGTCGCCATCGCGCGCGCGTCCCTTTTCCGTCATGTACCCCGTTCGCACGAACGGGCCGTTGCCGGCCCGCCCGCACGCAATCTCTCGTCGCTTGCCGGGGATCAGTTGTGCGATTGCGAATAATAGGACTGGAGCGGACGCACTTCAAGGGATCGGCTCGCCAATGCCTCGATCGCGCGTGCCACCGCGACGCTTGCCGGGGCCGTGGTGAAATACGGCACCTTCTGCGACTGGGCCGATGCACGGATCGATTCGGAATCCTTCAACGACTGCCACCCCTCGGTGGTGTTGAAGATCATCGCGATGTCGCCGTCGAAGATGCGGTCGACGATATGCGGCCGACCCTGCGCCACCTTGTTGACCCGCTCGACCGGCACGCCCTGCGCTTCCAGATAATCGGCGGTGCCGCCGGTCGCGACGATCGCGAACCCCATCCGTACCAGCAACTCCACGCCGGGCAGGATGACCGGCTTGTCACCGTCCTTGACCGATACGAATACCGTGCCGGTGCGGGGCAGGACGATGCTCGCGCCCATCTGCGCCTTGGCGAAGGCGGTGGCGAAATCCAGGTCGATGCCCATCACTTCGCCGGTCGACTTCATCTCCGGGCTCAGCACCGGATCGACCCCGGGGAAGCGGCCCCATGGGAACACCGCTTCCTTGACCGCGACATGATCGATGTGGCGGTCGATCACCGGCAATGCGGCCAGCTTCTCGCCCGCCATCACCCGTGCGGCGATCTTGGCGACCGGGGTGCCGATCGCCTTGGCGACGAACGGCACCGTGCGGCTGGCGCGCGGATTGACCTCGATCAGATAGACGTTGCTGTCCTTCACCGCGAACTGGATGTTCATTAGTCCCTTGACGTTCAGCGCCTTGGCCAGTGCCACCGTCTGCCGCTCGATCTCGGCGATGATGTCGTCCCCGAGCGAATAGGGCGGCATCGAACACGCGCTGTCGCCCGAATGGACGCCGGCTTCCTCGATATGCTGGAGCACGCCGGCCACGACCACGTCGTCGCCGTCCGCCACCGCATCGACATCGACCTCGATCGCGTCGCGCAGATACTGGTCGATCAGGACGGGTGAGTCGCCCGACACCTGCACCGCGGTCTGGATATAATTGTCGAGCTGCTGGAGCGAATCGACGATCTCCATCGCCCGGCCACCCAGCACATAGCTGGGGCGCATCAGCACCGGATAGCCGATCCGCTCGGCAATCGTCGCCGCCTCGTCGCGGCTGCGCGCGAGGCCGTTGGCCGGCTGGAGCAGCCCCAGCCGCGTGACCAGATCGGCGAAGCGCTCGCGATCCTCGGCCAGATCGATCGAATCGGGGGTGGTGCCCAGGATCGGGATGCCGGCGGCCTCCAGCGCGCGGGCGAGGTTCAGCGGCGTCTGCCCGCCGAACTGCACGATCACCCCGACCAGCTCGCCCTTCGATGCCTCGACATGCAGAATCTCCAGCACGTCCTCGGCGGTCAGCGGCTCGAAGTACAGCCGGTCCGACGTGTCGTAATCGGTCGACACCGTCTCCGGGTTGCAGTTGACCATGATCGTCTCATACCCGGCATCGCTGAGCGCGAAACAGGCATGGCAGCAGCAGTAATCGAACTCGATCCCCTGCCCGATCCGGTTCGGCCCGCCGCCCAGGATCACGATCTTGCGGCGGTCCGACGGCTGGCTCTCGTCCTCGGGTTCACCGAAGGTCGGTGCCTCATAGGTCGAATACATATACGGCGTCTTCGCCTCGAACTCGGCGGCGCAGGTGTCGATCCGCTTGAACACCGGTCGCACGCCCAGCTTGTGGCGATGCTGGCGCACCTCTTCCTCGGTGACGCCGCCGGTCATCATCTTGACGACCTCGTGGATCAGGCCCGACCCACGGGCGATACCGCGCTCCATGCCGCGCAGGTTCGCCGATTGCAGTGCCAGCCACGCAAGGCGCTTGTCGCTGAACCCCATCGACTTCAGCCGGCGCATGCCTGCGGCATCCTGCGGCAAGCCATTGGTGCAGACTTCGGTTTCGGCGGCGACGATCTCGGCGATGCGTTCGAGGAACCACGGATCGTACTTGGCGATGGCGTGGATTTCGGCGACCGTGAAGCCTTCGCGCAGCGCCTGCGCCGCCACCAGCAGCCGGTCGGGCGAGGCGATCGCCAGCGCCGCCTCGATCTCTGCCTTCGGCGCGCCGATCAGCCGTTCGACGCCGTTGAAGCCCGACAGCCCGGTTTCCAGCCCACGTAGCGCCTTTTGCAACGATTCATGGATGTTGCGGCCGATCGCCATCACTTCGCCGACGGACTTCATCGCGGTCGACAGCACCGCCTGCGAGCCCTTGAACTTCTCAAAGGCGAAGCGCGGAATCTTGGTGACGACATAGTCGATCGTCGGCTCGAACGACGCCGGCGTCGCGCCGGTAATGTCGTTGGTGATCTCGTCGAGCGTATAGCCGACCGCGAGCTTGGCGGCGACCTTGGCGATCGGGAAGCCGGTCGCCTTCGACGCCAGCGCCGAAGAGCGCGACACGCGCGGGTTCATCTCGATAACGATCAGGCGGCCGTCCTTCGGATTGACCGCGAACTGGACGTTCGAACCCCCGGTTTCCACACCGATTTCGCGGAGTACCGCGATCGATGCGTTGCGCATGATCTGATATTCCTTGTCGGTCAGCGTCAGCGCGGGCGCGACGGTGATCGAATCGCCGGTGTGGACGCCCATCGGATCGATATTCTCGATCGAGCAGACGATGATGGCGTTGTCGGCGCGGTCGCGCACGACTTCCATCTCATATTCCTTCCAGCCGAGCAGCGATTCCTCGATCAGCACCTCGGTGGTCGGCGAGGCATCGAGGCCCTCGCGGACGATCTTGAGGAACTCGTCGCGGTTGTACGCCACGCCGCCGCCGGTGCCGCCCAGCGTGAACGACGGGCGGATGATCGCGGGCAGCCCGACATGATCGAGGCCGGCAAGCGCTTCCGCCTCGGTATGGGCGATGTGGCTGCGGGCCGATTCCAGCCCGATCTTCTCCATCGCCACCTTGAACTTCTGGCGATCCTCGGCCTTGTCGATCGCCTCGGCATCAGCACCGATCATCGTCACGCCGAATTTTTCGAGCGTGCCATCGTTCGCTAGCGCCAGCGCGGTGTTGAGCGCCGTCTGCCCGCCCATCGTCGGCAGCACCGCATCGGGGCGCTCCTTCTCGATGATCTTGGCGACCACCGCCGGCGTAATCGGCTCGACATAGGTCGCGTCGGCCAGATCGGGATCGGTCATGATCGTCGCGGGGTTGGAGTTGACGAGGACGATGCGATAGCCCTCCTCCTTCAACGCCTTGATCGCCTGCACGCCCGAATAATCGAACTCGCAAGCCTGGCCGATAACGATCGGCCCCGCGCCGATGACGAGGATGGACGAAATGTCGGTGCGTTTGGGCATGTTATTTTGCTTCCGGCGCAAAGGCTTCGTTACCGACGAAACCCATCTTCATTGGAAATTTCAGCTTCTTGAGTTCCATCAGAGCGCAATCGATAGACTCGTATTTTGCGTCTGCGGGCGGCTGAAAACGTAGCTCTTCGGGACCGGTCAGGGTCAATGTCCCGTTCGGAAGGTTGCAGCGTGCTGCTATCGCCTCGATCGCTTCTGCTCTGGTCTTGGGGGGAGTAGCCTGGAAACAGCTACCCGCCGCAAGACCTGTCAAAAAGATGAAGCCGATCCGCTTCACGCTTTCATCATCCCCACGAACCGCTCGAACAGATAGAAGCTGTCCTGCGGCCCCGGCGATGCCTCGGGGTGGTACTGGACCGAGAACGCGCGACCATCGGCCAGTTCCAGCCCGGCGTTCGACCCGTCGAACAGCGACACATGCGTCTCGCGCACGCCTTCGGGTAGACTGTCGCGCTCGACCGCGAAGCCGTGGTTCATGCTGGTGATCTCGACCGCGCCGTCGGACAGGCGCTTGACCGGATGGTTCGCGCCGCGATGGCCCTGGTGCATCTTGGTCGTCGTCGCGCCCAATGCCAGCCCGAGCAACTGGTGGCCGAGGCAGATGCCGAACAGCGGCTTGCCGGTGTCAAGCAACTGGCGGATCACCGGCACGGCATAGGTGCCGGTCGCGGCGGGATCGCCTGGACCGTTCGACAGGAAGATGCCGTCGGGATTCGCCGCCATCACCTCGTCATAGGTCGCGGTGGCAGGCAGCACGGTGACTTCGGCACCGGCATGAACGAGGTTGCGGAAGATGTTGCGCTTGCTGCCGTAATCGATCGCCACGACATGCGGGCGGCGGGTATCCGCCACCGGTTCGGCGTTCGCCGGCGTGGTGCTGTCGTCATAGCCCTTGCCGAGATGCCAAGCACCGCCCTGCCAGCCGTAATGCGTCTCGCACGACACGGTCTTGGCAAGGTCCATCCCTTCCAGCCCCGGCCAGCCGCGTGCCTGTTCCAGCAGCGCCGGGATGTCGAAGTCACCGGTGGCCGAATGGGCGATGACGCCGTTCGGCGCGCCGGCCTGACGGATGCGACGGGTCAGCGCCCGCGTGTCGATGCCCGACAGGCCGATGCGGTTGTGCCGCGCCATCCACGCCGCCAGATGCTCGGTCGCGCGGAAGTTCGACGGCGCGGTCACGTCCTCGCGCACGATCATGCCCAGCGCGTGGGGATCGTTCGCCTCGACATCGTCGACGTTGGTGCCGGTGTTGCCGATGTGCGGAAAGGTGAAGGTGATGACCTGTCCGGCGAACGACGGATCGGTCATGATCTCCTGATAGCCGGTCATCGCGGTGTGGAAGCACACCTCGCCGACCGCCGCGCCTTCGGCCCCGAACCCACGTCCCCACAGGACATCGCCGGTCGCGAGGACCAATACTCCGGTCGCTCCTTCGGGCATGGCGAATGGCTTGGCGTCGGCCATGATAGGCGGGCACTCCTGGGTTTGTCTGATGATGTCGCTAAGCCGTGGCGGCTAGTGGCATGGCGGCCCGCCGTCAATCCTGTGATCGCGGATCGATTGCGGCTAAGGGCGTCCGCTTGACCGCAACGAACCATATCGGACACCCCATGATTCGCGATACCATCAAGGACGCGCTCGTCACCGCCATGAAGGGCGGCGACAAGGAGACGACCGGCACGATCCGCCTGATCCAGTCGGCGATCAAGAACCGCGACATCGAGGCGCGCACTGGCGGCGCCCCCGCCGACGACGACACGCTGGTCGTCGAGGTGCTGCAAAAGATGGTCAAGCAGCGCCGGGAATCGATCGAGATGTACGAACAGGGCAACCGTCCCGAACTCGCCGCCGCCGAGGGCCGCGAAGTCGCGGTGATCGAACGCTTCCTGCCCGCGCAGATGGACGCCGAAGCCACCGCCGCCGCGATCGAGGCCATCAAGGGCGACCTCGGCGCTACCGGCATGAAGGACATGGGCCGGGTAATGGCCGAACTGAAAGCGCGTCACGGTTCGCAGCTCGACATGAGCAAGGCCAGCGCGGCGGTGAA
This sequence comes from Sphingomonas sp. Leaf25, assembly GCF_001421635.1. Classification (NCBI taxonomy): domain Bacteria; kingdom Pseudomonadati; phylum Pseudomonadota; class Alphaproteobacteria; order Sphingomonadales; family Sphingomonadaceae; genus Sphingomonas; species Sphingomonas sp. Leaf25. The sequence continues at coordinate 154,239 of NZ_LMKU01000029.1, forward strand.
GTCGGCGCTGGCGTAAGGAACCGATACGGAACGTATTGCCCAATACGTTCCGGTTGGCGCATATGGCCGCATGACTCTTTCGCCCCAATTTCTCGACGAACTTCGGGCACGTACCACGCTGTCGGCGCTGGTGGCGAAGTCGGTCAAGCTCCAGCGCTCGGGCAACGAGCACAAGGCGTGCTGCCCGTTCCATACCGAGAAGACGCCGAGCTTCTGGGTCAACGACGACAAGGGCTTCTATCACTGTTTCGGCTGCGGGGCGCACGGCGATGCGATCCGCTGGATGACCGACCAGCGCGGCCTGCCCTTCATCGATGCGGTGAAGGAACTGGTCGCCGCCGCCGGCATGGAGATGCCCGCGCAGGACGCGCAGTCGGCAAGGGCAGCCGAGCGGGCCAAGGGCCTGCACGAGCTGATGGCCGACGCGCAAGGCTGGTTCGTCGACCGCCTGACCGACGAAGGCGGCATCGCCCGCGATGCGCTCGCCAAACGCGGCATCAAGCCCGAGACGGCCCGCACCTTCGGCATCGGCTATGCCCCGGATTCGCGGGGCAAGCTCAAGGCCGCGCTGGCGTCCTACGGCGATCCGATGCTCGTCGAATCGGGCATGCTGATCTCGGTCGAGGGCAAGGAGCCGTACGACCGGTTCCGGGGTCGGCTGATGATCCCGATCCGCGATGCGCGCGGTCGCACGGTCGCGTTCGGCGGGCGCATCCTCGGCGACGGCGAACCCAAATATCTGAACTCGCCCGAGACGCCGCTCTTCGACAAGGGGCGCACGCTCTACAACATCGACCGGGCACAGGCCGCCGCGCGCAAGGCTAGGCGTGTCATCGCTGTCGAGGGCTATATGGACGTCATCGCGCTGGCGCAGGCCGGGTTCGACGAGGTCGTTGCCCCGCTCGGCACCGCGCTGACCGAGCATCAGCTCGAACGGCTGTGGCGGATGGCTGACTGCCCGATCCTGTGCTTCGACGGCGATGCGGCGGGGATCAAGGCCGCGCGCCGCGCCGCCGAACGCGCGCTGCCGCTGCTGACGCCGGGCAAGAGCATCGCGATCGTCACCATCCCGAACGGCATGGACCCCGACGATCTGGTACGGGCCGAAGGTGCCCAGGCGTTCGAGGACCTGATCGCCACCCGCGAATCGCTCTCGGACTTCCTGTGGCGGATGGAGTTGGCCAGCCTGCCGGCGAATGCGGGGCCCGACGAGCGCGCCGCGTTCGAGCATGAATTGGCGCGACTTGCCGGGACGATCGGTCACGAAGGCATCCGCCGCGAATATTTCCGCACCTTCAAGGACCAGTTCTTCGCGCTGTTCGGGGCCAAGGACCGGCGGCTGCGGATCGTCGCCAACGACATGGCGGCTGCGGCCGAGGTGCAGCGGGTCGATCTGGTCTTCGCGTTCCAGCGCGCGGTCCTGATGGGGTTGATGCAGCATGTCGCGGTGCTGACCCGGCATTGCGAGCTGATCGCGCAACTGCCGATCGTCAACGGGACGCTCCGGCGCTGGCGCGATCACCTGATCGACCTCGCGATCTATCGCGACGATCTGTGCGAGAGCCTGCTGGCCGATACTGTCGCCGTCGACCGCCAACTGGTCGACATCGCGCGCCGCAACAAGGAAACCGACCTTGCGTTCAGCTTCTGGCAGCGCGGGATCGATCCGGCGGTGGCGCAGACCGATCTGCTGCGCGTGATCCACATATTGGTCGAGGAACATGCCTCGCACCGCGCAGAAAATGCCGCGCGCGAACGTTGCCGCAACGACACGACCGAGCGGACCTTCGCCGATTATCAGCAGGCGCGGTCCGACCATGCGGCGGTGCAGGCGCGGATTCGCGACTGGATGGACGAGCTGGACGAGGCCGCTTGATCCGGGGCGGGGCTGCTCCCATATCGCCGGCTTAGCGAAGCCCGACGATCCGACGAACGCCGCCAAAGGCGTGCTCGCGACTTGCAAATCGCGCGGCGGCGGACGAAGACGACGGGTAAAATACGGTGCGGGTTTCCGGTGCCGCTTGATTTTCTTTGAGGGTTATTGATGGCCAAGGCGAATGGTGGCGGCGACGACACGATCGAAACGGGCGACGCGCCGCTGATCGACCTGAACGAAGGGTCGATCAAGAAGCTGGTCGCCCGCGCCAAGAAGCGCGGCTACATCACCGTCGACCAGCTCAACGAAATGCTGCCGCAGGATCAGATGACCTCGGAGCAGATCGAGGACATCATGTCGGCGCTGAACGACATGGGCGTCAACGTCGTCGAGAACGAGGACGCGGGCGAGGACGGCGAAACCGACGAACGCGCCAAGCAGGACGAAGAGAGCGACGAAGAGGCAACGACCGATCAGGACGATGCCGCCGCCGCGTACGAGCCGGTCAAGAAGAAGGAAACCGTCGACCGCACCGATGATCCGGTGCGGATGTACCTGCGCGAGATGGGCGCGGTCGAACTGCTCAGCCGCGAGGGCGAGATCGCCATCGCAAAGCGGATCGAGGCCGGTCGCGACACGATGATCTTCGGCCTGTGCGAATCGCCGATCACGTTCAACGCGATCATCGGCTGGTCGACCGCGCTCAACGAAGGCACGATGCAGCTCCGCGAGATTCTCGATCTCGACGCGATGCTCTCGAAGGACCCGGCGCCGGAATCGCTGTCGGACGACGAGGATGCCGACGACAACGGCGAAATTTCGTCGAAGAACGCAGGGCCCACTTTCAAGGAAGAGGAAGAGCCCGAGGAAGCATCAGCCGACGAGGACGAGGACGGCGAGCGCCGCACGCCGCGTCCGAGCGACGACGATGACGAGGATAACACCCTCAGTCTCGCGCAGATGGAAGAGCAGCTCAAGCCGCAGGCGCTGGAGAAGTTCGCCAACATCACCGCCATCTTCAAGAAATTCTCGAAGATGCAGTCGCAGCGTCTCGACGCGATGGCGACCGGCGATGGCCTCACCACCGCCGAGGAACGTAAGTACCAGAAGCTGCGCGAAGAACTAACCGCCGAGGTCGAGAGCGTGCAGTTCCATCAGGCGAAGATCGAATATCTCGTCGACCAGCTCTATGCCTATAACCGTCGCCTGACCGCGCTGGGCGGGCAGATGCTGCGCCTCGCCGAGCGTCACAAGGTGCCGCGCAAGGCGTTCCTCGACAGCTATGTCGATCATGAGCTGGACGAGCAGTGGCTGGCTTCGGTCGCGAAGCTCGACAAGAAGTGGAAGGCGTTCGTCGAGAACGAATCCGCCGCCGCCGATCGCATCCGCACCGAGATCGCCGAGATCGCGCAACAGACCGGCATGGCGCTGGGCGAATTCCGCCGCATCGTCAACATGGTGCAGAAGGGCGAACGCGAGGCGCGGATCGCCAAGAAGGAAATGGTCGAGGCGAACCTGCGCCTCGTCATCTCGATCGCCAAAAAATACACTAATCGCGGGTTGCAGTTCCTCGATCTGATCCAGGAGGGCAACATCGGGCTGATGAAGGCGGTCGACAAGTTCGAATATCGCCGCGGCTACAAGTTCAGCACCTATGCGACGTGGTGGATCCGGCAGGCGATCACCCGCTCGATTGCCGATCAGGCGCGCACCATCCGTATCCCGGTGCATATGATCGAGACGATCAACAAGCTGGTGCGCACCAGCCGCCAGTTCCTGCATGAACAGGGCCGCGAACCGACCCCGGAAGAGATGGCCGAGCGCCTCTCGATGCCGCTGGAGAAGGTGCGCAAGGTGATGAAGATCGCCAAGGAGCCGATCAGCCTCGAAACGCCGATCGGCGACGAGGAGGATTCGCACCTCGGTGACTTCATCGAGGACAAGAACGCGATCATCCCCGTTGATGCGGCGATTCAGGCTAACCTGAAGGAAACCGTGACGCGGGTGCTGGCCTCGCTCACGCCGCGCGAGGAGCGGGTGCTGCGCATGCGCTTCGGCATCGGCATGAACACCGATCATACGCTGGAAGAAGTCGGCCAGCAGTTCAGCGTGACCCGCGAACGCATCCGCCAGATCGAGGCGAAGGCGCTGCGCAAGCTCAAGCACCCGAGCCGCAGCCGCAAGATGCGGTCGTTCCTCGACCAATAAGGCCGTTTTGCCCCGGCAAGGACTTGCCGGGGCGACGGTTAACGACTCGCTAACCGTGTCTCTGGACGTTTGCGTCATGCTTCGCCGTCATTACCGTGGCTGCGGGGAATACCCGTGGCAGCACGGGGGACGCGGCAGTGACGGGGGCGGCAAGCGATAGGGTGGCGCCCGGTCCGGGGATTGGCCTTGCCCGCATCGTCGAACACGACGGTAGCGCCGCCCATGCCTACCTTACCCGGCTCGCGCTGAACGATCGCCCGCTCCACGATCTGGCCGATGCGCTGCATCAACTGGGCGCGCTCCATGCCCGACATCCTGGGCTCGTCGACCAGGCGATGAACGGCATCGACGATCCGCATATCCGCCCATGGCTGCGAACCGCCGCCGCCGCCTTTGCCGGTGAACGCGCCTATCTGATCCGGCTCGCCGCCGCCGCCGGGCCGCCGCCGGGCACGCCGGGGCAGGCCGCCGCCGAAGCGGCGATGACCGCGCAGCGTCATGCGATCGACCTGCTCGGGGCATCGGTCCGGCCCGGCTGCGCGCTGGGCGCGGCAGTGGCGCTGGTGCTCGACTGGCCGGCGATCCGTCGGCCGCTCGACATGGCGGCGGCGCGGCTCGACATCGCCCCCGCCCCGCTCGACCTGCCGACCTGCTCCGAGACCGTACGGATGATCGAGGCGATCGACGGCGAAGCGCCGATGGTCCGCGCGATGACCTTTGGCATGCAGCAACTGCTCGCCCAGCACCGGGGCCTGTGGGCTCTGCTCGACGCGCGCGCCGATGCGCGCCGCGCGCTGCGTGGCTGACCCACGTTTCATCGCTCATCCCGGGCGGTTCGGCGCGGCACCGTACGGCAAGCGGTTCTTAACCAAAATCGCACACCCAATAGCCATCTTCCCCGGCGCAGCATCACGGCCATGGTTGGTTCGCTTATCCGGGGCGCCCTGCTCCTTGCCTTTGCCGGTGCCGCCAGCATCCCGCTGGAAGCCAGGTCGCTGCTCAATTACGTCGGGCAATGCGTGCCCTTCGCCCGCGCCGCGTCGGGGGTGCAGATTTACGGCGATGCGTGGACATGGTGGGATCAAGCGGCGGGCCGCTATCCGCGTGGTCAGCAGCCGAAGGTCGGCGCGGTGCTCGCCTTCGCCAAGACGTCGCGCCTGCCGCTGGGCCATGTCCTCGTCATCAGCCGGGTGGTTGATCCGCGCGTCGCGATGGTCACCCATGCCAACTGGTCGCGGATCAACGGCGTGCGCGGCGGCGTGGAGCAGGACGTCACCGTGTTCGACGTATCGCGCAATGGCGACTGGACGCGGGTGAAGGTGTGGTATCGCGATACGCAGGGTCTGGGCAGTTCGGAATATCCGACCCATGGCTTCATCTATGGCCCCAGCCCCGCCGCCGGGTTGAGCAGCGCCCATCCCGATTATGTCGGGTCGCTGATCGACGCCTATGCCCGCTGAAGCGCCGCTTCCCCCTGTCTCGCCCACCGGCTAGGAGCCAGTGGGAACAGGCGGGCGTGCGGGGGCAGACGAAATGGCCAGACGATGGCACGACCCGACGGTCCTTGCCGTCGTAGCGATCACGCTGGGCGGGCTGATCCTGCGCTGCGTCGCGGCGCGAGGGGCATTGTGGCTCGACGAGGCATGGTCGGCGGTGTTCGCGCACGAGGTCGCGACCCCGGCGGGCGTGTTCCTGTCGATCAACCACGACAACAACCATCATCTGAACAGCTTGTGGCTGCAATGGGTCGGTCCCGGCGCATCGCCGTTGGTCCAGCGCGCGCTGTCGATCGCGGCGGGGACCGCGCTGATCCCGTTGGTGGCGGTGATTGCCGGGCGGCGTGGCGGCGCGAGCGCGATCCTCGCGGCGATCGGTTTCGCCTTCGCCCCCTTCCTCGTCGCCTATGGTTCGGAAGCGCGGGGCTATGCGCCGATGCTGTTCGCATGGGGATGCGCGATCCATGTCGTCGATCGCTGGCTGGCGAAGCCCACCGCACCGTTGCCGGCGACGGCGCTCGCCCTCGCTGCCCTGCTCGGGTGCATGGCGCAGGCGACGATGGTGTTCGCGCTCGCATCGCTGGTGGTGTGGGTGGCGACCGTTCGGCTGCGGTCCGCCGGCCTGCGGACGACGACCGGCGAGCTGGTTCGCCTGTTCGCGCCGACGGTGGTCGCCGTGGGGCTGTTCGCGGCGCTGGCATGGGCGGCAGTGTGGGCGGATCCGGCAGGGTTCCGGTTCGGCAGTCGCGAGGCGCATGACTGGGCGCGCTGGGCAAGCGGGCTGGACCAGCTTTTCGGCTGGACGCTGGGGCTGTCCGCCATGGTCCTGCTGCTCGCCGGGTTCGGGCGGATCGTGGCGGACCGGATCGGCCTGCTGGCGGTGATCGCCGCCGGGCTGCTGCCGTTGGCGGTCGCGCTGCTCGGACTGCCGAACAGCGGCGCGGCGCGCTATTATGTCGTGGCGTTGCCGCCGTTGCTGCTGTGGGCGGCGATCGCCTTGCCGCGGGGCTGGTCCGCCGGGCGGGAGTGGCGGGCGGTCACGATCGCGATCGGGGTGAGCTTCGTCGTCGGCGCGGCGGTGCGCGACCGGCAACTGGCGGGCAATCTGCGTGGCGATCCGGGACGCGCGCTCGATGCGTTGGCGGCGCGAAGCCCCACGGGCACGATGGTGTCGATCGAGTATCCGCGATCCTCGGCGATCCTGTCCGTCGCGGCGCGGCAGCGGCGCTATCCCCTGGAGATCGTCAACGCCCCCTGCCCCGCCGCGCCATATCGATTCGTCGAGCGCGATGGCGATGCCGCCTTTCCCGATGCGGTCATCCTGTGTGGCCGACGTTATCGCGAGATCGCGCGGGGCGACCCGACGGCGGTGTCGGGGTCGCACTGGCGGCTGTACATGCGGTAGCGGAGCTCAGAGCTGGGCGACGGCGCGGTTGAGGCGACGCAGCATCGCGGCGTCCCCAGGCGGATGGCCGGCGGCTTCCCCGGCGAGCGTCATCAACTGCACCGCCCCGAAACTGGCGGCCAAGCCCTTCAAACGAAAGGCGGCATTTGCCCATTCGTCGGCGCCGGCCGCCTCCAGCGCGGCAAGCGCGCGGTGGGTGCTGTCCAGAAACGCACCGCGCAATTCGGCGATCAGCGAGGGTTCGTCCCCCACCGCTGCCGCCAGTGTCGCGTCGATCGCCCCGGGATCATAGACCATGCGAAAAGCGTAAGCGCCGAAGGTTAAGCGAACGTTACGGCATCTGTCCTGCCCCGATCGATCATGATAAGCGCCTGCATATGAACGGGGGCACGATTAGCGGGCTGCGGGAACACTCGCACCACGACGCCGACGACGACAGGTTCGTCGAGCAGGACGAAGCACCGCACTGGCTGGCCGAAGCGCCGCTGGAGCCTGAACCCATGCCGCGCGAATGGATCGCGCCGACGCTGGCGATGGTTGCGGTCATCGCATGGGTCGGCGGCATGCTGGTGTGGGCCGGAGCGACGCTCGGGCGGTTGCAGCCGGTCGAACTCTCGTCGTTCGTCGCCGCGCTGTGCGTGCCGCCGCTGCTGATCGGGATCGTGTGGCTGTTGCTGCGTCAGGGCAGCCGGTCGGAGGCGCGCCGCTTCACCGCCACCGCGCAGGCGATGCGGAGCGAGGCGCTGGCGCTGGAACAGGTCGTGGCGACCGTCCGCCGCAGCATCGCCGAATCGCGCAGCGAACTGGCCGAGCATACCGGGCAGTTGATGATGCTGGGCGAAGGCGCGACCGACCGGCTGCGCGGCGTCCGTGCCGGCATCGCCGAGCAGGTCGCGGCGATCGACATGACGACCGAGGCGCTGACCCTCGCGGCGACGCATGCCGAGCACCGGCTGGGCACGCTGCTCGACACGTTGCCGCGCGCGCATGCCGAAACCGAATCGATCTCGCAGCGGCTGGAGGCGACCGGTCTCGCCGCCAGCGAACGGATCGCCGCGCTCGACGCCGCGCTGGCGGCGGTGGCGCAACGCGGCCGCGACGCAGACGAGGTCGCGGGCGGCGCGGCGCAGCGGCTGGCAGCGCATATCGCACGGATGGAAGCCACCAGCGAGAGTGCCGGCACGCGGCTCGAATCGGTCATCGGCACCATGTCGGGCGCGATCGACGAGGTGCTCGACCGGGCGGCCAATGCGATCGACGAATCACGCAAAGCGATCACCGCGCAGGGCGATGCGACGATCGCGATGATCGAGGCCAATGGCGCGGCGATCGAGCGCGCCGGGCGCGAGGGGGCCGACCAGCTCGCCGAGCGCATGGGCCAGATCGACGGGGCGATCCGCACGCTGGCCGGGCAGATCGACGAGCGGCGACGCGACAGCGAGGCGCTGCTGGCGACGTTGCAGACCGGCCTCGGCGCGTTCGACGAGCGGTTCGCCGCCGTCGAAACGCAGGGCATCGCCCGCGCGCAGGCAGTGTCCGACGCGATCGGCGAGCGGCTGGCCGAACGGCAGCGTGACGGCGAGGCGATGTTCGAGACGCTGGGTCAGGGGCTCGAAAGCTTCGACGCGCAGTTCGCGGCGGTCCAGTCGCATGGCATCGCCCGCGCGCAGGCG
>NZ_LMKU01000029.1:162912-163051 GCF_001421635.1 Sphingomonas sp. Leaf25
TTCCGACGCGATCGGCGAGCGGTTGGCCGAGCGACGGCGTGACGGCGAGGCGATGTTCGAGACGCTGGGTCAAGGACTCGAAAGCTTCGACGCGCAGTTCGCGGCGGTCCAGTCGCATGGCATCGCCCGCGCGCAGGCG
>NZ_LMKU01000029.1:163075-172073 GCF_001421635.1 Sphingomonas sp. Leaf25
GTCCGACGCGATTGGCGAGCGGCTGGCCGAGCGGCGGCGTGATGGCGAGGCGATGTTCGAGACGTTGGGTCAGGGACTCGAAAACTTCGACGCGCAGTTCGCGGCGGTCCAGTCGCACGGTATCGCCCGCGCGCAGGCGGCTTACGACGCGATTGCCGAACGGCTGGCCGAGCGCCAGCGCGATGGCGAGGCGATGTTCGCGACGCTGGGACAAGGACTGGAAAGCTTCGACGCGCAGTTCGCGGCGATCGAGGCGCAGGGCATCGCACGGGTACAGGCATTGTCCAACGCGATCGACGAACGACTGGCCGAACGGCGACGCGACAGCGAGTCGATGCTGGCGACGCTCGGCGAAGGGCTGGATGCGTTCGACAGCCGGTTCGAGACGATGCGCCATGACGGGATCGAGCGGATTCAGTCGATCGCCGGCACGATCGAGGCGCGGCTGACCGAACGACGCCGCGATGGCGAGGCGTTGCTGGCGATGCTCGACGACGGGCTGACCGGGTTCGATGAAAAGTTCGATGCGCTGCGCGTCAGCGGCGTCGAGCGGGTGCAGGCGGTCGCGGGATCGATCGAGGTGCTGATCCAGGTCGCCGATGCACTGACCGAGGCACTGGACGGCAACGACGAAACCGCGCGCCGCGTGGTCAGGACCGCCGAGGAAGTGCTGACCGCGCTGGATGCCGCCGCGCGCGAGATGGACGAGACGCTGCCCGGCGCGCTCGACCGGCTCGACACGCGGGTCACGGCCAGCCGCGACATCGTGGCGCGGGCCAAGCCCGAGCTGCTGGCACTGGTCACGGCAGCCGAGAGCACGCACGAGGCGATCGAGGCGATCGCCGGCGTGGTCGACATGCAGCGCGAGACACTGACGAGCGTGCAGCAGAAGCTGCTCGACACGCTCGATCTGGGCAAGGACCGGATTTCCGAGGTTCGCGAGATCGCCGACGAAACGATCGCGACCACCGTGCGCTTCGCCGAGGATGCCGCACCCCGGCTGTCCGAAGCGATGCTGCGCATCCGCGATACCGCCGAGAGCGCCAGCGCCAAGGCGCGGCAGACGCTGGCCAAGGTGCTGCCCGACGTCGCCCGCGATCTGGAGGCGCAGGGGACGCGCGCGCTGGCCAATGCGGTCGACCGCGCCGTCACCAATCAGGTGGCGGAACTGTCGTCGATCGCCAATCAGGCGGTCGCCTCCGCGATCGAGGCAGGCGAGCGGCTGTCGCGACAGATGGTCAAGATCACCGAAACCGGCGAGGAGTTGGAAACCCGGATGGCCGCCGCGCGCGCCGAGCGTGAAGTGGCCGACAGCGAGCAATTCTCGCGCCGGGTAACGACGTTGATCGAGGCGATGAATTCGGCGTCGATCGACATCGCCAAGTCGCTGTCGACCGATGTGTCGGACACGGCATGGGCCGCGTATCTCAAGGGCGACCGGGGCGTGTTCACGCGGCGGGCGGTGCGGCTGATCGACGGGGCGGAGGCGCGTGACATCGCGCTGCTGTACGACGGCGACGAGGGGTTCAGCGATCAGGTGAACCGCTACATCCATGATTTCGAGGCGATGCTGCGGCAGGTGCTGAGTTTGCGCGACGGATCGTCGATGGGGGTGACGTTGCTGTCGTCGGACATGGGCAAGCTGTACGTCGTGCTGGCGCAGGCGATCGAGCGGTTGCGTAACTGATTGACAGATAACGCCCGAGGGGTAGGCGGGCACCGTTCCGAAGCGGAGGTGCCCCTTGTGACCCAGCGTTGCGTCGCGATCCTGTACCAAGCGCTGCCGCCGCCGGTGATCGACGGGTTGCGCAAGGATGCCAAGCCCGGCGGCTATTCGGACGGCGGGGCCGACATCGCCGTCGCGCTGCAAGGGCGCGGCGTGACGGTGGCGACGCCGGTCGCGGCTCCCGATCCGGCGGTGGCGCTCGACTGGGTGTTTCCCGATACCGCTGCGGGCATCGCGGCGGCGATTGCGGCAGGGGCGGACACGATCTGGGCCAATACCGTGCTGTTCGCCGGGCATCCGCTGGAGCAAGTGCGGGCGCCGGTCGGCATCGTCGGGCAGGAACCGGCGGCGATGCAGCGGTTCGACGACAAGTTCGCCACCAACCGCATGCTGGGCGACGCCGGGCTGCCGGTGGCGGGATCGTTCCTGTTGAGCGGCAGCGCCCGGCCGGGGGTGGTCGCGCTGGACGGTGTCGCCGGGGCGATCGTGACGCGGGGGATGGCGTTTCCGTTGATCGTCAAGCCGGTGCGCGGGCGCGGCAGCCAAGGGGTGACGCTGGTTGCGGATCTGCCCGGACTGGTGGCGGCGGCCGGGGCGTTGATCGCGGCGGCGACATTCGGCGACATGCTGATGGTCGAGGCATATCTGCCGGGCGAGGAGATGACGATCACCGTCCTGCCGCCGGAGGCCCCCCGGCCCGACGGGCGGGTCGCCGGGGGGCAGCATGCGTTGCGCCCGGTGCTGCGGTTCGACCAGCGCGGTGGCGTCGCGCCGTATAACGGCGACGTGCCGGTGAGCGCGAACAGCGTGGCGATCCCGGCGGCGCGGATGGACGAGCCGGCGGTGGTGGCGATGGTCGCGGCGTGCGAGGCGGCGGCGGCGATGGTCGGGTCGCGCAGCGCGATCCGCATCGATTGCCGGGCAGATGCCGGTGGAAACTTTCACCTGTTCGACCTCAACATGAAGCCCAACATGACCGGTCCGGGGCGACCGGGGCGCGACGATCAGGATTGCCTGTCGGCGATCGCGGCGCGGGCAGATGGTTGGGAGTACGCCGATCTGTTGCTGGCGATGCTGGCGGCGCGGTGGGTGGCCGGATAGGCGGCAAAGTTTACAAAGTTTACACAACAGCGTCGTTTCGGCGGAAATGCGTTTACCCGGAATCAATGACTTGGCGCGGGTTTCTTACACCTGTCGGTGTAGCCGATGGTTTAAGCGGGATGGACGATCGGAAAGAGCGGGGTCATAATATTCTGTCACCCGCGAGGCGTGTAGGACAGTCGAACCATCGGACCGCGATGTTCGATCGGGGGGAATACCATGGATATGCGCCTGGCATCGATTGGCGATGCTGCCGCCCTGCGCCGGGTGCTGCGCGAGATCATCGAGCATACCGGCCGCGAACGCCCCAGCGACGAGGCATTCGTGATCCGGCAGTATCTGGCAAACCCCGCCAGCATCCGTTGCACGGTGGCGATCGACGCTGCCGGTGAGGTCGTCGGCTTCCAGTCGCTGCTCCGCGCAGAAGGCGGCAACCGGTACGACGTGCCCGAAGGATGGGGCATCATCGGTACGCACATCAGCCCGCGTGCGCACCGGCAGGGCGTCGGCAGCGCGCTGTTCCGTTCCAGCCGCGAGGCGGCGGAACAGGCGGGGCTGGAGACAATCGACGCCTGTATCGCGGCGGGTAATGCGTCCGGTCTGCGCTATTACGAGGCGATGGGGTTCCGGACGTATCGGGAGCCGGTGGGCATCGTACAGAAGGCGTATGTGGTTCGGTGAAGGTGATCCAGTTCGGTCGAGCGGATATTATTCCAGATTATTCCTCGACCCGGGCAGTAGGCGGTCCATCAACCACAAGAGGACTATCGCTATGGCCACGCCAGCAGCGCACCGGATAACGAGCGATTCCAGCCGGCTGTATCCGAATGCCTGTAACCACGACCGCATTACCGCGCCGAGCACGATGCTGGGCGCAAGCGCGACGGCTATACGCCAATATTTGCTGACGGTCGAATGCACCGCCGCCCCCCTCACCCGTTATAATAGTCCAGCATGTCGGACGTGACCCAGCCGTAGACGTAGTTCAGGTAGAACGCGCCGAACAGCACCAGCGACACGATGGTCGTGCGCCACAGGATCGGGCGGAGGCGGAAGCCGGCGGGGGCGCTGTCGGCCTGGCCCGCGACGGGGGGCTCGCCGGCTTCGTGGGTGGTGCGGATGCCGAAGGGCAGGACGAGGAACATCGCCAGCACCCAGAACAGCATCCAGATGGCGAGCGCCGACTGCCATGCCATGCGCCCGCCCCTCCCCGTCCTCAGGCGTTGATGATGAGGACGTCGACCACCGGCTTCTTGCCGGTCCAGCGCGTCGCCACGCGGCGGACGGCCAGCCGGATCGCTTCCGGAAGCTTGCCGCGTTCACGGCTCTTGGCGTTCACCGCCTCGGCCGCCGCATCGACTGCTTCCTCGAGGAAGGGTTCGCGGTCTTCCTCGACCGGCACGCCCTGCACGCGGATTTGCGGATCGCCGACCAGTTGCCCGCGCCGGTCGACCGCGACCGCGACCGACATATGGCCGAACGCGGCGAGCTTGCGCCGTTCGTTGATCGTGCTGCCCTCGGCCGGCAGGATCACGTCGCCGTCGAGCGCGAGGCGACCGACCACGGCCTTGCCGATCTTGGTCGCATTGCCCGGCGCAAGCCGTACGATGTCGCCGTTGGTCTGGACCAGCGTCTGGCCGACCCCCTGCGACAGACCGTAGCGGGCATGTTCCATCAGGTGGCGCATCTCGCCATGCACCGGCACCAGCACCTTCGGCCGGATCCATTTATAGAGCTTGGCCAGTTCGGGGCGGCCCGGATGGCCCGAGACGTGGACGTGCGCCTGACGATCGGTAATCATCTCGATGCCGGCGGCGGCGAGCTGATTCTGGATGCGGCCGATCGCGACTTCGTTGCCCGGAATCTGCTTGGACGAGAAGATCACCCGGTCGCCCGCTTCGAGCGACAACTGGTGTTCGCGGTTGGCGACGCGGGCGAGTGCCGCGCGCTGTTCGCCCTGCCCGCCGGTGGCGATGATGAGGACCTGATCGCGCGGCAGGCGCATCGCGGTGTCGTAGTCGACCGGCTGCGGGAAGTCCTTGAGATAGCCGGTGGCCTTGGCGACCTTCAGGATGCGGTCGAGCGAACGGCCCGCGACGCAGATCTCGCGGTTGGTGTCGCGCGCGACCTGCCCCAGCGTGTGGAGCCGCGCGGCGTTAGAGGCGAAGCTCGTCACCATCACCCGGCGGCCCTTGGCCGAGGATACCTGCTCGAACAGGCCCTGGCGGACATCGGCTTCGGAGCCCGAGGCTTCGTTGTTGAAGACGTTGGTCGAATCGCACACCAGCGCAAGAATGCCCTCGTCGCCGATCGCGGTCAGTTCCTCCGGGGTCGCCGGGGTGGCAACCATCGGTTCGCGGTCGAGCTTCCAGTCGCCCGAATGGAAGATCTTGCCATGCGGGGTATCGATGACGAGCGCGGTCGCCTCGGGGATCGAATGCGCCATCGGCACGAAGCGCACGCCGAACGGACCGACCTTCACGTCGCCGCCCAGTTGCACGATCTTCAGCTTCACGCGGTCGGAAATGCCTTCCTCGTCCAGCTTGCCGCGGATGAGGCCGGCGGTGAACGGCGTGGCGTAGATCGGCACGCCGAGATCGGCGGCGAGATACGGCAACGCGCCGATATGGTCCTCATGCCCGTGGGTGATGACGATGCCGGTGAGCTGGTCGCCGCGTTCTTCGATGAATTGAAGATCGGGGAGCATCACGTCGATGCCGGGGTAGGCCGGGTCGGCGAAGGTCACGCCGCAATCGACCATCAGCCATTTGCCGGCAGTGCCGTACAGGTTGACGTTCATGCCGATCTCGCCCGATCCGCCGAGCGCGACGAAGAGCAGTTCTTTCTTTGGGGTCACTAAGTCTCTTTCTAAACTCGCGCCTATTCGCGAGGGTCTTGGTTTCAGTCGCTGTTTGCTGGGGACATATGGGTTCGGCGCCACAGCATCGCCAGTCCCGTGATGGTCAGGTCCTGTTCGATCGCATCGAAGACCTGCGTGTGTTTTTCGAACAGGATGGCGAGGCCGCCGGTAGCGATCACGCGCACGGGTCGGCCGATCTCGGCCTTCATGCGCGCGACCAGCCCCTCGATCATCGCGATATAGCCCCAATAGATACCGATGTGCATCTGGTCTACCGTATTGCGTCCGATGACCGAGGTGGTCGCCGGAGCCTCGATGGCGATGCGCGGCAGCTTCGCGGCGGCCGTCACCAGCGCGTCGAGCGACAGGTTGATGCCCGGCGCGATGATCCCGCCCTTGTACGCGCCGGTATAGTCGACGACGTCGAAGGTGGCCGCCGTGCCGAAATCGACGACGATCAGGTCGCCGGGGTGCGCGGCATGCGCGGCGATGGCGTTCAGTGCCCGGTCGGCACCCACCGCATGGGGTTCGTCGACGTCGAGCGCGATGCCGTAATCGGCGGTGCCGCGTCCGGCGACCAGCGCGGTCACGCCGAAATATTTGGACGCCAGCACTTCGAGATTGTGGAGCGCGCGCGGCACGACGGTGCCGATGATGACGCCGTCGATGCACGACCGGTCGCGCCCGTCGAGCGCCAGCAACTGGCTGAGCCAGACCGCATATTCGTCGGCGGTACGCCTCGGATCGGTGGCGATGCGCCAGCGCGCGACGATGGTGTCGCCGTCAACCAGCGCGCAGACCACGTTCGTATTGCCGGCGTCGATCGCGAGCAGCATTGGAGTTCCCGGGGGCGCCCGACGGGCGCTTGCGCCTACCCGCCTAGAGAATGTGGGCGGTGGGGACAAGGGTTGCACGCTGCTCGTCATTCGGGCGAAGGCCGGAATCCATGGATACGGACCGTATCCATGGAGGCGCGGGCGTTGCGTGTCCGTGGATTCCGGCCTTCGCCGGAATGACGGCGGGGGGGCGTTGCGCTCGATCGCCCTTTCGCGCACCTAGGCGAAAATCCCTGAGGAGAGCCGGTTGGCGCGCAAGTTCCTGTATGTCGTGGCGACGCTGATCGTGCTGGCGATCGTGGCGGCGTTTGCCTATCGCCTGTTCGGGGTGGCGCTGCTGCGGCGGGCGATGGTGCCCGGCGTCGCGTTTCAGGGCGCGCCGGCGGTGGCGGGCGATGCCTATGCCAAACGCGGGATGTGGTTCGCGCGGCCGGGGTTGACCAACACGCCGGTCGACTGGCTGCCGCCGGGGGTCGCGCGGACTGCGCCGGGCAATGCCGAGATCTTCTTCATCCATCCGACCTCGTTCGTCGGGACCGACCGGTGGAACGCCGCGCTCGACGATGGCGAGACCAACGGGCGGGCACAGGTGTTCCTGCGTGGACAGGCCAGCGCATTCGCCGCCGCCGGGCGGGTGTGGGCGCCGCGCTATCGTCAGGCGACGTTCGGCGCGTTCCTGACCAGCGAGGGTGCGGCGACCCAGGCGCTCGACCTCGCCTATCGCGACGTGGCGGCGGCATTCGACCGGTTCGTCGCCGAGGCCGATCCGAAACGCCCCATCATCCTCGCCGGGCATAGCCAGGGGGCGCTGCACCTGACGCGGCTGCTGCGCGAGAAGGTGGCGGGGACGCGCCTCGCCCGGCGGATCGTCGCGGCCTATGTCGTCGGGTGGCCGGTGTCGCGCGTCACCGATCTGGCGGCGCTGGGGCTGCCCGAATGTCGCGGCGCGGAGCAGGCGGGGTGTCTGTTGTCGTGGCAGAGCTTCGCCGATCCGGCCGATCCGTCGCTGATCTTCGACACCTATGACGCGACGACCGGGTTCGACGGCCGATCGCGCGCGGCGACGCCGATGGTCTGCACCAACCCGCTGACCGGCACGCCCGATGCCGCCGCGCCGGCCAGCGCCAATCTCGGCACGCTGGTGCCCGACGCAGCGCTGACGAGCGCGGTGCTGACGCCGGGGCTGGTGCCGGCCCGGTGCGAGGGGCGCGGCATATTGTCGATGGGGAGCGAGTTGCCCGACCTTGGCCCCTATGTGCTGCCGGGCAACAACTGGCATGTATATGACTACAGCCTGTTTTGGGCGAACGTCCGCGCCGATGCGCTGCGGCGGCTGGCGACGTGGGAGGCGGCGCGATGATTACCGAGGACCGGACGATATATCGCGAGGCGCTGCCCGAAGGCGGGCGGCTGATCGGGCTGGATGTGGGCACCAAGACGATCGGGACGGCGCTGTGCGATGCCGGGTGGAGCTTCGCCAGCCCGGCGGTGCTGGTCAACCGGACGAAGTTCAGCGCGGACAAGGCGCAGTTGCAGACGCTGATCCGCCAGCAATCGGTGCGCGGGATCGTGATCGGCCTGCCGCTCAACATGGACGGCAGCGACAGCCCCCGCACGCAGTCAGTGCGGGCGTTCGCGCGCAATCTGGATGATCTGGCCCTCCCCATCTTTCTGTGGGACGAACGCTGGTCGACGGTCGCGGTCGAGCGGCAGATGATCGCCGAGGACCTGAGCCGCGCCAAGCGTGCCGAGCGGGTCGACAAGCTGGCCGCCGCGTACATCCTGCAAGGCGCGATCGACGCGCTGGTCAGCGTGCCGCTGACGTAAAGGAAATTTCCTCGGGACGGTGGACATAACGAGTACATGGCGGTTAGGGGGCGGCCGTGGCGCCTTCCCTGTTTCTTTTGCTCAGCGTAATATTGGCGTTCACCGGTGGCCATGCACCATGGGTGGTGGTGGCGACCGTGGTGACGGCGGCGGCGTCGGGCACGCGGCTGCCCGATCTCGACACTCCGCTCAACCTCAACCATCGCAGCGCCTTGCTGCACGGGGTGATCCCGATGCTGGTCGCGCTGCTCGATCCGCGGACATGGGGCGTGGCGGCCGGGCTGGGCTTCGGCATCGGGCTGCATCTGGCCGCCGACCTGTTTCCGGGCAAGATGCGCGGCTATGCGACGATCAAGCTGCCGCTGCTCGGATCGATCGGCGCGGGGCTGTCCTATCTGTGGATCGCGGCCAATGCGGCGGGCAATCTGATCGGCGGGGTGCTGATCCTGCCGTGGATCGCCGATGACGAGGCGTTGCGCGGCATCCTTGCCGGGGTCGGGCTGGTCGGCATGTTCTATCTGCTGACCGCCAAGGGCGGCTGGGCGGCGCTGGCGCTGTTCGGGGCGATCGGGTGGTGGTGGTTGGGGTGATGTGGCTCCCCTCCCTGACAAGGGAGGGGTTGGGGGGGGGGCGGGGTGCGAGGGAACG
>NZ_LMKU01000029.1:172083-200198 GCF_001421635.1 Sphingomonas sp. Leaf25
GGAGGGGAGAGTTTGCGGTTCGCCCTGCCGCCGCCTATCGCCAGTCCGATTTCTTCGCAGCGTATCAGGAACCCCCATGGCCCGTATCGTCTCGCTCCTGCCCAGCGCCACCGAGATCGCGGTCGCGCTGGGGTTCGGTCCCGATCTGGTCGGGCGGAGTCATGAGTGCGACTTTCCGCCCGAAATGAGCGCCCTGCCCCGGCTGACCGCGACGAAGATCGAGAAGGGGTTGCCCTCGCGGTTGATCGACGACCGGGTGCAGGCGATCGTGACCGCCGGGCTGTCGTGCTACGAGGTCGATGCGGCGGCGTTGCGCGCGCTGCAACCGCAGGTGGTGCTCACCCAGTCGCAATGCGCGGTGTGCGCGGTGACGCCCGACGACCTCATCGGCGCGCTGACCGACTGGCAGGGAAACGATCCGGTGCTGGTGTCGCTCGCCCCCGACGATCTTGGCGACGTGTGGGGTGATTTCGGGCGGGTGGCGCAGGCGCTGGGCGTCCCCGAGCGCGCCGGGCCGGTCGTCGCCGGACTGAAGGCGCGACTGGCGGCGATCACCGCGACCGCCGCCGCGCAGCCGACCCGGCCCACGGTGGCGGCGGTCGAGTGGATCGACCCGCTGATGGTGGCGGGCAACTGGGTGCCCGAACTGATCGAGGCAGCCGGCGGCGTCAGCCTGTTCGCGCAGGCCGGACAGCATTCGCCATGGGCGGAGTGGGATGCACTGGTCGCCGCCGATCCCGACGTCATCGTGATGATGCCGTGCGGGTTCCAGATTCCGCAGACACTGGGCGACCTGTCGCCGCTGACGCAGCGGCCGGGCTGGGCCGAGTTGAAGGCGGTGCGCGAGGATCGGGTGCTCGTCGCCGATGGCCATCATTTCTTCAACCGCCCCGGCCCCCGGCTGGTCGAATCGGCGGAGATCCTTGCCGAAATCCTGCACCCGGACGCTTTTTGCTTCGGGCATGAGGGGCGCGGCTGGGTTCGGCTTGCGCGGGGAACCCAAGCGGCCTAACCGCCCCGGTCATGCGCGCATCCGACCACCGCCCCGCCGCCATGATCGATGGCGGCGCCGTCTTTCCGCATCGCCACCTGACCGGGATCGAGGGGCTGCAACCGCACGAGATCCTGTTCCTGCTCGACGAGGCGGAACAGTGGATCGACGCGAACCGCAGCCGCGCCCCCGGCGACCGGCGGCTGGGCGGCATCACCCAGATCAATGCGTTCTTCGAGAACAGCACGCGCACCTTGCTGTCGTTCGAGATCGCCGGCAAGCGGCTGGGCGCCGACGTGGTCAACATGCACGCCGGCCAATCGAGCGTGAAGAAGGGCGAGACGCTGATCGATACGGCGGTGACGCTCAACGCGATGCGCGCCGACGTCATCGTGATCCGTCACAGCTCGTCGGGCGCGGTGCAGTTGATCGCCGACAAGGTCGACTGCCCGGTGCTGAACGCGGGCGACGGATGGCATGAGCATCCGACGCAGGCGCTGCTTGACGCGCTGACCATCCGCAGGCGGCTGGGCGGGATCGCGCACAAGCGGGTCGTGATCTGCGGCGACATCCTGCACAGCCGGGTCGCGCGATCGAACATTCTCGCGCTCACCACGCTGGCGGCCGAGGTGCGCGTCGTCGCCCCGGCCACGCTGCTGCCCGCCGCGATCGAGCGGATGGGCGTGACCCCGTTCACCGATTTCGACGCGGCGCTGGAGGGGGCGGACGTGGTCATGATGCTGCGGTTGCAGAACGAGCGGATGAACGGCGGCTTCATCCCGTCCACGCGCGAATATCATCTGCGCTATGGCCTGACCCGCGAGCGGCTGAAACGTGCCGAACCGGGCGCGCTCGTCATGCACCCCGGGCCGATGAACCGGGGGATCGAGATCACCAGCGACGTCGCCGACGACCCGCAGGTATCGGCGATCACCGAACAGGTCGAGATGGGAGTCGCGGTACGGATGGCGTGCCTCGACGTGTTGACCCGAAGGAGCCGCGGCGTGGAGGGTTGGGCATGAACGTCAGCTTCGTGAACGGCACCCGCGTCTGCCCGGTGGGCGGGGTGAGCGACGCGCCGCTGCATGTCGCGGGCGAGGTGATCGGCGGCCCGGACACCGTCGCTGTTGGCGAGACGATCGATCTGGGCGGCAAGCTGATCGCGCCGGCGATCGTCGATCTGGGCGTGTTCGCCAGCGACCCGGCGGCGTGCCGCGCGGGCGGGATCGTGCGCGTCGGGCTGATGCCCGACCAGACGCCGGTGCTCGACGAACCGGGCGTGGTCGCAAGGTCGGCGCATATGGGCAAACCCGACCTGTGGATTCATCCGATCGCGGCGGCGACGCAAGGGCTGCAAGGGCGCGACCTCGCCGAGATGGCAATCAATGCCGAGGCGGGGGCGAGCGCGGTGGCAACGGGCCGGCGCTGGATCGCCGACAGCGGGGTGATGCGCAAGGTGCTGGCCTATGCCCGCGACTGCGGCCTGACGGTGATCGCCCATGCCGAGGACGGTGGCCTGACGGGTGACGCGGTGGCGACGGCGGGCGAGACGGCGACGCGGCTGGGGCTGCCCGCCGCCCCTGCCCTTGCCGAAGCGCTGGCGATCGCGCGCGACGTGGCGCTCGCCGAGGAAACCGGCGCAAGGCTGCATTTCCGGCAGGTGACGACGGCGGCCGGGTTCGATCTCGTTCGCGCCGCCAAGCGCCGGGGGGTGCAGGTGACGTGCGGGATCACTCCGGCGCATCTTTACCTGTCCGATATATCGATGAGCGATTTCCGCACCTTCGCGCATCTCTCGCCGCCACTGCGTGACGAAAGCGACCGGCAGGCGGCGCGTTCCGCGCTGTCCGACGGGACGATCGACGTGCTGTGTTCGGGGCACGACCCGCGCGGGCCGGAGGCCAAGCGCCTGCCGTTCGCCGACAGCGAGCCGGGCATGGCCGGCGCGGAGACGCTGCTGGCGCTGGGACTGGGGCTGGTGCGCGACGGGGTGGTGACGATCGAGCGGCTGTTCGCGCTGCTCAGCGCCAACCCGGCGAAGCTGCTCGGGCTGGAGTCGGGTACGCTGGCGCAAGGGGCACCGGCCGATCTGATCGTCATCGATGCCGATGCGCCGTGGCAGGTCCGCGCCGATGGCTTCGCCGGCAAGGCGGGCAATACCCCGTTCGACGGGCTGCCGGTGCAGGGCCGGGTACTGCGGGCGATAAAGGGCGGCGCGTTCCTGTGAGGGAACGCGCCGCCTCCTCCTGGGAGAGGCTCGGGAAACTTTAGTAGCGGATCGATCCGCCCGGAACCGTCGCCCCAGCGCAGGCTGGGGCCTCGTGCGGTTCCTGTCGCGCGCTATCACGGGGAGATCCCAGCCTTCGCTGGGATGACGTCCGGTTCGAAGGAGGCCGATCGATCATCAGCGCGCGGCGACCTGGTTGCCGCCGCGCGCCCAGACGGCGAGTTGCTCGCCGGCATGGGCGCGGACGAAGCAGCGGCCACCCGATGCACGCAGCGTGCCGCACAGGCCGGTGGCATCGGCGCGGGCGAGGCCGCCGACCGACAGGCGGTAATAGGCGTTGCCCCGGATCGTTGCGCGCATCCCCTGCGGCGCGTGGCCGGCGAGGCGGGGGACGTGGCGACTGATCCGCGTCCATGCGTCGCGGGCGACGGCGGCGTTCTCATAGGCGCCGAGCTGGACGTAATAATTGCCCTTCGCCGGAGCGGAAGCCGTCTGGATACGGGCCGGGGCGGCGGCGGTCTGCATCCGTACCGGGGCGGCGGGGGCGAGCTTGGCGTAGGCGGTGGGGAGTGCCTGCACGATCTCGCGGCGCGGGGCGAAGCTGATCGCCGGGCGGGGGACCTCGACCGTCGCGACCTGAACCGGCGCAGGGGGAATGGTCTGGACAG
Source organism: Sphingomonas sp. Leaf25 (assembly GCF_001421635.1). Classification (NCBI taxonomy): domain Bacteria; kingdom Pseudomonadati; phylum Pseudomonadota; class Alphaproteobacteria; order Sphingomonadales; family Sphingomonadaceae; genus Sphingomonas; species Sphingomonas sp. Leaf25. The sequence continues at coordinate 175,970 of NZ_LMKU01000029.1, forward strand.
CCTCGACCGGTGCCGGATCGACCGCCGCGACCGCGACGAGCGGTGCGTCGGCGGCGGCGACCGCCACCGGATCGGCGGGTGCGACGAGCGCCAGTTGCACCGGCTGGCCGCGATCCTCGACGGGGGTGACTTTCAGCAGCGCCGCGACCTGCTGCGCGGCGTTGCCGGGGCGGGCGAAGGCGGCCCATTCGACCAGCCGCTGATCGACCAGCGCCGGGGCCATGTCGACCGAGGCGACCGAGCGCGCCTCGATCCAGCGGCCGTCGAGCGCGAGCGCGAGCGCGAGATTCTGGCGGACGGTGGCGGTGGCGGCGGGATCGCGCGCGGCCTGGGCCAGCAGCGCGATGCCGCCGGCCGGATCGCCGGCGAGCGCGAGGGCAAGGCCGCGGTCGGCGGGCGCGATGCGTTCGGCATGGGCGGTGAGCGTGCCGCGTGCGCCGACCCAGTCGCCGGTCGCGGTCTGCGCCAGCGCGAGGTTGAGCGCGGCGCGGCCATCGGCGGGGTCGAGCGCCAGCACGTCGCTGAACGCCTGCGTCGCCGAGGCGAAGCGCCCGGCCTGAAGATAGGCGCGGCCGAGCAGCGCGCGATAGCTCGCGTCGCGCGGGGCGAGCGCCACCGCCTGTTCGGCGAAGCCGACCGCCTGCACCCCCTTGTCCTTGCCCAGCATCGCGGCGGCCTTGGCAGCGAGGCGCGGTGCGGCGGCATCCCCGCCGGCGGCGACCGCACCGGTGCCCATGGCGACGATGCCGAGCGAGCCGCCGAGCATGGCGGTGGCGAGGCCGATCGAGACGAGCAGGCGGTTGGTCATGGCTGCACCTTCGGAGCATCGGAAACGGGAGTGGACGAAAGGTCGGAGGGCGGCGGCAGGAGCCGGTCGATCGCATCGACCAGCCACGCCTCGACCGACAGGCCGCACGCGGCGGCGGCGAGGCGGAGGCGCCACAGCCGGTCAGGGTCGAGCGTCAGGGTGAGCGCCGCCACTTCCCCTTCGGGCGGGGCGACCGGCACGGCATCGCTGCCGAGCGTCAATTGCTGGAGTTGCGCGCGCTGTTGCAGCACTGCGGGCAGTTCGGCGCGCGGGTCGGGACTTTGGCCGAAATCGTTCCAGCCGAGGTCGTCGTCCTCGACCAGCATGCCGGCGATGCCGCCGGGGCGCATCGCCGGGCGCGCCTCGCCCCTGCGGGCGAGCAGGCCGGGAACGAGCGGCGCGGGGCGATCGATCGGTGCCATCAGCCCTGCCCCATGCCCCGCCGGCCGAAGCCGAGCGCACCGGCGGGCGCGGCCGGCACGGCGAACACCGTGCGGCGGAAATTCTTTTCCAGCCGGTCGTGGAGATAGGTCCACAGTTGCGCGATCTCGGCGCTCGATTTCGAATCGGGGTCGAGTTCCATGACGGTGCGGCCGTCGATCATCGACGAGGCGAAATCGACGCGGTGATGGACGATGACCGGGGCGACCGTGCCGTGCTGCGACAAGGCCATCGTCGCTTCGGTGGTGACGCGGGTGCCCGGCGTCGCGGCATTGACGACGAATACCAGCGGCTTGCCGGCGCGACCGCACAGATCGACGGTAGCCCCCACCGCGCGCAGATCGTGCGGGCTGGGGCGGGTCGGCACGACGATCAGTTCGGCGACGGCGATCACGCTCTGGATCGCCATGGTGATCGCCGGCGGCGTGTCGATCACCGCCAGCTTGAAGCCGTGCGCGCGCAACGTTTCCAGATCGGCGGCGAGGCGCGCGACCAATGTCTGGGCGAAGGCGGGCAGATCGGTGGTGCGTTCGTTCCACCAGTCGGCCAGCGACCCCTGCGGATCGATGTCGATCATCACCACCGGCCCGCAACCGGCCCGTTCGGCCTGCACGGCAAGGTGGCCGGACAAGGTCGTCTTGCCCGATCCGCCTTTTTGCGATGCCACCGCTAGAACGCGCATGCCGCTGTCGTATCCCTGTGTCCGTTCAGCGCCGTTGTCGCAGCGGCGGGATAAAAAGGCGTTAACGCGGGCGGGCCATCCACCGGAAAGGCTTTGCGGAACATGGTGAACCGCTGGTACGGTCGCCCCGATCGCAAGGGGGATTTCGATGCGCGTACACGGGTGGCTGGCGATGGGTGCGGCGGTGCTGGCGGCACCGGCGATCGCCGATGTGAAGGCCGGGGTCGACGCATGGTCGCGCGGCGACTGGGCCACGGCGGTGCGCGAATGGCGCCAGCCGGCGATCGGCGGCGATGCCGATGCGCAGTTCAATCTGGCGCAGGCGTACAAGCTGGGCCGCGGCGTACCGCTCGATCTGGCGCAGGCCGAACAATGGTATTCCAAGGCGGCGCAGCAGGGCCATCCGCAGGCGCAGGACAATTACGGCCTGATCCTGTTCCAGAACGGCAAGCGCGCCGATGCGGTGCAATGGCTGGAGAAATCGGCGACGCGCGGCGAGCCGCGCAGCCAGTTCGTGCTGGGCACGATGTTGTTCAACGGCGATTCGGTGCCCAAGGACTGGCGGCGCGCCTATGCGCTGATGACGCGCGCGTCGTCGGCCGGGCTGCCGCAGGCGGCGTCGACGCTGGCCGAGATGGACCGCTATGTCCCCCTGCCCGACCGACAGGCGGCGCTGGCGATGGCGCGCGATCTGGAAGCGGGCGCCAGCCGCCTGCCGACGCAGCCGGTGCGCACGGCGACGGCGCGTCCGGTCCCGCCGCGCGTGGTCACGCCCCGCCCCGCCCCGACGCGGGTGGCGGAAGCGACTCCCGCGCCTCGCCCGAAGCCCGCTGCCCCTGCCCCGGCCGCAGCGGTGCGTGACGGCGGCTGGCGGGTGCAGCTCGGCGCGTTCCGCGATGCCGGCAACGCGCGCGGGCTGTGGTCGCAGGTGTCGGGCAAGTTCGCCGGTCGCCAGCCCTATTTCGAGGCGGCGGGCGGCATCACCAAATTGCAGATCGGCCCGTTTGCCTCCAGCGCGGAAGCGACGCGGGCGTGTGGCGCGATCCGGCCGACGACGTGCGTGGCGGTGAAGCGCTGATCTTCATGGGGCTGGCGTCGGGCGATCGGGGTCGGAACGGGCGGGTTTGGCTTCTCCCCTCCCTGACAAGGGAGGGGTCGGGGGTGGGTCGGCCTGCGAGGGTACGATAGCGCCTGCCACGAGCCTACCCACCCCCAGCCCAGTTTCGGGTGAACAGTGCCCCGCACTGTTCAGGTCATGCCGGGGGCANCGGCTGCCTTAGCCCTCGACCCACTCGCCGCGCGGGATGCCCTGAATGTGGAGCAGCGCGGTGAGGTCGTTGTGGTCGATGCGCACCGCCGCTTCGGCAGCGACGATCGGCTTGGCGTGATAGGCGACGCCTAGCCCCGCCCGGCGGATCATCGGCAGGTCGTTGGCACCGTCGCCGACCGCAAGCGTGGCGGCCGGATCGATGCCCAGTTCGTCGATCGCGGCGAGCAATGTCACTTCCTTGGTGGTCGCATCGACGATCGGCTTGCGCACCTTGCCGGTCAGGCGGCCGTCCTCGATCAGCAGGCGGTTGGCGATCATGCGGTGGAAGCCCAGCGCATGGCCGACCGGCTCGGCAAAGCGGGTGAAGCCGCCCGAGACGAGGATCGTCGTGGCCCCGCGCGCGCGCATCGTCTGGATAAGTGTCTTCGCGCCGGGCATCAGCTTGACCCGTTCGTCGAGGCAGCGCTGGATCGCGGCTTCCTCCAGCCCCTCCAGTAACGCGACGCGGGCGTCGAGCGCCGAGGCGAAATCGAGTTCGCCGCGCATCGCGCGTTCGGTGACGTCGGCGATCTGCGGCTTGATCCCGGCGTAATCGGCCAATTCGTCGATGCACTCGACGGTAATCATCGTCGAATCCATGTCGGCGACCAGCAGCGCCTTGTCGCGGGTCGCAGCGCGCTGAACCGCTACGTCGGTCGCGGGATGGAAGCCCTCGATCGCGGCGCGCGCGGCAGCGGGATCGGTCGCAAAGCGGATGTCGGCGGCGCGGCCCTCGTCCAGCCAGTCCCAGCCGGTGACGCCGCAGCCGGCCATGTCGAGGCGGTTGGCCGCATCGGAAATATCGCGCTCGGCGATCGATTCGGCTGCTATCAGCGTGGCGATGAACATGGCGAATTCTCCTGACCGTCCGAGGGTGGCGCTCATCGCAGGCCCGACCGCCAGCGGCAAGTCCGCGCTGGCGATCGCAGTGGCGCAGGCGCATGACGGCGTGGTCATCAACGCCGACAGCGCGCAGGTGTACCGCGACCTGCGCGTGCTGTCGGCCCGACCCTCCCCTGAGGAAGCGGCGAGCGCACCGCATCGCCTGTTCGGCCATGTCGACGGGGCGGACGCCTATTCCGCCGCCGCATGGGCGCGCGACGCGGCGGTGGTGGTGGCGGAGACGATCGCGGCGGGCAGGCTGCCGGTGCTGGTCGGCGGGACCGGTCTGTATCTGCGCACCTTGCTCGACGGGATCGCGCCGGTGCCGGAGATCGACCCGGCGGTACGCGCGGCGGTGCGCGCGTTGCCGGTGGCCGAGGCGCATGCCGCGCTGGCCCAGGCCGATCCGGCCGCCGCCGCGCGGCTGCTGGCCAGTGACACGACGCGGGTGGCGCGCGCGCTGGAGGTAGTGCGCTCGACCGGGCGGAGCCTTGCCGAGTGGCAGCGCGACCGGAGCGGCGGGATCGGCGAGGGCGTCGACGTGCGGGCGATGCTGCTGCTGCCCGACCGCACGTGGCTGGCGCAGCGGTGCGACCGGCGACTGGCGCAGATGTTCGACCATGGCGCGCGCGACGAAGTGGCGGCGCTACTCGCCCGCGACGACATCGGCGCGGATGCGCCGGTCCGCCGGGCGATCGGCGTGGCCGAGGTGGCGGGATGGCTGAACGGCGAGCTGACCCGCGACGCGGCGCTGGAGCAGGCGCAGGCAGCGACGCGGCAATATGCCAAGCGGCAATACACCTGGTTCCGCAATCAGCCGCCGGGCGACTGGCTTCGCATCGGCGAAACCGAAACATGCGCATTATCTGCAAAGTTCGACATTATATTACGCAATTGATGGTTGACACGCACGTTTCATGCGACTAGCGACGCCACTCCAAATCTGTTATCGCGCCTGCGAAATCGTGTGAGTGAAGGAGCCGTCCCATGCCCGAGAAAAGCGGAGCCGACATATTGGTCGAAGCGCTGGTCGACCTCGGCGTAGAGGTCGTCTTCGGCTATCCCGGCGGCGCGGTGCTGCCGATCTATGACGCGCTGTTCGAACATAGCCGGATCAAGCATATCCTCGTGCGTCACGAACAGGCGGCGACGCATGCGGCGGAAGGCTATGCCCGCTCGACCGGCAAGCCCGGCGTGGTGCTCGTCACCTCCGGCCCCGGTGCGACCAACGCGATCACCGGCATCACCGACGCGCTGCTCGATTCGATCCCGATGGTCGTCATCACCGGACAGGTGCCAACCGCGCTGATCGGCACCGATGCGTTTCAGGAAGCCGACACGGTCGGCATCACGCGCCATTGCTGCAAGCATAACTATCTGGTGAAGGACCCGGGCAAGCTCGGCCATATCATCCACGAGGCGTTCCATATCGCCACCGCCGGCCGCCCCGGCCCGGTCGTGGTCGACATTCCGAAGGACGTGCAGGTCGCGACCGCGCGCTATACCAAGCCCGGCCCGATCCAGCACAAGACCTATCGCCCGAAGGTGAAGGCCGACCGCGCGCAGATCGAGCAGGTCGTCGACATGCTGGCGGCGGCCGAGCGCCCGGTGTTCTACACCGGCGGCGGCATCATCAATTCGGGGCCGGCGGCGTCGCAACTGCTGCGCGAACTGGCGCGGATCACCGGCGCGCCGGTCACGTCGACGCTGATGGGTCTGGGCGCGCTGCCCGCGTCCAGCCCGCAATGGCTCGGCATGCTGGGCATGCACGGCACCTATGAAGCCAATATGGTGATGAACGAGGCCGATCTGGTCGTCGCCATCGGCGCGCGCTTCGACGACCGGGTGACGGGGCGGCTCGATGCCTTTTCCCCGCGCAGCCGCAAGGTCCATATCGACATCGACCGGTCGAGCGTGAACAAGATCGTCCGCGCCGATCTGGGCATCATCGCCGATGCGGGCCATGCGATGGAGGACATGGTGCGGGTGTGGAAGGCACGCCAGCATCCCAAACCTGATCTCACGGCATGGTGGGCGAAGATCGACGGCTGGCGTGCCAAGCGCTGCCTCGACTTCCCCGAGAATGCCAAGGAAATCATGCCGCAGCGCGCCGTCCGCGCGCTGTACGAGGCGACCAAGCATCGCGCGCCGATCGTATCGACCGAGGTGGGCCAGCACCAGATGTGGGCGGCGCAGCATTTCGGGTTCGAGGCGCCGAACAAGTGGCTGACCAGCGGCGGTCTCGGCACGATGGGCTATGGCCTGCCCGCCGCGATTGGCGCGCAGCTCGGCAATCCGGGGGCGCTGTGCATCGACATCGCCGGCGAGGCGTCGATCCAGATGAACATTCAGGAGCTGGCGACGGCGACGCAATATCGCCTGCCGGTGAAGGTCTTCATCCTGAACAACGAATATATGGGCATGGTCCGCCAGTGGCAGGAACTGACCTATAGCTCGCGCTATTCGAACAGCTATTCGGACTCGCTGCCCGATTTCGTGAAGCTGGCCGAAGCCTATGGCTGGAAGGGCATCCGCATCGAGCGGCCGGACCAGTTGGAGGCGGGGATTCAGGCGATGCTCGACCATGACGGGCCGGTGATGGTCGACTGCATGGTGGCGAAACTCGCCAACTGCTTCCCGATGATCCCGTCGGGCGCGGCGCATACCGACATGATCCTGCAGGCCAACGAAGTGTCGGGCGAGATGGACGACGAGGCCAAGGCGCTGGTGTGATGGCGATGGTGCAGAGCCAGGCATGGCTCCTGATCGTCGTCACGATCTTCTGCGCCGTTCGCACGTATCGCGACTTTGCCGCAGGGCAGACGGTGTGGGGCATCATCAGTCTGGTCGCGACACTTTCCGCTCTCGCCATTCTTCTTCTCATACCGATCCCGACGCACGCCGTCACAATCGATCTTCCACGGTAGAACCCATGCACATCAAGACCGAACAGACCGAACGGCACACGCTGGCCGTGCTCGTCGACAACGAACCCGGCATCCTCGCGCGCATCGCCGGGCTGTTCTCGGGCCGTGGCTATAATATCGAGAGCCTGACCGTGTCGGAGATCACCGCCGACAAGGCGGTCAGCCGCATCACCATCGTCACCAGCGCGTCGCCGCCGGTGATGGAACAGATCATCGCCCAGCTCGACCGGCTGGTGCCGGTCCACAAGGTCATCGACCTGACGGTGCAGGGCGCGCATGTCGAGCGCGAGCTGGCGCTGGTCAAGGTCGTCGGCACCGGCGAGCACCGGATCGAGGCGCTGCGCCTCGCCGAAGTCTACCGCGCGCGCGTGGTCGACGCGACGGTATCGAGCTTCGTGTTCGAGGTGACGGGATCGATCGAAAAGATCGACAAGTTCACCGAATTGATGGCGCAGGTCGGGCTGGTCGAGGTCGCCCGCACCGGCATCGCCGCCATCGCCCGCGGACGAGAGGCCGCCTGAAATCTATTCGCGTCGCCGAACCGGACGACGCCATCATCTGCAAAGGGAAATCATCATGCGTGTCTATTACGATCGCGACGCCGATCTGAACCTGATCTCGGACAAGAAGATCGCGATCCTCGGCTATGGCTCGCAGGGCCATGCCCATGCGCAGAATTTGCGCGATTCGGGCGTGAAGAACGTCGCCATTGCGCTGCGCCCCGGTTCGGCCAGCGCCGCCAAGGCCGAAGGCGCCGGCTTCACGGTGATGCCGAATGCCGAAGCCGCCGGCTGGGCCGACATCCTGATGATCCTGGCACCGGACGAGCATCAGGCGGCGATCTATGCCGACGACATCCATGCCAACCTGAAGCCCGGCGCGGCGCTCGCCTTCGCGCATGGCCTGAACGTCCACTTCGGCCTGATCGAGCCGCGCGCCGACGTGGACGTCATCATGATCGCGCCCAAGGGCCCGGGCCACACCGTGCGCAGCGAATATGTGAAGGGCGGCGGCGTGCCCTGCCTAGTCGCGATCCATCAGGATGCCAGCGGCAACGCACACGACATCGCGCTCGCCTATGCGTCGGGCGTCGGCGGCGGCCGGTCGGGCATCATCGAGACGAACTTCCGCGAGGAATGCGAAACCGACCTGTTCGGCGAGCAGGCCGTGCTGTGCGGCGGCGTCACCCATCTGATCCAGGCCGGGTTCGAGACGCTGGTCGAGGCGGGCTATGCCCCCGAAATGGCGTATTTCGAGTGCCTCCACGAAACCAAGCTGATCGTCGACCTGCTGTATGAGGGCGGCATCGCCAACATGCGCTATTCGATCTCGAATACCGCCGAGTACGGCGACATCGTGACCGGTCCGCGCATCATCACCGACGAGACGAAGGCCGAGATGAAGCGCGTGCTGGCGGACATCCAGTCGGGCCGCTTCGTGAAGAACTTCGTGCTCGACAACCGCGCCGGCCAGCCCGAGCTGAAGGCGGCGCGCAAGCAGGCAGCGGCGCATCCGATCGAGAAGACCGGTGCCGAACTGCGCGCGATGATGCCGTGGATCGGGGCGAACAAGCTGGTGGATCAGTCGAAGAATTGATCGGCGCAGCGGCGACGCTGCACCGTCAAATTCTTCGACCGGCTGGCGCGACAAAGCTCGCCCTTCGGGGCGCGGCTTTGCCGCGACCGACGGGCGGGCGGGCCAGTGCCTCTCCCCCGTCATTCCCGCGAAGGCGGAAATCCATGGACGCTACCGTTGCGGCTCCAGCGCGGATGCTGCGGATATGGGTTCCCGCCTGCGCGGGAACGACGGATGGTCTACCCGTCGTCCCGGCGGAGGCCGGGACCCATGGACGCGGCACGGTTGCGGATCGATCGATACCACCCGACACAATGGATTCCGGCCTCCGCCGGAATGACGAGGTCTGCGCATCTACTGCGCCTGCCACCGTACCGACCCTTTCCACCACGGCACCAACCACGAAACCGATCGTTTCGCATCCGGTATTTGACCCGAAGGCCCCTGCCCCCGACAAGGGCGGCATATCCTTTCGCCTTCGAACCGGAGAGCTTTTCCCATGCGCACCCCCCTGATCCTTGCCGCGACGTTGTTCGCGGTCGCCGCTCCCACCGTCGCGCAGATGCCCGGCGCGCCCGACAAGTCGCGCGTTACCGCCGGCACCTACACCGTCGACACGGCGCACACGCAGGTCGCGTGGAAGGTCAACCACATGGGCTTCACCATGCTCGACGGGCTGTTCGGCGCGACCGGCGGCAGCGCGACGATCGATCCGAAGAACCCGGCGGCCAGCAAGGTCACGATCGACTTCAACGTCGCCGACACGCTCACCGTCACCAGCCCGCAGTTCGCCGGCCATCTGAAGTCGAAGGATTTCTTCGACGTGGCGACCTATCCGACCGCCAAGTTCGTCTCGACCCGCATCCAGCCGATGGGCGACCATTGGATGATGACCGGCAATCTGACGCTCAAGGACCAGACCAAGCCGGTGCAGCTCACCGTCCGCTTCATGGGCGCGGGCCAGAACCCGATGAACAAGAAGGCCAATGTCGGCTTCACCGCGACCGGCAGCATCATGCGCAGCCAGTTCGGTCTGGGCTATGCCGTGCCCGCCGTGTCGGACAAGGTCGACCTGACGATCAACGCCGCGTTCGTCGGCGCATAAGCATTGCCGGGGGAAGCGTTGCCGCTCCCCCGGCCCCCTCAGGTCGCCAGCCTGACCAACCGGTCGAAGGTGCCGCGCACGTTGGGTGCGGCACCTTTGGCCGGTTTCCGCACCTTGGCGCCGATCGCGCTGGACAATCGCGCGCCGAGCCGCCACATCACCGCCATGATCGGGCAGACGCTCCGCCTTCTTCGACTTAGCCGCCCTTAGGGGAGGAACGCACCGGCGTGCGCCTTCCCTGAGGGAGTATCGAACCCCAATGGCAGATACCGGCGCACCCATGAGCGATGCGCCCCTGACAGGCTGAAGACACCATGTTGCGCGATCCTTCGACCAAATACCGCCCTTTCCCCACCATCGCCCTGCCGGACCGGCAATGGCCGTCGCGCACCATCACCCGCGCGCCGCGCTGGCTGTCGACCGACCTGCGCGACGGCAATCAGGCGCTGATCGATCCGATGGGCGCGGAGAAGAAGAACCGGTTCTTCGACCTGTTGCTCAAGGTCGGGCTGAAGGAGATCGAGGTCGGTTTCCCGTCGGCCGGCGCGACCGAGTTCGATTTCATTTCCGGCCTCGTCCGGCAGGATCGCATCCCCGACGACGTGTGGGTGCAGGTGCTGACCCAGTCGCGCCGCGACCTGATCGAGCGCAGCTTCGAGAGTCTCGACGGTGCGAAACAGGCGATCGTCCACCTCTACAATGCGGTCAGCCCGGCGTGGCGGCGGATCGTGTTCGGCATGGAACGCCCCGAGGTGAAAGCCATCGCCGTCGCCGGGGCCAAGGTGCTGCGCGACGAGGCCGGCAAGCGCCCGAACACCGACTGGCGCTTCGAATACAGCCCCGAGACTTTCTCGACCGCCGAACTCGATTTCTCGGTCGAGGTCTGCGCGGCGGTGATGGAGGTGTTGCAGCCGACGCCGGACCGGCCGCTGATCCTGAACTTGCCGGCCACGGTCGAGGCGGCGACGCCCAATATCTATGCCGACCAGATCGAATGGTTCTGCCGCAACGTGCCGAACCGCGACAGCGTAGTCATCTCGCTGCACACCCACAATGATCGCGGCACCGGCGTGGCGGCGGCCGAACTGGGGCTGATGGCCGGGGCCGACCGGGTCGAGGGCTGCCTGCTCGGCAATGGCGAGCGCACCGGCAATTGCGATCTCGTGACCGTCGCGCTGAACCTCTACACGCAGGGCGTCGACCCGAAGCTCGACCTGTCGGACATCGACGAGGTGGTCAACACGGTCAATTACTGCACCAGCCTGCCGGTCCATCCGCGCACGCCCTATGCCGGCGATCTGGTGTTCACCGCCTTTTCGGGCAGCCATCAGGACGCGATCAAGAAGGGCATGGCGACGCAGGCGCTGCGCAACGACGGGCTGTGGGAAGTCCCCTATCTGCCGATTGATCCCGCCGACTTGGGCCGCAGCTACGAAGCGGTGATCCGCGTCAATTCGCAGTCGGGCAAGGGCGGCGTCGCGTGGGTGCTCGAACAGGACAAGGGGCTGAAACTGCCCAAGCGGTTGCAGGCCGATTTCAGCCGCCACGTCCAGCAGATGGCCGACGACCTCGGCCGCGAGCTAAACGCCGCCGACATCTGGACCGCGTTCGCCGGGGCCTATCTGCCGCACGGGTCCGAACGCTATGCGCTGATCGACTATGCTGAAACGCATGCGCCGGGCGGCGGGCCGCCGCGCACCTTCGTCGGGCGCGTCCGGCTGGACGGTGAGGAGCGCGCGATCTCGGGCAAGGGCAACGGGTTGCTCTCGGGGCTGCTCGCGGCGCTGCGTGAGGATGGCGGCGTCGACATGGACGTGGTCGATTACAGCGAACATGCGATCGGCCATGGCGCCGATGCGCAGGCGGCGGCCTATCTCGAATGCACCCTGCCCGACGGGCGGCGGGTGTTCGGCGTCGGCATCGACGGCGACGTGGCCACCGCGACGGTCCGCGCGGCGCTTAGCGCGGCGAACGCGGCGGGGCGGTAACACTATTGCTCCCTCTCTCCTGACAAGGGGAGAGGGATGCGCAGACTTGGTCTTTGCACAAGCAAAGGCCTAGTCGGAGCTGGGAGAGGGGTCAGCGCTCGCATATGCGAGCGCGCGAGNGGTATCCCTCTCCCCTGTCCAGGGGAGAGGGCAGCGCTGCTGAACGCCCTCTACCGCCAGCGATCGAAATCGATCGGCGCGTCTTTCGACAGGAACTGCTCGGCGGGCGGCATCGGATATTTGAGGCCGGTGGCGCAGTTGAACAGCACGGCGCGTTCCTCGACGCCGACCAGCCCGTCGGCCAGCGCGCCGCGATACGCCGCCAGCGTCGCGCCGCCTTCGGGGCACAGCAGCAGCCCGTCGTGCCGCGCGGTGTCGTCGACCGCTTGCAGGATCGCGTCGTCATCGACCGCCAGCGCGCGGCCGCCGCTCGCGCGGACCGCGCGCAGGATCAGGAAGTCGCCGACCGCGCGCGGCACGCGGATGCCCGCCGCCACGGTGTGCGCGTCCTCCCAGCGATCGGCATGTTCGACGCCGTCGTCATACGCCTTGACGATCGGCGCGCAGCCCGACGCCTGCACCGCATACATGCGCGGCCGCTGCGATCCGATCCAGCCCAGCGCCTCCAGCTCGTCGAACGCCTTCCACATGCCGATCAGCCCGGTGCCGCCGCCGGTCGGATAGAAGATCGCATCGGGCAACGTCCAGCCGAGCTGCGCAGCGAGTTCGAGGCCCATCGTCTTCTTGCCCTCGATCCGGTACGGCTCTTTCAGCGTCGAGAAGTCGAACCACAGCCCCTCGGCCGCGCCCTTCCCGACGATCGCGCCGCAATCGTCGATCAGGCCATCGACCCGCCACACATCACCGCCCTGCATCGCGATCTCGCGCACGTTGATCTCGGGGGTGTCGGCCGGGCAGAAGATGGTCGTGGCGATGCCGGCGCGCGCGGCATAGGCGGCAAGCGCCGCGCCGGCGTTGCCGTTGGTCGGCATGGCGATGCGCTTCACGCCCAGTGCCTTCGCCATCGCCACCGCCATCACCAGCCCGCGCGCCTTGAACGAGCCGGTCGGCAGCCGCCCCTCGTCCTTGACGATCGGCCGGCCGGGTTCGGCGGCGAGTTCGATCAGCGGTGTCTCGATCTCGCCGAGAGTGACGATATTGCCGGAATCCCGCACCGGCAGCAGTTCGCGCCAGCGCCACAGATCGGTCGGCCGCGCGGCCAGCGTGTCGCGCGACAATGCACGGCCGACCGCGTCCAGATCATAGCGTACGAGCAGCGGCCGCCCGGCGCGCGACAGGCCGTGGAGCCGGTCGGCGGGGTAGCGCTCGCCGGTCAGCGAACATTCGAGATGGGTGACGAAGCTCGGGCGATCGGCGGTGCAATTCTCGTTCATGGACATCCTTTCCGAAGCGGTGGCGATCGGCACGACCGGGGCGCGGGCAAACGGTCCGGCGCGATGCACCGAAACGAACGACGCCGCCCCGGGGCCTGTCCCCGAAGCGGCGTCGATAAAACCGAAAGAGAGCGGATGCCCTCGACCAGCTTACTTCATATGTGCGCTGAGCAGCTTGTTCATTTCGAACATGCTGCACGACTTCTTGCCGAACAGCTTTTCCAGCGTCTCGTCGGCGAGGATCTGGCGCTTGTCCTTGGGATCCTGCAGATCGTGCTTCTTGATGTATTCCCACATCTTGCTCACGACTTCGCTGCGGGGCAACGGGTCCGATCCGGTGATCTTCGCGAGGTCCGCCGAAGGCGTCACCGGCTTTGCAATTCCGCCCTTGGCAGCGCCGGTCGTACCGGTCGTCTTGGGTTCCTTGGCCATGATAATCTCCTAATCCCCCTACAGGGCCGCGCCGGTCAGGGCGCGGCAGGTTGGCGGTTATGCAATGTTCCGATGCGGTTGTCGCGGGGGAATTGCCACGACCGGTCGAAACGAACCCTGAATGACGCTACGTCCGACGGGTTTTAAAACCCGAAGCGGGCACGAACACCATAGAAACGCGGCATCGCCGGATAGACGCCATAGGTTCCGGTCTGCTCGGGAATCGCGAAACCGGAAATATTATAATATTGGTTGGTGATATTCTCGACGAAGAATTCCGCCGAAATCCGGCGGTCGTCGGTTGCCACGCCGATCTTGCCGTTGAGCAGCGGATAGGCATCGTTGCCGACCGTCGTCGTCCCCGTCCCGTCGCGCACGATCGACACGTCGCTGTTGTAGCGCATGTCGACATGGAACAGCGCGTTCAATGTGCTGGTCAGGCGCGGGGTCCATGTCGCGGCGACGGTGAAGACGTTGCGCGGCTGGTTCAGGAACTGGCGACCGTTCTGGTTCTGGAGCGGGGTGCCGGTAAAGTCGTTGCTCGCGTCATAGGCGGCGTCGAGCAGCGTGTAGCCCAGCCGGAAGTTCAGCGCGCGGATCGGCTGGATCACCGATTCCAGCTCGATACCCTTGGCGGTGGATTTGGGCACGTTCTGCACGACGAAGCTGTTGCCCGCGAAGATCAGCGACTGGAGGCCCTTGAACTTCTGGTAGAACAGCGCGGCGTTGAACGAGAATTGCCGCGACAGGCTGGTTTTCAGCCCCAGTTCGTAGCTGTCGACCGTCTCCGCGCCGAATTCCAGATCGGTCGCCTGCGCGCCGTCGCCGCCCAACACCCGCGTGTTGAAGCTCGCCTGATCGAGATTATAGCCACCCGATTTGAAGCCGCGATCATAGCTGGCATAGCCCAGCACGTCGGAGGTGAATTTATAAGCTAGCTTGGCGGTGCCGGTCAGGCGGCTTTCGCTGCGGTCATGGGTGTAGTTCCCGTTGAATTCGCTGCTGATCGCCGGGTTGCAGCTCAGCAGGAACAGGTTCTGGAACAGCGCCGGGCTCGCCTGCCGGATCAGGTTGCGATAGGTGACGGCGTTGGCATCGGTACCGAGGAAGAAGTTGCACGCCGCCGGATTGCTGTTGATCGACGCCGCCAGTTCCTTGCGCTCGTAATTGTAGCGCAGGCCGAGCGTCACCGACAATTTGTCGCTGACGTTGATGATGTTGTGGGTGAAGAGCGCGAAGGCGTTGGTATCGACCTGGAATTCGTCGTTGTTGTTGCCCTGCCCCGGCTGGTTCGGGGTCAGCGGGGTGTTGAGATAATTGAACAGCGCCGATCCCGGCGGGGCCGCCTGTTGCAGCGCGGCGCTCTGCGCATAGAGCAACTGGCCGAACAGCGGCACCGTCCCAGCCGGCAAGGCGGGTCCACCGCGCAGCGCGGTGACGAGCTGGGTGAAGGTCGGCACGTTGAAGCTGCCGTAGAATTGCGCCTGCCGCCCGATCCCGCCCGCCGACGGCGGTGCGGCGAGCGCGCCGGCCAGAAGCGTGTCGACATAGCGGTTGGCGTCGTTGCCCAGCCGCACCGTGTCGCGCAGTTGCAGCTTTTCGTTGAGGTAAAAGGCACCGACCAGGAAATCGACCTTGCCGTCGAACAACTGCCCCTGGAAGCGCACTTCCTGCGTGATGTCGCGCAGCGCCGAGCGATAGCCTTCGCGGTAAGCGCGATCGATCCCCGAATAGTCGATGTCCTGATTGCGCAGCACGCGGAAGTCGCGATACGCGCTGATCGAGGTCAGCTTGAAGTCGCCGACATCGGCGTTGATCTCACCCGACACGCCCCAGTCGCGCACCGCCTCGCCATAATCGCGGCCGGGCGATGCCGCCATCCGCCGCTCGGACGGCGATCCGGTGTAGATGCCGGTGCGCCCCTGCCCCGCTGCGATCGCCTGAATCGCCGCCGCCGTGCTGCCGCGCGTGCCGCTGACGACGCCGCAGCATTGTTCGTCGGTCTTGTAATAATCGCCGATCAGCCGGAAGCTGAAGGTCGAGGTGTCGTAGAGCGCCTGTCCGCGCACGTACCAACGATTGATGTCGTTGAACGACCGGTCGGAATTGACGTCGTCGATATAGCCGTCGCGCTTGCGATAGCCGCCGTCGACGCGCAGCGCGAGGCTTTCGGCGACCGGACCGGTCAGCGCGCCCTTGATCTCATAGGCGTTGAAGTTGCCGTATTCGCCCTCGACATAGCCGCCCAGATCGAACTTGGGCTGCGCGGTGAACACCGACAGCGCCCCCGCCGAGGTGTTGCGGCCGAACAGCGTGCCCTGCGGCCCGCGCAGCACCTCGATCCGTTCGACTTCGGGCAGTTCGGCGATGGCGATGCCCGCGCGCGAGCGGAACACGCCGTCGATGAACACGCCGACCGCCGGCTCGAAGCCAGGATTATCGCCCGCCGTGCCGACGCCACGGATCGACAGCGAGGTCGACACCGCCGACGACTGGCCGGTTGTCGTCTGCAGCGAGGGGGCGAGCTGTTCGAGGCCGCGAATGTCGCGCACCCCGGCGTCGTCGAGCAACTGCGCGTTCACCGCCGTCACCGCGATCGGCACGTCCTGGATTGGTTCGGCACGGCGGTTGGCGGTGACGATGATGTCGTTGCCCCACCCTTCCTCCGCGTCCGGCTGCGCTGCCGGGGCGGCAACCGTGGCGGGCGCGACCGGGGTTTCGGTCGTCTGCGCGTGGACCGGGGCGGCGGCGATGCACACCGACAGCGCGGTCGCCCCCAACAGGTCGAACTTGGTCATGGCATCCCCTCCTGCTAACCGCCGATTGATACCGGTCGAATTATTTGTATTTGGTGACGTAGCAACCACCGCCCGTCAACGGGGAAGGCGGTGGTGCATGCACTTTCTCTCCTTGAACGGGTATGGAAGCCACACTTGCCCGTATACAGAGCGCCAACGCGCTGAACCCTGCGTGGCAGAAGATCGGGAATGGAATCGAAGATGGGTGACGCGACAGACGACATGCGCGACGGCGATCCGGTCGCGCCCGCGCCGAAACTTCCCGTGCCGGACGATGTGGCCGAAGCGATCCGCACGCTCATCCGCTGGACCGGCGAAGACCCGACGCGCGAGGGGCTGCTCGACACGCCGCACCGCGTGGCACGGGCATGGAAGGAATATACCCAGGGCTATGGCGAGGACCCGGCGCGGCATCTGGCGCGCGTGTTCGAGGAAGTCGGCGGCTATGACGAGATCGTGCTGCTGCGCGACATTCCGTTCCAGTCGCATTGCGAACATCACATGGCGCCGATCACCGGCAAGGCGCATATCGCCTATCTGCCGCGCGACCATGTCGTCGGCATTTCCAAGCTGGCGCGGGTGCTGCACGGCTATGCCCGGCGGTTGCAGGTGCAGGAGCGGCTGACCGCGCAGGTCGCCGACTGTATCTGGAACGGATTGAAGCCGCGCGGGGTCGCGGTGGTGATCGAGGCGACGCACGGCTGCATGACCGCGCGCGGGGTGCGCACGCCCGGCGTCACCATGACGACCAGCCGGATGATGGGCGTGTTCCGCGACGACGAGCGCAGCCGCAAGGAAGTGCTGGCGTTGATCGGGCGGGGATAGGCGCGGAACGCCGCCGCAAGGCGAAACGTTTCGCACCCATGATGAACCGTTTGTCGATCGCCGCCGCCCTGCTGCTCGCCGCCTGTTCGGCCGATCCGCCGCGCGAGGCGAACGAGGCGGTGACGGCGGCGGTGCCGGCGGGGTCGGGCGGCGGCGTCACGCCCTCGCCCCGCCCGCTACCGAGCGTGCTGCCCGGCGTTCCCGAGGAGCCCGACCCCCACCCCGCGCCCGACCTCCAGCCGATGGTGCGCGCCGATTTTCAGGACCGGCGGTTGCTTGGCAGCGGATGCGATTATCGCGACGCCGGATCGGGCGCGATCCTGCTCCACCTGCGCGACGAGGGCGACGGGCTGGTCAAATACGGCAACCGCCTGCGCCGCATCGCCGCCGCCACGCCGGGGCGCGAGGCGATCGCACTCGGCGGCATCGCGGCGGGCGACGGCGTGTCGTTCATCCTCACGCCGCGGCCGGGCGATCCGGTTCAGACGAGCGATTCGACGCAAAGCCGGCCGGCGAGCCTGACCATGCACACCGCCGACAATGGCGAGCGCGTGTATCAGGGCGGTCGCTGGGACTGTGGCAGTTAGGCCGGATCGATATTCAACGAAATGCCTTCTCAATCTGCTCCCTCCCTTGTCAGAGAGGGGAGATGCAGGAGCCGCCGTCTGGCTGAATATCGATCGGTCCTGGATCGGATCGATATGCGGCTAACGCCACGGCTTTTCGTCGTTCCCGCGCAGGCGGGAACCTATAGACGCAGCGGGTGCAATTCGATCACCGGCGTCGGCGTATATGGACCCCAGCCTTCGTTGGGATGACGCTTGCTTGAGGGTAGCTGGATCTGACCTTGGAAATCTGGTGGCCACGGAGGGACTCGAACCCCCGACGCCCGCTTTAGGAAAGCGGCGCTCTGTCCAGCTGAGCTACGCGGCCGATCGTCCAGCGCTCTATCGCCCCCGATCCGCCGACGCAACGCTTGCGGATCAGTTCGCCTGTTCGGGCGGCACGACCGGGAGGGGCAGCGGCGCGATCGGCACGCCTTCCTCGACCAGCGCCTTCGCCTCGGCACGGGTCGCCTGTCCGTGGATCGGGGCCACGTCCGCCGCGCCGCTATGCATCGCCCGCGCGCGGTCGGCAAAACCGCGCCCGACCCATTCGCTGCCCGACAGCGCCTTGCGCTGCGCCTCGGCAAGCATCGTCAGCGCCGCCTTCACCGCCTGTGGCGAGGGCCGCTCGCCCCCGCCCTTAGCGGCGATGTTCGGGGCCATCACCGCCTTGGCGACATCGGCGTCGTCGCACATCGGGCAGTGGATCAGCTTCGCGACACGCTGCTCGTCATAGGCGGTGCTGGAGGCGAACCACGCCTCGAACACATGGCCCTGCCCGCAGCGCAGGTCGAAAACGATCACGCCACCACCTCGACCGGCGGGATCGGCCGGCGGTGGCGCGCGACCGGAATGCGCGCGCGCGCCACCGCCACCTGCGCCGGATCGATCGTGACGAAGCCGATGCCGGCGTCGCTCCCCATATCGAGCATCACCTCGCCCCACGGTCCCACGACCAGCGAATGGCCATAGGTGGTGCGACCATCGGCATGGTGGCCGGTCTGCGCCGCCGCGATGACGAACGCGCCAGCCTCGATCGCGCGGGCGCGCAGCAGAACGTGCCAGTGGGCGTGGCCGGTCGGCACGGTGAAGGCGGCGGGCACCGCCAGGACCTGCGCCCCGGCATCGCCCATCGCGCGGAACAGGTCGGAAAAGCGCAGGTCGTAACAGATCGACAGGCCGAGCATCCCGACCGGGGTCGCGACGACCCGCGCGGCATCGCCCGGCGCGTAACTGGCCGATTCGCGCCATGCCTCGCCGGTCGGCAGCGTCACATCGAACAGGTGCAGCTTGTCATAGGTCGCGCGGACGGTGCCGGCAGCGTCGATCACATAGCCGCGATTGGCGAGCCGCCCGTCGTCCCGCCGCACCGCGAGCGAGCCGAGATGGACCCAGAGTCCGGCGCGCGCCGCCGCCTCGCGCACCGCCGCCAGCACCGGATCGTCGTCTTGCGCAAACAGATTGGCCGCCGCCCGGTCGCGGTCGCGGTCGACCAGCCCCGACATCTCGGGAGTGAACAGCATCGCCGCCCCGCCCGCCGCCGCCCGTTCGACGGCATCGACCAGCACTTGGGCATTGGCGGCGGGATCGATCCCCGCCGTCATCTGGAGCAGCGCGAGCTTCACGATGCCAGCAGCGGGTCCAGCTTGCCGGCACGCTCCAGCGCCGCCAGATCGTCCGACCCGCCGACATGGGTATCGCCGATGAAGATCTGCGGCACGGTGGTCCGCCCGTTGCTGCGCGCCAGCATCTCCTGCCGCTTGGCCCCGCCCATCGAGATGTCGATCTCGTCATAGGCCGCGCCCTTTTCGTCAAGCAGCCGTTTGGCACGGACGCAGTATGGGCAGAACGCCTTGGTGTAGATGAGAATGGTAGCCATGGGGTGGAGGTGTGGCGTGAGCGCCCCCTTGTCAATCGTCCGTCCCCACGACCCGCGCCCAGCACAGCACCCGGACCGACGCCGCCCCGGCCGCCAGCAGCACCCGCGCGCAGCCGTCGGTGGTCGATCCGCTGGTGTGGACATCGTCGACCAGCAGCACCGCCTGCCCCCGGAATAGCGCCGGATCGCCACAGGCGAACGCCCCCGCGACCGCCTTCGCCCGCGCCGACCGGCCCATCGCGCGCAGCGGCGGCGTGGCGCGGATACGGGTGAGCGCATGGCGCTCGACCGGCAGGCCGGTCGTCCGTGCCAGCGCATCGGCGATCAGCACCGCCTGATTATACCCGCGCACCCACAGCCGCCGCCGGTGGAGCGGCACCGGCACGATCAGGGTTACGTCGCCCGGCACCTGTCGCCGCATCAGCCGGGCCATCGTGTCGGCCAGCGCCAGCCGCCCGCCATATTTGAGCTTCAACGCCACATCGCGCGCGACCGGACCATAGGCGACGGCGGCGCGCACCCCGCCATGCGCCGGCGGGCGGCGGCGGCAGGGATCGCACACCGCCTCCCCCGCCACCGCGAACGGAATGCCGCAGCGCGCGCAGGCCGGATCGCCGAGGAACCGCAAGCCTGCCCAGCAACCGGCGCAGAAGCGGTGATCCGCCTCCACCACCACGCCACACCCCGGACAGCGCGGCGGCAGCGCCAGTGCGGCGAGTCCGGCAAGAAGGGCGGCGGGGCGCATGCCCGCACTTGTCGCGGTGGCCCCCGCCCGGCACAAGCGGCGGCGTGAGTGTTCCCGATCTTTTCGCCCGCCGCCGCCGCCGCGCGCACCGCGACCGTGCCGCCACCGGCTTCGCCGGGGCCGATTTCCTGCATCGCTTCATGCTGGAGGGAGTCGCCGAACGGCTCGACGCCGTCACCCGCAGCTTTGCCGACGTGCTCGACCTCGGTTGTGCCGATGCCGCATTCGTCCCCCCGGCGGGGGCGCGGGTCGTGCGCTTCGATCCCGGCTTCGCCTTCGCCCGCGCCGCCGGTGGCGTGCAGGGGGAGGAGGACCGGCTACCGTTCGCCGATGGCGCGTTCGATCTGGTGGTATCGGTGGGGACGCTCGACAGCGTCAACGACCTGCCCGGCGCGCTGACTTTGATTCGCCGCGCGCTGCGCCCCGATGGGCTGTTCCTCGCCGCCTTCACCGGCGGGTCGACGCTCGCCACGCTGCGCCGCGCGCTGCTGACTGCCGAGAGCGAACGGCCGGCGGCGCGGGTACATCCGCAGATCGACCTGCGATCGGCCGGCGATCTGCTGGTGCGCGCCGGATTCGCGCTGCCGGTCGCCGATTCGGAAGTGCTGCGCGTGCGCTATGCCGGGATCGGCCGGCTGATCGGCGACCTGCGCGGCATGGGCGCGACCAGCCTGCTCGGGCAGGCGCCGCTGGCGCGCGACACGCTCGCCGCCGCCGCCGAAAGCTTCGCGGCGCAGGCCGACGCCGATGGCCGCACGACCGAGACGTTCGAAGTGATCTACCTGACCGGCTGGGCCCCCGCCCCCAGCCAGCCGCAACCGGCCCGCCGGGGCAGCGCCACCGCCTCGCTCGCCGATGCGCTGGGACGCAAGGAAGGGTAGCGCAAAATCAGATCAGCGCCTCAAGCAGCGCGATCAGCGGGCGGTCGGCGGGCGGCATCGCCAGCGCGTGGAGTTCGACCGGCCGGACCCATTTGAGCGCCGTCGCCTGAAGCGCTTGCGGAATGCCCGTCCATTTGCGCAGCGCATAGAGCAGCAGCAGCAAATGCCGTTCGCCCAGCGGTTCGCTGGCGAAGGCGGCGGGGGCGAGGCAACTATGGTCGACCACGATCCCCAGTTCCTCGTGCAATTCGCGCACCAGCGCCGCTTCGGGCGTTTCGCCCGGCTCCACCTTGCCGCCGGGAAATTCCCACAGCCCGGCCATGTGCGTGCCCGGCGGCCGTTGCTGGACCAGCACGCGCCCGTCGCGATCGACCATGGCGGCGGCGGTGACGAACAGCATCGACATTTCATTAACCTCGTATCGTTATCAATCGGGGCGAACCTAGTCCGGGGAGGGGTGGCTGTATGCGATCGGTCCTGCGTTTCGCACGCAAACTATGGCGCGACCGGCGTGGCGGCACCGCGATCGAATATGGCATGATTCTCGGGCTGGTGGTGGTCGTGCTGATCGTCAGCCTGAAGCTGCTGGCCGGCACCACGACCGACATGTGGGCGCACGTCAGCGAAAAAGTGATCCAAAACGGGCCGCGCCCATAACATTGCGCATCGCGTCGGGTTCCCGGTCTTAAAACTTTCTCAACCAGCGGATCGGTACAAGGGTGGTGCTGAACGGGTGGATCATCCGAACGGCCGGGTAAGTCGAACCACGCAGAACCATGGAGACCGGAATGCAGCAGATTCGTAATTTCGTGAAGAACAGCAAGGGCGCGACCGCAATCGAGTACGGCCTGATCGCCGCGCTGATCGCCGTTGCCGCCATCACCGCGATGAAGGGTCTGGGCGGTCAGCTCACGTCGACCTTCAACAACGTGACGTCGAACATGAAGAACACGCCGGCTACCTGATAATCGTTCCAAGGATCGATTATACGCGACGGGCGGCGGAACGATGGTTCCGCCGCCCGTTCGTGTATCGACGCCCCCGTTTTGGGATGGCGGACGACGTTACAGCCGCCCCATCGCCAGGAACTTCTGCCGCCGCGCCGCCCGCAGGCTCGCCGCGTCTTGCCCCACCAGCGTGGTCAGCACCCCCTCGATCGCATCGCCCAGCGCGGCGATGGCCGCCGCCGGATCGCGGTGCGCCGCGCCCAGCGGTTCGGTGACGATCGTGTCGATCACGCCCAGTGCCTTGAGGTCCTGCGCCGTCACCCGCATCGCCTCGGCCGCCTCGGGCGCCTTGTCGGCGGTGCGCCACAGGATCGACGCGCACCCCTCGGGCGAGATCACCGAATAGACCGCGTGCTCCATCATCAGCACCCGGTTGCCCGCCGCCAGCGCGATCGCGCCACCCGAGCCCCCCTCGCCCAGAATCGCCGACACCATCGGCACGCCGAGGTTCAGCGCCGCTTCCGTGGAGCGCGCGATCGCCTCGGCCTGGCCGCGCTCCTCGGCCTGGATGCCGGGAAACGCGCCCGAGGTGTCGACCAGCGTCACCACCGGCAGGCCGAACCGGTCGGCGAGCTGCATCAGCCGGATCGCCTTGCGATAGCCCTCGGGCTTGCCCATGCCGAAATTGTGGCGCAGCCGCGACGCGGTGTCGTCGCCCTTCTCATGGCCGATCACCATCACCCGGCGCCCGCGCAACCGGCCGATCCCGCCCAGGATCGCGCTATCGTCGGCAAAGGCGCGGTCGCCGCCCAGCTCCATGAAATCCTCGACCAGCGCGGCGACATAATGTTTGAAGTGCGGCCGTTCGGGGTGGCGCGCGACCTGCGTCTTCTGCCACGGCGTCAGCCGGGCATAGGTTTCGCGCAGCAGCCGGTCGGACTTGGTCTGCAACCGGCCGATCTCGGAGGCAATATCGACCGCGCCATCGGCGGCGGTATCGCGCAGTTCGTCGATCCGCGCCTGCAGTTCGGCGATGGGTTTTTCGAAGTCGAGAAAGGTGGCCATGGTCCCGCGCCCTATGGCCGCACCCGCCCTTCGTCAATCAGCGGGTGGCGTTCGTTGACCAGCCGCACCAGCCGCGACGTGTCAACATGGGTGTAGATTTCGGTCGTGGCGATGTCGGCATGGCCCAGCATCGCCTGCAACGCGCGCAGGTCCGCCCCCCCCTCCAGCAGATGCGTGGCAAAGGCATGGCGCAGGACGTGCGGGCTGATCCGGTCGGGCGGAATGCCCGCCTCGCCGGCCAGCGCGCGGACGATCTGGTACAGCCGCACCCGCGTCAAATGCCCCTTGCCCGAGGGGAACAGCCACGCGCTGTCGGCGGGAACATGCGCGCGCCAGCGCACCACGGCGGCGCGCGCCCGGTCGGACAGCGGCACCATCCGCTCGCGCCCGCCCTTGCCCTTCAGGATCAGATAGGGCCGGTCGCTGGCGATCCCGCCGCGCGGCAACGACACCAGCTCGGTCGCGCGCAGCCCCGATCCATAGAGCAGCTCGAACAGCGCGGACAGGCGCAGGTCGTTGCGGTCGGGCGGCACGCGCGCGATCCGGTCGGCGATCGCGGCGAACATCGCGTCTATATCACCGGTCGACAAGGTGCGCGGCAACGCACGATGCGCGCCGGGCCGGGGCAATGCCTCGCCCGGATCGTCGGCGCGCAGGCCATCGTCGAGCAAAAAAGCGAAGAACCGGCGCAGCGCCGCGCTCTTGCGCGCCACGGTCGACTTGGCGAGGGTACGCCACTCGTCCGCCACCCGCCCGATCGCCGCCGCATCGGCCTCGCCCAGCCGGCCGTTCAACGTGTCGGAGGCGAGCGTCAGGTCGGTGCGATAGGCGGCGATCGTGTTGCGCGCCGCGCCGGCCTCCGCCGCCATCATTTCGAGGAACCGGTCGATCAGGATGCGGTCGGTGGTCACAAGCCGCCCCCCCAGACACCGTCGTCCCCC
>NZ_LMKU01000029.1:200227-200409 GCF_001421635.1 Sphingomonas sp. Leaf25
CGGACTTGTTCCGGGGTCCACTCGTCGACAGGCGTTGCCGCCCATGGATCAGGCGTTACCGCTCGCAGCACGGTGGACCCCGGAACACGTCCGGGGTGACGACGGGAGTACCGGATCGCCCCCCTCACCCCCGCGCGATCGCTTCGGCCGCGATCATCCGCGCCTCGCCCTCGCGGCCGGCG
>NZ_LMKU01000029.1:200444-236815 GCF_001421635.1 Sphingomonas sp. Leaf25
GCGCGCAGCGCGGCGACGATGTGGAACAGCGTCTCCGGCCCCACCCCGCGCCAGTCGCGGGTCTGCATGCCGACCGCCGCGAGCAGCAGCACGGTTCCGGCTTCCCCGTTCACCCCGGCGCGATCGATCGCATCGGTCCACGGATTGCGCGCGCCGATCGCGACGCCGAGGTCGCTGGCCAGCCCGCGCACCTCGCCCTGCGGCAGCCGGCCGAGGCCCGCCAGCCCGGCGAACAGCAACTGCCCCTTGCGCTCGTTGCTCCCGGCATAGTCCGACACCGCGCCCGGCTGCACCATCCGCCCGACCGGATCGGCCAGCGCCAGCATCGCCCAGCCATCGCTGGCGGGCGCGACCACCCCCGCCCAGCGCATCGCCGGAAGGTCGAGCCCGGCGGTCAGCATCGACGCGATCAGCGCATCGGCATCGGCGACATGCGCGGCGACCGGGGCGATCATCGCCGCCGCGCGCGCGGTCAGCACCCGCCGCGCGAACCCCAGCGGGCCGCTGCCCTCGACCGCCCAGAACTGCTTGAGCATCGCCAGCCGGTCGGCATCGCTGCCGGTAAAGGCGGTGCGCAGGTCGCTCGACAGCGCGGTCTGGGTGCTCGTCGCATCCTCATCGGTGCCGAGCTGCGCATAGAGATCGACCAGCGCCCCGCTCGACAACACGCCCTGCGCCGCCGCCAGATCGGCATCGGCAAGCCGCGCGCCCGCCGCATATTGCGGCGCGGTCGCATGCCAGTAGCGGACCTGCGGGCCGACCGTGGCATAGAGCGATCCCGGCACCTCGGTCGCGCTGGCGGCGGCGAGGCCATAGCGCCATGCGCTGAGGCGATCGACGCCGTCCCATTCGATCGTCACCGCGCGGCGGCCCTGCGCGCCGGCGCCGACGATCTTTTCGGCCAGCGCCACGTCGATCGCGCCGCCGCCCGGCGCCTGTCGCTTCGCCTGATCGACGATCCGCCCCGCCTGGCGCGGTTCGCCCGACAGGCCGAGGCACATCGCGTTCGCCAGCCGCCAGCCGCGCTCGTTCGAACTGGCGAGGCCGCCGTCGACCAGCGGACACAGCCCGCCCGGATCGCCGGTCGCCAGCATCGCCTGCAACGCGATCTGGTACAGCTTGGGCGTGTAATTCTCGATGTCGACCGCCTGCACCATCGCGCGCGCGGCGGGTGCCTCGCCCATGCGCAGCAGCAGCCATGCGCGCTCGGCGGCGAAATCCGCGCCGTTCACGCCGCCCGGGGTCGCGACGTTCGCGACCAGCGCGCGGCGCAGCGCGATCGACAGCCAGCGCGAGGCGACCGGCGCGTCGAGCCGCCGCATCAGCGCCTGCAGCCACGGCCCGCCGGCATCGCCGAACGCATTCGCCCCGAACGCCGCACCCGCTTCGCCGGCGATGCCGATCTCGGCGGTCGAGCGGCGGGCATAGTCGGGCAGTTCATATTCGCGCAGCGCCTGCGCATCGACCGGGGTCGGCGTCGGCGTCGCGGCAGGAGTCGCGCCGGGCACCGGCAGGCCGATCGTGCCGGGCAACGGCTGGACGATCGGCGCGGGCGGCGCGAAGCTCTGCCCGCCCGGCGCTGCCGACGCGCTGGGCCGCGGGGTCGGCGTGGGGGCGGGAGTCGGCGCAGGGCTGTCACCGAAGCCCGGCGGCAACAGCGATTCGGGCACGTCCTGCCCGATCGCCGGCACGCCCGCGACCAGGGCGATCGTCAGGCCGGCGGCGATGCGCCAGCGATCAGTTGGCGAGATTTTCAAGCGCAACCGCCTTTTCGACCTGCACCGGCTGCTGCTCGGTCGACCGCCCCGCCAACAGGAACATGCCGCCGATCAGGGCGACAAGGACGACGAGAAGCACTAGAAGCGAACGCGACATGGATCAGATCGTCCCGAAACAAAGGGGGTGGGCTGCGACGACGCGCCTTTTGCCCGATCGGCGGGGCGGCTGTATAGCCCCCGGCGCAATGCTGCAAACCCAAGACCCCCGCCCCCCCGTGCCGCCCCGCTGGAGCGGCAAGCCGATCGTGCTGATCGGACTGATGGGCGTCGGCAAATCCACCGTCGGCCGCCGTCTGGCGCAGCGGATGAAGCTGGATTTCGTCGATGCCGACAACGAGATCGAACATGCCGCCGGCATGACCATCGCCGAAATCTTCCAGCGCTTCGGCGAGGATCATTTCCGCGACGGCGAACGCCGGGTCATCGCCCGGCTGATCGACGGCCGCCCGAAAGTGATCGCGACCGGCGGCGGCGCGTTCATGCAGGCGGAGACGCGCGACCTGATTCTCGACCAGGCGCTGGCGATCTGGCTCGACGCCAGCCCGGAGGTGCTGGCCGACCGCGTCCGCCGCCGCGACACCCGCCCGCTGCTGCGCGGCAAGGACCCCAAACGGGTGCTGACCGACCTCGCCCGCGTGCGCAATCCGGTCTATGCGCTCGCCCCCGTCCATGTCGTCAGCCAGCATGCGCCGCACGACGCCACCGTTTCCGCCATTCTGAAAGCCATCGGCCAATGACCATCATCCCCGTCGCCCTTGCCGAGCGCGGCTATGACATCGTGATCGAGGACGGGGTGCTGGCGCGCAGCGGCGAACGGCTGGCCGCCATTGCGCGCGGGCGGCGGATGGTGATCGTCGCCGACGCCAATGTCGCCGGACACCTCGCGACACTGCGCGATTCGCTGGCGGCGGCGGGCGTGGCGAGCGAGGCGGTCATGATCGCGGCGGGCGAAGGCTCGAAAAGCTGGGCGACGCTCGAACGGCTGCTCGATTCGCTCCTCGCGCTGGGTATCGAGCGCGGCGACCATATCGTCGCGCTGGGCGGCGGGGTGATCGGCGATCTCGTCGGCTTCGCCGCTGCGATCCTGAAACGCGGCTGCGGCTTCGTGCAGGTGCCGACGACGCTCCTGGCACAGGTCGATTCGTCGGTCGGCGGCAAGACCGGGATCAACACCCGCGCCGGCAAGAATCTGGTCGGCGCGTTCCACCAGCCCGCGCTGGTGCTGATCGACCCGCAGACGCTCGACACGCTGCCCCCCCGCGAAGTCCGCGCCGGCTATGCCGAGGTCGTCAAATACGGGCTGATCGACGACCCTGAATTCTTCGACTGGTGCGAAGCCAACGTCGCCGCGCTGCTGGCGGGCGATCCCGCCGCCCGCACCCACGCCATCGCCCGCTCGGTCGCCGCCAAGGCGCGCATCGTCGGCGAGGACGAGCGCGAGACGAGCGGGCGGCGCGCGCTGCTCAACCTCGGCCATACGTTCGGCCATGCGCTGGAGGCGGAGGCCGGGTACGACGGCTCGCTGCTCCACGGCGAGGGCGTGGCGGCCGGCATGGCGCTGGCCTTCGCCTATTCCGCCGAAAAGGGGCTGTGTCCGCCGGAGGACGCCGCGCGGGTCGCCGCGCATCTGCGCGCCGCCGGCCTGCCCGACGGGCTTGCCGCCACCGGCATATCCGCCTCGGGCGAGACGCTGGTCGGCCATATGCTCCACGACAAGAAGCGCGAGGGCGGCACGCTGCCGTTCCTGCTCGTGCGTGGCATCGGGGCGACCTATCTCGACCGCAGCGTCGATCTTGGCGACGTCGCCGCCTTCTTGAACGCGCAGCCGCGCTGATGCCGCAAGGCGTCGCCAAGGCGAATTTGCCGACCAAGGTCTGCCCGGTGTGCGAGCGGCCGTTCGCGTGGCGCAAGAAATGGGAGCGCGACTGGGACAATGTCGTCTATTGCTCCGACCGCTGCCGCCGCGAGTCGCGCAAGGGATCGACGCCGGCGTCTTAACCGAATCGCAGGACCCTTCGGTCATGCTGCCGGGTTGGAGGGAAAAGCCCTGATGAACCGACCACGGGCCAGATTGTCGTCGCGCAATCCGCTGCTGTCCTGGCTGGTCCAGCCCGGCGCACCGGTCCGCGCGAACGCCCGGCCGATGCTGCTGGCGGAGCTGCTGTCGTCGCCGGTCGCGCTGTTCCTCGGTGCGGCGAACGGCCTGCTCGTCCTGGGCGTCGCATGGTTCTCGACGCACGCCGCCGTGTTCCTCGCCTTCGCCGCGATCGAACTGGCGTTGCTGATCGTGCGCGTTCGCACCGTCCGCCGGATCGAGGCGGAGCGTGCCCGTGGCGAGATACCGGCGATCGACGCCTCGGTCGTGCTGTCGATCCTGTGGTGCGCGTTGCAGGGGGCGGTCGCGGCCACGATCATGCTGCGGGCCGAACCGGTGCTGATGATCGTGTCGACGACGATGATTATGGGCGTCATCGCGCCGATCTGCGCGCGCAATTACGCCGCGCCACGCCTTGCGATGCTGCTGGTCCTGCTGTGCGACGTGCCGTTCAAGCTTGGCGCGGCGCTCTCGGGCATTCCGCTGCTCCTCGCGATCCTGCCGATGATGATTCCGTTCGTGCTGGGCATCCGCTTCGTGCTCGGCAATTTCAACCGCACGCTGATCGCCACGCTGGAGGCGGAGGAAGCGAACCGCCATCTCGCGCGCCACGACGCGCTGACCGGCCTGCTCAACCGCTATGGGCTGGACGAGGCGCTGACCATGCTGCCCCATGCCGACGACCGGGCGATGGCGGTGCTGTGCCTCGACCTCGACGGGTTCAAGGGCGTGAACGACCGGCTGGGCCATGCCGCGGGCGACCGGTTGCTGGCGGGCGTCGCCGCGCGCCTGCTCGCCGCGACCGGCCCCGACGACATCGTCGCGCGACTGGGCGGGGACGAATTCATGATCGTCGTCCGCCACATGCCCCCGGCCGCCGTCGACGCCTTCGCCAGTGGATTGATCGACCGCATCGCCGGCGGCTCCTACGACGTCGGCGACACGGGGTCGGCGATGGTGGGGGCCAGCATCGGCTATGCCTGTTTCCCCGAGGATGCCGCGACCAGTGCCGAACTGCGCACCCGCGCCGACGCCGCGCTCTATGCCGCCAAGGACGATGGCAAGGGCACCGGCCGCCGCTACGCGCCCCGCCCCGGCGACCGGTTCAGCAGCGCGGCGTGAAGTTGTTCGCGATCCGGCCGGTGCCGGATCGAAGCGGTGCCGGCCCGCTCCCCCGCCCGGCCACCCACGCAAGTATATTGATGGGTGGCGGGGTGGGGGAGTGGGCCGGCACTGCCATCCGCGTGAGCGGATCAGATCAAATCAGGGAATATCGCTTTCCGCCGCCCGGGTCTGCCGCCGTTCGGCGAACCACTGCCGCAACATCGCCTGGGTACAGCCGGTCTGCCCGCCGTCGCCGACCGGTGAACAACTGTTCGGCCGCCCGATCCGCGCCGCCTCCATCGCGGTGTCGACCCGCGCCGACCATGCCGAATCGCCGCTCGCCTGCGACGGCTGGTCGCGGAAGCGCTTGGGGATGCGATAGCGCTCGCTCTCGCCCAGCCGCGCGCACACCACGATCTCCTCGGGGTCGGCCGCCTTGGGGCATGGCTCCTCGCCATAGACGGTGGCGTTGCGCACCTTGCGCGGCGGATCGGCCGGCGCGTCCTGCGCCATCGCCGGAACCACGAACAGCAACGCCAGCCCCGCCAAACCCGTCCGCATCATCGCCGATCTCCTCATGACCCCACTCATACCGGTGCCCTCGATTAGCATTGGCTGAACGCGCGAGGATTTCGGGATGTTGCACGGCGGACATCGCACGCTATGGCGGGGCCATGATCCTCGTCATCGACAATTACGACAGCTTCACCTGGAACCTCGTCCATTATCTGATGGAACTGGGCGCCCCGGTCCGCGTCGAGCGCAACGACGCCATGACCGCGGCGGATGCGCTGGCGACCGGGGCCGACGCGCTGCTGATCTCGCCCGGCCCCTGCACCCCCAACGAAGCCGGCATCTCGCTCGACCTCGTCGCCGCCTGTGCCGAAGCGAAGCGCCCGCTGCTCGGCGTGTGTCTCGGCCATCAGGCGATCGGTCAGCATTTCGGCGGCAAGGTGGTGCGCGGCGGGTTGATGCACGGCAAGACCTGCCCGGTCGAGCATGACGGCACTGGCATGTTCGCCGGCCTCCCCTCGCCGTTCACGGCGACGCGCTATCATTCGCTGATCGTCACCGACGTGCCCGACTGCCTCCACGTCAACGCGACCGCATCGGACGCCAGCGTCATGGGCTTCCGCCACTGTGACCTCCCGATCCACGGCGTGCAGTTCCACCCCGAAAGCATCGCCACCGAACACGGCCACGCCATGCTCGCCAATTTCCTGAAGGACGCGGGGCTGCGCGCATGACCACGCGCGCGCTGCTCCCCAATCCGTCGACGCCGCTGTCCCACGAAAGCGCGGCCGAAGCCTTCGCCGCGATCCTCGACGGCACGGTGGCGGACGACGCCATCGCCGGCTTCCTGATCGCGCTGACGCAGCGCGGCGAAACCAGCATCGAGATCGCCGAGGCCGCCCGAGCACTCCGCGCCCGGATGATCCCGATCCACGCACCGGAGGGGGCGATCGACGTCTGCGGTACCGGCGGCGACGGGCATCACACGCTCAACGTCTCCACCGCCGTCAGCCTCGTCGTGGCGGCATCGGGCGTGCCCGTCGCCAAGCACGGCAACCGCGCCGCCTCCAGCAAGGCAGGCGCGGCCGACACGCTCGAAGCGCTCGGCCTCGACATGGCGCGCGCCGGGGGACAGGCGGAGGCGACGCTCGCAGACCTCGGCATCGCCTTCCTGTTCGCCGCCAACCATCACCCGGCGATGAAGCGCATCACCCCGATCCGCCAGCAGATCGGCCGCCGCACCATCTTCAACCTGATGGGGCCGCTCGCCAATCCCGCGCGGGTGACGCGCCAGTTGATCGGCATCGCCCGCCCCGATTACGCGCCGGTCTATGCGCAGGCGATGGAGTTGCTCGGTGCCGAAACCGCGCTAATCGTGTCGGGCGAGGAAGGGCTGGACGAAATCTCGGGGGCCGGTCCAACCATCGTCGTCCCCGTCGGCATGACGCTGTCCGACCGGATCGTGCCCGAGGACGCCGGCCTGCCGCGCCACCCGATCAGCGCGATCCGTGGCGGCGACGCACGCCACAATGCGCTGGCGCTGCGCCGGTTGTTGCGGGGCGAACGCGGAGCCTACCGCGACGCGGTGCTGCTCAACGCCGCCGCCGCGCTGCTGATCGCCGGCACCGCCGCCGACCTCACCGACGGGGCGGAGCGCGCCGCCGAAACGCTCGACAATGGCGCGGCTGACCGGCTGCTCGACCAATGGATCGCCTATTCATGACGATGCTCGACACCATCCTCGCCACCAAGCGCGCCGAAGTCGCCGAGCGTTCGGCCAAAGCCTCGGTCGCCGACCTCGAAGCACGGGCCAGCGAACAAAGCGCGCCACGCGGCTTTCGCGCCGCACTCGACGCCGCGCCCGGCCATGCGCTGATCGCCGAGATCAAGAAGGCCAGCCCGTCCAAAGGGCTGATCCGCGCCGACTTCGATCCCCCGGCCCACGCCCGCGCCTATGCCGCCGGGGGGGCCGCCTGCCTCTCGGTGCTGACCGATGTCGACTATTTTCAGGGAGCCGACGAGTATCTGGTCGCCGCCCGCGCCGCCTGTACGTTGCCCGTACTGCGCAAGGACTTCAACGTCGATCCATGGCAGGTCGTCGAGGCCCGCGCGATCGGCGCCGACGCGATCCTCATCATCGTCGCCGCCCTCTCCGACAGCCAAATGCAGGAGATCGAGGCGGCGGCGATCGAGCGGAACATGGACGTGCTGGTCGAGGTCCACGACCGCGCCGAACTCGACCGCGCGCTGGCGCTGCACTCGCGGCTGATCGGGGTCAACAACCGCAACCTCAAGGACTTTTCGGTCAGCTTCGACCGTACCTACGAACTAGTCGGCCATGCGCCGGCAGGCTGCACCTTCGTCGCCGAGAGCGGTTTGACCTCGCGCGCCGATCTCGACGCGATGGCGGACCATGGCGTCCGCTGCTTCCTGATCGGCGAGGCGCTGATGCGCCACGCCGATGTCGAGGGCGCGACGCGGGCGATGATCGGATGAGCCTCACCCACCTCGACGCCGACGGCAGCGCCCACATGGTCGACGTCGGTGGCAAGACGGTAACGCAGCGTCAGGCGACCGCCACCGGCCGCATCACCCTGTCGGACGAGGCCATCACCGCGATCCGCGATGGCCTCGTCAAGAAGGGCGACGTCCTCGCCGTCGCCCGCGTCGCCGGGATCATGGCGGCCAAGCGCACCAGCGACCTGATCCCGCTGTGCCATCCGCTGCCGCTCACCAAACTCTCGGTCGATTTCGCGTTCGAGCCGCAAGCGATCCGCGCCACCGCCACCGCCGCCACCGCCGGCCAGACCGGCGTCGAGATGGAAGCGCTGACCGCCGCCTCGGTCGCGCTGCTCACCGTCTACGACATGGCCAAGGCGATCGACAAGACGATGGTGATCGAAGGCGTCTGCCTGCTCGAAAAGCGCGGCGGCAAGTCGGGCAACTGGGTGCGCGGGTGAGCCCGCCCACACGCCATCGTCACCCCGGACCGGTTCCGGGGTCCACCCGTCCGCGCATACAGCGGCCGGGGCACTTGCGGAACGGTGGACCCCGGAACCAGTCCGGGGTGACGATAGTGGTGCAGTTCTCCTCGCCCTCCGCAAAGGCCGCGCCATGACCCTCCTCCCCGTCGCCGACGCCCAGACCCGCGTCCTCGCACTCGGTCGCGCCGTCCGACCCGAGACGCTGCCGATCGCCGACACCATCGGCCGGTTCGCCGCCGCCGATATTGTCGCGCTGCGCACCCAGCCCGCGCGGCCGCTGTCGGCGATGGACGGCTATGCGATCCGCTTCGACGACCTGCCCGGCCCATGGGACGTCATCGGCGAATCCGCCGCCGGCGCGTCCTTCGCCGGCACCGTAGCCCCGGGACAGACGACGCGCATCTTCACCGGCGCGGCGATGCCCGCCGGGACCGACTGCGTGCTGGTGCAGGAGGAAGCCGCGCGTGACGGCGACCGGCTGACCCTCGCGGGCGAAGGTCCGGTCCGCGGCGGCAACGTGCGCCGCGCCGGGCTCGATTTCCGCAAGGGCGAGGTGCTGATCGCCGCCGGGGAACGTATCACCCCCGCCCGCGCCGCGCTGGCGGCGATCGGCGGGCATGGCACGCTGGCGGTCGGCCGCCGCGTCCGCGTGGCGATCGCGGCGACCGGCGACGAACTGGTCCCGGCGGGAAGCGCGATCGGCCCCGATCAACTCCCCGAAACCAACGGGCTGATGCTCGCCGGGCTGCTCGCCGATCTGCCGGTCGACCGGATCGACCTCGGCATCCTGCCCGACCGGATGGATGCGCTCGAAGCGGCGTTCCGCGCGGTCGATTGCGACCTGCTGGTCACGACCGGCGGCGCGTCGGTCGGCGACCACGATCTGGTCAAGCCCGCGCTGATCGCCGCCGGGGGCAGCCTCGACTTCTGGCGGATCGCGCTCAGACCGGGCAAGCCGATGCTCGCCGGGCGGCGGGGCGATGCCGCCGTGCTGGGGCTGCCCGGCAATCCGGTATCGGCCTGCATCACCGCGCTGCTGTTCGTCCGCCCGCTGGTCGCGCGGATCGCCGGCGCGGCCGAACCGCTGCCCCGTCCGATCGCCGCAACGCTTGCCCATCCGCTGCCCGCCAACGGCCCACGCCAGGACTATCTGCGCGCGACGCTGATCGGCGGCACGGTGTCGACCGCCGCGATCCAGGACAGTTCGATGCTGCGCACGCTGGCGCGCTCGGACTGTCTCATCATCCGCGCCCCGCATGCCCCGGCGGCAATGGGGGGCGACTCGGCGGAAATCCTGCAACTCGCTTGACGGCAAGGAAAACGTTTCCTATTGGTTCCACGTCTGTTCCGACGGAGGATGGTATGCTGACCCGTAAGCAGCACGAGTTGATCTGCTTCATCGACGACCGGTTGCGCGCGACCGGCGTGTCGCCTTCGTTCGAGGAAATGAAGGACGCGCTCGACCTCAAATCGAAGTCGGGCGTCCACCGCCTCATCAGCGCGCTCGAAGAACGCGAATTCATCCGCCGCCTGCCCAACCGCGCCCGCGCGCTGGAAGTGTTGCGGATGCCCGACCGGCCGGACGAGAAGAAGCCGGTGGTCAAGGCGGCGGCACCGCGCGCCATTCCCACTCCCGCCAACGACGTGGTCGAACTGCCGCTGCACGGCCGCATCGCCGCCGGCCTGCCGATCGAGGCGATCGAGGGGCAGGCGACGCTCCCCGTTCCCGCCGCGCTGCTGGGGGCTGGCGATCATTACGCGCTCGAAGTGGCCGGTGACTCGATGGTCGAAGCCGGCATCCTCGACGGCGATTACGCGCTGGTCCGCCGCACCGAAACTGCGCGCGACGGCGAGATCGTCGTGGCGTTGATCGAGGAGAGCGAGGCGACGCTCAAATATTTCCGCCGCGAAGGTGCGATGATCCGCCTCGATCCGGCGAACCGCAGCTACGATCCGCAGCGCTATCGCCCGGATCAGGTGCGGGTACAGGGTCGCCTGGCGGGACTGCTTCGCCGGTATTGAGATACCGGCTGAACGCGTCGTTAGTGTAAACTTTGTAAACTTTGGGGGGAATTGGCGGGTGAGCCCCCCTTCGTCATTCCGGCGAAGGCCGGAATCCATACACGCTGACGACGCGCCTCTTGTCCCCCGGTAGTTCCAATGCCCGCCACGGGCATAGCCCGTGCCGTCGGTCGGCGCTGCCAGCGCCGCCGGCCGGACGCGCCTAGTGCGGCTCGGCGTAGCTTTGCTACGCCTTGCCCGGCGCGTCTGGCTCATACATCGGGCATCCATTGACCCGCTTCCGATAGTCCGCCGAATGCTGATACACCGGCTTGCGCACCCGGTTGACCCCACCCAGCGGCTGATGCGCGGCAAGACCGGTCCACACGCTGAACCGCAGATTCTCGTCGACCTGTTCGACCTTATCGGCCGCCCAGCTATCCTGCGGTTCGGCACGGATCGTCGCCACGGTGACGAACGGGCTGTCGGCCTCGTCCCATGGCGTCGCGGCATCCTCGATCGGCTGTTTCTGGGTATCGCGCAGCAACTGGACGCGGACTTCCCAGACGCCGTGCAGGTCGCGCATCGATGCCTGCATATCCTCACGGATGGCATTGGGCCGCCCGCTGGTATCCACGACCGTATCGGTCAGCGCGGTCAGGTCGCCCGACACCGGAACCACCTGATATTTCGCGACATACTCGCCATGCCGGAACGGCGTGGCGGAAAAATAGGTTTCGCCCAGCGGATGGACGTTCTTCGCCCCACCCATAGTCTTGAGCAACGTGCTCTCGGTCCCGACCGCCTCCAGCGCCGCCTCGGCCCCCCGCAGCACGAACGACAGCGCCTTCTTCGCCCATTCCGCCTTGTCGGTCGTCCTGGCCAGCAGCTTGAGGTTGCTGGCGAACTTCTTTGGGTTGGGCGCGGCGAAGGCCGGCGCGTTGACCATCACGAAGTCCTGCGTCCGCCCCTCGGCGCCCGCCAGCCGCTCGCCCTCGACGCCCAGCACCTTCCACGCGAGGCCACGCGGCAACCCGATCGCATCGTCGAGAATATCACCCGGATTGGTCGAAAAGCGCATCCACACCGCATGGCGGCCCGGCGTGGCGAACAGCCCCTGCGCATATTCGTCCGGCAGTCCGTCGTGGACCGTCAGTTCGGCCTTCACGATGCCATGCGCCTTGGCATGTACCGCCCGCACCGCCTTGCCATAATCCGTCGCCGTCGTGTCGAGGATGATGTCGAACGACCGGTTCAGATCGGCGATCGTCTCCGCCTCGTCCGGCTCACGCTGTTCGAGCGCGGGGGTGAAGCGGATCGGCGGGGTCAGTATGTCGGCCATCGGGCACCTCGGCAACGGAATATCCCCTGACCAAGCGCCGGGCATTCCGTTCGTTCCGGGCGGGCCGCTGCCGGTACGGTATCGGTCGCGCCGACATCGCGGCCAACGCATGCCGTTCCGGCCATACCCTGATTTCGGTAATGAACATCCATTGCCGGAAAAAGGGGGTTGGGGCGCACACCCGATCTGCTAGGATCGCGACCATGACGACCAGCCCCGTGGCCACCAAACGCTACCGCGCCAAGCGCGACGCCATCCTCGCCGCAGCAGCAGAAGCGATCAACGAAGCCAGCGCCAAGGGCATGACCTTCGCCGACGTGGCGCGCCGGGTGGGGCTGAACACCACCAGCGTCACCTATTATTTCAAGCGCAAGGAAGACCTTGCCGCCGCCGCGTTCGACCATACGCTCGGCTGGTTGCAGGCGACGCTCGACGAATCGCTGACCGAGCCTACCCCGCAGGCGCGCGTCGCCCGCTTCCTCGCCATCCATTTCGAACGCCAGCGCCGGATCGAGGCGGGCGAGGAACGCCCGACCGCCGTCCTCGCCGATCTGCGCGCGATGGACGACCCGTTCAAGGCGCGGCTGCTCGCCGGCTGGCGCGACGTGTTCCGCAAGACCCGCACGCTATGGGGACCCGACAGCGACCGCGCGCACAAGGACCTGAACAGCGCGCGCGCCCATGTCCTGCTCGAAAACAGCTTCTGGCTGACGGTATGGCTCGATCGCTACGAACCCGACCAGTACGACCGGGTCGAAGCGCGGCTGATGGACGTGTTCACCCATGGCCTCGCCGCGCCCGGCCAGCAATGGAGCCCGGCCCCGCTCGCCCTCGCCCCTGCCAGCGAGGAACCCGGCCGCGACGCCTTTCTCCGCGCGGCCACCCGGCTCATCAACGAACTGGGCTATCGCGGGGCCTCGGTCCAGCGGATCGCATCCGAGCTGAACGTGACCAAGGGCTCGTTCTACCATCATCTCGATGCCAAAGACGATCTCGTCACCGCCTGCTATCGCCGCAGCTTCGACACGATCGGCGAAGCGCAACGC
Source organism: Sphingomonas sp. Leaf25 (assembly GCF_001421635.1). Taxonomy (NCBI): domain Bacteria; kingdom Pseudomonadati; phylum Pseudomonadota; class Alphaproteobacteria; order Sphingomonadales; family Sphingomonadaceae; genus Sphingomonas; species Sphingomonas sp. Leaf25. Next base: position 213,308 of record NZ_LMKU01000029.1, read on the forward strand.
GCCGCCGATCGCGCCGGGGGCAGCCACTGGCAACGCCTGTCGAGCGCGATCGCGCTGCTGGTCGACGCGCAGTTCGCCGAACAGGGTCCGTTGCTGCGCACCACCGCGCTCTCAGGCCTACCGCTCGGCGTGCGGCAGGCGATGGTCGACCGGTCGAACCGCATCGCCCGCCGCTTCGCCGGCACGATCAGCGACGGTATCGCCGAAGGATCGGTCCGCGCGGTCGACCCGCTGATCGCGGCACAGGCGCTGATGGCGCTCCAGAACGCGGCGTTCGACATGCGCAACTGGGCCGCGACGATGGAACGCGACCGCGCGGTGCGGCTCTATGCCTCCACCGTCATGACCGGCCTGTTCGACGACCGCGTGCTCTAAACCCGGTAATCGCGGTACTGCGCACGAAGCTCGCTCTTGCGCAGCTTGCCGGTCGCGCTGTGCGGTAGCTGCTCGACGAACAGGATCGCATCGGGCAGCCACCATTTCGCCACCCGCCCGGCCAGATGGGCGTGGATGATCGCCTCGTCCACCGCGCTCCCCGCCTGCCGCACGACCAGCAGGATCGGCCGTTCGTCCCAGCGCGGGTGCGGCACGCCGATCGCCGCCGCCTCGGCGACGCCGGCACAACCGACCGCCGCATTCTCCAGCTCGACCGAACTGATCCATTCGCCACCGGACTTGATGACGTCCTTGTCGCGATCGGTGATCTGCATCGTGCCGTCGGGGTGCATCACCGCGACATCGCCGGTATCGAACCAGCCATCGGCGGTCAGCGCATCGCCGCTTTCGTCAAGGAAGTAGCGTTTGATGACCCATGGTCCGCGCACCTGCAACCGGCCCGACGTTACCCCATCACGCGGCAGCAGCCGGTCGGCGTCGTCGACGGTGCGCAGCTCGACGCCGAACGGCACCTTGCCCTGTCGACAGACCTGATCGACCCGTGCCTCGAAGCTGAGGTCATCCCAGTCGAGACTGGGCGCACCCATCGTGCCGATCGGCGACGTCTCGGTCATGCCCCACGCATGGTTGACCCGCACGCCCATGCCCATGATCCGCTCGATCATCGCACGTGGCGCGGCCGATCCACCAATGGTGACGATCTTCAGATGTTCGGGCCGGGTGCCGGTGCGGTCGATATGCTCGAACATCGCGAACCACACCGTCGGCACGCCTGCCGAATGGGTCACGCGCTCGCGGTTCATCAACTCGCACAGCACCCCCGCATCGTTCACCGCCGACAATACCAGCTTCGCCCCCACGGCAGGGGCGGCGAACGGCAGACCCCAGCCGACCGCATGGAACATCGGCACCACCGGCAGGCAGACCGAGCGGCTCGACAGATCGAACTCGGCCGGTTGCAGCTCGGCGATGGCATGCAGCACGTTGGAGCGATGCGAATAGACCACGCCCTTGGGATCGCCGGTCGTGCCGCTGGTGTAGCAGACCATGCACGGCTCGCGCTCGCTCCCCTCGACCCACGCATAATCGCCGTCCTGCGCCTCGATCAGCGCGCGCAGGCTGTCGGGGCCGTCGCCGTCCATCACGACATAGCGCTCGATGGTCGGCCAGCGCGACCGCATCCGCTCGACAATGGGGGCAAAGGCACGGTCATGGAGCAGCACCCGGTCGCCGGCATGGGTCGCGATATAGGCCAGTTGGTCGTCGAACAGCCGCGGATTGATGGTATGGATCAGCCCGCCCATCCCGATCACGCCGTACCATGCGACCAGATGATGGGCATGGTTCATCGCCAGCGTCGCCACCCGGTCGCCGGGGCGGATTCCCATCCCCGCCAGCGCCTGCGCCAGCCGCCGCGCGTCGCGGGCGATCCCGGCCCAGTCGGTCCGGCTCTCGCTGCCATCGGCCCAGCGGGTGACGATCTCGCGGCCGCCATGCTCGCGTTCGGCATGGTCGAGCAGTCGCGGCACCCGAAGCTCGAAGTCCTGCATCCCGCCCAGCATCACGCTCTCCTTAGCCGATGAGCGCGGGGGACGGCGCGCTCAACCCACGGCGGCGAGCGGTGCCTTCACCGTGTCGAACGCCGCATGGGTCACACCCTGCAACCTGCGCGCGCGTTCGGCAAGCTCGCCATCGATGCGATAGGTCCGGCCGAGGCATACCCAGGCTTCGATTCCACCGTCCGCCGGCGCCTGTACCCAGATTTCACCCCGCCCGCCGCGTTCGCCATCGACCAGCGCTGCAAGGGCCGGAAACGCCACGGCATCGTCGATCGTCAGGTCGAGGCGCAGCCGCACGTCCTTCGCGATCATGTCGAACGGCTTGATCGCCTTGACCGTCGCCCGCGCGCTTTCGTCGCCCGCGCGGCGATCGAGTTCGAGGGTGAACAGTCCACAACCGCCGATCTTGCCCGCCGCTTCCAGCGCGGCAGAAGGATCATCTTCGAAACAGGTGACAGGCACCTGCCCCGACGCATCGGACAGCGTCGCCATCATGTACCGCTTGCCCCGCGCCGAGGTCCGCCAGCGCGCATCCTCGACCAGCGCGGCGACGGTCGCGCCGACCCGGCCGCCTTCGGGAACGGCGGTCGACGCCAGATCGGCGATCTGCCGCGCGCCATGCGCACTCGCCAGATGGGCATAGCGGTCGAGCGGATGCGCCGAGAAGTAAAAGCCGAACGCATCCTTTTCCGCCGCGATCGCCTCGGTCAGCGACCAGTGGACGTCGGGCAGGCGGATCGCCGCTTCGGCGGCACCGGTCGCTTCGCCGAACAGGCCGCCCTGCCCGCTCGTCCGATTGGCCTCGGTCCGCTGGGCCGTCGCCATCAGCGTATCGGCCAGCGCATGGACGCCAGCCCGGTCGGCGTGCATGCAGTCGAATGCCCCGGCCGCCGCCAACGTCTCGATCTGGCGCTTGTTGAGCAGCTTGGGATCGACCCGCGCGGCGAAATCGTCGAGCGACTGGTACGGTCCGTTGGCGGCACGTTCGACCACCATCAACTCCATCGCGCGCTCGCCCACGCCTTTCAGCGCCGACAGGGCATAGCGCACCGCCAGCCCGTCCCCGACCGGCTCGACGCCGAAGGTCGCATCGCTCGCATTCACACACGGCGGCAGGCAGTCGATGCGCAACCGCTTCATATCGTCGACGAAGATCGCCAGCTTGTCGGTCTGCGCATAGTCGAACGCCATCGACGCGGCGAAGAATTCGTGCGGATGATGCGCCTTCAGCCACGCGGTCTGATAGGCGAGCAGCGCATAGGCGGCGGCGTGGCTCTTGTTGAAGCCGTATCCGGCGAACTTGTCGATCAGGTCGAACAGCTCGTTGGCCTTCGCCTCCTTGATGCCGTTCACCTTGGCGCAGCCCTCGACGAAGATCGAGCGCTGGGCATCCATCTCCGCCTGCACCTTCTTGCCCATCGCGCGGCGCAGCATGTCCGCGCCGCCAAGGCTGTAGCCGGCGAGGATCTGCGCCGCCTGCATCACCTGTTCCTGATAGACGAAGATGCCGTAGGTCTCGTTCAATATCGGTTCGAGCGCGTCGTGCGGATAGACGATCGGCTCGCGCCCGGCCTTGCGCGCGCCGAACATCGGGATGTTGTCCATCGGTCCGGGGCGATAGAGCGAGACGAGCGCGATGATGTCGCCGAAATTGGTGGGGCGCACGGCGGTCAGCGTGCGGCGCATGCCCTCCGATTCCAACTGGAACACGCCGACGGTGTCGCCGCGCTTGAGCAGGTCGTAGGTCGCCTCATCGTCCCAGCCGAGGCTGTCGAGATCGACCACGACCCCGCGCCTCGCCAGCAGCTCGACCGCGAATTTCAGCACCGACAGCGTTTTCAGGCCGAGGAAGTCGAACTTCACCAGCCCGGCACCCTCGACATATTTCATGTCGAACTGGGTAACGGGCATGTCGGAGCGCGGATCGCGGTAGAGCGGCACCAGTTCGCTCAGCGGCCGGTCGCCGATCACCACGCCGGCGGCGTGGGTCGAGGAGTGGCGCGGCAACCCCTCCAGCTTCATCGCCAGATCGAGCAGCCGGCGGACGTCGTCCTCGCGGGTATATTGCTGGTGCAGTTCCGACACGCCGTTCAGCGCGCGGGTCAGCGTCCACGGATCGGTCGGATGATTGGGCACCAGCTTGGCGAGGCGATCGACCTGGCCATAGCTCATCTGGAGCACGCGGCCGGTGTCCTTCAACACCGCGCGCGCCTTCAATTTTCCGAAGGTGATGATCTGCGCCACCTGATCGCGGCCATATTTCTGCTGGACGTAGCGGATGACCTCGCCGCGCCGCGTTTCGCAGAAATCGATGTCGAAGTCGGGCATCGACACGCGCTCGGGGTTCAGGAAGCGCTCGAACAACAGGCCCAGCTTGATCGGATCGAGATCGGTGATGGTCAGCGCCCAGGCGACCGCCGAACCCGCACCCGAACCACGGCCCGGCCCGACCGGAATGTCATGATCCTTGGCCCATTTGATGAAGTCGGCGACGATCAGGAAATAGCCGGGAAACCCCATCTGGCAGATGACGTCGAGTTCGAAGTCGAGCCGGGCAAAATACTCGGGGAAGCGCCCGGCCAACTCGGCTTCGGAAATCTCGGGCACGGTGCCGTTGACCTCGGCCGGAGTCGGCGCGTCCTCCCATGGTGCCGGTTCCTCGACCGCGACCTCGGCCTGCACCAGCCCGGCGTCGAGTGCCACGATCTTGCGCAGCCGGTCGACCAGCCCGGCGCGCGAATCGACGCGCAGCTTCTGCGCCTCGCCCTCGCGGTCGCCGGCAAGGCTGGGGAGGATCGGCTTGCGCTTGGGGGCGGCAACCGCGCAGCGCTGCGCCACGACCAATGTGTTGGCGAGCGCTTCGGGCAGGTCGGCGAACAGCTTCTGCATCACGGCCGCGGGCTTCAGCCATGCTTCGGGCGACGAGCGCTGCCGGTCCTCGCTGACGACATAGCTCGACGAGGCGATGCAGAGCATCGCGTCATGCGCGTCGTGGAAGTCGGGTTCGGCGAAGCAGCACGGATTGGTCGCGACCAGCGGCAGGTCGCGGGCATAGGCGAGGTCGATCAGCGCCGCCTCGGCACGTTCCTCCACCACCTCGCCACGACGGGCCAGCTCGACATAGAGCCGGTCGCCGAACAGCGCCTGCAACCGGTCGGCATAGGCGTGCGCCGCCTTGGCCTGCCCTTCCCCCAACAGCCGGGTGAGCGCGCCGTCGCCCGCCCCGGTCAGCGCGATCAGCCCGTCGCTGCGTCCGACCAGTGCGTCGAGCGGGACATGCGCCGGGATTTCAACCGGCCGGTCGAGGTGCGCCATCGACACCAGCGCGCACAGATTGTTATAGCCGCGACTATCCTGCGCATAGAGCGCCAGCCAGTCGATCTGGACATCGCCCGGGTGATCGGGTCGCGCGACCGCCAGCAGCGTGCCGACCACCGGCTGCACGCCCGCATCCTTGCACCCGTCCGAAAAGGCCATCGCGGCATACAGGCCGTTGCGGTCGGTCAGCCCGGCGGCGGGAAAATTCAGCTTGCGCGCGGTCTTGGCGATCGCCTTCGGATCGATCGCGCCTTCCAGCATGGTGTAGGACGAAAAGATGCGGAGCGGCACGAACCCGGAATGCGACATGCCGCATACCTACTCCCGGCATCCTGATTCGACCAGTGCGGGTGCGACGGAACCGCCGTCCGCCGCGCCCGTTCGGGCCGGAACAGGAGGATAAGCATGACCGATTTCGCCCGCGATACCCGTATCGCCCCGACCGGATGGGGCTGGACCCTTGCCTATGGCATCGTATCGGTGCTGGTCGGCATCCTCGCCTTTGCCGCGCCCTTCCCTGCCACGCTGGCGGCGACGCTGGTCGTGGGCTTCTTCTTTCTGGCGGGCGGCATCGCCTCGCTGGTGGCGGGGTTTCGCAACCGCCAGGGGCACCGCGCCTATTCGATCCTGTTCGGGGCGCTCTCGGTGCTCGCCGGCGGGTATATGATCCTCATGCCGGTCGGCGGAGCATTGTCGCTGACGCTGATGGTCATCCTGTGGCTCGGCGTGCGCGGCGTCATGGAATTGATCGTCGCCTTCCGCTTCCGGCGACTGCGCTGGCCGATGCTGGTCCTCGGCGCGCTGAACGTCTTGCTGGCGATCGCACTTTATACGACGGTGCCATGGTCGGCGCTGACCCTGCCCGGCTATATCCTTGGCGCAAGCTTCCTGTTCGGCGGGATCGTGGCGATCGTCAGCGCGCTGTCGGACCGCAAGGAAGCCTGAACCGCGAACGGGCCGGTGCAGGACACCGGCCCGTTTTCCCCGTCAGAAAGACAGTTTGACCGTACCGCCCCATGTCCGGGGATCGCCCAGTTGCGCCGAGATTAGCCCGGTGTTGCCCGGCGTGACGGCGAGCGATTCGAAGTAATTCTGGTCGAACGCATTGCGCACCCAGCCGAAAATATCGAACTCCCCGGTGCGATACCCCGCCCGGAAATTGTGGATCGAGTAACCGTCGATGTCGGTGTACGCGGACCGTGAGGCGTTGGACGAGAATTTCGAGCGATAATTGGCGTCATAGCCGACATAGAATTTGCCATCGCGATCGAGCAGCTTGGCGGGAAGCGCATATTCGGTCCCCCACGAAAACGCCCATTTCGAGATGCCCGGCAGCCACTGGCCCGAGACGTTGCAGTTGGCCGGGCTGTTCGCCCCCGGCGTCGCTGCTGCCCCGACCGGCAGGCCGGTGCCACCCCCCGCCAGTTCGGGCGGGCATGGCGCATCGACGAAGCGGACGAACTTCGCATCGGTGAACGCACCGCTCGCATAGGCGCTCAGGCGATCGGACGGCCGGATCGAGAAATCCGCCTCGACGCCGCGCGAGCGCACCCGGTCGGCATTGGCGAGATAGCCGCGCAGCACATTGCTGCCGCTGACGTTGCTGATGACGCTCGCCTGGAAATCCTTGATGATCGTCCAGAAGCCGGCGACGTTGAAGGTGATCCGCCGATCCCAGAACTGGGTCTTCAGCCCCAGCTCGAGATGGTCGACCTTTTCGGGATCGATCTGCGCCACGTCGAGCGCAGGGGTGCCGTCGGCACGGCTGGGCACGCCGTTCAGGTTGATGCCCCCGGTCTTGAACGAGCGCGCATAGGTCGCATAGGTCAGCACGTCGGGCGTGACCTCATAGGCGAGGTTCAGATCGTAGGAGAGATTCCACGCGCTGAACTTCGGCTCGAAGAACTGCGACGCCTGCACCCCGCGCTGCGCTGCGGTCCACGGATCGTTGTAATAGGGGCTGCCCGGGGTGCTGCTGACCACCTGCCGCGTGCCGTCCGACGCGGTGCCGGTGACGACCGAGTTGTAGAGGCCGTTCTTGCGATCGTAATTGACGCGGATACCCGGCGAGATCGTCAGCGCGTCGGTCGCCTTCCAGTTGAACTTGCCGAACGCCGCGACGCTGAGATTGTCGAGGCGGATGTCGTTCTCGGCGATGACCCGGTTCAGCACCGCCGGGTTGCGCGACAGCGCGCTGGTGGGGTTGAGCAGCCACGCGCTGGCCGCCGTGCCGGTTTCCTGCACGCCGGTGGTGTGGATCTTCTGATAGAAGCCGAACGCGCCGACGACGAAGTCATAGCCGGTGCCGTCATGGGCATAGCGCAATTCCTGGGTGTACTGGTCCTGCTTGGTCGGGTTGTTGACCCGCAGATAGACCGGCAACCCGGTGAAATCGCGGTCGTTGGCCGGCTGCCAGTCCCAATAGCGCCACGCCGTGACCGAGGTGACGGTGCCCGAACCGACATCCCATTCGGCGCGAAGCGATGCGCCGCCCATCTCGTTGCGCGCGCGCAGTTGCGCGTCGAGATCGGTCACACGGTCGAACGGATCGGTGCTGGGCACGCGGTAGCCGGGGAACAGCGCGGTCAACGCGGCATATTGCCGGTTGGCGGCGCGCTGCGTCGTGCCGACGCGAGCGTAGATCTGCCCGCAGCAGATCGGGTCCTGCACGTTGAAGTCGCCGGCCAGCGTGACGTTCAGGCTGTCGGTCGGCTTCCACAACAGCGCGCCGCGCACGCCGAGATTGTCCTGCGAATTGATCCACTGGCCGGTGGCGACGTTATAGATCGTGCCGCGCCGGTCGGTGCTCGACACGCTGATCCGCGCGGCGAGATTGCCGGCCAATGGACCGGACACCGAAACCTTGGCCTGCTTGAAATTATAATCGCCGACCGACACTTCGGCGCGTCCCTCGAACGCGAAGCTCGGCGCGCGGGTGGTCACGTTGATCGCCCCCGCCGTGGTGTTCTTGCCGTAGAGCGTGCCCTGCGGCCCGCGCAGCACCTCGATCCGTTCGACATCGACGAAGTCGAGCGTCGCGGCGGCGATACGGTTGTAATAGACCTGATCGATATAGATGCCGACGCCCTGTTCGAACCCGTCGTTGGTCAGGCCGAACGGCGCGCCGATGCCGCGGATATTGATGAAGGTGTTGCGCGGATTGGTGGAAAAGAACTGGAGCGTCGGCTGCAACTGCGTCAGCCGGTTGAGGTTGTAGGTCCCCTGCGCTTCCAGTTGCGCGCCGCCGATGACCGACAGCGCGACCGGCACGTCCTGCACATTCTCCTCCCGGCGACGCGCGGTGACGACGATGTCGCCCGAATTGCGCTGGTCGACCACCGGTTCGACCGGGTCGTCCGCCGGCGCGGCCGCCGTCACGGGTGCGGCGGGCGGCACGAGCATCGCCAACTGCCCCGGCGGGCCTTCCTGCGCGAAGGCGGCGGGCGTGAACATGGTCGCTGCGCTCAGCAAAGCGAAAGAACGGAAACGGCGCATGGAGACCCCCTGATCGGTTCTGCTTATGCCGATACCCTATTTTACCCATAGGGATTTGGTAGAAAGAAGCAGTTGCGCCCCATGAAGGTTGAATTGTTCACGCGAGTGCCTTGAAGCTGATCGTGGCCGAACCATATCGGTTATCGAGCGATGCCATACGGGTCGCTCACGAACCGGTATCGCGTGATGACGGATGCCGAGGACGTTCACATCGCTTCGATTGGAGGATTTGACATGCGTAGCTTCGACTTCACCCCCTACCGCCGTTCGACCGTCGGCTTCGACCGGCTGTTCGACATGCTGGAAAGCAACACCCGCACCAATGCGGGCGAGAATTATCCGCCGTTCAATCTCGAGCGCGTCGCCGAGGATCGCTATCGCATCACGCTGGCGATCGCGGGCTTCAAGCGCGACGAGGTCGAGATCACCGCGCAGCAGAATCTGCTGGTCGTGTCGGGTCGCAAGGCGGAGCAGACCGACGCGCAGAAGAGCGCCGTGCTGCATCTGGGCATCGCCAACCGCAGCTTCGAGCGGCGCTTCGAACTGGCCGATTTCATCGTGGTGGAGGCGGCCGATCTGGCCGACGGGCTGCTGACGATCGACCTGCGTCGCGAAGTTCCCGATGCGATGAAGCCGCGCCGTGTGGCGATCGGCAACGAAACGCCTGCCGCGCCGGTGATCGCCAACGACACCGCGCAGGCCGCGTAAGCGCTACGGCGCGTTTCCCCCCTTTGCGCGCCGTGGGCGGGCGCCCGGACGATGGTCCGGGCGCCCGTTCTGCTTTGTGGGGATGTAACAGCAGAAGGTTGGTTCACGCGGAGGCGCGGAGACGCGGAGACGCGGAGACGCGGAGACGCGGAGACGCGGAGGTGTATCGGACGCGGCAGCGTCTCTCTCGTATCCGGCAGCGCCAAGGTCGATTTCGCCTGCGGCGTGCAACCTATAGGGAGCCGCGCCTCCTCCGCGCCTTCGCGTGAACCAACCTTCTTTTTTCTACACCCGCAGTCGGGTCAGACCAGCCGTGACTGCTTGACCGCCGCCGCGATGAAGCTGGCGAACAGCGGGTGCGGGTCGAACGGCTTTGACTTCAGCTCCGGGTGGAACTGCACGCCGACGAACCACGGATGGTCGGGGCGCTCGACGATTTCGGGCAGCATGCCATCGGGCGACATGCCGGAGAATACCAGCCCACCCTGTTCGAGCATCTCACGGTATCCCGTATTCACCTCGTAGCGGTGACGATGCCGTTCGCTGATCGTCGTGCCGCCGTAGATCGAGGCGACGACCGAATTGCCGGCGAGCGAGGCTTCATAGGCGCCGAGCCGCATGGTGCCGCCGAGGTCGCCGTCCGATTCGCGCTTCTGGATACCCTCGGGGGTCATCCATTCGGTAATCATGCCGACCACCGGCTCCTCGGTCGGGCCGAATTCGGTCGACGACGCATGCGGAACGCCGCCCAGATCGCGTACCCCTTCGATGCACGCCATCTGCATGCCGAAGCAGATACCGAAATAGGGTACGCGCCGTTCGCGGGCGAAGCGGACGCTGGCGATCTTGCCCTCGGCACCGCGCTCGCCGAACGCACCGGGGACGAGGATCGCGTGGCACGGCTCCAGTTCGGCGGCGACGGTATCGTGGTCGCCCTCGAACAGTTCGGCGTCGATCCAGCGGATGTTGACTTTCACCCGGTTGGCGATGCCGCCATGGACCAGCGCCTCGTTCAGCGACTTATAGGCATCCTGCAGGCCGACATATTTGCCGACCACGCCGATCGTCACCTGCCCCTCGGGGTTCTGCAACCGGTCCATGATGTCGGACCAGCGCGACAGGTCGGGCGCGTCGCCCGGTTCGATGCCGAACGCGCGCAGCACTTCGGCGTCGAGGCCCTCGGCATGATATTGTTCGGGCACCGCATAGATGCTCGATGCGTCGAGCGCGGGGATGACGGCGGCGGCGGGCACGTTGCAGAACAGCGCGATCTTGGCGCGTTCGCTGGCCGGCAGCGGCTTTTCGCAACGGCACACCAGCACGTCGGGCTGCACGCCCAGCGCCGCCAGTTCGCGCACCGAATGCTGCGTCGGCTTGGTCTTCAGCTCGCCCGCCGCCGCGATGTACGGCACCAGCGTGACGTGGATGCTGATCGAGCGGCCGCGACCCAGTTCGTTCTTCAACTGGCGGATCGCCTCGATGAACGGCAGCGATTCGATGTCACCTACCGTCCCGCCGATCTCGCACAGCACGAAGTCGAGGTCCTGCCCGTCGTCATCGACGGTATCGGCCTGCGCGAACGCCTTGATCGCGTCGGTGACGTGGGGGACCACCTGCACCGTCGCGCCCAGATAATCGCCGCGCCGTTCGCGCTGGATGATCGTCTGGTAGATGCGCCCGGAGGTGACATTGTCGCTCTGGTGCGCCGCGACGCCGGTGAAGCGTTCGTAATGGCCGAGGTCGAGGTCGGTTTCGGCCCCGTCGTCGGTCACATAGACCTCACCGTGCTGATAGGGCGACATCGTGCCCGGATCGACGTTGAGATAGGGGTCGAACTTGCGGATGCGGACCTTGTAGCCCCGCGCCTGCAAGAGTGCTGCGAGAGAGGCCGCCATGAGCCCCTTGCCGAGCGACGAAACCACGCCGCCGGTGATGAAGATATACCGCGCCATGGGAGAAATCGCCTAGCGTCGAACGCCATCGCCGCCAAGCGCGGGGTTGCCCCCACGCCCGCGAAATACGACGGACCGGTTGATGGATAAGGGTTTTAGCGGACGAGCGGAACGGCGCCGTTGTCGGCCCCGGTCAGATTGCCAACCGGATCGGCGGCCGGATTGACCGGACCGGTCGCGGCCGGCGGCGGAGTCGTCGGCCGCGCGAGCGAGGTATCGATCGTGCCCGTGCCGCGATTCGCCGCGATCACCGCCAGCGCGATGCTCATCGTGATGAACAGTCCCGCCAGCACCGCCGTCGCCCGCGTCAGGAAATCGGCCGCGCCGCGCGCCGACATCAGCCCCGAGGGGCTGCCGCCCGTGGTCAGCCCGCCGCCTTCCGACTTCTGCATGAGGATCACCGTCACGAGCAACGCGGCGATGATCGCATGGACGACAAGCAGGAAGGTGAACATGGGCGGGGAACATTTCCGAAGTTGGTGCGACCGCGCACGGCCGTGAAGCGGCGCACATAGGCGACACGTCGCCCGCGATCAACCGGGCGGCGGCGGTTCAGCCAAGCAGCCGCTCGATGTCGGCGGTCAGTTCTTCCGGTTTGGTGGTAGGAGCATAGCGCTTCACGACCTGCCCGGTGCGGTCGATCAGGAACTTGGTAAAGTTCCATTTGATCCCCTCGCTGCCCAGCACGCCGGGCGCCGCCGCCTTGAGGTGGCGAAACAGCGGGGTGGCATCCGCGCCGTTGACGTCGACCTTGGCGAAGAGCGGGAAACTCACGTCGTAGGTCAGCGAACAAAAATTGGCGATTTCCGCCGCGTCGCCCGGTTCCTGCCCGCCGAACTGGTTGCAGGGAAAGCCGAGCACCGCAAAGCCCTGCGGGCCATAACGGCGGTGCAGCGCCTCCAGCCCGGCATATTGCGGAGTGAAGCCACATTTCGAGGCAACGTTGACCACCAGCAGCACCTGCCCGCGACAGGCCTCCAGCGTGGTCGTGGTGCCGTCGGCGGCCGTGACCGGCAGCGCGTGAAGATCGGTCATGCCAGCACCCCGTCGTGCAGTCGCACCACCCGGTCCATCCGGGCGGCCAGGCGTTCGTTATGCGTCGCGACCAGCGCCGCCGATCCCTGCCCGCGCACCAGCCGAAGAAACTCAGCGAATACGACATCGGCGGTCGCCTCGTCGAGGTTGCCGGTCGGTTCGTCCGCCAGCACCAGCGCCGGGCGATTGGCGAGCGCGCGGGCGACCGCGACGCGCTGCTGCTCGCCGCCCGACAACTGGCTGGGGCGGTGAGTCAGGCGATTGCCGAGGCCCAGCGCGGTCAGGAGTTCGGTGGCGCGGGCGTCGGCCTCCTTGCGGTGGCTGCCGCGCACCAACTGCGGCAGGACGACGTTTTCCAGCGCGTTGAAATCGGGTAGCAAGTGGTGGAACTGATAGATGAAGCCCATCCGGTCGCGGCGGACCTCGGTCCGGCCGTTGGCGCTGGCGCGGGCGACCTGCTGGCCGCACACGAGGATTTCGCCCTTGAAGCCGCCTTCGAGCAGGCCGACCGCCTGGAGCAGCGTCGACTTGCCCGAGCCGGAGGGGCCGAGCAGCGCCACGATCTCGCCGGGTGCGACGCGCAGGTTCACGCCGCGCAGGACGTCGATCGTCGCCTCCCCTTGGGTGAAGCTGCGACGGAGGTCGCGGGTTTCGAGGACGGCTTCAGTCATAGCGCAGCACCTGGACGGGATCGGTATTGGCCGCCTTGAACGCCGGATACAGCGTGGCGAGGAACGAAAAGAGCAGCGCGGTAAGCGCGATGCCGACGATCTCGACCGGATCGACCTTCGACGGCAGTTCGGTCAGATACCGCATCGTCGGGTCCCAGATCTCGATCCCCGTCACCTTGCCGATCCCGGCGACCACCTGCTGGCGAAAGGCGAGGAACACGAAACCCAGCACCAGCCCCGCCCCCACGCCTAGTGCGCCGATGGCGGTGCCCACCGTCATGAAGATGCGCAGCAGCGCGCCGCGCGTCGCGCCCATCGTGCGCAGGATCGCGATGTCGCGCGTCTTGGCACGCACCAGCATGATGAGCGACGACAGGATGTTGAACACCGCGATCAGGATGATGATCGACAATACGGTAAAAGTCACGATGCGGTCGACCGACAACGCCTGGAACAGTTCCGAATTGAGCTGCCGCCAGTCGGACACCTGCGCCTGCGCGACGAATTTTTCGCGCAACGGAGCCATGATCCGGTCGATGTCGTCGGGGTCGTTCGTCTCGATCTCGATCATGCCGACCGAGTCGCCGGTGAGGAGCAGTTGCTGCGCATCCTCGATCGGCATGATGACGAACGCCTTGTCGTAATCATACACGCCGACCTCGACGATCGCCGCAACGCGGTAGGGCACCTGACGGATCATCGTGCCGAACGGCGTTGTCGGCCCCTGCGGGCTGATGATCGTCATCTCGCTGCCGACCGTCACGCCCAGTGCCTGCGCCAGCCGCGAGCCGATAACCACATTGCCGCTGCCCGCCGTCACCGGACCGAGCGAACCCAGCTTCACATTGTCGCGGATCGTCGGGGTCGAACGGATGTCCTCGACGCGCATGCCGCGGGTCAGGATGAATTCCGACCGGCCGTTGTAGGTCGCGAACAGCGGCTGTTCGATCAGCGGCGTCGCGCTGGTGACGCCGGGCGTGCGGCGCGCTTCGGCAGCGATGCGTTTCCAGTCGGGCAACTGGTTGTTGTAGCCCTGGATGATGGCATGGCCGTTCAGCCCGACGATCTTGTCGAACAGTTCGGCGCGGAAGCCGTTCATGACGCTCATGACGATGACGAGCGCGGCGACGCCGAGCATCACCGCGACGAGGCTGATCGAGGCGACGAGCGCGATGAACGCCTCCCCCCGACCGGGCAGCAGATAGCGGCGGGCGATCATCCGCTCGTAGCGCGACAGCAGCATGGGGGTGGTTCTGGTCCTGACAAATACGGTTCGCCTGTCGCTGTAGGTACGCCCCGCCCCCCCCGCAAGGGCGGCTGTTGCACAATGAACACATGGTGAAGGAAAGCGTAAGCACAGGGTCGCTGGGCTGGTGACAGCAACAGTTCGGACACGTATCGAAGACCTCACGAAACGCAGGCACAACAGGCCACGGTTCGGGGAGGCCAACCGGCTCCGCCCTGGAAGGGGGGAAGGGGCGTAGAAGCGGTGGCTGACAAGGGGGCTGACGAGCGATCGTCACGCAGGCGGCCGGGCTGGCGACAGTCCGGCCGTTTGCCGTTCGGGGCACGCAGGTTTTGCGAATAGTGTAAACATCGGTGCGTGGTGGCCGGTTCCGGGGGCTGGTCCTTTCACATAGTGCCGGCCACGGCCGGGATCTTCCAAGGACAGCGCGCGACGGGAGTCGCCTGAAGCTTCGGCTTTCGCCGGGGCGACGGTTCTGTGCGGATGGATCACACGCCGGCGGTGCGCCGGGGCGGCTTCCCCGGGGTGCGAAATTTACACGACTCGATGACTTTTCGGGGTAATTCCCGGGAAGTGTTTTGTTTGCCCTGGGTCGCTCGGGTCCAACCGAAGCCTCGGTTTCGGGCGCGGAAGTCTACGCCCCCTGCCTTTGCGAACCCGGCCGACCGGCAGCATCAGTTCGACCGTCTCCGCAGCGCACCTGAACGTACATCCGTAACATAATCGTATCGAACGGGAAACTAAGCGCGCGACTGCGACGTTCCTGTTTCCGACCCCGCCGTACGGTCGTTTTGAACGTTAGGTTCCAGTGATGTTCCAAGCTGCGTTGCTCAAGAAATGGATGGACGGGCTCGTCGATTACGTCCGGTCGGGCGAACCTGATCTGACGAACCGTCAGATGGCGTTGATGATGATCGTCTACCTCCAGCCCGGACCGCATACCGTGCGCGGACTGGCGCGCGCCTTGAACGTGTCGAAGCCCGTCGTGACACGCGCCTTGAACAGACTGGGCACGCTCGGCTATCTGCGCCGTCAACGCGACGACGCCGACAAGCGCAACATCTTCGTCGCGCAGACGAGCGAAGGGGCCAATTTTCTTGCAGAGTTCGGGCAGTTCATGGACGGCGACGGAGTCGGCGACTTCAATCGGCGACACGCCACCGCGTAGCCGTTTCGCGCTGCGCGGGCGATCGGTCCGGCTCGACGGGCGGACCGAGGCGGTCCGGCGCGACCTCGCCGACATTCGTCTCGCCGACCGCGTGTTCGCGCCGCATTATGCGGTGGCGGTACGGCGCAGCGTGGGGCGCATGACCGACGTGACGACGAGCGCGGGCGGCCCTGTCCTTTCGCAACTGCTGCCGGGCGAGCCGTTCGACGTCCTCGAATTCACCTCGACCCACGCCTGGGGTCGCTCGCCGATCGATGGCAGCGTCGGGCTGGTCGCGCGCGACGCGCTGATCGGCGAATACGCCGTCAGCCATATCGTGGTGGTGCGCGAGAGCGTGGTGTACGCCGACCGCTCGACCGCCACCCCCCTGCCGATGCCATTGCCGATGGGTGCGCGCGTCGCCGCGACGGTAACGGGCGACTGGGCCGAGGTCGATGGCGGCTATGTGCCGGCCGAGCACCTGCGCGCGCTGTCCGACCTGTCGGGCGATCCGGTGGACGCGGCGCTGGCGCTGCACGGCGTGGCTGCCGTGGCCGGTGGCCGGTCGGGTGCCGGGGTCGATGCGGCGGGGCTGGTGTTCCTTGCCCATGGCCTCACCGGCGAGGCTCCTGCCCGCTTCGTCGATTTGCAGGCGGCCGAGTTCGGCGTGGCCTTGGCCGGCGGCGATCCGCTGCGACACGGCGACCTGTTGTTCTTTGCCGATCATGTCGCGATGCTGGTCGACGGCGATACCGCGATCCATGCCGATGGCAGCGTGACGGTCGAGCCGATCGCCACGCTCGACCGGTTCGGCCCCGTACTTGCCCGGAGACGCCCCGCATGACCCGTTTGTTCATCGATGGTGCCGCCGGCACCACCGGCCTCGAGATCGCCGACCGGCTGGCCGGGCGCGCGGGCGTCGAGTTCATCACGCTCGACGACACGCAGCGGAAGGACCCGGGAGCGCGGCGCGACGCGCTGAACGCCGCCGATTTCGTGATCCTGTGCCTGCCCGACGATGCCGCGCGGCAGGCGGTGGCGCTGATCGACAACGACACCACGCGGGTGATCGACGCATCGACCGCGCACCGCACCGCCGATGGCTGGACCTATGGCATGGCCGAGCTGGAACCGTCGCAGCCCGGCGCGATCGCCACGGCGATGCGCGTGTCGAACCCGGGTTGTTATCCCACCGGCTTCCTCGCGCTGGTGCGGCCGCTGGTGCGCGCCGGGCTGATCCCGCACGACTGGCCGGTCAGCGTCAACGCGGTGTCGGGCTATTCTGGCGGCGGCAAGGCGATGATCGCCGAGTTCGAGGGTGGCGGTGCCGACACGGCGTATCGCGGCTATGGCCTCGGTCTCGCGCACAAGCACGTCGGCGAGATGCAGCGCCACGCGCGGCTCGCCCATCCGCCGCTGTTCACCCCCGCCGTGGTCGATACCTATCGCGGCATGGTGGTCGAGGTGCCGTTGCCGCTGTTCGCGTTCCAGCGGCGGCCGAGCCTGACCGCGATGGAGCAGGCGTTGCAGGATGCGTACCGCGAATCGCCGGTCGTCCGCGTGTTGCCGGGCGATGAGGCGGTGGTGGAGATCGAGGCGGATGCAGGCACCGACCGGCTGTCGCTCCGGGTGTTCGGCAATATGGAGACGGGACAGGCCCGGCTGATCGCGACGCTCGACAATCTGGGCAAGGGTGCGGCCGGGGCGGCGGTGCAGAACTTTAACCTGATGGCCGGGTTCGACCAGACTGCCGGGTTGGTGCTGTAAGGCGGGCTGTGGTCCGTTGTTCCGGGCCGCCCTTGGTTTGCCGGGCGGTAGCCTCGCAAACTTCGTCATTCCGGCGCAGGCCGGAATCCATGGACACGGGACGCATCGCAAGATTCGCGCTGGCTTGTATCCGTGGATTCCGGCTTTCGCCGGAATGACGGAGTTTTGGGGCGGGGTCCGTCCTTACGTTCGGAGCTGGGGCTGCCGCATTCACGATCGTCATCCCCGCAAAGGCCGGAATGACGATCGCGTGACGCAGTACAGACCTGTGCCCGCTCGCCGCCCCCCACCCTGCCAGACAATCGTTTTCACAAGTCGCATACCTATGCCGCCTTCGCGTTTGCGAAATTGGCTGCTAGGAGCGCGCACGACCGACGATTGGACCAAGGAGCAGGCATGACGAGGCAACCGGTGGCGAAGCTGCTGTTGTTCGGCGCGACGGGGGATCTGTCGCAGCGGATGTTGCTCCCCTCGCTCTATGGGCTGCATGCCGACGGGCTGTTGCCGCAGGGGCTGACCATCACCGGCACCGCGCGCCACGAGCATGACGACGAGGGTTTCCGCGCCTTCGCCCGCCACGCGCTCGACGAATTCCTGAGCGACGACCGCAAGGACGAGAGCGCGATCGATGCGTTTCTCGCGCGGTTGCACTATCAACCGCTCGATGCGTCGAACGTCGACGGCTTCGGCGTCTTGGCCGAAAAGCTGGGCGACATTTCGGGTGGCCTCGCGATCTTCCTGTCGACCGCGCCGTGGCTGTTCGGGCCGACGATCACCGGGTTGCAGGGCGCGGGCCTCGCCGGGCCGAACGTGCGGATCAGTCTCGAGAAACCGCTCGGCAAGGATCTGGCGTCGAGCCGCGAGATCAACGATCTGGTCGCCGCCGGCTTTCCCGAGGAGAGGACCTACCGGATCGACCATTATCTGGGCAAGGAAACCGTCCAGAACATCCTGGCACTTCGCTTCGGCAATGCGATGTTCGAGCCGGTGTGGAACGCGCGCGGCATCGACCATGTCCAGATCACCATTTCCGAAACGGTCGGGCTGGAAGGCCGCGCGGGCTATTACGACGAGGTCGGCGCGCTGCGCGACATGGTACAGAACCATGTGCTGCAACTGGTGGCCCTCATCGCGATGGAGCCGCCCGCCAAGTTCGACGGCACCGCGATCCGCGACGAGAAGGTCAAGGTCCTGCGCTCGCTCCGCCCGATCGGGCCGGCCGAGGTCGGCACCCACACCGTCACCGGCCAATATGACGCCGGCGCGGTCAAGGGCGAGATCGTGCGCGGCTACGACGAGGAGCTGGGCAAGGATTCGGATACCGAGACGTTCGTCGCGGTGAAGGCGCATGTCGACAACTGGCGCTGGCAGGGGGTGCCCTTCTACCTGCGCACCGGCAAGCGGATGACCGACCGCCATTCCGAAATCTCGATCCAGTTCAAGCCGGTGCCGCATTCGATCTTCGCCGATCGCGGCGGGCGGTTGCAGCCGAACACGCTGGTGATCCGGTTACAGCCCGAGGAATATGTCCGGTTGCTGGTGATGGCCAAGGAACCCGGCCTCGACCGCGACGGGGTGCGGTTGCGCGAAGTCCCGCTCGACCTGTCGCTGACCACCGCGTTCGCCGGCACGCGGCGGCGGATCGCCTATGAGCGCTTGCTGCTCGACCTGATCGAAGGCGATCCGACGTTGTTCGTCCGCCGCGACGAGGTGGAGGCGCAGTGGCAGTGGATCGACGCGATCCGCGACGGGTGGAAGGCCAATGGCACCGCGCCCAAGCCCTATCCCTCGGGAAGCTGGGGGCCGAACGCCAGCGTCGCGCTGACCGAGCGCGACGGGGTAACGTGGAACGAGTAGCGTTGGTCGCTCGCTTGACCCGCTGAACATTATACTACGGAACAGAGATACATGACCGAGATCGAATGGTGGGAATATGACGAACCCGCCGAGTTCGCCGCGGCACTCGCTGGCGACATCCAGTTCATCATCGAATCGGCGATCGACGCACGCGGCGCGGCGGTGATCGCGCTGGCGGGCGGGCGCACCCCTGCCCCGATCTATGACAAGCTGGTCAAGGCCAAGATCGACTGGAAGCGCGTGACGATCGTGCCGACCGACGACCGGATCGTGCCGATGGGCGACGCGCTGTCGAACGTCACCGGCCTTGCCAAGATTTTTCTGCCCAAGGGCACACGGGTGATCCCGCTGACCGCCGAGAAGGCAGCGGACTACAAGGCCGCCGGGCGCGCCGCCGACGCGCGGTTGCAGGACCTCCACTGGCCGCTGGACCTGTGCCTGCTCGGCATGGGCGGCGACGGGCATACCGCGTCGATCTTCCCCGGCCCCGATCTTACCGAAGCGCTGACCGGTCCGAAGGAGCGCCGCGCGCTGGGCGTGATGCCCGATCCGCTGCCGCCCGAGGCACCGGTGGCGCGGGTGACGCTCTCTCATGCGGCGATCGCCTCGGCCCGCGCGCTGATGATCGCGATTACCGGGGACGAGAAGAAATCGGTCCTCGAACGCGCGATCGATCAGGGGGCGTCGTCTGCCTATCCCATCGGCCGGGTGCTGGCCGAAGTCGAACTTCCCGTCGATATTCACTGGAGCGCATGATGGCCCTGAACGCCACGATCGCCGCCGTCACCGACCGCATCATCGAAGCGTCGCGCGACAGACGCGCCGCGTACCTCGCGCTGATCGACCGCGAGCGCGAATCGGGCGTCGACCGGCCGATGCTCGGCTGCGCGAACCTCGCGCACGCCTATGCCGGGACCGACGAGGACCGAGACGCGATGCGCCCGGCGAACCGGATGAACATCGGCATCGTCACCGCCTACAACGACATGCTGTCGGCGCACGCGCCCTATTACCGCTATCCCGAACAGATGAAGGTGTGGGCGCGCGAGGCGGGCGTGACGGCGCAGGTCGCGGGCGGCGTGCCGGCGATGTGCGACGGCGTGACGCAGGGCTATGCCGGCATGGAGCTGTCGCTGTTCAGCCGCGACACCATCGCGCTGTCGACCGCGATCGCGCTCAGCCATGGTACGTTCGAGGGCGCGGCGCTGCTCGGCATCTGCGACAAGATCGTGCCCGGCCTGCTAATGGGCGCGCTGCGCTTCGGCCACCTGCCGATGGTGCTGATCCCCGGCGGGCCAATGCGCACCGGCATCGCCAACAAGCAGAAGGCGGCGGTACGCGAAGCCTATGCCGAGGGGAAAGTGGGGCGCGAGGAGCTGCTCGACGCCGAGATCGCGGCGTATCACGGCAAGGGCACCTGTACCTTTTACGGCACCGCGAACAGCAACCAGATGATGATGGAAGCGCTGGGGCTGCATGTCCCCGACGCCTCGTTCGCCAATCCGGGGACCAAGCGGCGGCAGGAACTGACGCGCGCCGCCGTGCATCGCCTCGCCGAGATCGGCTGGGACGGCGACGATTATCGCCCGATCGGGCGGGTCGTCGATGAAAAGGCGATCGTCAACGCCGCCATCGTGTTGCTGGCGACCGGCGGGTCGACCAACCACCTGATTCACCTGCCCGCGATCGCGCGATCGGCGGGGATCGTGATCGACTGGGAGGATTTCAACCGGTTGAGCGAGGTCGTGCCGCTGCTCACGCGAGTCTATCCCAACGGATCGGCCGATGTGAACGGCTTCGAGGATGCCGGCGGGCCATCGTTCGTGATCCGCGAGCTGCTGCGCGGCGGACTGATGCACGGCGATACGCTGACCATCGCGAAGGACGGCATGGCCGCCTATGGCCGTCAGTCGGTGATCGAGGACGACCAGCTCGTCTGGCGCGACCATGCGCCGACGAGCGGCGACGACACCATCGTCCGCACGATCGACGATCCGTTCAGCGAGGAAGGCGGTTTCCGCATCCTGTCGGGCAATATCGGCCGGGCCTGCATCAAGGTATCGGCGGTCGACCGCGACCGCTGGGTGATCGAGGCACCGGCGCGCGTGTTCAGCGACCAGGCATCGGTGCAGGCGGCGTTCAAGGCGGGCGAACTCGACCGCGACGTCGTGGTGGTGGTGCGCCATCAGGGGCCCAAGGCCAACGGCATGCCCGAGTTGCACAAGCTCACCCCGGCGCTGGGCGTGCTCCAGAACCGCGGGTATCGGGTGGCGCTCGTCACCGATGGCCGCATGTCGGGGGCATCGGGCAAGGTGCCCGCCGCGATCCACCTGTCGCCCGAGGCGCTGGGCGGCGGGCCGATCGGCAAGCTGCGCGATGGCGATGTCATCCGGCTGGATGCCAATGCCAACACGCTCGAAGCACTGGTCCCCGCCGACGAATGGGCCGCGCGCGAGCATGTGCCCGTGCCGCCGGCCGCCGATGGCACCGGTCGCGAGATTTTCGCGATGATGCGCCAGGGTGCGAGCGAAGCGGAAGCTGGCGGATCGGCGATGCTGGCGGCGGCGGGGCTGTAAAACAGCCCGCCGTCCCCAAAGAACGACAAGAGGAGAGGCTATGGAAGTCGTAGCGGTGGACATCGGCGGAACGCACGCGCGCTTCGCCATCGCCGAGGTCGCGGGCGGGCGCGTGGTGCATCTGGGCGAACCGGTCACGCAGAAGGTGGCCGAGCATGGCAGCCTGCAACTGGCGTGGCGTGCATTCGAACGTGATCTCGGTCGGCCGCTGCCGCGTGCCGCCAGCCTTGCCGTCGCCTCGCCGGTCAACGACACGCTCATCAAGCTGACCAACAATCCGTGGATCATCCGCCCGCCGCTGATGAACGAGCGGCTGGGCGTCGACGTGTGGTCGATCATCAACGATTTCGGCGCGGTCGGCCATGCCGTGGCCCAGGTGTCGGACGATGATTTCATCCATCTGTGCGGCCCGGAAGGGCCATTGCCGACGCGCGGCGTGGTGACGATCTGCGGCCCGGGCACGGGCCTCGGCGTCGCGCAGTTGCTGCGCACCGACGATCGTTACCATGTGCTGGAAACCGAGGGCGGGCATCAGGATTTCGCGCCACTCGACGGGATTGAGGATGCGTTGCTCAAGCGGTTGCGCCGCGCGCATGGCCGGGGATCGGCCGAACGCGCCTGCGCCGGGCCGTCGATCGTGGCATGGTATGAGACGCTGGCCGAGATCGAGGGCGTGTCGGTGCCGCATAGCGACGACAAGACGATCTGGACCGCCGCGCTGGAGGGGACCGACAGCATCGCCGTCGCCGCGCTCGACCGCTTCTGCCTGACGCTGGGCGCGGTCGCGGGCGATCTGGCGCTGGCGCAGGGGGCCAAGGCGGTGGTGATCGCCGGCGGGCTCGGCCTGCGCCTCAAGGACCATCTGCTCGAATCGGGCTTTGGCACGCGCTTTACCGCCAAGGGGCGGTTCCAGACGCTGATGGCCGGGATACCGGTCAAGCTTATCACCCATCCCCAGCCCGGCCTGTTCGGGGCCGCCGCAGCCTTCGCGCAGGAGCACGCACGATGACCGTTTCGATTGCCCCCCTCTCCATTCAAACCATCATGCAGACCAGCCCGGTCATCCCGGTACTGGTCGTCCACGACGCCGCACAGGCGCGGCCGATGGCCGAGGCGCTGGTGAAGGGCGGCCTGCGCGTGCTTGAAGTCACGCTGCGCACGCCCGCCGCGCTGGAAGCGATCGCCGAGATGAAGAAGGTCGAGGGCGCGATCGTCGGGGCGGGCACCGTGGTGAGCGCGCAGCAGTTCGCGCAGGCGATGGATGCGGGCAGCGAATTCATCGTGTCGCCCGGCCTGACCGAGACGATCGCGCGGCCGATCCTCGACAGCGGCGTGCCGTTCCTGCCGGGCATCGCCAATGCCGGCGACATCATGCGGGGGCTGGACCTAGGGCTTACTCACTTCAAATTCTTTCCGGCCGAGGCGTCGGGCGGGCTGAAGGCACTGAAGGCGCTGGCTGCGCCCTTCTATCAGGCGAAATTCTGCCCGACCGGCGGGATTACCGAAGCGAGCGCGCCCGAATGGCTGGCGTTCGATCCGGTGCTGTGCGTCGGCGGAAGCTGGATCGTCGGTGCGACCCACGCCGAAACCGAAGCGCGCGCGCATGCGGCGAGTGGGTTGCGGGGGTGAGGGTTGGTGTAGCGGCCGCCCTGTAGCGACCGCTACCGTCACCCCGGACTTGTTCCGGGGTGACGGTAGTGGTGTAGGGTGCCCCACGTACTCCCCTCCCTGACAAGAGTTTCGGGTCGGTCATGCCCCCGGCATGACCTGAACAGTGCGGG